>NZ_CP072113.1:1267761-1901641 GCF_017654605.1 Yimella sp. cx-51
GGCCATGGTCGTGGCCACCATCTGCTTGCCCGAACCCTTCTTCGCCTGCGCGTACGCCGACTCCGCCGGGAGTGCGATCTCCTTGGTCTTGGTGCGCCGCGACGGTAGCCCGCCGCCGAGCTGCTTGCGGCGATCCCGCATGTACTGGATCGCCTCGTCGCCGTCGCCGGGGTGGTAGTACGGCGGCAGGTAGGGGTTGTCCTCCAGCTGCGCATCCGTGATCGGAATCTGCAGGCTGTCGCGGAAGGTCTTCAGGTCGTCCAGCGTGAGCTTCTTCATCTGGTGGGTCGCGTTACGACCGGCGAAGTGCGTGCCCAGGCTGTAGCCCTTGATGGTCTTGGCCAGGATGACCGTCGGCTGACCGTGGTGCTCGGTGGCTGCTTTGTACGCCGCGTACACCTTGCGATAGTCGTGACCACCGCGCTTCAGGCGCCACCAGATGTCGTCGTCGCTCCAGTCGGCCACCATCGCCTTGGTGCGCGGATCGCGTCCGAAGAAGTTGTCGCGCACGTACGCGCCGTCGTTGGCGCGGAAGGTCTGGTAGTCACCGTCGGAGGTGGCGTTCATGAGGTTGACCAGGGCGCCGTCGCGGTCGGAGGCGAGCAGCGGATCCCAGCCGCGACCCCAGACGGTCTTGATGACATTCCAGCCGGCGCCGCGGAGGAATGACTCCAACTCCTGGATGATCTTGCCGTTGCCGCGCACCGGGCCGTCGAGGCGCTGCAGGTTGCAGTTGATGACGAAGGTGAGGTTGTCGAGCTCCTCACCCGCTGCCAACTGCAGCAGACCGCGCGACTCCGGCTCGTCCATCTCGCCGTCACCGAGGAAGGCCCATACGCGCTGCCGGCTGGTGTCCTTGATGCCGCGGTTGTGCAGGTAGCGGTTGAACTGCGCCTGGTGGATCGCGTTCATCGGGCCGATACCCATCGACACCGTCGGGAACTCCCAGAAGTCGGGCATGTTCCGGGGGTGCGGGTAGGACGGCAGGCCGAAGGGCTTGCCGTCGATGAAGTGCGATTTCTCCTGGCGGAAGCCGTCGAGCTGGTCCTCGGACAGGCGGCCTTCGAGGAAAGCGCGGGCGTACATGCCGGGGGAGGCGTGACCCTGGAAGAACACCTGGTCACCGCCGCCGGGGTGCGACTTGCCGCGGAAGAAGTGGTTGAAGCCCACTTCGTACAGCGTGGCGGCCGAGGCGTAGGACGAGATGTGTCCGCCGACCGAGATCTCGGGACGCTGCGCGCGGTGCACCATGATCGCGGCGTTCCACCGCAGCCAGGCGCGGTAGCGGCGCTCGACCTCTTCGTCACCGGGGAACCACGGCTCCGACTCCGGCGGGATGGTGTTGATGTAGTCGGTCGTCGTCAGCGAGGGGATTCCCACCTGGCGCTCGCGGGCACGTTCCAGCAACTTCAGCATCACGTAGCGCGCGCGGTTCTTGCCGCCGCCCTCGATGATGCCGTCCAGGGATTCCAGCCACTCCTGCGTTTCTTCCGGGTCGGTGTCCGGAAGCTGACTGGGAAGGCCGTTGAGGATCGGGCCGGATGCGGGGTCAGGTGACACGTTTGGCTCCTTCGCGTGCGTACATCGCAACCTCCATCAAACACCTCCCGGGCCGTGCGCGTGTACGCCGGTTTGGTTACCTCTCAGTAGCAGGTCCTATATCTGCCGAGTCCACCACGATGCGGAAAGTTGATGTCCTCCATTTCGCGATGCATCACCAACCCCGATGACGTGTGTTGTTTAACTACGGTGATTGGGGAAGAATCGCGCCGGGCGTGTGCCCGGCGCAGCATCGATGCAGGGAAAGGGACATGGCAAAGGACGCAACTGGGGGCACCTGGGCGAACAAGGTCGGCTTCACCGAAGGTCAGGTCGTGCTCGAAATCGGCTGGGACGAGGACGTCGACGACGGCCTCCGCGAAGCTGTCGAGGAGGTCATCGGCTCGGCTCTGGAGGAAGACCAGTTCGACGGAGTCGTCGATGCAGTCCTGCTGTGGTGGCGCGACGGTGACGGCGACCTGATCGACGACTGCGTCGACGCGCTCACGTTCCTGGCCGACAAAGGCTTCGTCGTCGTGCTCGTGCCGCAGGTCGGCCATCCCGAACACGTCGAGGCCGCCGAGATCCAGGAAGCCGCTGACACCGTGGGGTTGAAGGCGAGCTCGACGGCCAAGGCCGGCGAGTGGATCGCCACCAAGCTCGTGCAGGGCGGCCACGCAAAACAGCGTTGACAGACGTCTCGACCGTCTGTCGAATCCGGCACGATCCATCCGCCGCATCACCAGAAAAGGACCCATTGATGACCTCTGCCAAGCAGGTCGGCGAGCAAGCTCCGGCGTTCACCGCCAAGGACCAGAACGGTCAGGAGCAGACGCTCACCTCACTCATCGCCGACAAGGCCGTGCTCGTGGTGTTCTACCCGTTCGCGTTCTCCGGCATCTGCACCGGCGAACTCTGCTCCATCCGCGACGACCTCTCTCGCTTCGTCAACGACAAGGTGCAGGTCGTCGGCATCTCCTGCGACCCGATGTTCACCCAGGCGGCCTGGGCCAAGGACCAGGGCTACGACTTCCCGCTGCTGTCGGACTTCTGGCCCCACGGCTCGATCGCCCAGGACTACGGAGTGTTCAACGAGGACGCCGGCATGGCCATCCGCGGCACCTTCCTGATCGACACCAGCGGCACGATCGTCTGGTCGCAGGTGAACGGCCCGGGCGAGGCCCGCGACTTCGCCGGTTTCGACGAGGCCGTCGCCAAGCTGTAATCCTTCGCGCATTACCCTTCTCGCAGTCCGCCCGCCTCGCTCGGGCGGCTCGGGGCCTGTAGCTCAGTTGGTAGAGCACCGCGTTTACACCGCGGGTGTCGTCGGTTCGAGGCCGGCCGGGCCCACTCGTTTTCTTTGTCGCTCCTTCGCGGTTCGCGCCCTCGGCGGGCCGCTTCGCTTCCGCCGAGGGCGCGACGCGTCCCGCGACGTGAGCCTTCCCGCTCGGTTGGCTGGGTGCCACCACTCGCTTCAGTTCTGGATCGGCTCGGTCGTGATCAGTGCGCTTCGCTTCCCGGTCTGATCTTTAGAGTGGAGTCTTCGTCCGCACCGCATGAGGAACCAATGACAGCTGTGAGCACCCAGGAAGAATCCGCGCCGACTCTGGCCGATGTCGTGGCTGTGCTGGAGGAGTTCTATCCGCCGCAGACGGCTGCGTCGTGGGACCAGGTGGGCCTGGTCAGCGGCGACCCGGAGCAGCCCGTGCATCACGTGCGCTTCGCGGTCGACCCCACGCTCGCGGTCATCGAAGCCGCGCGGCGCGACGGCGTCGACCTGCTGGTCACCCACCACCCGCTGCTACTACGCGGCATCAACTCGGTTGCGACCACCTCCGCGAAGGGCGCTGCCGTGACAGCCCTGGTGGTCGCCGACCTTGCGCTCTATTGCGCACACACCAACGCCGACCTCGCACGCCCCGGGGTCAATGACGCATTGGCTGCCGCCTGCGGGCTGCCTGACGATTGCCCTCCGCTGGACGAGGAGGACGGCCTCGGACGAGTCGGAGAACTACCGGAACCGCTGTCGCTCAAGGACTTTGCGCACAAGTTGGCGGCGACACTCCCGCCCGCGCCGGTCGGGGTGCGCGTCAGCGGTGACCCTGACGCGATCGTCCGAAAGATCGCCGTGCTGGGTGGCGCGGGTGACGACCGGTTCGAAGTGGTCCGGCGCAGCGGGGCGGACGTCTACGTGACCGCAGATCTGCGTCACCACCCGGCGATCGAGGCTCGCGAAGAGTCTCGTAGTGGTCCTCCGTACCTCATCGATGCAGGCCACTGGGCCACCGAATCACTGTGGCTGGCTGGCGCCGCCGACCGGTTGCGTGAGCGCCTGGCTGCCGGCGGTCATAGAGTTGAGACCGATATCTGCACAGTGCGCACCGATCCGTGGGACTTCCTGGTCGCGGCGCCGACACCTCAGGGAGCCGACGTTGAAAGCTGATCTGGCCCGACAGTGGCGCATGCTCGACCTGCAGAAGCTGGACACCCGTCTGGCCCAGCTCGCGCACAAGAAGCGCAGCCTGCCGGTGCTCGCCCAGATCGAGACGGCGACCAAGCAGCAGGAGGAGTTGTTCGAGGAGGTCGTCCTCGCTCGCACCGCCGCCCAGGACGTCGAACGCGAGATCACCAAGGCCGAGGACGCCGTGCAACTGGTGCGCGATCGCGCCGCCCGCAACCAGCAACGCCTGGATGCAGGGCAAGGCGCTCCCAAGGAACTGCAGGCGATGCAGCACGAACTGGAGACGTTGGCCCGGCGCCAGTCGGCCCTGGAGGACGAAGAACTTGAAGTGATGGAGCGGGCCGAGGAGCTGCGTGCACTGCTGGCCCGCCGGGAGGCGCAGAAGGCGGAGATCGACGAACGCGTCGTCAGCTTGGTCTCCGAACGCGACGTCGCCCTGGCCGAGATCGACGTGGAGACCGGCGAGGTGGCTGCCAAGCGCGACCAGATGGCCCCGGGGCTCGGCACCGAACTGCTCGGCCTCTACGAGAAGGTGCGTGAGCAGTGTGGTGGCCTCGCCGCTGCCGCGCTGACCCAACGTCGTTGCGGCGGTTGCGGATTGGAGCTGAACGCCACTGATCTCGCACGCTTCAAGAACGCCCCCGAAGACGAGATCCTTCGCTGCGACGAGTGCCGACGCATCATTGTCCGCACGTCCGAATCAGGTCTGTGAGGTCGAGTGGGTCGCTCACTGGTCGTCGAGGCCGACGGTGGTTCTCGCGGTAATCCTGGGGTTGCCGGCTACGGCGCGCTCGTGCGCGACGCCGAGTCAGGTGAGGTGCTCGCCAGACGGGCTGCACCCTTGGGCAAGGCGAGCAACAACGTCGCGGAGTACTCCGGGCTGATCGCCGGCCTGGCTGCTGCCGTCCAGATCGATCCCGCCGCCCGCATCGAGGTGCGGATGGATTCCAAACTGGTCATCGAACAGATGGCCGGCCGCTGGAAGATCAAGCACGAAGACATGAAACGCCTGGCGCTGCAGGCGCAGGAGATTGTTCGCGCCCTCAAGGTGGCCGGGGGATCGGTCGATTGGGGATGGATCCCGCGGGATAAGAACAAGGACGCTGACGCGCTGTCGAACGACGGCATGGACGGCCGCACGATCATGCAAAACCTCTGGGAGACAACGGGTTCGGATGCCTTTGACGCTGACGACGCAGGTGCTGGTGAGAGCGCAGACGAAGGTGTTGCCGGCAGAGCGGCAGCGCCCGACCCAGCAGATGCACCAGGGGCGGCAGCGGACGCCGAGGCAGCAGTGCCCCCGCCCCCGAGCAAGGCCCCGACGAGGATTCTGTTGGTGCGACACGGCGTCACCGATTTCACCGTCGAGGGCAGGCTGGACGGCCGAGGCGGGCCCAACCCCGACCTGAATGAGCAGGGCAGAGCCCAGGCGAAGGCGGTCGCTGCCGGCATCCGTGCCAAGGTCGGCGACCGGCAGGTGCGCTTCGTCGCGTCCGACCTCTCCCGCGCACAGGACACCATCCGCCACGCGGCCGAAGCGGCGGGCGTGGAACTGCACATCGACCCCGACTGGGACGAGCAGAACTTCGGCTCATGGGACGGCGAACTCGTCCGCGACCTGGTGCAGCACCAGGACTTCCGTCGCCTTCGCGACGACGAGACCTACGCGGCACCCGGTGGCGGCGAGACCCACGCCGAGCTCGTGGAGCGGGTGCGCGAAGCGCTGCTCAGGACGATCGAGAGCAGCCCGGACGGGGGAGTGGCCGTCGTTGCGACGCATCGCAAGCCGATCATGGTGGTGCTCGCCGACATCCTCGGCCTCGACCTGGCACACGCCTGGTTGCTCGCCGTGGCGCCCGGATCGTTCACCGGTATCGAAGTCTGGACCGACGGCCACGGTTCGATCAGCTTCGTGAACGATACGAACCACCTCCGGATCCCGCCCCAGCAGTAGGAGCAGCATTGGACGAGCAAGCCTTCTCACCCGACACGATCGCGGTGCGGGCAGGCTTGTCCCGCAGCGGTTTCGAGGAGACCTCTGAGGCTCTCTACCTGACCTCCGGGTTCGTCTACGACAGCGCGGAGGACGCCGAGGCGGCGTTCAAGGGTGACGTCGACCGGTTCGTCTACAGCCGCTACGGCAACCCCACCGTCGCCATTTTCGAGGAGCGACTGCGGCAACTCGAAGGCGCCGAAGCGTGCTACGCCACCGGTACGGGAATGGGTGCGGTGTTCACCGCGCTCGCGGCCTTGTTGGGCGCTGGAGACCGGGTGGTCGCGGCGCGTGGTTTGTTCGGCTCGTGTTTTGTGATCCTCGACGAGATCCTGCCGCGCTGGGGCGTGGAGACCGTCTTCGTCGACGGCCCCGACCTCGACCAGTGGGCGCAAGCTTTGAGCGAGCCCACGACCGCGGTCTTCTTCGAGACGCCGAGCAACCCGATGCAAGAACTGGTCGACATGCGCGCCGTCAGTGATCTGGCGCACGCAGCCGGCGCACAGGTGGTGGTCGACAACGTCTTCGGCACACCGATCTTCTCGCGGCCGCTGGAGCATGGTGCAGACATCGTGGTCTACTCCGCGACCAAACACATCGACGGTCAGGGCAGGGTGCTCGGTGGCGCGATCCTCGGGCCCCGCGACTTCATCGACGGGCCTGTGCAGAACCTCCTGCGGCACACCGGGCCGTCGTTGTCGCCGTTCAACGCCTGGGTGTTGGTGAAAGGCCTGGAGACCATGCGCCTACGTGTCGAGCAGATGTCTCGATCGGCGCTCGAAGTCGCTCGCACCCTGGCGAATCACCCTGCGGTGAAACAGGTTTGGTATCCCTACCTGGAGTCGCACCCGCAGTACGACCTGGCAAAACGGCAGATGGGCGGCGGCGGCACGGTCGTCACCTTCAAGCTGAATGGTGGCAAGAGCGAAGCCTTCGCGCTGATGAACGCACTTCAGATCATCGACATCTCCAACAACCTCGGTGACTCCAAGTCGCTGATCACCCATCCCGCCACGACGACGCACCGCGGCATGGGCGAGGAAGCCCGCCTGGCGATCGGCATCACCGATGGAGTGCTGCGGGTTTCGGTCGGCCTGGAGGACACCGGCGATCTGGTGCGAGACCTCCGACGCGCTCTCGGCTGACTGGCTTCTCAGAGCGCGAGTGTCGCAGCCACGACCGCGGCTACGGCGATCAGCAGGCTCTGCCAGGTGAAGGTGCCCAACCGCACCTGCACGCCGGCGCGGCGACAGCGGTCGCGCCACAGCAGCGTGGCGACCGAGCCCCAGATCGTGACGATAGGGCCGGCGTTCACGCCGACGAGGAGCGCGGCATGACGGTCGAGCGAGCCGGTGACGGGTTCGATCGCCAGGTAGGCGGGCAGGTTGTTGCCGACATTGGCCAGCAGGGCTGATGTGCCTGACAGGCGCAGGAGTTCGAACACCCCGCCACCGTGCCCGGTGAGCGTGCCGATCGCGTCGGTGAGCCCCCGGCGTCCGGCGTAGTCGACGGCGACGAAGAGGACGACGACAGCTGCGACCGTCAGCCACGGCAACTTGATTTCGGTCAGGAAGGCCCGGTCGCGCACCGCGAGGACAACCAGCAGCACGAGCGCGGCGGCCGCGGCCGGGTAGACCGGCGGAATGCCCGAGATGAACAACGGCGCCAGCGCACAGCACACGACCGCTGACACCACCAGCAGCACGCGGTCATGGGGGGCGGCGGGGGCAGTGGTCGTGAAACGCCCGCGCAGGGTGCGCCGGTGGATTAGCCCGGCGACGACAACTGTGGCGACGATCGCAGCGAGTGCAGGTCGCCACATCGTCGAGACATACGACGGGTGCGACGGAATGTGCGAGAAGCTGTGCAGGGCAAGCAGATTGGTCAGGTTGGAGACGGGCAGCAGCAGCGACGCAGTGTTGGCCAGCCAGACCGTCGTGAGCGCGAAGGCGACCGGTGGAATGCTGGCCTGTCGGGCGACGGTAAGCACCACCGGAGTGAGCAACACCGCGGTGGTGTCGAGGCTCAGCACGATGGTCGACGCCGTGGCCAGCAGCACGATAAGCAACCACAACCGCAGCACGCTGCCCCGAGCGGCGCGGGCCGCCCTGTGGGCAGCGACGTCGAAGACTCCGGCCCGTTGCGCGATCTCGGCCACGATGGTCAGCGCCAACAAGAAGCCAATGACCGGCCCTATTCGCTCCAGCAGATCAGCCACGCGCGGTGGCAGACAGAATCCAGGGTTTGCCGGGCTTGGCGGGCTCCTCGAGCGAGACCTCGAAGCGATCGGCGAGTGCGTCGGCCAGACCGTGCGGCCTGCGGGGGTCAAGGCCCAACTCGCAGATCGCACGGGCGACCAGACCACGTGTGTGCTTGGCCATGTGGGTGGCGCCGGGCACCTTGATCTGCACCCACCTCTGCGCGAACTGCCCGGACGGCGTCCACGCTGCGGCATAAGTGCTCGAGCGGCAGTCGACGATCAATCCCTTGCCCGCTGCGGCAGTCATCGGCTCTTCCAACAAAGGCTTCCAGTAGCCGGCCAGCGGTCCGACGTCCGGCAGGTTGACCGCCATCGAGAGTCGGTAGGGCGGCACCTTGTCCTTCATTCGCAGGGCTCCGAAGAGAGCCGACTGCACCAGCAACCAACGGTTCGCGCGACGAGAAGCAGCGGCATCCAGCGACGGCAGGTCGAGCGCGTCGAACAGCACCCCGGTGTAGAGCGCACTGACGGGCACAGCCGGGGCCGTCAGCAGACGGGTGTTCCGGGAGATCTCGTCACCGAGGTTCGGGCTGACTCCCAGCACGCGTGCTGCGTCGGGGGAGTCGCTCACGGCCGCGACCGCCTTGATCACCGCGGCGCGTGCGTCGGCGAGTTCGGGTGCACTCACCGAGGACGGCTCGTAGACCTTGCCTCGGGATCGCGGAGTCTTCGATTCGGAGGGAGGCAGCAGCACGAGCACGAGAGGAATCCTAAGCGCGGACCGAGCAAGCGGTGAGCCCAGTTGGAAGTGTGGAGGGTTGTCGGGTCCATAAGCTGTGCCCCATGGTGAAGCGTGTGATTCGACTTGAAACCGGCGATGCACCCTCCGACAAGGTGAACACCCCTGAACTCAGCGCGGCCCTGGACGCCCTCCGCGAAAGACTGGAGCTTCCGGGGGCGTTCACCCCGCAGGTCGAGCAGGAGGCGGTGGAGGCGGCGAAGTCGCCGCAGCTGCCCGATCGCGACGAGACCGCGGTGCCCTTCTTCACCATCGACCCGATCGGCTCGGTCGATCTCGACCAGGCGATGTGCCTCGAACGGGACGGCGACGGATACCGCGTGCGCTACGCGATCGCCGACGTCCCGGCGTTCGTGACGCCTGGCGGCGAACTTGATGCGGAGACCCACCGGCGGGGCCAGACGGTCTACCTACCCGGTCAGCGAATTCCGTTGCACCCCACAGTGATCAGTGAGGACGCCGCGAGCCTCCTGGAGGGCCAGACACGACCCGCGTTCGTGTGGGACATGCGGCTCGACTCATCCGGCAAGTGCACGGCCGCCGAGGTGTACCGCGCGACAGTGCGCAGCCAGCAGCGCCTCGACTACGAAAGCGTGCAGCAGCAGATCGACGCAGACGATGCCGACGAGTCCCTGAAACTCCTGCAGGAGATCGGCGAGAAGCGCATCGAGCTGGAGCGTCAGCGCGGGGGAGCGAGTCTGCCGATGCCCGAGCAGATCGTGAACCGCAAGGACGACGGCACGTACGAATTGTCGATGCGTCCACCGGTGCCGGCCGAGGACTGGAATGCCCAGATCTCACTGCTCACCGGGATGGCCGCCGCCGATCTCATGCTGCAGCACAAGGTCGGCGTGCTGCGCACCATGCCCGAACCCGATGCGAACGCCGTTGCGCGGTTCAAGCGGGAAGCCAGTGCCCTCGGAGCGCCGTGGGCCGGCGAGCTGAGCTACGGGGAGTTCCTGCGCACCCTCGACCGCAGCAACCCGCGCCACCTCGCGCTGATCTATGAAGCGACCGGGCTCTTCCGCGGGGCGGCGTACACCAGTTTCGACGGCGAGTTGCCGCAGATCACCGAGCAGGCCGCCGTGGCCGCGCCGTACGCGCATGTCACAGCACCGCTGCGCCGATTGGTCGACCGCTACGGGCTGGCGATCTGTGTGGCGCTCAGTGCTGGTGAGGACGTACCGCAGTGGGCTCGCGACGCGCTCCCGACGCTGCCGGAGGAGATGAAGGCCTCCGACAGCCGCACCCGCAAGGCCGAGCGCGCGGCCACCGACATCGTCGAGGCAGCGGTGCTCCAACCCAAGGTCGGCCAGAGCTTCGAGGCCGTGATCGTGGACGACAACGGCAAACACGGGATACTGGCGCAGCTGACGCAGCACGCAGTGGTCGCCGATGTCAGCGGATCGGCAGAGGTCGGCTCGACCGTGCAGGTAGAGCTGGTGTCGGTGGACATCCCGGCGGGGAAGGTCGAGTTCACGCTCTGAACTGCGGCTGCTCACAGCCTGCGCGGTGGGGCGGATGAGTCGGCCGATACGCCGGGTCCTGTCGTTGGGCGACCATCCATCTAGGACGACTGTTGCCAGTCGCCTCAAGCGGCCTACCCGCATGCTCGGGCGAGCAGCCCTCAGGCGCATGCTGTCTGGCCTTGCTCCGGGTGGGGTTTACCTAGCCGCTCCAGTCACCTGGAGCGCTGGTGGTCTCTTACACCACCGTTTCACCCTTACCTGCGCAGAACGCAGGCGGTTTGTTTTCTGTGGCACTGTCCCGCGGGTCACCCCGGGTGGCCGTTAGCCACCACCCTGCTCTACGGAGCCCGGACGTTCCTCGGCGGAAGCAAGCTCCCGACGCGGCCGCCTGGCCGACTCATCCGTGCGGGAGTCTAGCCCCCGGTCAGCCCGTTCGTAGACTGAACCGATGTCGAAGCTTGCGCGAGAACTCGAGACCGATTTCCCGGTCCCGTCCGAACTCGAAGCCGCCTGGACCTGGATGGAAGAACAGGGGTACGGCGGCGATGCACCGATCGGTTACTGCCTCACTCCGTACCCGGGGGCGTACCAGTTGGGCGTGGTGTTCAGCGCCGAAGAGAGGCTGGAGGGCTGGTTCGAGGACAACCAGCTTCCCGCTGGACGTCTCCTGCCGATTGCCGAGATCTCGGGCTCGGGTGGGATCGGTGCGCTCTGGCTGGACGACGCCGGTGAGGTGCGCTTCGTCGGACTGGCCGACGGCACGGCTTTCATCTTGGCCGACAACGCGATCGACATGCTCAGGTTGTGCGCGATCGGTTACGACGACCTGGGCCCGTACAACCTCGGCCTGCCGCCGGACCGCCCCGAATGTGTCGAGGCTGTGGCCGACTTCCGTGCCTGGGTGGAACAGACGTATAACGTGCAGGTGCCCTCGGAATGGGACATCGAGGAGGAGGACGAGTTCACCGATTGGGTGAACCGTCTGAGCGGTGAAGATGTGCCCGAGCAGGCCGGACCCACCGACGCCTCGGCGGTGCCAGGAGACCTCGGTCTGGTGCTCGCGGTGCTCGGCCGACCGGACGGCAGCGACGAACTGGTGACCTTTGCCCAGACCATCGGTGCGACGCTCAAGGACGGCAAACTCAAGGGCTCGGTTGTTGCTCTGCGGCAGCTGGGAGTGGAGGGCCTGCTCAATCGCGGCAACATCAAGACGCTGTTCCTGTCACTCGACCAGTACCCGCGCGTCGATCAGCTACTGGACGACCACGGCACGCTCCTCACGCCGCAGCGTGCACGCGAGCACTTCGGTGATCCCGAACTGGCCGGCGAGGTCGACGGCAAGCAATGGCTGCGTTTCACGATCGGTGGCGGCTACCTGCATTTCACCTTCGAGATGGACGGGCGCGCCACGCTGGTCACAGCCATGGTCGAGGCCCCCTGATTCGTCCCAGACGAGAGCGAACCCGGGTGCAGCGTTGCACCCGGGTTCGCCTGTCTTTATGAAGTGGACGACTGACCGTCAGCTCCAGGACGTTTCGCGCGGACGGCCTTCGTCGTAGCCGCTGGCGCTCTGGACGCCGACGGTGGCCCGCTCGCGGAACTCACCGATGTTGCGAGCGCCGGCATAGGTGAAGCTGGAGCGCACACCGGCGATGATCGAGTCGATGAGATCTTCGACGCCGGGACGGGCCGGATCGAGGTACATCTTGGAGGAGGAGATGCCCTCCTCGAAGAGCGCGAGGCGCGCCCGCTCGAAGCCGCTACGACCCTGCGTCCGGTTACTGACCGCACGCGCCGACGCCATCCCGAAAGACTCCTTGTAATAACGTCCAGAAGCATCGCGGTTGAGGTCGCCGGGGCTCTCCCAAGTGCCGGCGAACCACGAGCCGATCATCACCGAACCGGCTCCGGCCGCCAGGGCCAATGCCACGTCACGCGGATACTTCACACCACCATCGGCCCACACATGTGCACCGAGTTCGGTTGCAGCAGAAGCACATTCAAGTACGGCGGAGAACTGCGGACGTCCGACACCGGTCATCATGCGGGTGGTGCACATCGCTCCCGGACCCACGCCAACCTTGATGATGTCGGCTCCCGCAGACGCGAGGTCGCGGGCCCCGTCGGCGGTGACGACATTGCCCGCTGCGATCGGAATGCGGCGGCCCGTGGTGCTCTCGTGCTGATCGCGCGCAGCCTTCACCAGTGCTAGTGCGTCGAGCATTTTGTCTTGATGACCATGCGCGGTGTCGACCACCAACACGTCGGCCCCGGCAGCGAGCATGGCATCGGCCTTGGCGGCGATGTCTCCGTTGATGCCGATCGCGGCTCCGATCCGCAGACGACCCTCGGTGTCCACTGCGGGCCGGTAGATCGCGCTGCGCAGAATGCCCTTACGGGTGAGCACGCCCTGCAAGACGCCGTCCTCCAGCACCGGTGCCATGCCCAGGTGGTGCTTGGCGAGGTCGTCGAAAACGGAGTCGAGATCGGTGTCGGCGGTGACGGTGAACAGGTCGGTCGTCATCACCTGACCGATGGTCGCGAAGCGGTCGACCTCACGGAGATCGCTCTCGGTGACGACACCGACCGCCTTTCCGTCCGCGTCGACCACCATCGCGGCTTTGTGTGCACGCTTGCCCAGCAGTGCCACGGCCGAGGCGACGGGCGCGTCGGCGAGCACCGTGACGGGGGTCTCGTAGATCGGGTGTGCCCGCTTCACGTAGTCGATCGTCTCGGTCACCGCGTGCGTGGGGATGTCCTGCGGCAGGATCGCGATCGCGCCCCGACGAGCCGCCGTCTCGGCCATGCGTCTGCCCGAAACGGCGGTCATGTTGGCGACGACCAGCGGGATCGTGGTGCCGACGCCGTCCGGTGTGGTGAGGTCGACGTCGAGGCGACTGGTCACCGACGAGCGCGACGGCACCATGAACACGTCGCTGTACGTGAGGTCGTACGGGGGCAGGTCACCGAGAAGCTTCACGGGAGGCAATGCTACGTCGCGCGACAGCATGTGGACGTTTCGGCATCGTCGACCTCGGTTGGGCAACAGGAGCCCCCGCAGCCTCGTAGCGTGGGGATCATGAAGGTCACGCATCTGGGACACGCTTGCCTGCTCGTCGAATACCCGGACGCCCGGATCCTCATCGATCCGGGAAATTTCTCCGACTTCTCGCAGGTTCGTGATGTCGACGCGATCCTGGTGACGCACCAGCATCCCGACCACCTCGACACCCACAAGCTGGACGACCTCCTCGCTCGCAACCCCAAGGCTGTGCTGCGCACCGACACCGGCGCCGCGAAGATGCTGCAGGAGAGCGGGGCCGAGGTGACGACGAACGAAGCAGGGCAGTCGTTCACGATCGGGAGTGTCACGGTGACGCCGATCGGACAACTGCACGCGGAGATCCACCCCTACGTCCCGCGCATCCCCAATCTGGGTCTCCTGCTCGCTGCCGATGGCCATTCCAGCTTGTTCCACCCCGGCGACGCCCTCGACGGCCAGCCGCTCGACCACGTCGACGTCCTCGCAGTGCCGGTGTCGGCGCCGTGGGGCGCGGTGAAGGAGACCATCGCGTTCGTTCGTCGGATCGGCCCGCAGTTCGTCGTCCCCATCCATGACGCGACTCTTTCCGAGCCCGGCCGTGCGATGTACCTCAAGCACATCGGCGATTTCGGTCTGGACGGCGGCGTGACGGTGCGCGACCTACGCGGCGAACCCGCCACCGAGCTGAACGGCTGACGTCGAGACCCCACGCGAGCTTAGGTCGCCTAAACTCAGATCTCGTGCCCCAGGTCACCGCGAAGAAGAAGTGCTGCAAGAAAGCCACCCGCTGCAAGAAATGCCCGGTGGTCCTGTCGCGGTTGAGCAAACGCGGTCACGCCGAACGCCACAGCCGCCGCAAGTACACCCTGCACGGCAAGGTGCCCAAGAAGGTGTGGAAGGTCGCACGCGTTCGCTGAGTGCTGGGTCACGAGCGCCGGATAGCCTGGCCGCATGACTTTGCACGTGACGCCCTGCACCGATCCGGTCGAGTGGGACGAGTTGGTGAACCGCACCGGCGGACACCCGCTGCAGCTGTGGGGCTGGGGCGAACTGAAGTCCCGCTACGAGTGGAGCGCCGACCGGCTGATCGTCCGCGACGGCGAGGAGATCGTCGGCTCGGCACAGGTGCTCAATCGGGCACTGCCGCAACCCTTCCGCACGCTGTCGTACGTGCCGCGGGGCCCGCAGGTCGCTGACGAGCAGCGCCGCGCGGAGGTGCTCGACGCTCTGGCGATCCACCTGAAGAAGACCCGCAAGCCGATCGCCCTGTCGATCGAGCCCGACTGGGAGACCGGCTTCTCACCGATGCCCAAGGGCACCGACGACGACGCGCTGGCCCAGTTGCGGGCCCAGCCGGCACCGGGCTGGTTGACCAAGGTGGCGGCCAAGGGTTTCGCGCCCAGCGACAACACCGGCCTCATCCCGCGCACGCTGATCATCGACAGCACGCAGGACGATGACACCTTGATGAAGGGCTTCGGCTCCAGCACCCGGCAGAACGTCCGCAAATCCTTCAAGGCTGCGGACGTGCGCTTCGGACTCGTCGAGGCCGACGACGATCTCGCCCAGGTGTTGGCCATCAACCAGGAGACCTCGAAACGGGCCGGTTTCGCGGTGCACAGCGACGACTATCACCGCGGCATTCGCGACCTCATGGGGAAGCGGTCGCAGCTCATCGCGGCGTGGGAGGGCGACCAGGTGGTCGCCTTCGTCTGGCTTGTCGTCTCTGACACCACGGCGTTCGAGTTGTACGGCGGCGTGAACGACCGGGGAATGAAGCTGCGTCTCAACTACGGGCTGAAGTTCTACGCGATGCAGCACGTGCGTGAGCAGGGCGTCTCCCGGTACGACTTCAACGGCCTGTTGAACGACGGCATCAGCGACTTCAAACGGCAGTTCGCCAAGCACGAGAACATGCTCATCGGCACCTGGGACCGCCCTCTCTCGCCGCTCTACCCGGTCTTCGCCAAGGCGTTGCCGACGGTCCGGACGGTGCTGAAGAAGGGTGTGCCGCAGGCGAAGTCGGCGTTGAAGGATCCCAAGGCCGCCATCGCCACACTGCGCAAGAACTGAAACAAACGAAAAGTCCGCAGGATTCGCGTTCTGAGGCGCGAGTCCTGCGGACTTCTTTCCGGGCAGCCTCTGCAGCTCGTCAGAGTGCTTCTCGCACGGGCTTTGGTGCACCTGCCGCCGTGGCGTCCAGGTCGACCTGCGAGTGCTGAAGTTACTTGTTGGCGGCCTGCCAGGCTGCGCCGACGATACCGGCGGCGTTCTGCAGCTTCGCCGGCACGATCGGGGTGCGCAGGTCGAGCAGCGGCAAGAACTTCTCGTGCTTCTTCGACACCCCGCCACCGACGACGATGAGGTCGGGCCAGAGCAGGTTCTCCAACATCGTGTAGTAGCTCTGCAGCCGCTCGGCCCACTTCTCCCAGCTCAAGTCGTCCCGCTCACGGGCGCTGTCGGCTGCCCGGGTCTCGGCGTCGTGTCCGTCGATCTCCAAGTGACCCAGCTCCGAGTTGGGCACCAGCACACCGTTGTTGAGGATGGCGGTGCCGATACCGGTGCCGAGGGTGGTCAGCACCACCAGGCCCTTGGTGTCCTTGGCCGCGCCGTACTGCAGCTCACCGATGCCCGCGGCGTCAGCGTCGTTGATGAAGCTGATCTGGCGGTCGAGCTTCTTCTCCAGCAGCTTCTCGATGTCGGTGTCGATCCATGACTTGTCGACATTGGCGGCGGTCTTGACCACGCCGTGCATGACGACGGCGGGGAAGGTGATACCGATGGCCTCTCCGGAGGTTTCGTCCTCGAAGTGCTCGGCGATCTCGGCGATCACATCGGCGACGGCGTCCGGGGTCGACTTCTTGGGGGTGGGGATGCGCAACCGGTCAGCGACGAACTCACCGGTCTTGAGGTCGACGGGCGCGCCTTTGATGCCCGAGCCACCGACGTCGATTCCGAGCGGATAGGTCTTGGCCATGAGATGTTCTCCTTCGGTGGATGTCAGGGCAGGGTGAGGATTTCGGGTCCGTCATCGGTCATCAGCACGGTGTGCTCGAACTGCGCGCACCACGACTTGTCCTTGGTCGTGACGGTCCAGCCGTCGTCCCACAGATCCCAGTCGTAGCCGCCGAGCGTGATCATGGGCTCGACGGTGAAGGTCATGCCCGGCTCAATGACGGTGTCGTACGCGGGCGCTGCGTCGTAGTGAGGCACGATCAACCCGGAGTGGAAGCTCGTGCCGATGCCGTGGCCGGTGTAGTCGCGCACCACCCCGTAACCGAAGCGTGCGGCGTACTTCTCGATCACCCGGCCGATGATGTTGAACTGCCGGCCCGGCTGTGCAGCCTTGATGCCACGCATCATCGCTTCCCGGGTGCGTTCCACCAGGTCGGTCACCTCCGGGGCGACCTCACCCACCAGGAAGGTGGCGCAGTTGTCGCCGTGCACCCCGCCGGTGTAGGCCGTGACATCGATCTTGACGATGTCGCCGTCCTGCAGCACCTGGTCATCGGGGATGCCGTGGCAGATCACCTCGTTGACGCTGGTGCACAGCGACTTGGGGAAGCCTCGATAGCCCAGTGTCGAGGGATAGGCGTGGTGGTCGAGGAGGAACTCGTGGGCGATGCGGTCGAGTTCGTCGGTGCTGATGCCGGGCCTGACGGCCGACCCCGCTGCTTGGAGCGCCTGTGCACCGAGCCGGCCAGCCACGCGCATCCGCTCGATCGTCTCCCCGTCCTTGATCTCCGACCCGTCGAACGGAGTCGGCTCCGGTCGGCCGACGTACTCCGGACGGGCGATCGAGGCAGGGACGGCGCGGCGGGGGCTGATCGTCCCGGCGACCATCGGGACGCGAACTGACATGCGGGCGAGTCTAGACGCGTGAAGCGTGGTGGGAACACCGAGCGAGCTGGGTATCAGGGCTCTTCGGCTCCACCGCTGCCCGCCGGTCGATAAGCTCCGAGCACCGCATGAGAAGAGAGTGGGAGCGCTTCATGGCTTACTGGTACAACGTCAACTCCGGTCGGATCGAGCAGGACGGCGACACCGAGTCCAAGGATCACCTGATGGGCCCCTACGCCACCGAGGATGAGGCGCGCGCAGCGCTGGAGACCTCGCGTGCCCGCAACGAGGCGTGGGACGAGCAGGACAAGAAGTGGGACGGCGAGGAGTAGAGCCGTCGTCCCGAAACATCGGCACAACAGCGAAGCCGCACCCGGGTCGGGTGCGGCTTCGCCGTTGTCTGTGGAGTCAGCGGAGCAGGAAGCGCGGCGCGCGAGCCTTCACGTGCGGCGGCGACGCAGGAACGCCCGTCCCACAACCGCAAGCAGGAAGGCGATGCCGCCAGCTGCCACCGGCACCCAGAAGCCCGCGTGCGGTTCGACCGACTCGATGACCGAACCTGACACCGCCGAGCCCGCGGCGATGCCGATGATCAGGCCGGTGAGCACGACGCTCATCGCCTCGTTGACCTGCGTGGGTGGCACGAGCCGCTGGGCGAGCTGCATCGAGATGATCAGGGTAGGAGCGGTGGCTGCACCGGCGACGGTCATCACCACCGTGATGGGCACCAGGTGATCGGTCAGCAGGATCGGCGCCTCCAGGAAGAACATTCCGGCCGTGCCCAGCACGAGAGCGGTCTGCAGCGACCAGCGCAGCTTGTGCGTGCCGAACCAGAGTCCGGCTGCGGCTGATCCAAGCGCGAACAGCGCAACGACGAGGCCGGCCGCGGACGGGTGGCCCTGCTCCTTGGCCACGGCGATGGCCGTTACCTCGTTGGAGCCGAAAATCGCGCCGGTCATGAACAGCACGCAGGTGAGGATGAGGATGCCGGGGGTGCGGATCGCGAACGAGCTGCCCCGGTTGGCGACAACGTCGACCGGAGGTTCGGTGCTGCGTTCGCTGAGGAAGATCAGCGATCCGATCAGATAGAACAGCGCGGCAGCGACGAAGCCTGCTTCGGGGAACCACAGCGTCGCCAGGCCGATCGCCAGCGCCGGACCGAGGACGAAGGACAGTTCGTCGATGACCTGCTCCAGCGACATCGCGGTGTGCTGCAGTTCGGGTTTGTCAGCGAGGCGGTGGTGCCACCGAGCCCGGCTCAAAGTTCCGACATTCGCCACGATCGCCGACAACGCGTACGAAACGAAGAGCGTCCATCGCGGCCACCCGAAAGCGGACGCGGCGACGACGACCGCTGCCCACGCGACCGACCAGGCAAGCAACGGATAGGTCACTCGGCGCTGGCCGAAGCGATCGGTCAGTCGGCCTGCCACGACCGCGGTGATGGCCAGCAGCACCAGGCCGGTCGCCGACACCGCTCCGGCCAGGGCGAACGACCCGGTGCGGGTGGAGATCATCGCCACCAGCGACATGCCGAACATCGCCCCGCCGAGTCGACCGATCGCCGAGCCGGTCATGAACCGGCGGGCGGCGGGATCCTTCAACAAAGGGAGATAGGTCGACAGCACCTCGACATCCCACCACCTGGCGAGCGCCTGCGCGAATCGTTTCGCGGGGTGTCAGTGAAGAGGCGTAACGTGACCGACGATGACTACTGCAACCCGCGCACTCGCGGTCACCCAGGCCAACCGTCCCTTCGAGGCAACCACGATCGAGCGCCGTCATCTTCGCGACGACGACGTGCTCATCGACATCAAGTTCGCCGGCATCTGTCACAGCGACATCCACACCGTCCGCCAGGAATGGGGCGACATCGAGTTCCCGATCGTGCCGGGGCACGAAATCGCCGGCGTCGTCTCCGCGGTGGGTGACGCAGTCACCAAGTACAAGATCGGCGACCGGGTGGGTGTCGGCTGCATGGTCGATTCCTGCGGTGAGTGCGAGAACTGCAAGAACGACCACGAGCAGTTCTGCACCAAGCCCGCAGTGTTCACCTACAACAGCAAGAACTACGACGGCGAGCAGGCGCAGGGCGGTTACGCCCAACAGATCGTGGTGACCGAGCGCTTCGCCTGCCGCATTCCCGACGAGCTTGAGCTCGACGTCGCGGCTCCGTTGCTCTGCGCGGGCATCACCACCTACTCGCCGCTCAAGCGGTGGGGAGCGCGTCCAGGCACGAAGGTCGGCATCGTGGGCGTCGGTGGGCTCGGCCACATCGGGGTGAAGATCGCGGCGGCGATGGGCGCGCAGGTCTACGGCATCTCCCGCAGCATGGCCAAGGCGGATGACTCCGAGGCCCTCGGCGCCACCGGTCACCTCGCGACCAGCGACGACGCGACCTTCCGTGATCACCGCCGCAGCTTCGACATCATCCTCAATACCGTCAGCGCCGACCTGCCGATGGGCGACTACATGCGCCTGCTGAAGCCCTACGGGGTCATGGTCAACGTCGGTCTGCCCAACGGAGACTACCAACTCTCCCCGCGGTCCTTCAGCGGCAACACCGCCATCGCCGGATCGATGATCGGTGGTATCGCCGAGACCCAGGAGATGCTCGACTTCTGCGCTGAGCACGGCATCGGTGCCACGATCGAGACGATCAACGCTGACCAGGTGAACGAGGCGTACGACCGCGTGGTCGACGGCGATGTCCGCTACCGCTTCGTGATCGACACGGCGACGATCGGCGAGTGAGTCCCGCAGGCGGCGCAGACTTCTCACTGCGCCGGCTGGCGGTGCCGGCCTACGGGCCCTCGCTGCTGTTCGGGCTGGGTGAGGGCGCGATCCTGCCAGTCATCCCGCTGAGCGCACGAGCCCTGGGCGCGAGCGTCCCGATCGCTGCCCTGATGGTGATGCTCACCTATGCCTCCTCGCTGGTCTTCAATGTGCCGGCTTCGGTGGTCACCTACCGGCTGGGGGAGCGCAAGGCGATTGTTGGCGCAGCGGTCGTGGGCGCAGTAGCGGTCGGATTCGCTTGGTGGGCAACGCAATTGTGGCATCTGGTCGGGGCGGTACTGCTCTTCGGAGCGTCTGCCTCGGTCTTCATGCTTGCCAGGCAGAGCTACCTGACCGAGGCCGTGCCGATCAGTCACCGGGCACGAGCCCTGTCGACCCTCGGTGGGGTGATGCGGATCGGTGTCTTCGCCGGTCCGTTCCTCGGTGCCGCCGCCATCGGCCAGTGGGGAATGAGCTCGGCCTATCTCGTCTGCGGTGCGGCGCTCGTTGCCGCCGGCGTCCTGGCCGCCACGCTGCCTGACCTCCAAGCATCTGCCGGAGGCGGCGGACGAGTGCCGATCTCCGTAGCGCAGGTGCTGCGGCAGCACGTGCGTGTCTTCCTCACCGTCGGGATGGGAGTGGTGCTGATCGCTGCGGTGCGTGCGTCCCGGCAGGCCGTGATCCCGCTTTGGGCTGAGCACATCGGGCTGACTCCGCAAACGGCATCACTGGTCTACGGCATCGCCGGTGGCGTCGACATGCTCGTCTTCTATCCGGCGGGCAAGGTGATGGACCACTTCGGACGGCGCTGGGTGGCAGTGCCGTCGATGATTGTCATGGGGCTGTCGTTGTTGGCGATTCCGTTGACCCACAGCGTGGTGCCGTTCACCGCCGTGTGCTGCGTGCTGGGTTTCGGCAACGGGATCGGCGCAGGCATGGTCATGACGCTGGGCGCCGACTTCTCCCCGGATGTCGGCCGTGCGCAATTCCTGGGCATCTGGCGTGAGCTCTCAGATCTGGGCGCCGTCGGCGGACCGGCCATGCTGTCGGGCATCACGGCGGCGGCCGCGCTCGCGCCCGCCGTGGCTGCCACCGGTGTGATCGGTCTGGTTGCCGCCGCGGTGTTGTGGCGTCATGTGCCCAGCCGGCCGATGCCGAGCGTTCAGCGCCGCTGAGACGGCAGCGGAGGCAGGTCAGAAGAACGATCTACTCGGCGAACGACTGCTCAGGGTTCGGGAATTCGCCGCCGGCGACATCTTCTCGGTAGTCGCGCGCGGCCTGCAGCAGGGTGCCTCGCAGGTCGGCGTACTTCTTGACGAAGCGAGGAGCCTTGCCGCCGCGCAGGCCGGCCATGTCCTGCCACACCAGGACCTGCGCGTCGCAATCAGGACCGGCGCCGATGCCGATGGTGGGGATGCGCAGCGCCTTGGTGATGTCGCCCGCCACGCTGGTCGGCACCATCTCCATGACGATCGAGAATGCTCCGGCGTCCTGCAATGCGCGGGCGTCGGCCAGCATGCGAGCTGCTGATTCGCCTCGACCTTGCACGCGGTATCCGCCCAGATTGTGTTCGCTCTGCGGGGTGAAACCGATGTGCGCCATGACCGGGATACCGGCGTCGGTGAGAGCCTTCACCAGCGGCACCATCGCGGCACCGCCTTCGAGCTTCACCGCGTGGGCACGGCCTTCTTTCATCAGCCGGACGGCCGATTCGAAGCCCTGCTCGGTGCTGGCTCCGTAGGTGCCGAAGGGCAGGTCGGCGACGACCAGTGCGTACTTCGCAGCGCCGCTCACGGCGCGCACCAACGGGATGAATTCGTCCAGTTCGAGGGGGAGCGTGGTGTCGTACCCGAAGACGTTGTTGCCGGCAGAGTCGCCCACCAGCAGGACGGGAATCTCAGCCTCGTCGAAGATCTCGGCGGAGTACTGGTCGTAGGCGGTCAACATCGCCCATTTGCGACCCTGCTCCTTCATCTGCTGCAGGTGGACCGTGCGGGTTCGTCGCCGCGGAGTGGGCGCCTGCTCGACGGGACGTCCTGCACCGTAGGGCGCGGTCTCTTCGCTCATGAGCGTCAAGGCTAGCGACCATGGCGAGCGGGGTGTTGACGCACCGGACAAAGGTAAGGATTTGTTCAAGAAACGAATCCAAACCACCGCTGAGCCTGTGTCAGGGGTCACACTTTCCGATGACCGGGCTACACCCCCGCTGCCCGGCACCCCCTGGAGGAACAAGTGAATCGACGCATGATGGGTGCCCTCGTCGGCACCACCGCGGCGGTCACGGCGCTGGCAACAGCCGGCGCAGCGACCGCGACACCACCCGCGAGCAGCAGTGCTGCAGCCGCGCCGGCCGCAGAAGGCCCGGCTCACTCCAAGTCCGACAGCCTGCCTCACCCGAAGGCGGATGCGCAGGCCAAGCTGCGCAAGGCTGCGGTCGACCAGGTCGTGAAGGGCAAGGCCAACGTCAAGACGATCAACGGCAAGCGCGTGATCGAGATGCAGGCGCCCGACGACGCCAGCAACGCACGCGGCAAGACACCCAAGGGCAAGAAGAAGGGCAAGTACGTCGAGTACGAACCCAACCAGAACGCGGCGCTGTTCACGATCCTGGTCGACTTCGGTGACAAGACGATGTCGCCGCAGGGTGGCACCGCGGGCCCGCGAGCAAACCAGATCGCTGCACCCGATCGCGCAAACGACAACAGCACCTTCTGGAAGCCCAACTTCGACCGGGCCCACTACCTCGACATGATGTTCGGGCCTGGGGAGTCGATGAAGTCGTTCTACAAGGCGCAGTCCTTGGGCCGGTACAACCTCACCGGTGACGTCAGCGACTGGGTCACGGTGCCCTACAACGAGGCTCGATACGGCCACAACCCTGTGCCCGGCGATGGCACCAGTGAAGCCGGCGGCTACTGGAACCTCGTCAACGACTCGGTGAAGGCGTGGTTCGGCGACCAGAAGAAGGCCGGCAAGACCGACCAGCAGATCAAAGACTACCTGGCGCAGTTCGACAAGTGGGACCGCTACGACTACGACGGTGACGGTGACTTCAACGAGCCTGACGGGTACGTCGACCACATCCAGGTGATCCACGCCGGTGAAGGCGAGGAGGCCGGTGGCGGAGCGCAGGGCGAGGACGCTATCTGGTCGCACCGCTGGGCGGTACAGAGCGGAATGGGCACCCAGGGCCCGACCGGTAACAAGAACGGCGGCGTGCCGATCGGTAACTCCGGCATCTGGGTCTTCGACTACACGATGGAGCCGGAGAACGGCGGTCTTGGCGTGTTCGCGCACGAGTACGGCCACGACCTCGGCCTTCCCGACTTCTACGACACGGCCGGCGGCGACAACAGCACCGCCTTCTGGACGCTGATGAGCGGCGGATCGTGGCTCAACCACGGCAAGACCGACATCGGTACCACGCCCGGCTACATGGGTGCTTGGGAGAAGATCTACCTGGGTTGGGCCGACGTGAAGTCCGTGACCTACAAGGCGGGCACCAAGCTGGCAGTGGCGACCGGCCCGGCTGATGTCGACGACAAGAAGCTGCCGCAGGTCGTCGCGGTCAACCTCCCTGACAAGACCGTCACCACCGACTACAACAAGCCCAAGTCGGGCTCCTACGAATGGTGGAGCGGTCGCGGCAACGACATGAAGTCCAGCCTCACCCGTGACATCGACCTCACCGGCGCCAGCAGCGCCTCGGTGAGCACCGCGGTCGCCCACGACATCGAGGAGGACTACGACTTCCTCTACGGCCAGGTCTCCACCGACGGAGGCGCCAACTGGACCGACGTCGGGCAGCCGGTGACCGGCAAGAACATGGCGTGGGGCACGGCGAGCTACGACTTGTCTGCCTACAAGGGCCAGAAGATCAAGTTCCGCTTCCTCTACGTCACCGATGGCGCGTTGAACGAAGCCGGTGCTTTCCTGGACGACCTCACCGTCACGATCGACGGTGTGTCGACGGTCGACAACGTCGAGTCGGCCACCTCCGCGTGGGTCGGTGCGGGCGGATTCGAGCGCATCACCGGCTCGGTCTCCAAGCAGGTCTCGCACTACTACCTCGCTGAGTACCGCCGGTACGCCGGATACGACAAGACCCTGCGGACCGGTCCGTACAACTTCGGTTGGGCCAACACCCGACCTGACTGGGTGGAGCGCTTCCCCTACCAGGACGGTCTGCTGGTTTGGTACATCAACAACGAGTACACCGACAACAACACCAGCCAGCACCCCGGTGCCGGTATGGCCCTCCCGGTCGACGCCAACCCGGCGAACATCAAGTTCGCCGACGGCACCAACCTGGGCAACCGGCGTCAGCCCTACGACGCGACCTTCGGCACCGAGCGCACCGACGCGTTCACCCTGCACCGCAACGGTGTGCCGCTGAACCTCCCGTCGCGTCCGGCAGTGCGTACGTTCAACGACTCCGACCCGAACCGCTACTACGACCCCGCCAACAAGCTGGCGTCGGTCAAGGTGGCTGGTTCCGGCACCTCCATCACGGTGAAGTCGCAGTCGCCCAACGGAATGAAGCTGGACATCTCGTTCGCCAAGTGAGGCGTTCGTAGATAGACAGACAAGCAGGCGGCCCCGGGTGGAAATCCACCCGGGGCCGCCCGCTGCTCACCCGCGTACGGCAAGATCGGAACCATGGATCGGCAACAGGAATTCGTGCTGCGCACCATCGAGGAACGCGACATCCGGTTCGTCCGGGTGTGGTTCACCGACGTCCTCGGAACGCTGAAGTCGGTGGCGGTCGCACCCGCAGAACTCGAAGGTGCTTTCGGCGAGGGCATCGGCTTCGACGGCAGTTCGATCGAAGGGCTGGCACGGGTCTTCGAGGCCGACATGTTGGTGAGACCCGATGCCTCGACCTTCCAGATCCTTCCCTGGCGCGGTGAGCGTCCCGGCACCGCACGCATGTTTGCTGACATCCGGTTGCCGGACAACAGCCCCAGCGCCGCTGATCCCCGAAGCGTCCTGCGCCGCGCTCTGGGTAAGGCGGCCGAGAAGGGCCTGACCTTCTACACCCACCCGGAGATCGAGTTCTACCTGTTCAACAAGGAACTCTCCGCAACCGGGCAACCGGTGCCGATCGACCAGGCCGGCTTCTTCGACCACGTGCCGCAAGGAGCAGGCCATGACTTCCGGCGCGCAGCCATCTCGATGCTGGAGACGATGGGCATCTCGGTGGAGTTCTCCCACCACGAGTCAGGTCCGGGCCAGAACGAGATCGACCTGCGATACGCCGATGCGCTGTCGACGGCCGACAACATCATGACCTTCAAGGCCGTGGTGAAGGAGGTCGCGCTCGAGCGCGGCATCTTCGCCTCCTTCATGCCCAAGCCGATGGCGCACCAGCCTGGGTCGGGCATGCACACCCACGTCTCCCTCTTCGACGGCGACACCAACGCCTTCTACGAGGCGGGCGCGCCATACCAACTCTCGCTGACCGCGCGACGGTTCATCGCCGGCGTGCTGCGGCACGCGCCGGAGATCAGCGCCGTGACCAACCAGTGGGTCAACTCCTACAAGCGGCTCTGGGGCGGCGCCGAGGCACCGGCGCATGTGTGCTGGGGGCACAACAATCGCAGCGCGATGGTGCGGGTGCCGATGTACAAGCCCAACAAGGACCAGTCGACGCGCGTGGAGATCCGTTCGCTCGACCCGGCCTGCAATCCCTACCTGGCCTACTCGCTCATCCTGGCTGCCGGCATGCGCGGCATGGAGCAGGAGTACGACCTGCCGCCCGAGGCCGAGGACGACGTCTGGAATCTCACTGACCGTGAGCGTCGAGCGATGGGCATCGAACCGCTGCCGGCCTCCCTCGACCACGCGATCCACCTCATGGAGGAGAGCGAACTGGTCGCCGAGACCCTCGGCGAGCATGTCTTCGACTTCTTCCTGCGCAACAAGCGAGCCGAGTGGGCCGCTTATCGCGAGCAGGTGACCGCGTTCGAGATCGATCAGTACCTGCACCGACTGTGACAGGCAAGGCCGCATCGATCTCCACCGCGACCCTGGCGCGTGCCGCGTTCCTGGCGCCGCCGCGTGCCACCAAGCTGCTGGACGAACTGGCCGACTGGCCGGTGGAGCAGATGGTGCCTTTGATGTCGGAGATCGCCGATCCCGATGGAGCCGCGCTCGGGCTGGTGCGCCTCTACGAGGTGCTCGATGCTTCCCAGCGGCAGGAGCTGGGGCAGCTTTTCGCGGCTGACTCGCCGCCGCGCAAGCGTGTGCTGGCGATGATGGGTGCCTCCATTGCTCTCACCGATCACCTGGTGCGACGTCCCGAGCTGTGGCGCGACGTCGCCGACGCCGCGATCGAGGACGAGCAGACCCTGCGCCGTCTCGTCAGCGACGAGGTGGGCGAACTCGTCGGTGACGAGTCGTACGACGCGTTGCGCGTGGCTTACCGCAGGCAACTGATGCGGATCGCGGCGGTCGATGCCAGCGGCGACTCCGTCAAGCAGTTGCCGCAGGTGGCGCAGGCGCTCGCCGATCTCGCCGGCGCAGCATTGCAGGCAGCCCTCGACATCGCGGTCCGGGAACATGAGGACGGCAACAAAGCTCGCCTCACGATCATCGCGATGGGTAAGTGCGGCGCGCGCGAACTCAACTACATCAGCGATGTCGATGTCATCTTCGTAGCGGAAGCCGCCGAAGGCGTGGACGAGAACGAAGCGCTTTCTGTCGCAACGCAATTGGCCACCGACGTCATGCGCATCTGCGGTGCGCCGACCGCCGAGGGCAGCTTGTGGGAGGTTGACGCGGCGCTGCGACCCGAAGGCAAACAGGGTCCGCTGGTGCGCACCGTCGCCAGCCACAAGCACTACTACGAGCGGTGGGCCAAGACCTGGGAGTTCCAGGCTCTGCTCAAGGCGCGCCCAGTGGCCGGCGACATGGAGGTCGGTCAGGAATACCTGGACGCGATCCAGCCGATGGTGTGGCAGGCCGCGCACCGCGAACATTTCGTCGAAGACGTGCAGGCGATGCGCCGTCGTGTCGAGCAGCATGTGCCGGCGGGGGAGGCAGCTCGCCAGATCAAGCTGGGGCCGGGAGGTTTGCGCGACATCGAGTTCAGCATGCAGTTGCTGCAACTGGTGCACGGTCGCACCGACGAGCACCTGCGGCTGAGAAGCACGCTGGAGGCGATCGACGCGTTGTCCAACCGCGGCTACATCGCCCGATCCGATGCCGATCAACTCGACCAGGCCTATCGCACCCTGCGCGCGATGGAACATCGCATCCAGCTGGCCAAGATGCGCCGCACCCACCTCATGCCCACCTCCGAGATCGACCGGCGTCGGGTCGGTCGCGGACTGGGATTCCGCGGCGGGGCGGCCGAGCAGGTCGAAACGCTCTGGCGATCCCAGGCCCGCCAGGTGCGCGGATTGCACGAACGCCTCTTCTACCGGCCACTGTTGTCGGCGGTCGCCCAACTGTCGGAGGACGAAGCCAGGCTCACCCCGGACAGCGCCGCCGACCGGTTGCAGGCGCTTGGTTACCGCGATCCCAAGGGTGCGATCCGACACCTGGAGGCGTTGACCGCCGGAATCAGCCGTCGTGCAGCCATCCAACGGACGCTGTTGCCGGTGATGCTCCAATGGTTTGCGCAGGAAGCCGATCCCGACCTGGGCCTGCTCGCGTTCCGCAAGATCAGCGAATCGCTGGGCACCAGCCACTGGTACCTGAAGATGTTGCGCGACGAAGGCAGCGCCGCGCAGACCCTCGCTCGGGTGCTGGCCACCAGCCGGTTCGTCGTCGACCTGTTGGAGCGCGCTCCGTCCGCGGCGGCCATGGTGGGCGATCCGGAAGCATTGCAGCCGCTTTCGCGCGAAGCGATCATCACCGCGATGAAGTCGGCGGCGTCACGGCAGGAGGACGAGGAGCGGGCCGTCGTGGGTCTGCGCTCGACCCGGCGCAACGAACTGATCCGCATCGCGATCGCTGATCTCAATGGCGACCTCGACACCGCCCAGGTGGAGACGGCGATCACCGATGTCATCGCCGCTACGCTCCACGTCACCCTCGGCATCGCCGTGCGTTCGGTCGAGAAGCAGTCCGGTCAGCGCCTGTCCACGCGCATTGCGATCATCGGCATGGGGCGCCTCGGTGGGCACGAGGCCGGCTACTCCAGTGATGCCGACGTCCTCTTCGTCCACGACCCGGTCGAAGGCGCCGACCAGAAGCTCGCCCAGACGCAGGCCGAGGCGGTCGTCAGCTTCATCCGCAAGCATCTGGGCACGACCGGCCCCGACCCCGCGCTACCGGTCGACTCCGACCTGCGCCCGGAAGGCAAGGCCGGCCTGATCGTCCGCACCCTCGAGTCGTACGCCGCCTACTACGAACGCTGGTCGGAAGGCTGGGAGGCGCAGGCGTTGCTGCGCGCCGACCACATCGCAGGCGATGCCGAACTCGGGGCGCGTTTCCTGGAGATCATCAATCCGCTGCGCTACCCCGACGGGGGAATCAGCGACAAGGCGGTGCGCCAGATCCGCACGCTCAAGGCACGGATGGAAGCTGAACGCATTCCCAGAGGCGGCGACCGCAAACGGCATTTCAAGCTCGGTCACGGCGGCCTGTCGGACGTCGAATGGACGGTGCAGCTGTTGCAGTTGCAGCACGCAGCGGCCATCCCGGCGCTGCGAGTGCCGGGCACGATGACCCCGCTGCGCATCCTCACCGAGCACGGCCTGATCAGCCAGGACGACGCCGACCAGTTGCACGAATCGTGGACCCTCGCCTCCAAACTGCGCAATGCCTCGGTGCTGTGGCGCGGACGGCCCGTGGAGAGCCTGCCCAGTGATCTGACCGACGCCAACGGCATCGCGCGCGTCATGGGTTGGCCGGTCGGTTCAGGCGGCCAGCTCTCCGAGCGCTACCTGCGCTCGGCCCGCAAGGCACGAGTGGTGGTCGAGCGGGTCTTCTACGGCGAGGCCGAGAAGAACGGCTGGGATCGCAACCCGACCAGGTGAGGTGGAGCCCGCGCTCTGGACCGTGACGGCCGCAACATCGGCATCCTTCGTAGACTGCCGTACGTGCTTTCCCGTATCGATCTGCGTGGCGAGGCGTTGAGTTCGCTCGATGCTCGCGCCCTGCGCAGCACCCTGCCCCGCGCCGAATTCGACGTCGAGGCCGCTCTGGACGCGGTCCGACCCATCTGCGAGCGCGTCGAGCATGGTGGGGTGAGCGCCCTGCTGGAGCTGGGGGAGCAGTTCGACGGTGTCCGCCCGCCGCAGCTGCGGGTGCCCGCCGCAGTCCTGGACGCCGCGCTCGCAGCGCTCGACCCCGCAATCCGGGCGGCGCTGGAGGAGTCGATCCGCCGTGCTCGGCTGGTGCACGCCGACCAGCGACGCACCGAGGTGACCACCCAGGTCACCGCCGGCGGCACGGTCACCGAGAAGTGGATTCCAGTGGATCGGGTTGGGCTGTACGTGCCCGGCGGCAAGGCGGTCTACCCCAGTTCAGTGGTGATGAACGTCGTCCCGGCACAGTTGGCGCAGGTCGGTTCGATCGCGGTGGCCAGCCCGCCGCAGCGCGACAACACCGGTGAGTTCGCCGGTTACCCGCACCCCACGATCCTCGCGGCCTGTGCCTTGCTCGACATCGACGAGGTGTTCGCCGTCGGCGGCGCCCAGGCCGTGGCGATGTTCGCCTACGGCGCGCGGGACGACGAGGGATCGACGATCTGCGAGCCCGCGACCCTGGTCACCGGCCCGGGCAACATCTACGTCGCTGCCGCCAAACGTCTGCTCAAGGGCCTCATCGGCATCGATGCCGAGGCCGGCCCGACCGAGATCGCGATCCTGGCTGACGGCACAGCCGATCCGCACCTCGTTGCCGCCGACCTCATCAGCCAGGCCGAGCACGACGAGTTGGCGGCCTCGGTGCTCGTCACCGATTCGGTTGCGCTCGCGGACGCGGTCGACGAGGCGCTTGCGGCGCGGGTGGCAGCCACCAAGCACCACGAGCGGGTGCAGATCGCGCTGACCGGTCGGCAGTCGGGCACGGTGTTGGTCGACGGAGTGGAGGAGGGTCTGCGGGTCGTCGACGCCTACGCCGCCGAGCACCTCGAGATCCAGACGACCGATGCGTCCGCCGTGGCCGCTCGGGTGCGCAACGCGGGCGCGATCTTCGTCGGGTCGTACGCGCCGGTCAGCCTCGGCGACTACGCCGCAGGGTCCAACCACGTCCTGCCGACGGGCGGCTGTGCCTGCCACAGCAGTGGACTCTCCGTGCAGTCCTTCCTGCGCGGCGTCCATATCGTCGACTACGACCGCAGGGCGCTCGAAGAGATCGCGGATGTCGTTGTCACGCTAGCCAATTCGGAAGACCTTCCGGCACACGGTGAGGCAGTCACGGCACGGTTCGAGGCTCGGTCATGACCGAACTCGGACAGCTCCTGCGTCCCGATCTGCGTGGGCGCACCGCCTACGGTGCGCCGCAACTCGACGTGCCCGTGGCGCTCAACACCAATGAATCGTCGTATGCCGTGCCGGGTCCGGTGATCGAGGCGATCATGGCCCGGGTGGCTGAGGTCGCCGGATCGCTGAACCGTTATCCCGACCGGGAGTTCACCCGGCTGCGCACCGACCTCGCGCAGTACCTCACCCAGACCACCGGCGTGCCGACCGCTCCCGACCAGGTGTGGGCGGGCAATGGGTCGAACGAGGTCCTGCAGCACATCGTGCAGGCCTTTGGCGGCCCGGACAGGGTGGCGCTCGGCTTCACTCCCTCCTACTCGATGCACCCGATTATCAGCGAGGTCGCCGGCACCACGTGGGTCGACGGCCTGCGTTCGCAGCACCAACAGGGTGCAGCGCCGGGTTTCGACATCGATGCCGAACTCGCCGTCGCACAGGCGCAGCAGCACCGGCCGAACGTCGTCTTCCTGTGTTCGCCCAATAACCCGACCGGCACCGCCCTCGAGCTGTCGGTGGTGGAGGCGGTGTACGACGCGGCCCCGGAGGCGATCATCGTGGTCGACGAGGCCTACGCCGAGTTCGCTCGTCCGGGCACCCCGAGTGCGCTGACGCTGCTTGCTGGGCGTCCCCGGCTCGTGGTGACCCGCACGATGTCGAAGGCCTTCGCGTTCGCCGGCACCCGGCTGGGCTACCTATCGGCTGATCCAGCGCTCATCGACCTCTTGCGTTTGGTGCGCATGCCTTATCACCTCTCGTCGGTGACCCAGGCGGTCGCGTGCGCAGCGCTGGAGAACCGCGAGTCCCTGTTGGCGATGGTCGAGGCGATCAAGCACGAACGCGACCGGTTGGTCGACGGTTGTGCCCGCCTGGGTCTGACGCCTGTGCCCAGCGATGCCAACTTCGTCCTGCTCGGCGGCTTCGCCGATGCCGCCCGCAGCTGGCAGGCGCTGCTCGACCGCGGCGTCCTCGTCCGGGACGTCGGCATCCCCAACCACCTGAGAATCACTGCGGGCACACCGCAGGAGACCGATGCTGTGCTGGCCGCTCTCGAGAGCGTGCTGGCCGCTGAAGATCGTGAGGAAATTGCATGAACACCCCGCAGGCGCAAGCAGATTCGTCGCAGCAGCACCGCGTCGCCGAGCTGGCACGCACGACCTCGGAAAGCTCGGTGGAGGTGCGGGTCGACCTCGACGGCACCGGCAAGGCCGAGGTGTCGACCGGGGTGCGCTTCTACGACCACATGCTTGAGAGTCTGGCCAAGCACTCGCTCATCGACCTGCGGGTCAAGACCGTCGGCGACGTCGACGTCGACGCACACCACAGCGTCGAGGACACCGCCATCCTTCTCGGGCAGGCGGTGCGTGAGGCACTGGGCGACAAGAGTGGGATCAGCCGCTTCGGTGACGCCACCGTGCCGCTCGACGAAGCGCTCGTGCACGCGGTGGTCGACGTTGCAGGACGGCCGTACTTCGTGCACCAGGGCGAACCCGAAGGCCAGATCTACGCGATCATCGGCGGCAACTACACCGGTTCGCTGACGGCGCACGTGCTGGAGAGCTTTGCCTACCACGCCGGCATCGCCCTGCACGTGCGGGTGCTGGCGGGGCGCGACCCGCACCACATCGTCGAGACCCAGTTCAAGGCGGTCGCTCGTGCGCTGCGGGCAGCCATCGCGCGCGATCCTCGCGTGCAGGGTGTGCCGAGCGCCAAGGGCGTGCTCTGAGGCGATGACCGACACTCTGCCCGGGCTGCTCCTGCTGCACGCAGACGCCAAGCTCGCCGACGCGTGGGTGCGCCGCGGCGTGGTCCCGAGCTATGTCGTGCCGCTGCCCGGGTGGACGGCGATCGTGCCGGCCGACGACACCCAGGTGCGGCCGCCGTATGACGACGCGCTGACCGTCACCGCCAACCGTCCGGTGCCGACGAGGTTGCGAACAGCGTTGGGGTTCTTCGTGATCGACGGCGTCGCGATTGTTTCTGGTCAGACCCGCGGCTGGCGGTCGGCGCCGCGCATGCTCAGCTGGACGGCTGGTCACGGTGCCGATGAGGTGCCCGGCTTCCCGCCGCTGAAATTGGGCCAGTTGGCCGAGTGTGCCGGGGTGCACCCCGACGGAGTAGGGGAGGTGCGCAGCATCCTCGCCCGCCGCGAAGGACGACCGGTCGAGGTGCTGCACGACGTGATCGGTGCACTGGCCCTGCCCGGCGCAGCCATGCTGCACGGCAGCGGCGTGAAGTCCGACCTCGAAGCGGTGCTCGTCGAGCCGGGCAAACGCGCCGTCGACCACTTCACCAAGATCGCCTCCGACGAGGCAGACATGCGAGCCGAATTGCGAGACAACCTGTGAAGCGTGTCGTGGTGCTCGACTACGGCAGCGGCAATGTGCGCTCGGTCGTGCGGATGCTCGAACGGGTCGGTGCGCAGGTGCAACTGACCGCTGATCCGCAGCAGGTGCTCACCGCCGACGGCCTCTACGTGCCCGGAGTGGGCAACTTCCACGCCTGCATGGCCGGGCTCAACGCCGTGGACGGCGGATCTCTGATCCGGCAACGTCTGGACGCCGGACGACCGGTACTCGGCGTCTGCGTTGGCTATCAGGTGCTCTTCGCCGACAGTGCCGAACCCAGCGACCTCGCACTCCCCGGTCTGGGCCTGTGGCCGGGTGAGGTCGGCAGACTCGACGCAGCAGTGGTGCCGCACATGGGGTGGAGCACCGTCGACGCTGGTGCCGGGAGCACCCTGCTCGAGGGCCTGGACGGTGAACGTTTCTACTTCGTCCATTCGTTCGCGCCGCCCCGGTGGAAGGGTGCGGAGGACGCGGTGGTCAGCACGGCCCAGCACGGCAACACGTTTGTCGCTGCCGTGGAGGAAGGCGTGCTCGCGGGCACCCAGTTCCACCCAGAGAAGTCCGGAGATGCTGGTGCGGCGATGCTGACAAACTGGTTCAAATCGTTGTGAGACAAGGAAACTGACATGAACTCCCAATCTGGCCAGATCGATCGGCCCAGACTTGAACTTCTGCCGGCGGTCGATGTCGTCGACGGCCGGGCCGTGCAACTGGTGCAGGGCATCGCCGGCACCGGTGGGGAGTTCGGCGACCCGTGGCTGGCTGCGAAGAACTGGCAGGACCAAGGCTCTGAGTGGCTGCACCTGGTCGACCTCGACGCTGCCTTCGGTCGGGGGACCAACCACGAACTGCTGGCCACGATCGTCCAGCGCCTGGACATCCAGGTCGAGCTCTCCGGTGGTATCCGTGACGCCGAGACCCTCGAGCGCGCACTCGCCACCGGTTGCCGCCGCGTCAACCTCGGCACCGCCGCGTTGGAGAATCCTGAGTGGACTGCGCAGGCGATCGCCGAGCACGGTGACCGCATCGCCGTCGGCCTGGACGTCCGTGGCACCACCCTGGCCGCCCGCGGATGGACCAAGGAGGGTGGCGATCTTTACGAGACCCTCGAGCGCCTCGACGCCGAGGGTTGTGCCCGGTACGTCGTCACAGATGTCGCCAAGGACGGCATGATGCAGGGCACCAATCTGGCTCTGCTGCAAGACGTTTGCTCACGCACCGACCGGCCGGTCATCGCTTCGGGTGGGGTGTCGACACTCGACGACATCGAGGCCATCCGCGGTCTGGTGGCCGAGGGTGTGGAGGGTGCCATCGTGGGTTCGGCGTTGTACAAGCGTGCGTTCACCCTCCCGGAAGCACTGGACGTCGCGGGACGCCCGTGAGCAGCGACCAGCCCGAACAGTTCGACTCCGCCGGGCAGACCTGGCGAGGCCGTGAGGTCACCGACACCGGTTTCGGCACCGACGACGGTTCTGCCGACCCGGCGGTGAGCGCGGCACTGGCCGATCCCGGCGACCTGAAGTCACTGCTGCGTGTCCTGAACGGCGCGCGCTTCCTGGTGCCGATCGTCGCCGATCCGACCGAGGTGGTCCAAGAAGGTCAGCTCATGGCCGACAAGGCGGCTGACATGGCGGTCGCCGTGCTCGTGGCACCCGAGGGCACCCGGGCGCTACCGGTCTTCACCTCGATGGACTCGTTGCACGCGTGGGACCCTTCCGCACGGCCGTCGCCGGTCACCTCCGCCCGCGCCGCACAGGCAGCGGTGAGCGAGCGCTGCGACATCATCGTGGTCGACGTCGCCGGCCCGCACCCGACCACGCTGCGTCCCAGCATGGTCTGGGCCGTTGCGATGGAACGCGATTGGCTTCCGGCGCACGAAGATCCGCACGTCGTGCAGGCGGTGTCGGAGGCGGTCGAACCGGAGCCCGCGATCGACCGGGCAGTCTGCGAGGACGGCGGGGACGGCGCTCTGCGCATCGCGCTGCACGTGGTTCCGGGCCTCACCGGTGACCAACTCGGGGAACTGGCGTCGAGGGTGGGGGAGCAGTTGGCCACCGATGGCGAGACCCGCGCCAGGATCGACGCGATCACGTTCGCGATCCGGCCGGCCTGATCAGTCGTCGCCGTCGAGCCAGTCGGTCCACGCGTCCAACCGGCCCCACTCGTCGTTGAGCCATTGCTCGACGTGCTCGTCCGACGGCGGCTCGGCGGAGATCAGGTCGATGTGGATCGGCCAGTGCAGCGGTAGGGCCCGCCAGATGCTGCGCACGGACGCGAGGTCCTCCAAGCCTTGGTGCCCGCCCACGAGCACGGGGATTCGCGGCTGGGCGCGCAGGATGCGTCGGACGCCGGTCGCCCGTGGCGACAGCACCCGCGGGTGCCGCTCCAACCAGGCAGCACGCTCGGAATTCCCCGCTGCGAGCGCCGCCTCCACCTCGGCCCGATGCCGCCCGACGGTCCAGTTGCGCCCCTCCGGGAAGAGCAACGCGATGTCGCCGGGCTGGAGCGATTCGGCGAAGGCGCGAAGCTCTGCTTCTCGTCGCTGGCGGTCGCGTCGGCCCGAGCCGATGAAGTAGCCGCCGAGGCGGCGCACGCACAGATCCATCGCCGGATCCCACAGCAGCGCCCGCTTCAGCACGACGCGCGGCACCCGGTGCAGGAGGTCTGTGATGACGTGAACCATCAGGAGGGAATCGCCCGCCCCGGCGTGCCGGGCCAGCAGGAGCACTGGCCGGTCATCAGGGATGGTGGGGGCGTTGATGCGGACGTCGAGGCCGACAAGACGATCGGCGATCTTCATGAAGCGCTGCAACTCCTCGCGAAGGATCCGGACGTTGCGCTCGCGCCAGAGCTGGGGGTTGCGCCTGCTCGGTGGCATCGCACACCACAGCAGGGTGCAGCGGGCGAAGACCGTCCAGTCCAGCACCACGGCCGCCGCTGCGGTCCAGAGCAGGCGCCATCCCCGCTTGCGTCGCGAAGGTAGTTCGAGCACCCACGCGAGGGCGCCGAGCACCACGAGCAGGGCAGCCACCAGCGGTCCACCCACGGCGTAGATCGGGTCGCGCACGAGGCGGCGCAGCACCAACGGTGGGACGGGCAGGTTCACCGAGGCGAACCCTTCTGCAGTGCTGTCTGGTCCAGATGCACCGATGCCGCATCGTAGGCGTTGTCGATCCGGCGACGGACCGCACCGCGGTTGAGCTGGCCGAGCGAGACCGACGGAGCATCCGAGGTGCCGGTCGGCAGCACGATCAACTCGACCTCGTCGGGCACCGACTCGATCTCCTCCAGGTACCGATGCCGCCGCGCGATCTCGAAGGCCACCTGCGCCACCTGCCAGGGCCACCGCGGTGGACGAAGTGGCTGGTCGACCCGCCCCACGTGCATCACATAGATGCGCTCACAGCCCAGCAGCATCGCGCGTCCGACCGGGATCGAGTGCACCAGGCCGCCGTCCAGGAAGTGCTCGTCGCCGATGCGGAAAGGCGGGAAGAGGCCTGGCACCGAGCATGACGCCACGACCGCCTCGGCGAGCGGACCTGTGGTGAACCATCGGGCCTTGGCCTGCTCGACACTCGCTGCAACGCACTGGAAGCGGATCTCCAACTCCTCGATCTGCTGCACGGGAAGCTCGTCGCGTAGCAGCTGCAGGATGCCGCCGGAGGGGTAGAGATGGGTCCGTAGTCCGGCGGCCTGTGGGCGGCGCAGATATCCGGAACGTTCCCGCAGCCCACGGATCGTGGTCAGGTGGGTCCACAGGTCTTCCAGATCGGTCAGGCCCGAGCCGTCCGGACGCGCGGCGAACGCGGCACCGTTGATGGCTCCGATGCTCGTGCCCAGCACGAGATCAGGCCTGATGCCGCGTTCGGCCAGTGCTCGCAGCGCCCCGATCTGGGTGGCGCCGAGCACTCCGCCGCCACCGAGGACGAAGGCTGTCCGTGGGGTCGAGGTCATTGGTCGACCCTAACCACCGTCCGTGCCCCGGCGGTGCCTCACTCGAAGTAGCGGCGCGGGTTCTTCACCAGGATGGTGTCGATGTCCTCGGTGGTCAGGCCGCCTTCGACCAGGGCGGGGATGACGTCCTGGCTGATGTGCCGGAAATTCCACTTCGGCGCCACCTGCTCCTTGGCCACCGGGTCGAACCAGTCGATGAAGCAGGATGCGTCGTGCGCGATGACGATCTTCTCGACATAACCGCGCTGCACCAACTGGACGATGGTGTTGATGCGGTCTTCGAAGGCAAGCAACACATCGAGCCCGAACCGGTCCATGCCCAGCAGCGATCCGGCGTCCGCGAGCTTGCTGAGGTAATCGACATCGGTGCTGTCACCCGAGTGCCCGATCACCACCTTGGTGAGGTCGACGCCTTCCTCGGCGAGCACCCGCTGCGCCTCCAGGCCCGACTGGGTGTGCGGATTGGTGTGCACCGTGATCGGTGCACCGGTGCGAACATGCGCCTGTCCGACGGCACGCATCACCCGTTCGACCCCTGCGGTCAGCCCCTGCTCCTCGATCGCGCACTTCAGGAAAGCCGCTCGGACGCCGGTGTCGGCGATGCCTTCGGTGAGGTCCTTGACGAAGAGTTCGGTGAGTGGCTCAGGGATGTCGAAGAGCAGTCCTGATCCGCTGTAGTGGAACTGGAACGGAATCTCGTTGTAGGTGTAGAGCCCGGTCGCGACGACGATGTTGAGTTCGATCTGCTTCGCGATCTGCTGGATGCGGGGGATGTACCGGCCAAGGCCGAGCACCGTCGGGTCGAGGATCGTGTCGATGCCCAAGCTCTTGAGTTCGTTCAGGTCGCGCACGGCGTCGGCGATCTTGGCGTCCTAGTCCCAGTCGCCCTGGTAGTTCTGGCGATGTTCTTCGCCGAGCACAAAGACATGCTCATGCACCAGCGTGCGACCCATGTCAGCAGAGTCGATGCTGCCGGTGACGGTGGGGATGTTGCTCATGCCTGCTCCTTGGTGGTGGCGGAGGGGGTGTCAGAGGAATCGAACGCGGTGCGGTCGATCACTCTTGCCGGCTACTCGTCAGTCCCTGTCCTTCGGCGACATCTGACCCCGGGCGGCTCTATGGTCGAGACATGATCGCCGCCTATGCCGCCCGCACCAACCCGACTGATCCCCTTGCCGCACTCGAGGTGGGAGAGATCGAGCAGCCATCCGCTCCGGACGGTTGGACGACGGTGCGCATGCGTGCCGCCAGTCTCAATCACCACGACGTCTGGTCGCTTCGTGGTGTCGGGCTGCCCACGGATCGTCTTCCCATGGTGCTCGGTTGCGACGGTGTGGGGGAGGCCGAGGACGGCCGAATCGTCGTGCTGCACACTGTGATTCCCAGCCCGGGGTGGGCGGGTGACGAAACCCTCGACCCGAAGCGCACGCTGTTGTCCGAGCTGCACCCGGGCACGTTGGCCGAGCGGGTCGCTGTGCCGGCCGGAAACCTCGTGGCTTTGCCCGACGGCCTCTCGGTGGAGAGCGCGGCGTGTGTCTCGACCAGCTGGCTGACGGCCTACCGGATGCTCTTCGTGCAGGCCGGAGTGCATCCCGGAGACACAGTGCTCGTACAGGGAGCTGGCGGGGGAGTGGCGACCGCTGCGGTGCAATTGGGTGCTGCGGCCGGCCTCCGGATGGTGGTCACCTCACGCGACGAAGAGCGCGGCCGGCGGGCCGTCGAGCTGGGCGCCGAGGCCGCTTTCGGTAGTGGCGAGCGGCTGCCCGGGCGGGTGGACGCGGTGCTCGAGACCGTCGGCGCGGCCACCTGGTCGCACTCGGTGAAGTCGCTGCGTCCGGGCGGCACGATCGTGATCGCCGGCGCCACCTCCGGGGATGCACCCGACAAGGCTGAACTGACCCGGATCTTCTTCCAGCAGATGCGAATTCAGGGCTCGACCATGGGCACGAAAGCTGAGCTCCAAGCACTGCTGTCGTTCATGGCTGCAAAGAAGATCAAGCCGGTCATCGACTCGGTGCGGCCTCTGACCGAAGCCCGCGACGCCTTCGCCCGGATGGTCGACGGAGACGTCTTCGGCAAGCTCGTCCTCACCATGTGAGGACCGCCGCGGGTTGTGGGACGCGTGAAGCCCCCGGCGCAAGCTTGCGTAGCGCCGGGGGCTTCAACCGCGAAGGAGCAACGACTAAAAGTTGATCATGTGACCTTCGATGCCGTGGAAGGCCTCCTTGAGGGCCTCGCCCAGCGTGGGGTGAGCGAAGACGACACGCGACATCTCGGCGGCGGTGAGGTCCCAGGTGGTGGCGGTGACTGCGGCCGGGAGCAGTTCGGTGACGTCGGGGCCGATCATGTGAACGCCGAGGATCTCGTTGTGCTTGGCGTCGGCGACCACCTTGACGAAGCCGACCGGCTCGCCCAGGCCCATGGCCTTGCCGTTGGCGGTGAACGGGAACTTCGCCGTCTTCACCTCGTGACCGGCTTCCTTGGCCTGCGTCTCAGACAGGCCCATCGAACCGATCTGCGGCATGCAGTACGTGGCGCGCGGGATGTTCTGGAAGTCGATGGTCTGGGTCTCGGCACCGGCGATCGTCTCCGCGGCAACGATGCCCATGGCCTCGGCGACGTGGGCGAGCATCAGCTTGCCGGTGACGTCACCGATGGCGTAGACGTTCTCGACGTTGGTGCGGCCGTGGTCGTCGACCTTGATCGCTCCGCGGTCGGTGGTCTCGACGCCGGTGCTCTCCAGGCCGTAGCCCTCCAGGCGCGGGGCGAACCCGATGGCCGAGAGCAGACGGTCGGCTTCGAGCACCTGCTGGTCGCCACCCTTGGCGGGGGAGACGGTCACCTTCACGCCGGAGCCGGTGTCTTCGACCGACTCGACCTTGGTGCCGGTGAACACCTTCACGCCCAGCTTCTTGTAGTGCTTGGCGAGCTCCTTGGAGATCTCTTCGTCTTCGGTGGGCACCATGCGGTCGAGGAACTCCACGATGGTGACGTCGACGCCGAAGTTGGCCATCACGTAGGCGAACTCGACACCGATGGCGCCGGAGCCGGCGATGATGATCGATTTCGGCAGTTCGGGGTCGAGAATCTGCTCTTCGTAGGTGACGACGTTGTCGCTCACCTTCACTCCGGGCAGCATGCGGGTGGTGGCGCCGGTGGCGAGGATCAGGTTGTCGCAGGTGACCTCACGGGTATCACCGTCGTTGCCCTCGACCGAGATCGTCTTCGGGCCGGTGAGGGTGCCCCAGCCGTCGATCTCGGTGATCTTGTTCTTCTTCATCAGGAAGTGGACACCCTTGACGATGCCGTCGGAGACCGCTCGGCTGCGCTTGTGTGTCGGGCCGTACTCCATGGAGGCGTCGCCGACGATGCCGAACTTCTCCTTCTCGTGGTTCAGCGTGTGCGACAACTCCGCGTTCTTGAGCAGTGCTTTGCTGGGGATACAGCCGACATTGAGGCAGACACCTCCCCAGTACTTCTTCTCGACCACGGCGGTCTTCAGACCGAGCTGGCTGGCGCGGATGGCGGCGACGTACCCACCGGGGCCGGCGCCAAGGACAACGACGTCAAAGTGTTCTGCCACGAGGACGAGCCTACGCCGCCCGTTCGTCTGCGTGGGCGCGGAGTCATACCTTCAAGTACGGGAGCAGTTCTACGGCGGTCACGCGCTCGATCGGCAGGGGGCCGTACAGGTGGGGGAACTGCTCGCCGGTCTCCGGATTGCCGACCTCCACGACGATCTCGAGGTCCGCAGCGTCGACGTGGAGCAGCAGCAGATCCCTCACGTCGGCGTAGAACCATTGCCTAGTGGCTGGCCACTGATGCTGGAACGAAAGGTGGATGAAGCCCTGCTCTTCGAGGGTGACACCACGGGTCGAGACGCGGTACTCACCCTGTTCCTGCGCCAGGATCCAGTCCGCAGGAAGGGCGAGGTGGAACAGTTCGGTGGTCGGCTCGGATTTCATGGTCGAGATTGAAGCAGTGGGAGCGCGAAGGACTCACCGGGCCGAGAGTTGCTGGTCTGGCCGCACGCCGCAGGGCAGGATATCCCCGTGGGGAGAGATCTGGCACCTGGCACCGTGATCGGGGGAGTGTCCATCATCGGCCTGGCCGGGCGCGGCGGCATGGGCTCGGTGTACCGGGCGCAGCACCTCGCGCTCGATCGGACCGTCGCGATCAAGGTGATGAACGCCGACGTCGCCGACGACCCCGAGTTCCTCGCCAGGTTTCGCCGCGAAGCGCGGCTGGCCGCCGCGTTGGATCACCCGCACGTCGTCCCGATCATGCATGCCGGGGAAGAAGGCGGTCGCGTCTACCTCACGATGAAGTTCGTCGACGGCACGGATCTGTCGAAGGTCATCCGGGAGGGAAGCGTCGAGCCTGCGGAGGCGGTGGAGATCGTCCACCAGGTAGCGGGAGCGCTGGACGCCGCGCACGCCCGCGGGCTCGTCCACCGGGACGTGAAGCCGGCCAACATCCTGGTGAGCGGAAGTAGAGGAAGACCGCACAGTTACCTGACCGACTTCGGCATCACCAAGGAGGTCAGTGACGACGGGCTGACCGCTGCCGGGATGACCATCGGCACCGTCGACTACATGTCGCCCGAGCAGATCAACGGGGATCCGGTCGACGGACGCAGCGACCAGTACGCCTTGGCGTGTGTGCTGTTCCAACTTCTCACCGGTCGGGTGCCGTTCGCAGCGGATCGACAGGTCGCCCGGATCTCGGGTCACTTGTACTCTCCGCCGCCCGACCTTCGAACGATCAGACCGCAGCTGCCAGGCGAACTGGCTCACGTCGTAGCCAAGGGCCTCGCCAAACAGCCGGATCGACGATTCGGCTCGTGTACCGCGTTGGCCGAAGCTGCTCGTGCAGCTCTGGTGGACGGGGGATCAGTCCACTCGTCGGTGCCGTTCGTCGGCGCAGATGTCACCCATGGACCCGGCGGTTTTACCACGATGCCCGCGCCGCGTGCCGGTGGGCCGTCGAGACGTGTGCTGCTCGGAGCCGGGGCGGGCGCCGCGGCACTGGCGGCCGGGGTCATCGGCTGGTATCTGAGGCCGCGGGACGACGAGCCCGCTGGCCCTGGCCCCTCGCTCGGAGTGGTAGGTGAGTTGAAGTCCGGTGCGATTTCGGTGGGCCCGAACCCAAGAGGGCTCGCCGGCGGCGACGGCGCGTTGTGGACCGCGAACTACGACGACGGCACGGTGAGTCGGATCGACCTCGCGAACCGGACGGTGCGCTCGATCAAGGTCAACGGTGGCCCGGGCAGCCTGCACTTCGGCCAGGGCAAGATGTGGGTGTGGAACTACTCCAGTTCGTTCACGCCGGTCGATGCCGCGACCGGGGAGGTCGGTGAGCTCATCCGCCTCGACCACGCGATCTCCAGGTCGGCCGCCGGAACCGATTTCCTCTGGTATGTCGTGCCGAGCCAGCACGCCATCGGCAGGATCGACATGCGTAGCGGTGAGAACATCCCTGGTCTCATCAAGGTGGGTAGCCGTCCTGATGGAATCGCGGCCTCCGGTGGCAAGGTCTACGTCGTCTGTGTCGGCGATCGGGCGCTGGTGACGCTCGACGAGGCGACCGGGCAGCCTGCCGGGGAACGGGTGGACCTGCCCGCAGGCATCGTCGGGGTGGTGGCTGCTTTCGGGCGAGTGTTCGTCGGCGGCAACGGCCTGGCCCAGGTGCGCGGCTCGAAGGTGACCGCCGCCGACCTGGAGAACAACGTGCGCGGTAGCGCTGCCCTGGGCAACGACGGCGTGTGGATCCACGACGGCTCTGGGGGCACGATCACCAAGTACGACTTCGACCTGAATGCGCCACTGGGTGCGTCCATCGCCGGAGTGCCGCCACGGCTGGTGGACTTCCTGGTCTTCTCCGGCTCCCTCTGGCTGCTGGACGGCGACAACTCGCAGGTGCATGAGATCCGCATCCTTTGAGGCGGTGATCGAACTCACCGGAAAACTGTTTGCGTTCGAACACTTCGAATTGGAATAATGGCAGGATGTCGATCACCCCTTACCGCAGCGTGCTCGGCAACGCCGCCGCACGTCGCGTCCTGCTGCTCGGGATCCTGCTTCGCATCCCGATCTTCGGCACCGGGGTGCTGCTCATGCTGCACGTCGTCGAACACCTCAACCGTTCTTGGAGCCAGGCCGGCCTCGTGTCGGCCGTCGCAACGCTGGCGATCGCGATCAGCGGTCCCTGGCGTGGCAAGTTGCTCGACCGCCATGGTCTGCGCAAGGTCGTGCTTCCCTCGATCGTGATCACCGGATCCTGTTGGGCAGTAGCGCCTTTCGTTGGTTACTGGCCGCTCCTGGTGCTCGCCGGAATTGCCGGTTTGTTCGTCGTGCCGATCTTCTCGATCGCGCGGCAGAGCGTGATTGCTGCCGTGCCCAGCCACGAGCGCCGCACGGCCTTGTCGGTCGACGGTGTCGGTGTGGAGTTGGCCTACATGACTGGTCCGGCCATTGCCGTGTGGGCGGGCCACCAGTGGGGCACCGCACCCTCTTTGTTCGTCCTGCAGATGCTTGGCGTCGTGGGCGGCATCGTGCTGTGGTTCCTCGATCCGCCGCTGCGCGAAGAAGGCACTCCTGCCGACCAGCTGGTCAGCGTGCCTCGCAGCTCTTGGTTGCGTCCGCGCTTCGTCCTGCTCTGCCTGGCCGCCGCGGCGTCGACCCTCGTGCTCGTGGGCAGCGAGGTCTCGGTCGTGGCCGGCTTGCGCGTCTGGGGTGAGTCCGGCCAACTCGGCCTCGTGTTCGGCGGTTGGGGCTTGGGGTCCATCGTCGGTGGCCTCATCTACGGCGCACTCTCGCGCGGCATCTCGCCCTATCTTCTGCTGAGCGGTCTTGCGCTGGTGACCATGCCGATGGCGCTCGCCAATTCTGCGCTCACTGTGGCCGGGCTCGCATTCTTCGCGGGCCTGCTGTGCGCGCCCACCATCACCGCCTCGGTCGAGGCCGTCAGTCGCGTCGTACCGACGGTTGCGCGCGGTGAGGCGATGGGCTGGCACGGCTCGTGCATGACGGCCGGCTCGGCGCTCGCCGCGCCCATGGCCGGGCTGCTGATTGACTCCCGCGGGCACCAGACGTCCATCGTCGTGTTGTGTGCTGCCGGCCTGGCCATCGCACTCGCCGGCGGCTTCACCGTGCTCGCTGCCCGCAAGCGTCACCAGCACCTGGCTCTCGCCGCCTGAGCAGGGCTAGCCTGGGGTGGTCGGCGCTTCGGCGTTGGCGCCTGGATCAGCAGACAGGCCAAACCTGAGCTGGCTTTCACACCGATCGGTGGAGCCCGCGATCGGCCTCCGCCACCAGCGCAGGAGGGCTCATGGCGCAACGCACTTGGATCCGTAACCCACTCGCGGTATTCACCGCGAACGACCTCAATGCCGGCGGTGGTCTGATGGCCGAACACCGCGAGCTGGCGGCAGCGCTCGTCGCTCGCTGAGCAATAGAAACCTCGCTCGAGGGGGAGAGCGCGAGTCGACGCGATTTCGCGGGATGACTGCCGTCGGCTATCATGGAGACACCGATCCAGCGTCCACCCCCGGGCAGGCGCCGGATGTGCAAGAGAAGCAACGCTTCCACCTGAGTCGGCAGCCATGTCGCCAGGTCCCGGTTCGGAAGTGACGGTTCGCCGTCCTGGTCGATGGTTTTCACTGTCGTTCCTGTTATTTCCGTGTCTGGCGTTGGCTCCTCGTGCACTTCGGTGACGAGGAGCCTTTCTTCGTTTCCGCACGGTGCACTGACGTTCAACTCAAGGAGCAGACATCAGCGTCGAGCCTCGTATCAATGACCGCATCCGGGTTCCGGAAGTGCGGTTGGTCGGCCCTAACGGTGAGCAGGTCGGAATCGTGCGCGTCGAGGACGCGCTGCGTCTGGCCGCAGAAGCAGACCTCGATCTCGTCGAGGTGGCACCCCAGGCGAAGCCGCCGGTCGCCAAGCTCATGGACTACGGCAAGTTCAAGTACGAAGCTGCCCTGAAGGCCCGTGAGGCACGCAAGAACCAGGTCAACACGGTCATCAAGGAGATCAAACTCCGACCCAAGATCGACCCGCACGACTACCAGACCAAGCTCGGCCACGTGGAGCGCTTCCTCAAGGCCGGCGACAAGGTCAAGGTGACGATCTGGCTTCGTGGCCGTGAGCAGTCACGTCCGGAGCTGGGTTTCCGCCTGCTGCAGCGTGTCGCCGAAGACATCGGCGAACTCGGCTTCGTCGAGAGCTCGCCCAAGCAGGACGGCCGCAACATGATCATGGTGCTCGGTCCGACCCGCAAGAAGGCCGAGGCCAAGGCAGAAGGCCGCCGTCGTCGCGAGCAGGCAGCAGCCGCGTCGGACGCCGACGCCAAGAAGGACGCGCCGGCAGCCGACACCGCCGACGTGGTCGAATCCGAGACCGCCACCCCGTAAGACAGCTACACCCCGCCGCATCCCTCCACCGAGGGTGGCGGCCAGACGACCGGCGCCCGCGCGTCGGAACAGCGAAGATGAAGGAGATCGGCTCATGCCGAAGATGAAGACCCACAGTGGTGCCAAGAAGCGCTTCCGCGTGACCGGCTCCGGCAAGGTGATGCGTCAGCGTGCGCGCCACGTGCACAAGTTCCAGGAGCGCAGCAAGACGGCCACCCGTCGTCTCGTTCCGGACGTCGTCGTCGCCAAGTCCGACGAGAAGAAGATCAAGAAGCTTCTCGGTAAGTAACAGCCCACTTTGCATTTCGTCCTGACCCTGTCAGGACAGCCCCAGAACGAAGGAGATTCACGTGGCACGCGTGAAGCGGGCAGTCAACGCCCAGAAGAAGCGCCGTACCGTCCTCGAGCAGGCGAGCGGCTACCGCGGCCAGCGCTCGCGCCTGTACCGCAAGGCCAAGGAGCAGGTCACCCACAGTCTCGGTTACAGCTACCGTGACCGCCGCGCCAAGAAGGGCGACTTCCGTCGCCTCTGGATCCAGCGCATCAACGCCGGCGCCCGCGCCAACGGCATGACCTACAACCGTTTCATCCAGGGTCTGAAGAACGCTGAGATCGAGGTCGACCGTCGCATGCTGGCCGAGCTGGCCGTCAACGACGAGGCAGCGTTCGCTGCCCTGGTCGAGATCGCCAAAGCGAACGTCAGCACCGAGTCCTCGGCAGACGCCAAGGCCGACGTCGCCTGACGCAGCTGAACAACCGACGAACGCCGGTGGAGCCCGTCCTGTCAAACCCGCAGTCCGAGCGGGTGAAGAAGGTTCGTGCGCTGCACCGGCGTTCGTCGCGTCTAAGGGCGGGCCTCTTCCTCGCCGAAGGACCGCAAGCCGTCCGCGAACTGCTGTGCTTCCGGCCCGAGACCGCACAAGCGGTGTACGTGTTGGACGGTGCCAGCGGCGCTGTCCTGACCGAACTCTGCGAACTCGCCCGCGACCGAGCAGTGCCGCTGTTCGCGGTCACCGAGCAGGTGATGGCCGCCATGTGCGATGCCCAGCACCCGCAAGGGATCGCGGGGGTCGCGCGGCCGGTCGACGTGCTGCTGCACGATGCGCTGGACGGCGAGGGGTTCGTGGTCGTGCTGACCAATGTGCGCGATCCCGGTAACGCCGGCACGGTGTTGCGCGGAGCGGACGCCGCTGGTGCGCGCTGTGTGCTGGTCAGCGACTCCAGTGTCGATCTCTACAACCCCAAAGTGGTGCGCTCCACCGTCGGCTCGCTGTGGCACCTGCCGGTGAGCATCGGACGGACGATCCCCGAGATCTTCGAAGCCTGCCGGTCGGCAGGGCTCACCCTGTTGGCCGCCGATGGCGTCGGCAACACGCTGTTGCCCGACACGGAGTTGTCGCAGCCGCACGCGTGGGTCTTCGGCAATGAGGCGTGGGGTCTGGAGCCAGAGGTGCGCGATGCGTGTGACGAGGTCGTGCGGGTCCCTATCTACGGTCACGCCGAGTCCTTGAATCTGGCCATGGCGGCCACCGTCTGCATGTACGCCAGCGCCGCCGCTGCCCACCCGAAACTCGGGTGAGACCCACGATGGCGCGTCGATAGACTCCGACGTGGCCCCGAGCGCCGTGCATCGTCGCGGCGAGCGTCCACCCCGTGCCATTGAGCACGACTGACTACCACCGAGATCACTGAGACGAGAGCGATGTCAGGCCCCAATACTTCGTACGACCCCGTCGAGGTCGCAGCTCTCGACCCTGCTCAGATCGAGCAGGCCGTGCAGGACGCCCTCGCGGCGATCGCTGCAGCGACCGATCTCGACCAACTCAAGCTCGTGCGTACCGCCCACCAGGGCGACAAGTCGCCGCTGGCACTGGCCAACCGTGAGATCGGTGCGCTCCCGCCGACCGCGAAGGCCGAGGCGGGCAAGCGCGTCGGTCAGGCCCGCGGTCAGGTCGGCGCAGCACTCAAAGAACGCCAAGCCCAACTCGAGATCGAGCGCGACGAGCGCATCTTGGTCGAGGAGGCCGTCGACGTCACCGTCGTCTCGCAGCGGCGCCCGCTGGGCCGCCGCCACCCCACTGAACTCATGGGCGAACGCATCGCCGACATCCTCGTGGGCATGGGCTGGGAGATCGCCGAAGGGCCCGAGGTCGAAGCAGAGTGGTTCGTCTTCGACGCCCTCAACTTCGACGCCGATCACCCGGCACGTCAGATGCAGGACACCTTCTACCTCGAGCCCGCCGACGGCGGTCTGGTGCTGCGCACCCACACCTCACCTGTGCAGGCGCGCGCCATGCTTGAGCGCGGTGCACCGCTCTACATCGGCTGCCTGGGTCGGGTGTTCCGCACCGACGAACTCGACGCCACCCACATGCCGGCTTTCCATCAGATCGAGGGCCTGGCCGTCGACGAAGGTCTGACGATGGCCCACCTGAAGGGCACCCTCGACCGACTGGCGACGGAGTTGTTCGGCGAGGGCATCATCACGCGTTTGCGCCCGTCCTACTTCCCGTTCACCGAGCCGTCGGCCGAGATGGACCTGCGCTGCTTCGTCTGTCGCGGTGAAGATCCCGACTGCCGCGCGTGCTCCGGCACCGGCTGGATCGAGTGGGGCGGTTGCGGGATGGTCAACCAGAACGTCCTGCGCGCCTGCAATGTCGACCCTGACAAATACTCCGGTTTCGCGTTCGGCATGGGTGTCGACCGAGCCCTGATGTTCCGCACCGGTGCCGCCGACATGCGGGAAATGATCGAGGGCGATGTGCGCTTCAACAACCAGTTCGGAATGGAGATCTGATGCGGGTGCCGATCGATTGGCTGCGCGAGTACGTCGCGGTCCCGACCGACGCCCGCGGTGTCGACGTGGCAGCCGCCCTCGTCAAGGTCGGTCTGGAGGAGGAGGGCATCCACGGCGGTGACATCACCGGTCCGCTGGTGGTCGGCCGAGTCATCTCCAAGGAGCCCGAGGAGCAGAAGAACGGCAAGACGATCAACTGGTGCCAGGTCGACGTCGGTGACGCCAACGGCAACGGCGAACCCCAGGGCATCGTGTGCGGCGCGCACAACTTCGACGCCGGCGACTGGGTGGTCTGCGTCCTGCCCGGCGCGGTGCTGCCCGGCGGGTTCGAGATCTCCGCGCGCAAGACCTACGGCCACGTCTCGGCCGGAATGATCTGTGCCGCAGACGAACTCGGCCTTCCAGACGACGGCTCCGGCGGCATCATCCGGCTCTCCGAGATCCTCCCGGGTGTCGAACTCACGCCGGGGCAGGACGCCCTGCCGTTGCTCGGACTCGACCGGGAGACGGTGGAGATCAATGTGACGCCCGATCGCGGCTACTGCTTCTGCATCCGCGGCGTAGCGCGCGAGTACTCCCATTCCACCGGTGCGCAGTTCGTCGATCCGGCGCTCGCGCTGGCCGCCAAGGCCCCGACCGCCACTGGTTCGGGCTTCGGCGTCGAGGTAGACGACCAACACCCGATGAACGACAACCTGGGCTGCACCCGGTACGTGGCGCGGATCGTGCGCGGCATCGATCCGTCCGCCCCCACCCCGGCCTGGATGGCCACCCGCCTGACCGAAGCCGGCATGCGTCCCATCTCGCTCGCGGTAGACATCACCAACTACGTGATGCTCGCCCTCGGCCAGCCGTTGCACGCTTTTGACGTCGACACCCTCACCGGACCCATCGTGGTGCGACGGGCCCGCCAGGGGGAGCAGCTGAAGACCCTCGACGATGTCGACCGCTCGCTCTTCGCCGAGGATCTCCTCATCACCGACGCCGGCGAGAAGCCCTTGGCGATCGCCGGTGTCATGGGTGGTGAAGACTCCGAGGTGAGCGACTCCACGCGCAGCGTGCTCATCGAGGCCGCCCGCTTCGACCCCACATCGATCGCCCGCTCGGCCCGCCGGCACAAGCTGGCCACCGAGGCATCGAAGCGCTTCGAGCGTGGTGTCGACCCCGAACTCGCCCCGGCCGCAGCGCAATTGGCGGTTGATCTGCTCGTCGAGTTCGGCGGCGGCACCGCTGATGAAGCAGTCACGGATGTCTACACCCCGCTTGTTCGGCCCGTGATTGAGCTCGATGCCGACCAGCCCAGCAAGGTTGTCGGTGTCGACTACACCTGCGAGCAGGTCGTGTCGGTGCTGGAGCAGATCGGCTGTGCCGTCGAGCAGCCAGGTGACCACCTGCGGGTGACACCGCCCACCTGGCGTCCTGATCTCACCACCTGGCCCGACCTGGTCGAAGAGGTCGCGCGCATCCAGGGTTACGCGTCCATTCCGTCGATCGTGCCGGCCGCGCCAGGCGGACGCGGGCTGACCGACGCGCAACGGGGCCGCCGGATCGCCGCGAATGTGCTTGCCGCCCAGGGGTTCACCGAGATCTGGAGCGCGCCCTTCGTGTCCGAGAAGTCCTTCGACCTGCTCGGCTACGCCGCGAACGACGTCCGGCGCACCACTGTGCGGGTTGCGAACCCGCTGTCGGAGGAAGAGCCGCTGATCCGCACCGCAGTGCTGCCGAATGTGCTGGACGCTTTGCGCCGCAACGTTTCTCGCGGGCAGCACGAGGTTGCCCTCTTCGAGCACGGTCTGGTCATCGCCGGCCCGGCCGGACGAGCACCCACCTACCCGGTCGGCACCTACCCCGGTGCCGAGGCAGTTGCGCAGATCGAGGAGGCCGTGCCGGCTCAACCGCGGCACCTTGCCTGGGCGATGACCGGCGAGCAAGACCACAGTGGCTGGTGGGGCAAGGGACGCAGCGCAGACTGGGCCGACGCAATCGCCGTCGCGCGCAGCCTCGCCGACGCGCTCGCCGTGCCACTTCAGGTGCGCACCGGCGCCGTGATGCCGTTCCACCCCGGTCGTTGCGCCGAACTGGTGCTGGCAAATGGCACCGTGATCGGAGCCGCCGGCGAACTGCACCCCAAGGTCGTCTCGGCGCTCGGATTGTCCGGGCGTCCGGTCGGTGGCGAACTCGACCTCGATGCGCTCGTCGCGGCCGCCGGCAATCCGCAGGCGGTGGGGCTGTCCAACTTCCCGATCGTGCAGAGCGATGTCGCCCTCACCGTCGACAGCGCAGTGCGCGCGGGCGAGGTGTTGGAGACACTGCGCTCGGCAGCGGGCGCAGAACTCGAAGCGATCGAACTCTTCGACAGCTACGAGGGTGATCAGGTCGGCCAGGGGAAGAAGTCATTGGCCTTCCGGATGACCTTCCGCGGTCATCGCACGCTGAAGACCGACGAGGTCAACCAGTGGCGTGATGCCGCTGTCTCCGCCGCTGGACGGGTGCACGGAGCAGTGCAGCGGGGAGCCTGACGCATCGCCGGCCCTGACAGTCGGCAGAAAGGCTCGGGCGCATGGCTCGAGCCTTTCTGCATGAATATGCGCCGGTGTGTATGATTCGCGCATGGTGAAAGTGGCGGTCGCGGGAGCGAGCGGATATGCCGGCGGCGAAATCATCCGACTTCTGATGCAGCACCCGCAGGTGAGCATCGGTGCACTCGCGGCGGGCACCCAGGCCGGTCAGCCCGTCGGCTCGGTGCACGCTCACCTCAGCCCCCTCGCCGACCGACTTTTCGATGAAACCTCGGTCGAGGTTCTTGCCGGCCACGACGTCGTCTTCCTGGCATTGCCGCACGGGGCCAGCGCGGCGCTGGCCGCTCAACTGGGCGATGACAGCGACAACACCGTCGTGATCGACTGCGGCGCCGACTTCCGGCTTGCTGACGAGCAGGCGTGGAATTCGTTCTATGACACCGAATTCGCCGGCACGTGGCCTTACGGCATGCCCGAGCTCCTGCGCGCTGACGGTAAGCAGCGTTCGCACCTGCGCGACGCGCGCCGGGTGGCGGTGCCGGGGTGTTACCCGACCGCGGTGAGTCTTGCGCTGGCTCCTGCCTTCGCGGCCGCCCTGGTCGAGTCGGACGACGTCGTGATCGTGGCTGCGTCCGGCACCTCCGGCGCGGGTAAATCCCTCAAACCGCACCTGCTGGGCGCCGAGGTGATGGGATCGATGAGCCCGTACGGTGTCGGCGGAGTGCATCGGCACACCCCGGAGATCGAGCAGAACCTCAGCCTCGCCGGTGGCGAACCGGTGCGGGTCTCGTTCACTCCCACGCTCGCCCCGATGCCACGCGGCATCCTCGCCACCTGCACGGCTCGCGTGAAGCCGGGTGTGACCGCCGAGCAGGTCCGAGCTGCGTACGTATCGGCATATGGCGACGAGCAATTCGTTCACGTTTTGCCGGCCGGGCAGTGGCCCTCCACATCTGCGGTGATGGGTTCGAACAATGTGCACCTGCAGCTGGCTGTCGACCAGCGCGCCCGGCGCCTCGTGGTGACCAGCGCCGTCGACAACCTCACCAAGGGCACGGCCGGTGCCGCCGTCCAATGCATGAATCTGGCTCTCGGTCTCGATGAGACGCTCGGCCTGCCGACCGTCGGAGTCGCGCCGTGACCCAGACGCGTGAGCTGTGCAAGCAAAGGAGTAACCCATGAGTGTCACTGCGGCACAAGGATTCCGGGCCGTAGGCGTGACGGCCGGCCTGAAAGCGAGCGGCAAGCCAGACCTCGCCCTCGTGATCAACGACGGCCCTGATCACGGCGCGGCGGCGGTCTTCACCAGCAATCGGGTCGAAGCCGCGCCCGTCACCTGGTCGCGTGTCGCCGTCAAGGACGGCCGGCTCGATGCGGTGATCCTCAACTCCGGCGGAGCAAACGCCTGCACCGGGCCGCAGGGTTTCGCCGACACCCATCGCACTGCTGAGCTCGTGGCCGAGCTGCTCGACATCTCCTCCGGCGACGTCGGTGTGTGTTCGACCGGACTGATCGGCGAGTTACTACCGATGGACATGATCGAGGCGGCGCTCCCACAGGTGGTCGCGGCGGCGAACACCGACGGTGGAGCGGACGCGGCAGCCGCGATCATGACCACCGACACGGTGGCCAAACAGGCATCGGTCAGTGTCGACGGCTGGACAGTCGGCGGGATGGCCAAGGGTGCCGGCATGCTGGCGCCTGCCCTGGCCACCATGCTCGTCGTCGTCACCACTGATGCCGTCGTCGTTCCTGAACTGTTGGAACAGGCGCTGCGCCATGCGACGGCGCACTCCTTCGATCGCATCGACTCCGACGGATGCCAGTCGACCAACGACACAGTCTTCCTCCTGGCCTCGGGCGCGTCGGGGGAGCGCCCGAGCCAGGAGGAGTTCACTGCAGCGGTGACCACGGTGTGTGCCGACCTCGCCCGGCAGCTCATTGCGGACGCCGAGGGTGCCCATCACGACATCGCCATCGAGATCCGCACTGCAGCAAGCGAATCAGACGCGCTGACGGTGGCTCGCGCGATCGCCCGCAACAACCTGTTCAAATGTGCCGTTTTCGGCAACGACCCCAACTGGGGCCGCATTGTCGCAGCGGTCGGCACGACCGATGCCGAGTTCGAGCCTTCGCAGCTGGATGTCACGATCAACGGCGTCCAGGTGTGCCGCGGGTGCGGAGTGGGGGACGACCGATCCGGCGTCGACCTCAGCGGGCGCGAAGTGCACGTCGTCGTCGACCTGCACGCCGGTGACGCGACAGCCACCGTGTGGACCAATGACCTCACGCACGACTACGTGCACGAGAACTCGGCCTACTCCACATGAGCCGCACTCCCATACTTGTCAGTCTGACTGAAACCTTCGGAGGAACCCACCGATGAGTCTGCGCGACTCGGTCTCCCTCGCCGCTGCCGCCGACAAGGCAGCAACCCTCGTCGAAGCCCTTCCGTGGTTGGAGGAGTTCCGGGGGGCGCTCGTCGTCATCAAGTACGGCGGCAACGCCATGACTGACGAAAGTCTCAAGGCTGCGTTCGCCGAAGACGTCGCCTTCCTGAAGTACGCGGGGCTGCGGCCGGTCGTCGTCCACGGCGGCGGACCCCAGATCCAGGCGATGCTCGACCGCCTGGGTCTCCAGAGTGAGTTCAAGGGCGGCCTCCGGGTTACCACACCTGAGGTGATGGACGTCGTCCGCATGGTGCTCACCGGTCAGGTGTCGCGCGAACTCGTCGGCCTGATCAACAACCACGGCGCGCTCGCGGTCGGTCTGTCCGGCGAAGATGCTTCCCTGTTCGGCGCGCGCCGCCGCGGCGCGATGGTAGCCGGCGAGCTGGTCGACATCGGCTTGGTCGGCGATGTCGAGACGGTGAATCCCGCTGCGGTGCAAGACATCCTGGACGCCGGGCGAATTCCGGTGGTCTCATCTGTCGCCCCTGATCTCGACGCCGACGGGCAGGTGCTCAACGTCAACGCCGACACCGCCGCAGCCGCGCTGGCCACGGCGCTCGGTGCGCGCAAATTGGTCGTCCTGACCGATGTCGAAGGCATCTATGCCGACTGGCCCGACCGCGACAGCCTGCTCAGCACCCTGCCGGTCGATCGGGCCCGCGTGCTGTTGCAGAAGGTCGACAGCGGCATGGTGCCCAAGCTCGAGGCCTGTATCCGGGCGATCGACGGTGGCGTGCCGCAGACCCACGTGATCGACGGACGCCGTCCGCACTCGCTACTACTCGAAATCTTCACCAATGCCGGAATCGGCACGATGATCCTCCCGGAGGCCCGCTCATGAACCAAGCCGAGGCACTGGCCTCGTACGCACACGACGTCCTGCCGGTTTTCGGTATGCCTGCCTTAGTGCTCGACCGCGGTGAAGGTTGCTACGTCTGGGATCTCGACGGCAAGCGCTACCTCGACCTGCTGGGCGGCATCGCGGTCAACGCCGTGGGACACAACCACCCCGATCTGGTCGCAGCAGTGTCCAAGCAAGCGGGGGAGATGGTGCACATCTCCAACTTCTTCACCAGCCGGCCGCAGATCGAGCTCGCCCGCCAGCTGCTGCAGATCAGCGCTGCCCCGGACGGCTCCAAGGTCTTCTTCGCCAACTCCGGCACCGAGGCCAACGAGGCCGCCATCAAGCTCAGCCGCCGCACCGGTCGCAGCAAGATCATCGCCGCCGAGGGTGCCTTCCACGGACGTTCGACCGGTGCCTTGGCGCTCACCCACAAGCCTGCCTATCGCGAGCCCTTCGAGCCACTGCTGCCGGGTGTCCAGCACGTCCCTTATGGCGACATCGAGGCTCTGCGAGCCGCGGTCGACGAGCAGACGGCCGCTGTCTTCCTCGAGCCCATCCAGGGTGAAGCCGGCGTCGTCGAGGGATCACGCGAGTACCTGCAGGCTGCGCGCGAGATCACCGCTGAACACGGCGCCCTGCTGGTCTTCGACGAGGTGCAGACCGGCATCGGCCGCACCGGTGCGTGGCTCGCACACCAGCACGCGGGCGTCCTGCCGGACGCCGTCACGCTGGCCAAGGGCCTGGGCGGGGGCGTGCCGATCGGAGCCTTGATCACCATGGGTCCGCAGACCTCTGGCCTGTTGGCCGCCGGACAACACGGCACCACCTTCGGTGGCAACCCGCTCGCCTGCGCGGCGGGTCTGGCCGTGCTCGACATCATCGAGCGGCAGGCACTGCTGCAGCATGCCGAGGAGGTGGGCGAGTGGTTCCGGCAGGCCTTGCGTGCGGCAGACATTCCAGGTGTGGAAGACGTCCGTGGCCGCGGCTTGCTGCAAGGGGTGGTGCTCACCGATGAGATCGCTGCGTCGCTGGCGACCAGTGCGCGCGCAGCCGGATTCATCGTCAACGCCGCCACTGCGACGGTGCTTCGTCTGGCTCCGCCGTTGATCATCAGCCGCGAGGAACTGCAGACCTTCATCGACGCACTTCCCGCACTCATCCAGGAGGTCAGCCCGTGACCCGACACTTCCTGCGCGACGACGACCTCAGCCCCGCCGAACAGGCGCAGGTGCTCCAGCGAGCGGCCACGATGAAGGCCAACCGCACCACCGACCAACCGCTGACCGGGCCGCAGGGCGTCGCGATCATCTTCGACAAGCCGACGCTGCGCACGCAGTTGTCGTTCACCGTGGGTGTCGCCGAACTTGGCGGCTTCCCGACGGTCGTCGACGGCAATCTCGCCCAGATCGGCACGCGTGAATCGATTGCGGACGTCGCCCGCGTACTCGGCCGACAGGTGTCGCTGATCGTGTGGCGCACCCACGGCCAGGACCGCATCGAGCAGATGGCGCAGTATGCGGGCGTACCGGTCGTCAATGCGCTCACCGATGACTTCCATCCGTGCCAGATCCTGGCCGACTTGCTCACGATCAGTGAGCACAAGGGCCGTCTGGCGGGACTGACTATGACCTACGTCGGCGACTGTGCCAACAACATGGCCCATTCCTACGCGCTCGGCGGCGCGACCGCTGGCCTCCATGTACGTCTCGCCGGTCCGACCACGCACCAACCCAAGGCCGACATCCTTGCTCGGGCCGAGCAGATCGCGGCGCAGACCGGTGGCTCGGTGAGCTACACCGACGATCCGATCGCGGCAGCGACCGACTCGGACGTCCTCATCACCGACACCTGGGTGTCAATGGGACAAGAAAGCGAGAGCGATCAACGCAAGGGACAGGAATCACCGTTCGCGAGGTTCACGTTGGACGCCGATCTGCTGACCCATGCGGACGATGATGCGATCGTCATGCACTGCCTTCCCGCATACCGAGGCTATGAGATCTCTGCCGACGTGATCGACGGTCCTCGCTCCGTGGTCTGGGACGAAGCGGAGAACCGATTGCATGCGCAGAAGGCGCTCATGGCATTCCTGGTCGAGCAGCAGGCTCAGCAGCGATGATCACCGGCACCCGAGCATCAAGGCACCAAGCGATCACTGACCTGCTGACCCGACACGAAGTGCAGTCGCAGACGCAGTTGTCGCAGTTGCTGGCCGAGCAGGGGTTCTCGGTGACCCAGGCGACGCTTTCGCGTGACCTCGACGAACTCGGTGCAGTGAAGCTGCGACGCGAGGGTCAGCTCGTTTACGCGGTCGCCGCGGAGGGTGGCGACGGGCTCACGGTCGCTTCCCTCGGTGAGCCGGATGGGCGGCTGCGCAAGGTCTGCAACGATCTGTTGGTGTCTGCCGAATGGGCCGAGAATCTTGTCGTGCTCAAGACGCCGCCCGGTGGCGCGAGCCTACTGGCCTCGGCGATCGACCACGCTCGTCCCCAGGACGTCCTCGGCACCATCGCCGGCGACGACACGATCATGGTGATCACGACCTCGCGCGCAGCAGCGCCGGTGGTCACCGAACACTTTCTCCAACTCGCACAAGGGCAGGCATGACTGAGCAGAAGAGCAACACCGACCGGATGAGTCTTTGGGGCGGACGCTTCGCCGGTGGCCCGGCTGACGCGCTGGCGGCATTGTCGAAGTCGACCCATTTCGACTGGCGCCTTGCGCCGTACGACATCGCCGGTTCCAAGGCGCACGCCCGCGTGCTCCACAGTGCCGGGCTGCTCGACGGTGCACAGCGCGACGCGATGATCACTGCGCTCAACCAACTCCTGGCCGATGTCGAATCCGGCGCGTTCACACCAGCCCCCGACGACGAGGACGTCCACACCGCTCTCGAACGTGGTCTCATCGAGAGGGCGGGAGCCGACATCGGCGGACGCCTGCGCGCCGGTCGCAGTCGCAACGATCAGGTGGCCACGCTGTTCCGCATGTACCTGCGCGATCACGCCCGTGTGGTTGCCGGCCTGCTGCTCGATGTGGTCGACGCACTCATCGGTCAGGCTGCGCAGCACTCCGAGGTGGCGATGCCGGGTCGCACCCATCTGCAGCACGCCCAGCCGGTGCTGCTGGGGCACCACTTGTTGGCGCACGCGTGGGCGCTGCTGCGCGACGTCGAGCGCTTCGTCGACTGGGACCGTCGAGCAGACGAATCCCCATATGGCTCAGGTGCATTGGCCGGTTCGAGCCTTGGCCTCGACCCCAACGCCGTCGCCGCTGATCTCGGCTTCAGCCGGGCCACCATGAATTCCATCGACGGCACCGCAGGTCGTGATTTCGTCGCGGAGTTCTCCTTCATCTGCGCGATGGCGGCAGTCGACATCTCGCGGATCGCCGAAGAGGTCGTGCTGTGGGCGACCAAGGAGTTCTCCTTCATCACACTCGACGACGCCTTCTCCACCGGGTCGAGCATCATGCCGCAGAAGAAGAACCCGGACGTCGCCGAACTTGCGCGGGGCAAGGCGGGCCGGCTGATCGGTGACTTGTCCGGCCTGCTCACCACCTTGAAGGCCCTGCCGTTGGCGTACAACCGTGATCTGCAGGAGGACAAGGAGCCGGTGTTCGACGCAGTCGACACCCTCGAGGTGTTGCTGCCGGCCTTCTCCGGCATGGTCGAGACGATGGTGTTCAACACCGAGCGCCTCGAGTCGCTCGCACCCCAGGGTTTTGCGCTTGCCACCGACATCGCCGAGTGGCTGGTGCGCGAAGGCACACCGTTCCGCATCGCCCACGAGGTGGCGGGCGAGTGCGTGCGCGTCTGCGAAGGTCAGAACAAGGAGTTGTGGGACCTCACCGACGACGAGCTGACCCAGATCAACTCGGCTCTCACGCCGGCTGTGCGTGAGGTGCTCAGCGTGCCCGGATCCCTCAACTCGCGCGATGCGCAGGGTGGTACCGCACCCGTGCGGGTCGCCGAACAGCGGGCAGCGGCGCAGCAGCAGTCTGCAGGCGTCCGCACTTGGACCCAGCAACGGATCGTCACCGCGTGATCGATGCGCTCGAGCCCTGCGGTCGCGGCGTGCGTCCGCGGGCCGACGCGCCGGTGACCCACGTCGCGCAGCGTCTCCTCGGCTGCAGCATCAGCCACGCCGGTGTCACGGTTCGCATCACCGAGACAGAGGCCTACGGCGGAGCGGACGATCCGGGCGCACACACCTATCGGGGTCGCACCGCACGCAATGCGTCGATGTTCGGTCCGACCGGGCACGCCTACGTCTACTTCACTTACGGAATGCACCACGCGCTCAACCTCGTCTGCGCGCCGGTCGGCACCGGGCACGGAGTGCTCATCCGTGCCGGCGAGGTGGTCGACGGCATCGACGTCGCGCGTGAACGACGAGGCAGCGTCGCCGACCGTGACCTCGCCCGAGGCCCCGGACGCTTGGCGCAAGCACTCGCGCTCACTCGTGAGCACGACGGTCTCTCCTTGGAAGGCCCGGAGCCGCAATTGCTGTTGCAGGCCGGTGCACCGGTCGAGGTGTTCAGCACCGGACCCCGCGTTGGGGTGAGCGGCCCCGGCGGCGATGGTGTCGCGTTTCCGTGGCGCTACTGGATTCCGGATGATCGGTATGTCTCGACATATCGGCCGGCGAAACCGCGTCGCGCCCGCGGCGAGGCATAGGGCAGGCTTGACCCGGCACCCGCACCCGGGTGCATCACCTTGTGAGGAAGGACAACCAGTGAGCAACATCTTCGACGAGCTGCAGTGGCGTGGCTTGGTGGCACAGACCACCGACGAGGCCACGCTGCGGGAGGCACTCGACGGGACGCTCACGGTGTATTGCGGCTTCGATCCGACCGCGCCTTCCCTCCACTTCGGCAACCTGGTGCAGCTGATGCAGTTGCGCCGACTGCAGCGTGCCGGACACCGCATCATCTGCCTGGTCGGTGGCTCGACCGGCCTGATCGGTGACCCGAAGCCGGACAGTGAGCGGGTGCTCCGTAGTAAGGAGCAGGTCGCTGAAGCAGTGGCCTCGATCCAGCAGCAGGCAGCGAAGTTCCTCGACTTCGACGGCGACAACCCGGCGACGATGGTCAACAACCTCGACTGGACCGCCGACATCACCGCACTCGACTTCCTACGCGACGTCGGCCGGTACTTCCGGGTCAACTCGATGATCAAGAAGGACGCCGTCGCTGCTCGACTCAACTCCGACGCCGGTATCAGCTACACCGAGTTCAGCTACCAGATCCTGCAGGGGCTGGATTACCTCCACCTGTTCCGCACCTACAACTGCACGCTGCAGGTGGGCGGATCCGACCAGTGGGGCAATCTCATCGCTGGCGTCGACCTCGTGCGCCTGGCGGAGGGAGCAGCAGTCCACGTGCTCACCTCGCCCCTGCTCACTGATTCCAGTGGCCGCAAGTACGGCAAGTCGGAGGGCAATGCCATCTGGCTGAACCCGAAGATGACCTCGCCCTACGCCTTCTACCAGTACTTCGTGAACGTCGAGGATTCCGAGGTCATCAAGCTGCTCAAGGTCTTCAGCGACCTCACGCCCGAGGAGATCGCTGATTACGAGCAGCAGGTGGAGTCGGAGCCCTTCAAACGTGCGGCGCAACGTGCTCTGGCCGGCGCAGCGACGACCCTTGTGCATGGTGCGCAGGCGACGACCGCAGTGCAGGCTGCCTCCGAAGCGCTTTTCGGCAAGGGCGATCTCACCGCGCTGGACGCGGGCACGTTGTCCGACTCGACCGCTGAGCTGCCCGGCGCGGATGTCGCTCCCGGCACCGGGATCGTCGATGCGCTGATTGCTGTGGGCATCGCCGACAGTCGCAACTCGGCGCGGCGTCTGATCGGTGACGGAGCGATCTCGGTCAACAACGAGAAGGTCACCGATCCGGAGCAGACGCTGGGGGAGGACGACTACCTGCACGGTGTCGTCGCCGTCATCAAACGCGGACGCAAGTTCCAGGCGGCCGCACGACGGGCCTGAACCCTGTCGAACCGGGCAATTTCCTGCGGATCGGGTGGGTGCGACGAGGATCGCATCCACCCGATTTGGCTTCCGCCAGACGTTGGCGTAATGTTCTCCGAGTCGCCGCAGGGAGGCACGGACAAGCCGCAAGGCAAGGCCGGTCCCACGGAAGACCACCACCGCTCGTCAGAGCAAACCAGACCGGCCAAGCCGATTTGGAAAGCAAATCGCAGCGGTGATAACCTGAACAGGTTGCCCCAGAGCAAGGCGCACAACGCCGAAACAATGGTGAGCAGTCGTTTCTTGAGAACTCAACAGCGTGTCGAGTGATTGATGCCGAATGTTTGTTTGGCTGATATTAACGAGATTATTTGTAGAACAGACTTTTGATGGTTTGTTTTGCTCTTGTCAGTTTTTGTTGGTCAGGCTTGAATTTTTTGTAGTTTTTTACGGAGAGTTTGATCCTGGCTCAGGACGAACGCTGGCGGCGTGCTTAACACATGCAAGTCGAACGATGAAGCTCCAGCTTGCTGGGGTGGATTAGTGGCGAACGGGTGAGTAACACGTGAGTAACCTGCCCTTCACTCTGGGATAAGCCTTGGAAACGGGGTCTAATACTGGATATTCAGGCGTCACCGCATGGTGGTGTTTGGAAAGATTTTTTGGTGAGGGATGGACTCGCGGCCTATCAGCTTGTTGGTGAGGTAGTGGCTCACCAAGGCTTTGACGGGTAGCCGGCCTGAGAGGGTGACCGGCCACACTGGGACTGAGACACGGCCCAGACTCCTACGGGAGGCAGCAGTGGGGAATATTGCACAATGGGCGAAAGCCTGATGCAGCGACGCCGCGTGAGGGATGACGGCCTTCGGGTTGTAAACCTCTTTCAGCAGGGACGAAGCGTGAGTGACGGTACCTGCAGAAGAAGCACCGGCTAACTACGTGCCAGCAGCCGCGGTAATACGTAGGGTGCGAGCGTTGTCCGGAATTATTGGGCGTAAAGAGCTTGTAGGCGGTTTGTCGCGTCTGCCGTGAAAGCCCAGGGCTTAACCCTGGGTCTGCGGTGGGTACGGGCAGGCTAGAGTGTGGTAGGGGAGACTGGAATTCCTGGTGTAGCGGTGAAATGCGCAGATATCAGGAGGAACACCGATGGCGAAGGCAGGTCTCTGGGCCATTACTGACGCTGAGAAGCGAAAGCATGGGGAGCGAACAGGATTAGATACCCTGGTAGTCCATGCCGTAAACGTTGGGCGCTAGGTGTGGGACTCATTCCACGAGTTCCGTGCCGCAGCTAACGCATTAAGCGCCCCGCCTGGGGAGTACGGCCGCAAGGCTAAAACTCAAAGGAATTGACGGGGGCCCGCACAAGCGGCGGAGCATGCGGATTAATTCGATGCAACGCGAAGAACCTTACCAAGGCTTGACATACACCGGAAGCATGCAGAGATGTGTGTGCCTTTTGGCTGGTGTACAGGTGGTGCATGGTTGTCGTCAGCTCGTGTCGTGAGATGTTGGGTTAAGTCCCGCAACGAGCGCAACCCTCGTTCCATGTTGCCAGCACGTAATGGTGGGGACTCATGGGAGACTGCCGGGGTCAACTCGGAGGAAGGTGGGGATGACGTCAAATCATCATGCCCCTTATGTCTTGGGCTTCACGCATGCTACAATGGCTGGTACAGAGGGTTGCGATACCGTGAGGTGGAGCGAATCCCTTAAAACCGGTCTCAGTTCGGATTGGGGTCTGCAACTCGACCCCATGAAGTTGGAGTCGCTAGTAATCGCAGATCAGCAGTGCTGCGGTGAATACGTTCCCGGGCCTTGTACACACCGCCCGTCAAGTCACGAAAGTCGGTAACACCCGAAGCCGGTGGCCTAACCCTTGTGGGGGGAGCCGTCGAAGGTGGGATTGGCGATTGGGACTAAGTCGTAACAAGGTAGCCGTACCGGAAGGTGCGGCTGGATCACCTCCTTTCTAAGGAGCGACAGTGGCCTTTCATCACCGAGTGTGTGGTGGGGTCCTGCTCATGGGTGGAACATCAATCATGGTGCCTGTCACGGGTGCCACCTCGAACTAAGTACGAACCACGGTGGTGGTTGATGACCTGCGGGTTGTCAAGGATCACTGAGTCTGGTTGTGGAACAGGGACGGGTGGTGTGTGTGGTGGGTGTCGACACGTTGTTGGGTCCTGAAGAAACGACCCGAAGCCCCTTGGTGGGGTTCGGTTGTTTTTTCTGGGTTGCAGGCTCATAGCCGGCCACGGTGAATGTGGTTGTGGGTGTGGGTTGCTGTGTGTTGTTTGAGAATTGCATAGTGGACGCGAAGCATCTGTAGTGCTCTGTGTAAGTTTTTAAGGGCGTACGGTGGATGCCTTGGCACCAGGAACCGATGAAGGACGTAGGAATCTGCGATAAGCCTCGGGGAGTCGATAACCAGACTGTGATCCGAGGATTTCCGAATGGGGGAACCCAGCACCATTCATGTGGTGTTACCCGCATCTGAATAAAATAGGGTGTGTGGAGGGAACGTGGGGAAGTGAAACATCTCAGTACCCACAGGAAGAGAAAACAACAGTGATTCCGTGAGTAGTGGCGAGCGAAAGCGGATGAGGCTAAACCATGATTGTGTGATACCTGTCAGGGGTTGCAGTTGTGGGGTTGTGGGGCCGTTCTTACCAATGCTGACATGTTGGTGGGCAGTAAGAAATTGCGCGTGTAGACGAACAATCTTGAATGGTTGACCGTAGAGGGTGTGAGTCCTGTAGTCGAAACATGTGTGACTGTCTTGAGCGTGTTCCCAAGTAGCACCGGGCCCGTGAAATCCGGTGTGAATCTGGCAGGACCACCTGCTAAGCCTAAATATTCCCTGGTGACCGATAGCGGACTAGTACCGTGAGGGAAAGGTGAAAAGTACCCCGGGAGGGGAGTGAAATAGTACCTGAAACCGTGCGCTTACAATCCGTCAGAGCCGGCGTTGTTCCGGTGATGGCGTGCCTTTTGAAGAATGAGCCTGCGAGTTAGTGCTCAGTGGCGAGGTTAACCCGTGTGGGGTAGCCGTAGCGAAAGCGAGTCCGAATAGGGCGCATATAGTCGCTGGGTCTAGACCCGAAGCGGAGTGATCTACCCATGGCCAGGTTGAAGCGACGGTAAGACGTCGTGGAGGACCGAACCCACTTAGGTTGAAAACTGAGGGGATGAGCTGTGGGTAGGGGTGAAAGGCCAATCAAACTCCGTGATAGCTGGTTCTCCCCGAAATGCATTTAGGTGCAGCGTCACGTGTTTCTTACCGGAGGTAGAGCTACTGGATGGCTGATGGGCCTCACCAGGTTACTGACGTCAACCAAACTCCGAATGCCGGTAAGTGAGAGCGTGGCAGTGAGACTGTGGGGGATAAGCTTCATAGTCGAGAGGGAAACAGCCCAGATCACCAGCTAAGGTCCCTAAGCGTGTGCTAAGTGGAAAAGGATGTGGAGTTGCTGTGACAACCAGGAGGTTGGCTTAGAAGCAGCCACCCTTTAAAGAGTGCGTAATAGCTCACTGGTCAAGTGATTCCGCGCCGACAATGTAGCGGGGCTCAAGCACACCACCGAAGCTGTGGCAATCACATATCACCCTGACTGAGGTCCAGGGGTGTGGTTGGGTAGGGGAGCGTCGTGTGGGCAGTGAAGCGGCGGAGTGATCCAGTCGTGGAGGCCACACGAGTGAGAATGCAGGCATGAGTAGCGAAAGACGGGTGAGAAACCCGTCCGCCGAATAACCAAGGGTTCCAGGGTCAAGCTAATCTGCCCTGGGTAAGTCGGGACCTAAGGCGAGGCCGACAGGCGTAGTCGATGGACATCCGGTTGATATTCCGGAACCGGCGAAGGACCGCCCATATCGAATCAGGGGATGCTAACCACCCGAACCGCGACGTTTGTACACCTTCGGGTGTGCGTGTTCGTGGGGAGCGTGGGACCCGATCTTGTAGTAGGTAAGCGATGGAGTGACGCAGGAAGGTAGCCTCCGCGGGGCGATGGTTGTCCCCGTCTAAGACTGTAGGACGAGATATAGGCAAATCCGTATCTCTTGTGTCTGAGAGTTGATAGTGACCACGTTATGTGGGAAGTAGGGTGATCCTATGCTGCCGAGAAAAACTTCTAGCGAGGTTCGAGCCGCCCGTACCCCAAACCGACTCAGGTGGTTAGGTAGAGAATACTAAGGCGATCGAGTGAATCGTGGTTAAGGAATTCGGCAAAATGCCCCCGTAACTTCGGGAGAAGGGGGGCCCAAACCTTGAAGTGACTTGCTCACTAGGGGTGAGGGCCGCAGAGACCAGGGAGAAGCGACTGTTTACTAAAAACACAGGTCCGTGCGAAGAAGTAATTCGATGTATACGGACTGACGCCTGCCCGGTGCTGGAAGGTTAAGAGGACCGGTTAGTCACTTGTGGCGAAGCTGAGAATTTAAGCCCCAGTAAACGGCGGTGGTAACTATAACCATCCTAAGGTAGCGAAATTCCTTGTCGGGTAAGTTCCGACCTGCACGAATGGCGTAACGACTTCTCCACTGTCTCAACCGCGAACTCGGCGAAATTGCACTACGAGTAAAGATGCTCGTTACGCGCAGCAGGACGGAAAGACCCCGGGACCTTTACTAGCTGGTATTGGTGTTCGGTACGGCTTGTGTAGGATAGGTGGGAGACTGTGAAGCATGCACGCCAGTGTGTGTGGAGTCAACGTTGAAATACCACTCTGGTCGTTCTGGGCTCCTAACCTCGGTCCGTGATCCGGATCAGGGACAGTGCCTGGTGGGTAGTTTAACTGGGGCGGTTGCCTCCTAAAAGGTAACGGAGGCGCCCAAAGGTTCCCTCAGCCTGGTTGGCAATCAGGTTTTGAGTGTAAGTGCACAAGGGAGCTTGACTGTGAGACAGACATGTCGAGCAGAGACGAAAGTCGGGACTAGTGACCCGGCGGTGGCTTGGGAAGCGCCGTCGCTCAACGGATAAAAGGTACCCCGGGGATAACAGGCTGATCTTGCCCAAGAGCTCATATCGACGGCATGGTTTGGCACCTCGATGTCGGCTCGTCGCATCCTGGGGCTGGAGTAGGTCCCAAGGGTTGGGCTGTTCGCCCATTAAAGCGGTACGCGAGCTGGGTTTAGAACGTCGTGAGACAGTTCGGTCCCTATCCGCTGTGCGCGTAGGAAACTTGAGAAGACCTGTCCCTAGTACGAGAGGACCGGGATGGACGAACCTCTGGTGTGTCAGTTGTCCTGCCAAGGGCACCGCTGATTAGCTACGTTCGGAAGTGATAACCGCTGAAAGCATCTAAGCGGGAAGCACACTTCAAGATGAGGTTTCCATCACCATTCATGGTGGGGAGGCTCCCAGCAGACTACTGGGTTGATAGGCCGGACGTGGAAGCACAGTAATGTGTGTAGCTGACCGGTACTAATAAGCCGATAACTTACCCAAACAAACAGCACTGCGTAAGCATGTTTCGCGTCTACTATGCGATATCTGAAACAACACACCAACCACAATTGTTTGGTTGATAGTTTCATAGCGTTACGGCGGTCATAGCGAAGTGGGAAACGCCCGGTCACATTCCGAACCCGGAAGCTAAGCCCTTCAGCGCCGATGGTACTGCACTCGGTAGGGTGTGGGAGAGTAGGACACCGCCGGACAACACTTTCAAAAGGGTTGGAGGATCACCACGATGTGGCTGATCTTCCAACCCTTTTGCATTTGTCTGCGATAATTCGCTGTCGGCCGGCCCGGCCGGCGCCGTCGAAGGAGGACGTCATGCAGGACGACGACAAGCAATCAGGATCATCGGAGCGCCCCGAGCGCCGAGCCTCACGGTGGTCCCGCGCCGATGGCGCCGATGCTGGAGACCGTCGCTCGACGTCCGATGATCGTGAGCGCGGCGCTGATCGGCGCAGCAGCTCCTCGGAGGCGCGTGGTCGCGGTGACGACCGCGGATTCGACCGTCGGGATGGCGGCGGACGTGAGAGCCGCGGCTTCGAGCGCCGTGACAACCGTCGCTCGGATGACCGACGTGACGGTTACCGCGGAAACGACAGCCGGCGCGATGATCGCGGTGGTTATGGGCGGCGGGATGATGACCGCCGTTCGGATCGCGGCTTCGATCGCCGGGATGATCGACGCGATGGTGCCCGCGGTGATGGCCAGCGCGACAACGCCGGTCGCGGGTTCCAGCGTCGTGATGACGACCGTGGGCCCGGACGCAGTTTCGATCGCCGAGACGATCGACGCGATGGTGCCCGCGGTGATGGCCAGCGCGACAACGCCGGTCGCGGGTTCCAGCGTCGTGATGACGACCGTGGGCCCGGACGCAGTTTCGATCGCCGAGACGATCGGCGCGACGGTGGCCGTGACCGCGATCGCCGGGGCAACTCGGGTCGCGGCTTCCAACGCCGTGATGACCGTGCACCAGGGCGCAGCTTTGACCGTCGGGACGACCGACGCGATGACCGGCGTGGAGATGGCGGTGGTGGCCGACCGCAGGACGGTTCCCGTGAGCAGCGGTGGAGCCGGCCGGATCGTGACGACCGTGGTGGAGGGTTCCAGCGTCGCGACGACGACCGTGGGCCCGGACGCAGCTTCGACCGGCGTGACAGTCGCGACGGTGAGCGCCGCGAGTTCCGCGGTGGCCGCGGAGGCGAGCGTCGCTTCTCCGGAGGCGGCCGTGACGACCGTCGCGGACCATCGCGTGACGGTGATCGCCGCGGCAACGTCCGGTCGGGAGACCGCGGACGTCCGGGTCGCGATGAGCGACCCACAGATCGTTCTGCACAAGACCGTCCCGCTGGTGGTCCACGTAGCTGGGAGCGTGGCTTGGATGAGCAGGAACGCCGCGACCGCAAGCGGGAGCCGCAACTGCCCGAGGGCGTGACCGGCAAGGAACTGGATCGCTCCGTCTGGCAGCAGTTGCGCACGCTGACTCCCGAAAATGCTGAAGGAGTCGCTCAGCACCTGGTCGCCGCGGCTCTGGTGCTGGAGGAGGACGAGGACCGTGCGCTGGAGCACGCTGAGCACGCAGCTCGGCGCGCCGGTCGCGTGCCTGCGGTCCGTGAGGCGCTCGGACTCGTGCGCTATCGCCGGGGTGAGTTCACCGATGCACTGCGGGAGTTCAAGACCGCACGCCGCTTGTCTGGATCCGACCATCTGATTCCTTACATGGTCGACTGCGAGCGCGGCCTCGGACGTTTCGATCGGGCTCTGGACCTTGCCTCCTCGCCGGAAGCCAAGCGTCTGCCGCAGGACGACGCGATCGAGTTGGCCATCGTGGTGTCCGGTGTGCGCCGTGACATGGGCCAGCCGGAGGCTGCGCTCATCAGTCTCCGCATTCCTGCCCTCGAACGCGCTGGCAAACAGCCGTGGGCGGCGCGGCTGCAGTACGCGTACGCCGAGGCGCTGCTGGCCACCGGTCGGGAAGATGAGGCACGCGAGTGGTTCGCTCGTGCGTCGGCCACGGATGCCGACGGGCTCACCGACGCCGACGAGCGGCTGGCTGACCTCGATGGCGTTGACCTCACCGATCTGCTGGGTGACGAGGACGACGAGTTGGACGCACCGACCGACTGAGCGTCGTCCACAACCGGCAAAGAGGCCCACGTTCGTCCACAGCGACAGATCCCTCGCTGGTATTGGCCGTGCCCGGGAGGGCAGTCTGATCGCTCCTACCAAGAAGGGAGACTGATCATGGCGGCGAGTCTGGGCGCAGCGACGAACGAGGTGCACATCATCGGGCGATTGCGTGATGCGCCGGAGGTGAAGCAGCTGCCGAGTGGCGACGAAGTGGTGTCGTTCCGGGTCGCTGTGCCGCGGCCCGACGATGCGCGGCGTAGTGCACGCAGTCCGCGCAGCGATCTCATCGATGTCAGTTGCTATTCCGCACGCACTCGGCGCAGCGCGGCCCGGCTCACCGATGGCCAAGGAGTCGAGGTGACCGGAGCGATGCGTCGCCGGGTGTGGCGCACTCCGGCCGGTGTGAACGGCCGGCTCGACGTCGAGGCGTCCACGTTGCGGGCAGTGCGATTGGACTGAACCGCCTTGCCTCAAGGCAAGATTGATCGCATGAGCGCCTTGATCGAGCAGTATGACGCACTGGTCTGCGACCTGGACGGAGTGGTCTATCGCGGTCCTGAAGCTGTGCCCCATGCGGTCGAGTCACTGAACGGAGCACAGGCGAGCGGCGTCCGGATCGCTTATGCGACGAACAACGCCTCGCGTCCACCCGCCGACGTCGCCCAGCACCTGCGCGAGCTCGGCCTCGACGCGCAGGACGACAGTGTCATCAACAGTTCGATGGCCGGGGCTTCCTATCTGGCCGATCACGCGAAAGCCGGCGACACGGTCTTGGCGGTCGGGGGTGCCGGCGTCGGTCTTGCCTTGCGGGCGCAGGGCTTCGATGTGGTGAGCGAACTGCCCACCGACAAGCGAGTGATGGCTGTGCTCCAGGGCTATGGTCCGGCCGTCACGGCCAACGATCTGGCACAGGCCGCGTACGCGATCCAGTCAGGTGCCTTATGGGTTGCGACCAATACCGATCTCACGCTTCCGACCGCGATCGGGACGGCGCCCGGCAACGGCTCGCTCGTGGGCGCGGTACGCAATGCGGTTGACCGAGACCCGGTCGTCGTCGGAAAGCCGGGGCCACTGATGTATGTGATGGCGGCGGAGCACCTAGGCAGTGCGCCACATCGCACTCTGGGTATCGGCGACCGCTTGGAGACCGACGTCGCCGGTGCCGCAGCGGCCGGCATGGACTGCCTCCATGTGCTCACCGGTGTGCATGGCCCGAGCGATCTGGTGTCGGCGCCACCGCAGCTGCGTCCGCGTTTCGTGGCTGAGGACCTCCGTTCCCTCGCACAGCAGTACTGCGAGCCGCAGCGCCGAGACGGTTGGTGGATGATCGGCGACGCGGGCTGCCGGATGTCGAAGGACGGGCAGTACGCACTGGAATGGCACGGTCAGCCGGTCGGCGTCGAACGACTGCGACTGGCGCTGCCGACGCTGTGGGGGACGATCGACGACGGCAAGATCGGGCTCGAGCAAGCGGTCACTACGTGGATGACGAGCCAGTAGGCTGGCCCGAACCAAACGGGACGACTCAAGGAGTGGCCATGGCGCTCGACAGCGTGCGTACAGCACTGCAGATCCTTTCCGGCGCAGGCGAATTGACCCGCGCCAAGGCGACCGAGGCAGCACAGACCTTGCTCAGCGCCACCGGCCTGGAAAAGCCGGTGGGTCAGGTGTCGACGCTAGCGGATGAGCTGATTGCTGCCGCCGCGGCCAACCGCCGGTTGATCCAGGAGACCGTCCAGGCCGAGATCAGCAGCCAACTGGAGAAGGTCGGACTGTCGACCCTGCAGGAGCTGGCCAACGCGCAGAAGGAGATCGACCGGCTCAGCCGCGAGTTGCGCAATCTGCGGGCTACGTTCGCGGGCAGCAGCGCTTCGCTGGCAGGGTTTGCCACCGAAGGCGTCCGTCACGTCGCCGGCGTACTTCCCGGGCGCGGCGCGCAGGACGAGGGCGAGCCGCGTGCAGAGGTCGCGCGTCCGGCTGCGACGGACACCACAAAGGTGGCCCGCGCAGCGGTGACGAAGGCGACGCCGGCCAAGAAGACGGCCACCACGAAGGCGACGCCGGCTAAGAAGGTTGCTGCCAAGAAGGCCGCCGCGAAGAAGGCGGCCCCGGCGAAGAAGGCCGTCTCCACGACAAGTCCGGCGTCGCCATCCAAGGCGGCGGCTTCGAAGACCGCTGCGCCGACGCGAGTAGCCGCCTCGAAGAAGAGCGCTGCGAGCCCGAGCGCCACGACCAAGCGAGTGGCGAAGAAGACCGCCGACAAGACTGCAGCTCCGGCTGCGAAGAAGGCGACTGCCACCACGACGAGCATGCCTGCCACCTCCAAGACTGCTGGGACGAAGACCGCAGCGACGAAGAGCACCGCGTCCAAGGGCGCTGCATCGACAAGCGCCGGGAAGAAGAGCACGGCGGAGAAGAGCACTACGGCGAAGCCGTCGTCCTCGGCCACGCCGGCAAAGGGCGCGACGTCCAACTCCGCGTCGACCACCAGCACCTCGAGCGGCCGCAGGGTCGCCAAGAAGGCGGCGGCGAAGAAGACCTCCTCCGCCGCCGAGTCGACGGCACCGGCCAAGAAGTCGTCGAGCGCCTCGTCCTCGGCCACCTCGAAGTCGCCTGCGTCCGCCACGAAGTCGACGAGCACGCCGTCCACCTCGAGGTCGGCGGCGCCGACCAAGAAGGCAGCACCAGCGCCCGCCAAGAAGTCGACCAGCACTCCTTCGACGAGTGCTGCGTCAGCGAAGTCGCAGCCCGCGAGCACGAGTGGTTCGAAGTCGGCGACGCCGACGGTGGCCGCCAAGAAATCGACGACGTCGCCGGTGAAGTCCACGACCTCGGCCAAGGCTGACGCCACATCGAGCACGAAGGCCGCGGGCGAGGATTCGGAGTCGACCGCCTCGAAGCCGTCGCCGGACGTCGCCGCGAAGGCTGCGCCCAGCACGCCGTCCGCTCCGACGACGCCGTCGTCGACGGCCGATCCGTCGGCAGCTTCGGTCAACACCGAGTCGGCCAGCACGGCGTCGAACCCGACGAAGCCATCGGATCCGGAGAAGTCGGACGTGCCAATGTCGACGACTGCCGCCACGGCCGACCCGACCTCGCCGGCCCCGACCGACGCGAGGCCAGTTGCGTCGACCCCCGGTGAGCCGGTGAAGCCGACGGATGCCTGAACACGACACGCCCCGTCCGGGGCCGGTCGCTCCAGCTCACGAGCGCAGCAGCGCCGCGATCGAGGACGCTCTCGCGCGGGTACGTGAGCTTCGGGCGGTCCCGGAGGGTGGGGCCGACGACGACGGGAACGGCGCCTACCACGTCGACCTCGATCAGCAGATCGAGGTGCTGACGCAGGCCCACGACACCCTGCGCCGCGCGCTGTCCAGCATCGAACGGTGAGTTCGCGGGTGGGCGAACGGATCGATCACGCCTTGGTCGCCCGCGGCTTGGCGAGATCGCGCGCGGTGGCGCAGGAGTTGATCGCGCAGGGTCAGGCGCGCTGTGACGGCAAGGTGGTCACCAAACCTTCGGCCAAGGTCGCTGCCGACTCCACGTTGGAGATCGTGGGTGAGATCGATCCGTGGGTCGGGCGTGCCGCCCACAAGTTGCTCGGTGCTCTCGATGCCTTCACAGCAGTCGATCCGCGCGGGCTGCGTGCCATCGACGTCGGTGCCAGTACCGGCGGTTTCACCCAGGTGCTGCTCGAACGTGGTGCGACAAGCGTCGAGGCCGTCGACGTCGGCCATGGCCAGCTCGCGGCGCCCATCGCTGTAGATCCACGCGTCCGCGATCACAGTGGCATGACCGTGCGCGGCATCGATCCGGGCGTCATCGGCGGCACGTCGCCGTTGGTCGTGACCGATCTGAGCTTCATCTCGCTCACCCTCGTGATGGCAGATCTCGCCCGATTGATGACCGACAACGCCGACCTGATCGCGCTGGTGAAACCACAGTTCGAGGTCGGACGCGAACGGCTGGGCCACAGCGGAGTGGTGCGTTCACCGCGCGAGCGCGAACGAGCACTGCGGGCGGTGATCGCTTCGGCAACGGCGGCTGACCTGCATGTTCACGGTCTCGATCGCAGCGTCGTCACCGGCACCGAAGGCAATCAGGAATACCTGCTGTGGGCCCGTCGCAGCCCGGTTGGGAAGATGGCCGAGGCCGCCATCGACCACTTCATCGCAACCATTGATCAGGAGGACACATGACCCGACGTGTGCTGCTGATCGGGCACCCGGGGCGTGAGCAGGCCCGGGAAGCAGCCCGGGTCATCGTCCACGAGCTCGCCGCGGAGGACATCGAGGTCACCGGCGCCGAGGACGAACTCGAGGCCTTCGGCGTACTGGCTGAGCCCAATGCCGTGGCCCAACCCGGCCCGCCCGGTGAGGGCTGCGAACTGGCCGTCGTGCTCGGAGGCGACGGCACGATCCTGCGTGCTGCCGAAGTGGTGCGGGAGAGCGGCACGCCGCTGCTCGGCATCAACCTCGGACATGTGGGATTCCTCGCCGAGGCCGAACGCGACGACGTCCATGCCGTGGCCCGACGGATCGCCGAGCGTGATTGGGCCGTCGAGGAGCGCGAGACGCTCGAGGTCGACGTACAGGTCGACGACACCGTCGTCTGGACCAGTTGGGCGCTCAACGAGGCATCGGTGGAGAAGGCTTCACGCGAGCGGATGATCGAGCTGGTGCTGGAGATCGACGGGCGTCCGTTGTCGACCTGGGGTTGTGACGGTCTTGTCATGGCGACACCGACCGGTTCCACCGCCTACGCCTTCTCCGCCGGCGGCCCGGTGGTCTGGCCCGGCGTCGAGGCGCTGTTGGTCTGCCCGATCTCGGCGCACGCGTTGTTCGCCCGACCCCTGGTGCTCAGTCACGACGTCCGGATCGCTGTCGAACTCTTGAGTGAGTCGTCGGGGCGCGGCGTGGTGTGGTGCGACGGTCGCCGCAGTTTCGATCTTCCACCGGGCGCGCGGATCGCCGTGCGCCGAAGCGACCTGCCGGTGCGCCTGGCGCGCCTGGCGCAGGCGCCGTTCACCGATCGCCTGGTGGCGAAGTTCGATCTCTCCGTCGGGGGCTGGCGCGGGGTGCGCCGGGGGCAGGCATAGTGCTCGCCGAAATCCGCATCCGTGACCTGGGTGTCATCGACGACGCGACCCTGCAGTTCGCGCCGGGGCTGAACGTGCTGACCGGTGAGACCGGTGCCGGTAAGACGATGGTCGTGCAGGGCCTCGGGCTCATGCTCGGCGGACGTGCGACGTCCAGCCTCGTCCGGGACGGCGCCGATGCGGCCCTGGTCGAGGGTGTGCTGGAACTTCCTGGTGACCACCCCGCCATGCTGCGGGCCGGCGAAGCAGGCGCTGATGCAGACGAGGACGCGCTGCTCCTGGCTCGTTCGGTGGCGCAGACCGGACGGTCGCGTGCGTGGGTCGGAGGGCGCAACGCACCAGTCGGTGTGCTGGGCGAGATCGGTGAACTGGTCGTCGCCGTGCACGGCCAAGCCGATCAGTGGCGCTTGCAACGCCCAGACCAGCACCGCGCGGTGCTCGACGACTTCGGTGGCGCGGCGATCGCCAAGGCCCACTCGCGCTATCACAGCCTCTACCTCGAGCGGCAGGCCGTGCGCCGCGAGCTGGATGAGCTCACCACCCACGCCCGGCAACGGGCGCTCCGGCTCGACCAGCTGACCGCGGCCCTGGAGGAGATCGAGGCCGTCGATCCGCAGCCTGGCGAAGACCTCGCTCTGGCCGAGGAATCCACCCGACTGGAGAACATCGACACCCTGCTGGCTGCCGCCGGGGGCGCACACCAACTCCTCAGTGGCAGTGACGAACTGGACGACCGCAGCGCACTCGGATCGCTCGGCGCGGCGTCCGTGGCGCTGGCAAGAGCCGTCGACCATGATGCAGCCATCGCGACGTTGCGACTCCGCTTGGACGAACTCACCGTGCAGCTGACTGACCTTGCCGCCGATCTCAGCAACTACGTACACGACCTGGACGCCGACCCGGCGCGGGTTCAGGAAGTTGGCGAGCGCCGGGCGGCCATTTCGGGGTTGCTGCGCAAGTACGGCACCACGGTCGATGAGGTGTTGCAGTGGTCGGAAGCCGCGGCGAAGGAGAGCGACGAACTCGCCTCGTCCGACGACCGCATCGAAGCGCTCACGGCACGCGCCGGCCAACTCGACACCGAGATCGCTGCAGCGGCAGAAGCGTTGAGCACCAAGCGACAAGCGGCGGCCAAGAAGCTGGGCGAGGCGGTCAGCGCCGAACTGCGGCATCTGGCAATGGGCTCGGCGAACCTGAGAGTGCAGGTGAGTTCGCGCCCCGGGGAGTACACCCCCTCAGGCATCGACGACGTCGAGATCCAACTCGCCGCCAACCGCTCCGGCACCGCCCGGAGCGTGACCAAAGCCGCCTCCGGCGGTGAGCTCTCGCGGGTGATGCTGGCGATCGAGGTGGTCACCGCCTCCGGTGATGTGCCCACGTTCATCTTCGACGAGGTGGACGCAGGCGTCGGCGGCGCAGCAGCCCTCGACATCGGTGCCCGCTTGAAGGCTTTGTCTGCTCACGCGCAGGTGATCGTCGTGACCCACCTCGGGCAGGTGGCGGCCTACGCCGACCAGCACTTGGTGGTGCACAAGCAGGACGACGGCCACATCACCGTCAGCGATGTCGTCGTGGTCGACGGTGAAGAGCGCCGACAGGAACTGGCGCGCATGCTCGGCGGAGTGAGCGACAGCGATGCTGCGCTGGCACACGCCGACGAGTTGCTGGCCCAGGTCGGCCGCCCGGCGACCAAGCGCTGACCTGGCACGATGGGGCCCGTGAGGAAGTCGCTGCGACGCGTCCCGGCCACCGACCAGACGGTCGGCCGGATCCGGGTCGACCCGCGCACCAAGGACCTCACGAAGCGACTGCGCCCCGGCGACATCGCGGTCATCAACCACGTCGATCTCGACCGCGTCAGCGCCGAAGCGCTGGTGGCCTGCCAACCCAGCGCGGTCATCAATGCCGCGACCTCCAGTAGCGGCCGCTACCCGAATGTGGGGCCGGGCATCCTGGTCGATGCCGGGATTCCGCTGCTCGACGCCGTCGGTGAAGACGTCATGAGCCGTGCCCAGGAGGGTCAGACCGGGCGACTCGAGGGCGTCGATCTGGTGATCGACGGCGATGTCGTGGCCACCGGCACCCTCATGGATGCGGAGACGGTCGAGACTGCGATGGACGCTGCTCGGGAAGGCCTCGCCGAACAGATCGTCGCCTTCGCGGCCAACACCATGGGATACCTGGAGAAGGAACGCGACCTCCTCCTCAACGGCATCGGTCTGCCGAGCATCCGCACTGATCTCGACGGCAAGCCCGTGCTGATCGTGGTCCGCGGCTACCACTACAAGGAAGACCTGGCGATCCTGAAGTCGTTCATCCGCGACTTCAAACCGGTGCTGATCGGGGTCGACGGCGGCGCCGATGCGCTCGTGGAGGCGGGTCACAGGCCCGACCTGATCGTCGGCGACATGGATTCGGTGAGTGACGCCACGCTGCGTGGCGGGGCCGAAATCGTCGTCCACGCCTACCGTGACGGGCGGGCGCCGGGCCTTTCCAGGGTGGAGGAGCTCGGCATCACCGACGCGGTGGTCTTCCCGGCGACCGGCACCAGCGAGGACATCGCCATGCTCATTGCCGATGACAGCGGCGCCGAGCTCATCGTCGCCGTGGGCACCCACGCCACGCTGGTGGAATTCCTCGACAAGGGCCGTGCCGGCATGGCCAGCACCTTCCTGACCCGATTGCGCGTCGGCAGCAAGTTGGTCGACGCCAAGGGCGTCAGCCAGTTGTACCGTTCGAGCATTGGGTGGCCGGCGCTGATGTTGTTGGTCGTCGCGGGCCTGGTGGCGCTCCTGGTGGCGTTGTTGTCCACCCCGGCCGGACGGGCCTTCTTCGAAGCTGTCGGTGCTCGCTGGGACACCTTCTACTCCTGGCTGGAAGGGCTTTTCAGTGATTGATTTCAGGTACCACGTGGTCTCGCTGGTGGCCGTATTCCTTGCCCTTGCAACGGGAATCGTCATCGGAGGGTTCTCGCTGCGCGGTGAAGTGGCCGATCAACTGCACGGCCAGGTCGCCGGCCTGCGCACCGACAAGGCCGACCTGCAGTCTCAGCTGACGCGGGCGTCCACCGGTAACAAGAAGCGCGACGAAGCAGTCACCGATCTTGCGCCCAAGGTGCTCGCGGGCTCGTTGCCGGGGCAGCGGGTGGCCGTGGTCGCGCTGCCGGGCGTCGAAGACAGCCTCACCAAGAACATCAAGACGACCATCGCCTCCGGCGGGGGCCAGGTGGTGGCCACCGTGACGCTGAGCGACAAGTGGACTGACGCGGCGTACGCCACCTCGGACAGCATGCGGCAGCACGCCGGCACGCTCGGCATTTCGACCAGCGACGTGCGGCCCGACCGCCTCGCCGGTGCAGTTCTGGCTCGCGCGTTGGCCCGACAGGACGGCAGCGCACGCAATGTGCTCAAGGACTTCTCCGACGGGGACGCCACGACCGTCGAACCCTCCCAAGCGCCGCCGGCCACCTCGATCGTGCTGGTCTGGCCCGGCATGGTCGACAAGGCCGGCATCGTCAAGAAGTGGTCGGGCCTGGTGTCCGGAGTGGGGATCTCGGTCACCGCCGTGGTCGGCGTCTCCAGCGGATCGGCCTCCACCGACAAGGGCCCGACCCCGGATGCGTTGATCTCCTCAGTGCGTGAGACCCCCGACGTCGTCTCGGTGATGAGCACCATCGATGACGGTGCCATCCCGATCGGTCAGATCGCACTCGGTCTGGCCTTGCGCGACGAACTCGCAGGCAAGTCTGGCCAGTACGGGCTCGGCCGCGATGCGTCGGCGCTGCTGCCCCGGGTCACTCCGGCTGCAGCCACCGAGCCGCCGTCGTGAGCCCGGCTGTCGCGAAAATCGCGCGCACGACGGTTGCAGCGGCGCTCGCCGGCGTCGGAACGGTCGCCGCCTCAAAGCTCGCTCAGCGCAAACCGTCGGTGCAAGCACGCCTGTTGCGAACCAATTTCCGCGGTGAAGAGGTCACCCTGGCCGAGGGTCCCGCGATCGTCGCCGGTCTCTGCGCTACTGCGTTGGTCGATCCCCCTGCGGCCGTAGCGGCGCTGAGCGCCGGATCGCTCGGTCTGGTCGACGACCTCACCGGTACGACCGACCGCCGCGGCTTCGCCGGTCACCTGGGCGCTCTGACGCACGGCGAGTTGACGACCGGCGCCGTGAAGATCATCGGCATCGGCGTCACCGGACTCCTGGTGGCCGGTGTGATCGATCGACGTCGCCTGCGTCCCGACACCCTTCTTGCTGCAGGGCTGATCGCCGGTGGCGCCAACCTGATCAACCTGTTCGATCTGCGACCGGGCCGAGCACTCAAGGTGTCTGCGCTCCTCGCCACACCTCTGCTGCTTGCCGGGGCACCGGCGGCCCCGGTTGTCCTGGGCGCCGCAGCCGGCGCTGCCTGTGACGACCTCGCCGGACGATCGATGATGGGTGACACCGGGGCGAATGCCTTGGGCGCGGTGCTCGGCGTCGCCGCGGCACGACGACTTGGCCCGCGCGGCCGCGCCACCGGCTTCGCCGCGGTGCTCGCACTCACCCTTGCCTCTGAGGCAGTGAGTTTCAGCAAGGTGATCGAATCGAGCCCGGTGCTGCGTGCGATCGACCATTGGGGCCGCCCGCGGTGAACACCACCCGGCTGCAGACGATCGCCGGTGCGGCCTCAGCGATCGCCGTGGTCACCCTCGCCAGCCGCCTGGTCGGTTTTGGCAGATGGCTGGTGTTCTCCCGTGAAGTCGGAGGCACGTGCGTCGGTCAGGCTTACGCGACCGCCAACCAGTTGCCGAACATCCTCTACGAGGTGGCCGCCGGGGGAGCGCTGGCTGCCGTTGTGGTGCCCCTGGTCGCGGGCGCCGTGGAGCGGGGTGACCAGCGCACCGCAGATCGCGTCGCTTCGGTGTTGCTCACCTGGGCGGTCGCTGTGCTGCTGCCGTTGTCGGTGCTGCTTGCACTGCTTGCGGGGCCGCTCGCGCGACTGATGACCGGCGATGCGAGCCGAGGATGCTCCGGGATCGCAGGCCTGACCTCGATGATGCTCCTGGTCTTTGCACCGCAGGTGCTGCTGTACGGGGTCGGGGTGGTGTTGACCGGCGTCCTGCAGGCCCACCGGCGGTTCGTCGCCGCCGCGGTCGCCCCGCTGCTGTCGAGCCTCGTGGTGATCGCCGCTTACCTGCTGTACGGCCGCCTTGCCGACAGCGCCCGGTTCGATCGGTCGGGCGTCAACCCTGGTCAATCTGGTCTCGACGCTGAACGGTGGGTCTTGGCCGGAGGAACGACGCTCGGGGTCGTCGCGCTGAGCCTTCCGCTGCTTCTTCCGGTTGTCCGGGCCGGCGTGCGGCTGCGGCCCGCGCTTCGTCTACCCGCTGGGCTCGGTGCCCGTGCTGCGGGACTGGCCGGCGCGGGGCTTGCGGCGCTTCTGGCTCAGCAGTTTGCGGTGTTGGTCACGATCAACCTCGCCAACGACAAGGGCGCCACCGGAGCGATCAACGTCTACAACTACGTCCAGGCGATCTACGTCCTGCCCTACGCACTCCTGGCCGTGCCGATCGCGACCGCGGCCTTCCCCCGACTTGCTGGCGATGACGGCGATCGTGTGCTCGCGCGGGTCATGCCGCTGGTCGGTGCAGCCGGCGTGCTCGGAGCGGCCGTCCTCGTTGCTGTCGCGGCTCCCACGGGTGACTTCTTCACGCACCTGGATGCGCGCCCGGCCGCGATGACTGCGCTCACCCCAGCGCTGCTGGCCTATGCCCCGGGGCTGCTCGGGTTCAGCCTGGTGGCGCTGCTGAGCCGTGCCTTGTACGTGCGTGGTCGAGCGCTGTTGGCGGGTGGTTGTGTCGCGACGGGCTGGCTGCTGGCGGCGCTGATTCCGCTCCTGCTCCTGGGTGGTGTCACCGGCGATTCCTCCCGCACCCTGGTGGTGCTCGGCCTGGCCTCCTCGATCGGCATGAGTGTGTCGGCGCTACTCCTTGCCCTGATGGTGCGCGGCGCGTGGCCGGAGGCTCGCTTGGGGTCGGCGGTGCGCTCGTGGGTGCGTGCGCTTCTGGCAGCGACCGTCGCCGCTGTCGGCGGTGCGGGGGCCGCGTGGTTGTTAGGCTCTGCCACCGGTTCGCTGCTCACGTCCGCGCTCGTGGCCGTGGCAGCGGCGGTAGTCACCGTGGCGATCTTCGGGGTGATCGTGCGGGTGATCGACAAGCAGGCCGTCCAAGGCCTCATCGAGTCACAACGAAAGAGCAGGTCCTGATGTCCGAGCGAGTGCTGCTCGTGGTCGGTACGGTCGCCGGCGGTGCCGGACGCCATGTGCACGATCTCGCCGCCGGTCTGGTCGAGCGTGGCCATACGGTGACGGTTGCGTGCCCGACCTCGGTCGGCGAGCAATTCGACTTCGGGGGAGTAGGTGCCCGGGTCGAACGCATCGAGATCGCCGAGCGTCCCTCACCCACGCGGGACGCGCGCACCATGCGGGTGCTGCGCCGGATGACCAAGGTCGCTGATGTCGTCCACGCCCACGGCGTCCGGGCCGGAGCGCTCGCCTGCCTGGCCACCAAGGCGACGCCGGTCGTCGTCACCCTGCACAACGCCAGGCCGACGCAGTCGGGGCTGTCCGGCGTCGCCTTCGACACCCTCGAACGTGTCGTCGCGCGTCAGGCGAATGTCGTGCTCTGCGTCTCCAGCGACCTGGTGCAGCGTGTGCGGGACGACGGGGCCAAGGACGTGCGCCTCGCCGTCGTGCCTGCGACTCCGTGGTCCGGCTCGACCGACGTGGACGCTGTACGTCACGAGTTCGGCGACGCACCAATGGTGCTCGTCGTCGGGCGACTTGCACCGCAGAAGCGGATCGACCACGCGATCGACGTGGCGCTGCACGTGCAGCAGGTGCGTCCGGACGTCCACTGGCTGATCGCTGGCGAGGGGCCGGAACGAGAGTCGCTGCAGGCTCGCATCGATGAATCGGGCGCACCGGTGCGGCTGCTGGGGCATCGCGCTGATGTGCACGATCTGCTGGCAGCGGCGCAGGTCGTCGTCTCCACCGCACAGTGGGAAGGGCAGCCGGTCTGGTTGCAGGAGGCCCTCCAGGCGGGGCGGGCCATCGTGGCGACCGAGGTGGGTGGCACCGCTGATGTCGTGGCCGACGCAGCCGTCCTGGTGCCCTTCGGTGAAATCGACACGCTGCAGCAGAAGGTGACCGAAATGCTCGACGATGCGGGGCTTCGGAGTGAGTTCGAAGGTCGTGCGCTGGAGCGAGCAACCCAACTGCCGACTGAGTCGGACGCACTCGATGAGATCGAAAAGGTGTACCGCGGACTCAGCGCCGAGAACAACGCGTAGACTGACAGCCCGTGGCGGACCAGACGAAGCACATCTTTGTGACCGGAGGCGTCGCCTCCTCTCTCGGCAAGGGCCTGACGGCCTCGAGCCTCGGGCATCTGTTGGGGGCTCGCGGCCTCCGGGTGACGATGCAGAAGCTCGACCCGTACATCAATGTCGATCCCGGCACGATGAATCCGTTCCAGCACGGCGAGGTGTTCGTCACCGATGACGGCGCCGAGACCGACCTCGACATCGGTCACTACGAGCGCTTCCTCGACGTCAATCTCGCCGGTAGCGCGAATGTCACCACCGGCGGCGTCTACAGCCGGGTGATCGCCAAGGAGCGCCGCGGTGAATACCTCGGCGACACCGTGCAGGTCATCCCGCACGTCACCAACGAGATCAAGGAACAGATGCGGGCCCAGGCCGGCCCTGACGTCGACCTCATCATCACCGAGATCGGTGGCACCGTCGGCGACATCGAATCGCTGCCCTTCCTCGAAGCTGCTCGGCAGGTGCGCCAGGATCTCGGCCGCGACAACGTCTTCTTCCTGCACGTCTCACTGGTGCCCTATCTCGCGCCCAGTGGTGAGCTGAAGACCAAGCCCACCCAGCACAGCGTGGCCGCTCTGCGCCAGGTCGGCATCCAGCCCGATTCCCTTGTGCTGCGGGCCGATCGGGAGATCCCGGACTCAATCAAGAAGAAGATCGCGCTCATGTGCGATGTCGACATGGAGGCTGTTGCCGCCGCCGTCGATGCGCCGAGCATCTACGACATTCCCAAGGTCATCCACGGCGAAGGTCTGGACGCCTACGTGATCCGCCGCCTCGGGCTGCCCTTCCGAGACGTCAACTGGACCTCCTGGGACGGTCTGCTGCAGCGGGTGCACAACCCCGAGCACGAGGTGCAGGTCGCGCTGGTCGGTAAGTACATCGACCTGCCCGATGCCTACCTGTCGGTGACCGAGGCGCTGCGTGCCGGCGGCTTCCATCACGATGCACGCGTGAAGATCCGCTGGGTGGCCAGCGACGACTGCGCCACCGACGCCGGTGCGCACAGGGCCCTCGGCGGCGTCGACGCGGTGCTGGTGCCGGGTGGGTTCGGCATTCGCGGCATCGAAGGCAAACTGGGCGCCCTGAAGTGGGCCCGTGAGCACGGTGTGCCGACGCTGGGCATCTGCCTCGGCTTGCAGTGCATGGTCATCGAGTACGCGCGCAATGTCGCCGGTATCGATGCTGCTTCGTCGACGGAGTTCGACCCCGACACCAAAGCGCCGGTCATCGCCACGATGGAGGAGCAGAAGAGCTTCGTCGAAGGCGCCGGAGACCTTGGCGGCACCATGCGCCTTGGTGCGCAAGAGGCCAAGCTGGTCCCCGGATCGGTCGTCGCGCAGACCTACGGTGCCGAAATGGTCACCGAGCGTCACCGGCACCGTTACGAGGTCAACAACGACTACCTGTCGCAACTGTCCGAGGCCGGACTCGTGTTCAGCGGCACGCACCCTGAGTGGGGTCTGGTGGAGTTCGTCGAATTGCCCACGGACGTCCACCCGTACTACGTCTCCACCCAGGCGCACCCGGAGTTCAAGTCGCGGCCCAACCGCGCCCACCCGTTGTTCGCCGGACTGATCGGTGCTGCGATCGATGCCCAGCGGGCATCGCGGCTGGTCGAGGTGGAGCGTCCGCGGTCGACCGAAGACGTTGCGGCACAGTAGAAGTCTATGACCCAGCAGCTTCCGGACGACTTTGCAGACCGGCATTCACCGGCTCCGGTTCGGGCGCGCCACACGGCCTTCAAGGGGTACGTGTGGGACGTCGTCACCGACGAGGTCGACCTGGGTGCAGGTGGTGTCGTCAGCCGCGACTACGTGCAGCACACCGGAGCGGTCGCGGTGGTCGCGCTGCGTGGTGAGCCCGGTGCTGAAGAGGTCGTGCTCATCCAGCAGTACCGCCATCCGGTCGGCACCTACGACTGGGAGATTCCGGCCGGGCTGCTCGACGTGCCGGGGGAGGACCCCCACGCTGCGGCCGCGCGTGAACTGGCCGAAGAAGCTCAGCTCGGCGCTCGTGAGTGGGCCGTGTTGGTCGACCTGTTCACCTCACCTGGTGGCATCTCGGAGAACCTGCGAGTTTTCCTCGCGCGGGACGTCTTCCCTTTCACTGCAGAGGGATTCGTCGCCGCCGGAGAAGAGCACGAGATGCCCGTCGGCTGGATCTCGCTCGATACAGCCGCGACGGCTGCGCTCGAGGGACGTATGCACAACGCGGTGGCGATCGCCGCTATCTTGGCGGCGCTCCGCGCGCGTGACAATGGTTTCGCCGGGCTGCGTCCGGCAGATGCTCCGTGGCCGGAGCATCCGGCGTACCGCTGAAAGGTGATGCAGTGCAACGGGTTTCGAGGCGTGGCCAGGTACCTCCGTTCCATGTGATGGAGCTCGTCGCGGCGGCGACCAGGCGGCAGCAGACCCATGGCGACGCCATCATGTTGTGCGTTGGTCAGCCGTCGACTCCGGCGCCCGACCCGGTGCGTCGAGAGGTCGAGCGGGTGCTCGACACCCACACACTCGGCTACACCGAGGCGCGTGGCACCCGTCAACTGCGCACGGCCATCAGTGACCACTACGCCCGTCATTACCACTTGTCGGTCGACCCCGACGAGATCGTGGTCAGCAACGGCAGTTCGGGCGGGTTCAGCACCGTCCTGCTTGCGGCCTTCGAGGCCGGTGCTCGCATAGCGATGACCCGCCCGGGATATCCCGCGTACCGCAACACCGTGCGTGCGCTGGGATGCGAGCCGGTCGAGGTGGTGTGTGGCCCGGAGACGCGCTTCCAGCCGTCCGTGGAGCAGTTGGAGGCGCTGCCCGAACGTATCGACGGGCTCATCATCGCCAGCCCGGCCAATCCCACCGGCACGATCATCGGTGCTGACGAACTCGCTGCCATCGCGGCGTGGTGCGAGGCGAACGACGTCCTGCTGCTCTCGGACGAGATCTACCACGGCATCGGTTACGGACGCCCGATGTCGACCGCCTGGGCCACCTCGCGCAACGCGGTCGTCATGGGTTCGGTGAGCAAGTTCCACTCGATGACCGGTTGGCGTCTCGGCTGGAACCTGTTGCCAGCACACCTGACGAGGCCCGTCGAACTGCTGCAGGGCAACTTGTCGATCTGCGCGCCCGCCGTCTCCCAAGCCGGTGCCGTCGCGGCCTTCACTCCCGAATCCGAGAGCGAGTTGGTCGGGCACGTCGAGCGGTACGCCCGCAACCGCGAGGTCGTGCTGCAGCGTCTGCCCGAACTCGGCGTCACCTCGTTCGCCCCGCCAGACGGCGCCTTCTACGCCTACTGCGACATCAGTCACCTGACCGACGATTCGCAGCAATGGTGCCTCGACGTGCTCGACCGCACGGGTGTGGCGCTCGCTCCCGGAATCGACTTCGACCCGGTCGACGGCAACCGCTTCATGCGGCTGTCGTTCTGCGGCTCGACGGAACAGTTGAACGAGGCGTTCGACCGTTTGGCTACGGTCGTGTGATGAGCGCCAACGCGCAGCCAGCTGGTCAATGATCGGCTCCCAGCCATTGGCGCCCAGGAAGTTGTCTCCGCCGGTGAACCGGCCCACATGATCAATCGTCCACTGGCGGTCTCGTCGGCGAAGTAGATGCTGTCTGCCGCTGGAGTCATGCACACATGGAACACCTCATATACCGCACAGCGGGTGGTTTCCGCAGCGCCAGCAACGATCTGTGGGTAGTGCAAATTCAGCTGTGGAGATCGTCCGCAGACTCGGGGCTCGCTGCACTCTGGTGCGCATGAGCTTCCATGACCTTCCCGACAGCTGGAGCAAGACTCCGATCACCGAGTCGAATCTGTGCGATGTGTTCGATCTCTTCGTCAGCTTCGAGGACCGCGTCCGCGGATCGATCATTTTGCTCGTGCTCGACGAGTTCGATCGCATCCGTCAACCGATCGTGATCGGCGACGTGCCGCACGACGCCGGCGAGCCGCCGTGGATCTTCCTCGACCAGCTCAGCGATCTGATGGACCGTGTCGGTGGCACGGTGCTCTTCGCCCGCGGACGCATGGGCCCGGCGCTGTTGAGCGCTGCAGACCTACGCTGGCAGCAGTGGATCGCCGAGACCTTCGGCGACCGGCTCCGCGGGTGCTACCTCGCCACGGAGGATGAGGTCACCGCGTACGAGAACTGCGGCTTCGACGCCGACCTCGCAAGCTGAACCGGCGGGTGGCCGAGAGCGATCAGCGGGCCGCGTCCAACCGATCCACGAAGCCGCTCAGGTCAAGACGTGCAGCAGCCATTGCTTCGTCGAGTTGGGTCACCGAGGAGACACCGGCGATCGGCCGGATGCTCGGTCGGCTGTGCATCAACCACGACAACACCACCTGCCCTCGGGTGGCGCCCAGTTCATCTGCCACTTCGGTCAGGGCCGCAAGCCGAGCAGTGCTGCCCGGGTGGTCGTAGGCGTCCGGGAACGGGCGATCGTCCCGGTCGTAGCTGCCCTGGACGAGCGGCGAGTAGGCCCACAGTTCGAGTTCGGGGTACTCGGTCACGTAGTCGATCGTCTCGTCAGTGACAAAGCCGAACCGGTGGTCCTTACCCGGTACGGCGACGTCGTGGCGCGGACGCAGGTAGGACGTCGTCAGTTGAAGTGCGGTGAACGGCTCATGATTCTTTGCCTCAGCAATCGCCCGTGCCCGCTCCACTCGCCACGTCGGGTGGTTCGAGATACCCAGCCGCTTCACCCGACCATCCGCGACGGCGGCGCCAAAGGCTTCGACGGTATCGCTCAACTCGACATTCCGGTCTTCGCCGTGCGCCCAGTAGAGGTCGACTGTGTCGACCTGAAGCCGCTCCAGGCTGCGTGACAGCTCGCGCTCAATCACCGCTGCAGACAGTCCTTCGACGACGTCGAACTGGCCGGCTACGGTCGGCTCCTGGCCCACTTTGGTCGCAATGACAAGTTCGTCTCGCAGGCCCGGGTTTGCCGCGAGCCAGCGTCCGATGATTTCTTCGCTCTGGCCGCCTGCTCCGCTCGGATTTGCCCAGAAGGCATAGCAATTGGCGGTGTCGATGGTGCGGCCACCGAGTGCGACGAATCGGTCGAGCAGCGCGAACGACGTGGCCTCGTCGGTCTTGGTGCCGAAGTACATCGTGCCGAGGACGAGATCGCTGGGGGAGGGCATGTGATCAGGCATAGACGGACCTTCCGAGGTGATCGTGGTTGGCCGGTGTTGTTCGTCTCGGCGGGTTTCGACCCCTGCTCCTTCGTGCCTCAGGAGCGGGGCTCAACCAGCGTGGGCGTCAGTCGGTGCCGAGGTCGAACGCTGCGCGGTCGAGCGACTCGTCGTCGCTGGAGTCGACGCTCGGGTTCGCGGCGATCTGCTGCGCGCCGCCCGGTTCGAGTTCGCCGACGAGGTCCTTCTCGCGTGTCGGCAGCGATCCCTGGCTGGCGTACAACTCCAGCTTGGCGCGGGTGTCTGCGATGTCGAGGTTGCGCATCGTGAGCTGCCCGATGCGGTCGGTCGGACCAAAAGCGGCGTCCTCGGTGCGCTCCATCGACAGCTTGTCGGGGTGGTAACTGAAGTTCTCACCCTTGGTGTCGACGATCGAGTAGTCCTCGCCGCGACGCAGCCGCAACGTGACCTCACCGGTGACGGCCGAGGCGACCCAACGCAACAAACCCTCACGGAGCATGAGCGACTGCGGGTCGAACCAACGACCTTCGTAGAGCAGTCGGCCCAGGCGACGCCCGTCGTTGTGGAACGCGGCCACGGTGTCTTCGTTGTGGATGGCGTTGACGAGGCGCTCGTAGGCGATCCAGAGCAGTGCCATGCCCGGCGCTTCGTAGATGCCGCGCGACTTGGCTTCGATGATGCGGTTCTCGATCTGGTCACTCATGCCCAGGCCGTGACGTCCGCCGATGGTGTTGGCCTCGTGCATGAGCTCGACGACGTCGTCGATGCGGCGGCCGTTGATCGCGACGGGGCGACCCTGCTCGTAGCGGATCGTGACGTCCTCGGTGTCGATCTGCACCGACTCGTCCCAGAACGCCACGCCCATGATCGGCTCGACGATCTCCATCGAGGTGTCGAGGTGCTCAAGAGTCTTGGCTTCGTGGGTGGCGCCCAGAATGTTGGCGTCGGTCGAGTACGCCTTCTCGGTGCTGTCGCGATAGGGGAAGTTGTGCGCGATCAGCCACTCCGACATCTCCTTGCGTCCACCGAGTTCGGTGACGAAGACGGCGTCCAGCCACGGCTTGTAGATGCGCAGCGCTGGGTTGGCCAGGAGGCCGTAGCGGTAGAAGCGCTCGATGTCGTTGCCCTTGTAGGTCGAACCGTCGCCCCAGACGGAGACGCCGTCCTCCTGCATGGCGCGCACGAGCAAGGTGCCGGTCACGGCACGACCCAGCGGCGTGGTGTTGAAGTAGGTGCGACCGGCCGAACGGATGTGGAAGGCGCCCGTGGCGATCGCCGCGAGACCTTCTTCGACCAGCAGTTGCTTGCAGTCGACCAGGCGAGCCAGCTCGGCGCCGTACTGGGACGCACGACCGGGCACTGACTCGATATCGGGCTCGTCGTACTGACCGAGGTCAGCGGTGTAGGTGCAGGGCACGGCGCCACCGGCACGCATCCACGCGACCGCACACGAGGTGTCCAGGCCGCCGGAAAAAGCGATACCGACACGTTCACCGACAGGCAGGGAGTTCAAGACCTTTGACACGTCCGCCATCGTAGGAGGTCGCCCGATGTGCTCGCCGCCACGTCCCGATCACGGATACTGCAAGGGTGTCCGATCTCCACTGCCCGATGTGTCCTTGCGACTCGCTGCTTCCGTACGACGCTTGCTGCGGCCCGCTGTTGTCGACCGATCGTCTCGCCTCCACAGCGGAGGAGTTGATGCGGTCGCGCTACACGGCTTATTTCTACGGCAATCGCGAACACCTATGGCGCACATGGCATCCCAAGACGCGTCCGGAGCTGGTCACGGTGGATCCAGCGACCGAATGGACTGGCTTGACCGTCCACGACACCGTCGGTGGGGGAGCAGGTGACGATCACGGCGTGGTCGAGTTCACGGCCACCTACAAGGGCGGTTTCGTGCACGAACGCAGCACTTTCGCGCGGCGGGCGGGCCGCTGGTTCTATGTGGAGGACGAACGGGCGCACGCAGGCTGAATGAGTTCGCGCCTGCGGTGCAACCTGCCCTAGCATTGGCACCGTTCGTGGTGGCGGCGTGACGCCCCGCCAGATCCCAGCCGAGATCGCTGAGGTCAGCTGCGAGACGCGCGTCCGGCGTACCGACGAGAGGCCGGGCGATCTGTCCGGCGAAGGTGTGGTGGCACCGCGATCTGGCCCCCGCCCACACCTCCCGGGCCGCTGTTCCTCACCAGGAACCGCGGATTCCCGCAGTTCCTTCACGGGTGAGGACCCGACCCGAAAGGAACGAACATGCTTCGTACTCATCAGGCCGGCACGCTGCGCGCGGCGGAGACCGGACAGAACGTCACCCTCACCGGATGGGTGGGGCGACGCCGCGACCACGGTGGTGTGGCCTTCATCGACCTGCGCGACGCCAGCGGTGTGGTCCAGGTCGTGGCCCGCGACGAGGTGCTCACCGGCAGCGCTCACGACCTGCGCAACGAGTACTGCATCAAGGTCGTCGGCACCGTCCAGCCTCGGGACGCCAAGGACGTCAACCCCGACCTGCCCACCGGCGAGATCGACGTCGTCGCCGAAGAGATCGAGGTGCTCAGCGAGTCGGCCGCGCTGCCCTTCCAGATCGACGAACGCATCAACGTCGGCGAGGAAGCACGCCTGAAGTACCGCTACCTCGACCTGCGTCGTCCGGCTCAGGGCAACGCAATTCGCTTGCGCAGCAAGGTGAACGCCGCGGCGCGGTCGGTGCTCGCCGAGCGTGATTTCGTCGAGATCGAAACCCCGACGCTCACCCGCTCGACCCCGGAAGGTGCTCGCGACTTCCTGGTGCCTGCTCGCCTCGCACCCGGCAGCTGGTACGCCCTGCCGCAGAGCCCGCAGCTGTTCAAACAGCTGCTCATGGTCGCCGGCATGGAGCGCTATTACCAGATCGCGCGCTGCTACCGCGACGAAGACTTCCGTGCCGACCGTCAGCCGGAGTTCACCCAGCTCGACATCGAGATGAGCTTCGTGGAGCAGGACGACGTGCTCGAACTCGGTGAAGCGATCGCCAAGGCGCTCTGGCAGGTCATCGGCGTCGAACTGCCCACGCCGTTCCCGCGCATGACCTACGCCGACGCCATGGCGAAGTACGGCTCCGACAAGCCCGACCTGCGCTTCGGCAACGAGCTGGTCGAATGCACCGAGCTGTTCAAGGACACCACCTTCCGCGTCTTCCAGGCTCCGTACGTCGGTGCCGTCGTCATGCCCGGTGGAGCCTCGCAGCCGCGCCGTCAGCTGGACGCGTGGCAGGACTGGGCCAAGCAGCGTGGCGCCAAGGGTCTGGCCTATGTGCTCCTGCAGGAGGACGGCGAGCTCACCGGTCCGGTCGCCAAGAACCTCTCGGACGCCGAGAAGGCTGCCCTGCCGGCACACGTCGGTGCGAAGCCGGGCGACTGCATCTTCTTCGCCGCCGGCGACGTCAAGAGCTCGCGCGCGCTGCTGGGTGCCGCCCGACTGGAGATCGGCAAGCGCTGCGGCCTGATCGACAAGTCGGCCTGGTCGTTCCTGTGGGTGCTCGACGCGCCGTTGTTCGAGCCCGCTGCGGACGCCGTCGCCTCCGGTGACGTCGCCGTTGGCTCGGGCAAGTGGACCGCCGTGCACCACGCCTTCACCATGCCCAAGAAGGAATACCTCGACACCTTCGACGCCAACCCTGGTGAGGCGCTCGCGTACGCCTACGACATGGTCTGCAACGGTAACGAGATCGGCGGCGGCTCGATCCGTATCCACCGCAAGGACATCCAGGAGCGCGTCTTCGCGATCATGGGCCTGTCGCAGGAGGAAGCGCAGGAGAAGTTCGGCTTCCTGCTGGACGCCTTCCAGTTCGGTGCGCCCCCGCACGGAGGAATCGCCTTCGGCTGGGACCGCATCACCGCGCTGCTCGCCGGCACCGACTCGATCCGCGAAGTCATTGCCTTCCCGAAGTCCGGTGGCGGCTACGACCCGCTGACCGCAGCCCCGGCGCCCATCACGCCGGAGCAGCGCAAGGAGGCCGGGGTCGACGCCAAGCCGCAGAGCAAAGCACCGGCACAGGGGGCCGAAGAGGTCAACCCGAAGCAGAGTTGAGCTGAACAGCACTGAGTTGAAGCCGCTTGCCCACGAGTTCCCCTTGTGGGCAAGCGGTTTCGTGTTTTCTCTGATTGGAGAAGTGTGACCATCAAGGCGATCCTGTGGGACTGCGACGGCGTGTTGCAGCACCCTGCGCACGACTGGGACAAGCAGTTGTCGGCGCTCGGGGGAGACCGGTTCACCGCTGATCTGTTCGCCGCCGAAGTCACGGCGCTTCGCGGCGAGGAGTCGTTGCGGGCGGTGGTCGAGCGCGTGCTCATCGATCACCCACAGGCCGGCAGCGTGGACGACGTGCTCCGGTTGTGGTCACTCTTCGAGCCGGACGAAGCCGCATGGCAGGTCGTCGACGAGGCTCGTGCGGCCGGCGTGATCTGCGTGCTGGCCACCAACCAGCAGGACTACCGCGTCACGTTGATGCGCGGCGATCACCGCTACGACGACCGAGTCGACGGCGTCTACTACTCCAGCGAAGTCGGCCACATGAAGCCGTCACTCGAATACTTCATGGCGATCCTGGACGACCTGCAGCTTGAACCGCAGGAAGCACTCTTCATCGACGACAACCTCCGGAACATCGAAACGGCGCAGAGCATGGGCATCGTTGTCGTGCATCACGATCCGGCGTCCGGCGCGGCCGAGCTGCGGGGCGAGGTCGCCGAGCACATCGACCTCTGAACCACGCTGGCAAGCCAACGCGATTCTTGCGCGTATTTCGGTCGACCTACAACGAGCCTCGTGGAACGCTGACCGGATGCTGCCTCGCCGCGATATCGAGCCCCGCGCGCTTCTCACACAGCTGGCGCCCGACCTGGCTGACGCCAGTCTGCGCGAGTTGGGCGAAGGCTTCGACAACGTGGCCTATCTCGTCGGCGACGACATGGTGCTGCGCATCTCGAAACACAGCGACCTCAGCGAACGGCAGCACGTGGCCGCCCGGGATGGCGAGATTCTGACCCTTGCCAATCGATTCTCGACTTTGCCGACCTCAGAAGTGCTCGCAATCGATGTCGCGCAAGGGGCGCTGTTACTCACCCATGTGGCAGGACGTGCGCTTTCGCACGTTCTGCGGACAGACGAACCTCACTGGGACGGTGCACGTCTTGCGTCGCTCGATCGTGGCTCATTCACCGCGCAAATGGCCGGGTTCCTGACGTCACTATGGTCAGCATCGCCAGACGAGCTGCGTGGGCATGTGCCCATGCCGCCTGTCTCAGCAGCGCAATGGTTGGCCCAAACGACCATTGCGTACCAGCAGATGAGATGCCCGCTGGCAGTTGAGGATCGGCGGCGCATCGAGTCGTTCTTGGGTTCACCGGTGCTCGGCGACGATACGTGGGAAGTCTTCTCGCACAACGATCTTGGTGAAGACCACATCTTCGTCGACGCCGACGGCACCGCGAGCGGAGTCATCGATTGGAGCGATGCTGTCATCGGTGATCCGGCCCGCGACCTTGCACTGCTCATGCTTGACCTCGGGCCGACGATCGCGATGGACGTGGTCGATCAATTGGGTGCCCATCGGTTCGGCGATCTGACCAGCCGAGCCCGGTGGTGGGCCGCCAGGTCAGGTGTGGAGGGCGTTGCGTGGCGCGCAGCCAATCGTCCCGACACTGTCGAAGCCGCTCTCACCAAACTTCGGGCCGTGTTCGACGTCTGAAATCGCGTCGGACCCGATGGCCCGATGACGCCTAAATCCTCGCTCTACGCGTCGACCCCACCGTGGGCGGAGTTGCAGTGCTGCTCAATCGGCGAAGCGGGCCGAGGCCAGCTGCCGTGACTGGGCCACGAGACGGCCGGTGGAGTCCCAGAGCTCGGCATCCTCCTCGAGCAGATTGCCCGTCACGGTCGAGGTGCGAATGCGAATCGCAAGCCAGCCTGGTGCTGGGACGGCGCGCACGTAGCCGGTGAATTCGATCGTGGGCACCCAGCCGACTGAGCCGAGGTCGAAGGCGACCGGCGGGAAGGCGTCAAGGAAAGCGAGCAGCGAGAGTGCGTCGGGTTCGCGGCCGTCGGCGAAGCGGATCCAGCCGCGCATCTCGCCGTTGCCGCTGGGCTGCCCGAGGGCCCAGCCCGCGGTCTCGGGGTCGAGCCGCATGTCGAAGCGTTGCAGCAGTTCGGATTTGGTGAGGGCCGACGGTGGTGCATCGCCGGACGAAACGCACTGGTCTACCGGCGTGATGCGCGGCCTCGGCGTCTGCTTGCGCACCGGCTCAGAGTGTCCCGACACGTCGCCCATGGTGAGCAGGGCGCGAAATCGTTCCATCTCGCCTTGGCGCACGATCACCTGCGCGGTCGACATCGAACGTCCGGTGCGCAGCACGGTCGGCTCGGCCGTGATCTCTCCGGGCCCGCCGGGGGAGAGGAACACCCCGCTCCAGGTGAGCGGGTGCGGGTGATGGGCGGGCACGACGTCGATGACGGCCTGCGTCGACAGAGCCATCAGCAGGCCGCCGTTGACCGCCTCACCGATTCCCCATGCGTCGGTCAAGGTGCCGAGGTAGCGACCCTCGCCGTCCCGGCGAAGGCTGATGGCGTCGTCGAACTCACTCATGGGCACATCTCACCACTGCACGGTGAATCCGGTAGCCGCAGTACCGGATTAAACGCTAACCGCTTGTCGCAGAAGCGAATCGGCGCGATGCCCACGCATGAGCCGTGCGATAGCCCAAGCGGTGGTAGATGCCCCGAGCGATGTCGTTGTCCGAGTACATGCCGAGCGTGCTCACGCCGTCCGACTTCAGGGCGGCATTGGTCAGCGCTGCGGTGACGGCCACGCCCAGCTTCTGACCGCGCACCTCCGGGTGGGTGACGATGCCGGTCAAGTGTGGTGCGCCGGCCCCGGTGCGGTGCAGCGCGCCAGCGGCGACGATACGTCCCTCGCGACGGATGCCGAGCCAGAGCTCGCTGATGCCTTCGCCGGGTTGGGATTCGGCCCGAGGATTGCCAACTGCGTTGAGGGCCAGGAGTTCTGAAGCATCGGCGGCGTCATCGAGTAGCTCGACGGACGCAAATACGGACTCAAGCCCGGGCAGGAGCGGCGGAGCTTGGGTGGTCCACATCCAGTCCCAGTCACCACCAACGCCGAGGGAAAAACGCTCCTGCGCAAGCGGCAACAGGTGCTGGTCGATCGAGACACCCGAGACCTCGTCAGGCAGGCCGGAGGCGATGACGGCGTCGAGCAGCGGCTCGACCTGCTCGGCAGGGCCGGAGACGTTCAAGTGGATTCCGCGTCGCATGTGCCCACGACGCAGGAAGGCGACCGCGGAGCCGAGCGCCCACGCCTGGTCGACCAGCCGAGGGTCACACTCCCAGCGCACATACGGGTCATCGCCGCTGGCTCGCAGGAGTTCGTCCTGTCCATGCAGGTATCGCAGTTCGTCGGCCACGCCGGATAGCGTGACATTCGTGTCAGATGATCTCTTCGCCGCCTCCGCCGATCTCGCGTCTGCCGACACCTTGCCTCCGCTGGCGGTGCGGATGCGGCCGCGGTCGCTGGACGAGGTGCGCGGGCAGCGTGACGTGCTGCGGGTCGGCAGTCCGCTGCGCCGGCTCATCGAAGGAGCCGGGGGAGCGGCCGGCCCGGTGTCGGCCATCCTGTGGGGGCCGCCCGGCACCGGCAAGACCACCCTCGCCCACCTCGTGGCCGGCGCGACCGGGCGCAAGTTCGTGGAGCTGTCGGCAATCAACGCCGGCGTCAAGGACGTGCGCCTCGTGCTCGACCAGGCGGTGCGGGAGAAGTCGCTCTACGGACGCGACACCCTGCTCTTCCTCGACGAAATCCACCGGTTCAGCAAGGCGCAGCAGGATGCACTACTGCCCGGAGTCGAGAACCGCACCATCATCCTCGTCGCGGCCACCACCGAGAATCCGTCGTTCTCCATCATCGCTCCGTTGCTGTCGCGCTCGGTGTTGGTGACCCTGACCTCGCTGACCGACGCGGACGTCCAAGATCTGGTAACCGATGCCGTGGCTGACCAGCGCGGGCTCGCGGGTGACTTCACCCTGGCTGAGGACGCCCTCGACCACTTGGTGCGGATGGCCGGCGGCGACGCGCGTCGATCGCTGACGGCTCTGGAAGCCTCCGCCGGCGTGGCCCTCGACCGCGACCCGTCCACGAAACCGACACCGATCACGCTGCCTGATGTCGAGCAGGCGATCGCGACCGCAGCGGTGCGTTACGACAAGACCGGCGACCAGCACTACGACGTCGCGTCAGCTTTCATCAAGTCGATGCGCGGTAGTGATGTGGACGCCGCTCTGCACTACCTGGCCCGCATGCTCGAAGCCGGTGAAGACCCACGCTTCATCGCCCGGCGCGTGGTGATCTCCGCATCGGAGGAGATCGGGATGGCCGATCCGACCGCGCTGCAAACGGCGGTGGCGGCGATGCACGCCGTTGCCCAGATCGGTATGCCCGAAGCGCGACTTGTACTGGCGCAAGCCGTGGTACACAACTGCCTGGCTCCGAAGTCGAATGCCACCTACGCCGCAATCAACGCGGCGATCGCCGACGTGAGGGCGGGCAAGCTGGGCGCTGTGCCAGCACACTTGCGAGGTTCGAGCTACTCGGGAGCCGGGGAACTCGGGCACGGCAAGGGCTACCGCTACTCCCATGATGAGCCGAATGCCGTTGGGCACCAACAGTTTCTGCCGGACGCGCTGGTCGACTCTGCGGACTATTATCATGCCTCCGATCGTGGTTGGGAGGCGACCCTCGGGGCGCGTTGGGACAGCCTCCGAAGCACGATTCGCGGTCGGCAAATGTGACCCCGGACACTTGGTAACGATTGTGTGACCCTGCGGCCAGGGCCTTTTGAAGCAGTCATAGGTGTGGCATGTTTCTCTAGGCGTGAGCCTGCGAAGCCTGCAGGTTTCCAGGTCGGGGGACCGGAGCACGCTGGTACACAACAGATCTCGACAACTGGTCGTGTCCGTCCACGGAGGTTCGATGAGCGTCAACCCGCAGCAGATCGCGGACGCCGAAGGCGTCGCGGCCGCGGAGGCTTATGCCGATAAGCCGGAAGAACCAGGCAAGCAAAAGGTGCGGGAGGGTAAGTCGCCGCTGCGCATCGCGTTGGAGCGCCTGCGGCGCGACAAGATCGCCATTGCTTGCATCGTGGTCATCCTGTTGTTCATCCTCATGGCGATGTTCCAGGACCTCATCACCAACATCGTTGGTGTCGACAACGAGAACCACCAGGAACTGCTGAACCCTGAGACCACCTACCCCGACTTCACCGCGTCGTCGGCGCACCCCTTGGGCATCGAACCGGGCACCGGACGTGACCTCTTCTATCGCTGGGTGCACGGTGCGCGGCCCTCGCTCATCGTCGGCATCTTCGCCGCGGCGGTCACCGTGATCATCGGTGTGACGATGGGCTTGCTCTCCGGCTTCCTCGGCGGCTGGGTCGACCGCGTGATCTCGTGGTTCATCGACTTCCTGCTGTCGCTGCCCTTCCTGCTCATGGCCTTCGCCATCGTCCCCATCGCTGTGGCTCGCTTCGGCAACCCCGACACGGCTGGTTATGTCGAGCCCGGGAAGCAGTCGACCATTCAGTTCATCGCCGTCATCTTCATCCTGGTGCTGTTCGGCTGGCCTTCGCTGGCCCGCCTCATCCGAGGTGAGGTGCTGTCGCTGCGCGAACGCGAATTCGTCCAGGCGGCAAGGGCGCTCGGAGCAGGCCCGCGCCGCATCGTCTTCCGCGAGATGCTGCCGAATCTTCTCGGCCCGATCATCGTCAACCTCACCGTGCTGATCCCGGCGTTCATCTCGATCGAGGCGGGTATGTCGCTGCTCGGAATCGGCTTGCAAGACCCGATCGTGTCGTGGGGCCAGACCATTTCGTCCGGTTCGAAGGCCTTCGACACCTACCCGATCTGGATGTGGGTGCCGGCGATGAGCATCGCGTTGCTGGTGCTCGCGCTGAGCCTGCTCGGCGATGCCGTCTCGGATGCTTTCAACCCGCAGACCCGCCGATAAGACCTCACAATCCAATAACTGAAAGTGGTGAACCAACCCGGTCACCACTCCCCAAACCACTGTCGGCCAACAGGCCGCAGGGAGCAATAAGGAGAAACAATGCGCTGGACCAAGGTGGTCGCCCTCGCGGCGGCAGGTTCACTCTCACTGGCTGCGTGTGGCGGCGGTGGCGACTCGAAGACGTCGGGCAGCAGCGGAAGCAACGCGTCCAACTCCGCACTGGGCGACCAGTTCGAGAAGGTACCCGCGAGCGCTGCTTTCCAGCCGGACGCCAAGGGTCCTGCAGCGGAGATTTCCGGTGCGAAGAAGGGCGGCACGCTGACCCTCAACGTCAACTCCATCCCGGAGAACACCGACCCCTCGACGCAGTACTACCAGGACACCGCGGCCATCCTGCGTCTCACGACGCGCACGTTGACCCAGTACCTCACCAAGGACGGCAAGTCGGTGCTCGTGCCCGACATGGCCACCAACCTCGGTGAGCAGTCCAAGGACGGTCTGACCTGGAAGTTCACCCTGAAGAAGGGCCTGAAGTACGAAGACGGCTCGGAGATCAAGGCTTCCGACATCGCCTACTCGGTGAAGCGTTCCTTCGCCACCGAGGAAATGCCCGGCGGCCCGGAATTCCAGATGGAATACCTCAAGGGCGGTGACAAGTACAAGGGTCCGTGGAAGTCGGGTGACAACTTCGAGGGTGTCAAGGCCGACGACGCCGCCGGCACGCTTGAGTTCAACCTGACCAAGCGGATGCAGACCTTCCCGTACTTCGCTGCGTTCACGATGTTCGGTGCCATTCCCAAGGCCAAGGACACCAAGACCAACTACCAGCTGAAGTGGGTCGCGACCGGTCCCTACAAGATCAAGAGCTACGCCAAGGGATCGAAGCTGGTCCTGGAGAAGAACACGAACTGGGACGCCGCCTCCGACCCGGCCCGTCACCAGAACGTCGACACCTACGAGTTCAACTTCGGCCGTGACATCCCGACAACGGCGAAGTCGATCATGGCCGACAACGGCACCGACCAGACGACGCTGTCGTACGACGGTGTCGACGCCTCGATCCTCAGCGACGCGATGGGTTCGAAGGCCAAGCAGGTCGCGACCGGCCCGTCGCCGTGTGTGACCTACATCACAATGGACAGCGTGAAGGTTCCGCTGGAGGTGCGTAAGGCCATCGCTACCGCGTGGCCCTACAACCAGATCCGCATCGCCGGTGGCGCGACGAAGTTCGACTACACCCCGGCCTCGACCATCTCGGCTCCGCAGGTGCCGGGCTTCGAGAAGTTCAGCCTCCCCAACCTCACCGGCCAGGGCAACGGCGACCCGGAGAAGGCGAAGCAGATGCTGTCGGCCGCCGGTAAGTCGGGCTTCGAACTGTCGTACTACTACCGCAGTGACGACGACACCGCCAAGAAGGTCGAGGCCGTGCGTAAGCCGCTGCTGGAGAAGGCAGGCTTCAAGGTCAAGTCGATCGGTGTCTCGGGCACCGAGCTGCGCAAGAAGCGCCGCGAGCCCGAGCACAAGGTCAACCTGATGCAGGGCGTCAACGGCTGGTGCTACGACTGGCCGGCTGGTGACTCCATCTACCCGCCGCTGTTCAAGAGCACCAACAAGATCAACGGTGGCGTCGGCAACCTGAAGGACCCGGCGCTCGACAAGGAGATGGCCGCCATCTCCGCGCTGCCGATCGACCAGCAGGGTGCCAAGTGGACCGCCTTCGACAAGAAGATCCTCGAGCAGCACCTGCCGGCACTCCCAGTGTCGAACGACAAGGGTGCGGTCATCTTCGGTACGAAGGTGCACAACGTCCAGATCGACCCCAACGCCGGCATGCCGGACCTCACTTCGATCTGGGTCGGCTGACCTGAAGTGATCGACGGTGGGGGGCGCAGGCACTCGCCTGTGCCCCCCACCGGAGCCTGCATCGTGGTAAGCCAAGAACCGAGGAGCCAAGGCCTGTGCTGATCTACCTTCTGCGGCGAGTTCTACTGGGACTCAGCGTGATCATCGCCGCGATCATCGCGACGTTCGTCTTGTTCTATCTGGGACCGAACGATCCTGCGGGAGCGTTGTGTGGTCGTAACTGCACCCCGGAGCGCGTTGAGCAGATCGAGACCAACTTGGGCCTCAACAAGCCGAAGACCGAGCAATTCCAGCGGTACGTCAAGGGCATCGTGGTCGGCACCAGCGAAAAGGACGGTGCGCAGGACTGTGACGCGCCCTGTCTGGGTTGGTCCTACGTGCAGAATCGGTCGGTCACCGATCGAGTGGTCGAGGCCTTCCCCGTCACTGCCTCGATTGTCGGCGGCGGCATGATCGTCTACTCATTCTTGGGCATCAGTCTCGGGGTGCTGACCGCGCGCTATCGCGGAAGATGGCTCGACAAATCGATCGTCGGTTCCTCGCAGTTCGTCACCTCCATCCCGTACTACATCCTCGCGCTGGTCTTCTACCTGTACGCCATGAAGTTCTACGGCCTCATCCCGGAGAGCGCTTGGACGCCGCTCACCCAGAACCCATGGGCGTGGTTCACCGGTCTGCTCGGCGTATGGCTCTTCTACGGCGCCTATGTCTCTGCCGGGTACATCCGCTACATCCGTGCCGCGATGATCGACACGCAGAACCAGGACTACGTGCGTACTGCTCGTTCCAAGGGAATTTCGGAGTTCGACGTGACCGTTAAGCACGCACTGCGTGCCGCGATCGCTCCATTCCTGACCTTGCTCGGCATGGGTGTCGCCGCTGAGTTGACCGGCGCTGTCTTCACTGAACGAATCTTCAACCTCCCCGGAATGGGCAAGTTGGCGCTGGACTCGGTCAGCACCGGCGACCTCCCGACGATCTCCGGAACGGTCATCATCGGTGCCGTGCTCATCGTGATCGCCAACATCCTGGTCGACCTGATGTACGGAGTCGTGGACCCCCGCGTGAAGCTGTCGTGAGTATCCCGAACCCGACCCCGAAGGACACCAGCATGAATTCGTCCACCGGCAGCACGGCCGGGGCCGCGACGCGGAGTCGTGGAGAGCGCGCGCGCAGTGGCCAGACCGTGCTGGAAGTGACCGACCTCGCGGTGCAGTTCCCGACCGCCGATGGCTTGGTCAACGCCGTCAACGGGGTGAGCTACACCGTCGAGGCCGGACGCACTCTGGCCATCGTGGGTGAGTCGGGATCAGGTAAGAGTGTCTCGAGCATGGCCGTCATGGGCCTGCACGACATGCGCCGCACCCGGATCTCCGGCTCGATTCTGCTGGATGGACAGGAGTTGGTCGGAGCATCGCCGGCTACCTTCCGCAAGCTGCGCAGTCAGACGGCGGCGATGATCTTCCAGGACCCGCAGTCCAGCTTCCACCCTTTTAAGAAGGTGGGTGCCCAGCTCGCCGAGGCGTACCTGGCCCACCACAAGGTGAGCAAGCAGGTGGCTGCCAAGCGCGCCGTCGAAATGCTCGACCGGGTGGGTATCCCCAACCCGCAGCGCCGGGCCAAGCAGTACCCGCACGAGTTCTCGGGCGGTATGCGGCAGCGCGCGATGATCGCGCTCGGATTGATCAATGACCCCAAGTTGCTCATCGCCGATGAGCCGACGACAGCGCTGGACGTCACCGTGCAGGCGCAGATCCTCGACCTCATCAACGATCTGCAGAAGGAATTCGGCTCCGCCATCATCCTCATCACCCACGACCTCGCAGTCGTCGCCGAAGTCTCTGACGACGTCCTGGTGATGTACGGCGGACGCGGTGTCGAGTTCGGCACCACCGCCGAGGTGCTCGCGACGCCGCGCCATCCCTACACGTGGGGCCTGCTGGGGTCGGTGCCCTCGCTGACCTCCGACCCGAACGAGCCGCTGCGGCCGGTGCGTGGCAACCCGCCCAGCCTGCTCAACCTGCCGAAGGGTTGCTCGTTCAACCCGCGCTGTGATTTCAGCTCCCGGGTGCCGGGGGAGAAGTGTTTCACCGTGCTGCCGGAGTTCGAGCCGGTGCCGGGTGAGCCGGGACGATTGACCCGATGCCACCTCACCGAGCCCGCCGAGATCTTCGCGACCGAGGTCGCACCGAAGCTGGGGATGTGACGCCATGGCTGATTTGAACAAGAACAACAACACCGATCGTGCTGACAGCACCGACGCTGGTGCCCAGCGCTACGACGACGTGAACCTCGCCAGGGCCGGGCAGGCGCCGTCGGTGGTTCACGAGCGTCAGGCAACCAGTGGGCGTGAGCCGTTGATGGTGGTCAAGGACCTCGTCAAGCACTTCCCGATTAAGGAATACACCGGCGTCTTCCCGACCACCCTGCAGGTGCGGGCGGTCGACGGCGTGAGCTTCGACCTCGCCGCGGGTGAGACCCTCGGCCTGGTGGGCGAATCAGGTTGTGGCAAGACCACCACCGGACGCCTGATCACCCGTCTCATCGAGCCCACCAGCGGTTCGATCGAGTTCCAGGGCAAAGACATCACCCACATGAAGGAGAAGCAGTTGCGGCCTTTGCGTCGCGACATCCAGCTGATCTTCCAGGACCCCTACGGTTCGCTGAACCCCCGCTTCACCGTGCAGACGATCATCGGTACGCCGCTGGAACTGCACAACATGGTGCCCAAGAACCAGATCAAGGCGCGGGTGCAGGAGCTCCTGGAGTTGGTGGGCCTCAACCCCGAGCACGTCAACCGTTACCCGAACGAGTTCTCCGGCGGTCAGCGCCAGCGCATCGGTATCGCCCGTGCGCTCGCGGTGGAGCCCAAGGTGATCGTGGCCGACGAGCCGGTCTCGGCTCTGGACGTCTCGATCCAGGCCCAGGTGATGAACCTGATGGCGAAGCTGCGCCGGGAGCTCAACATCGCCTTCGTCTTCATCGCCCACGACCTCGGCGTGGTGCGGCACTTCTGTGACCGTGTCGGCGTGATGTACCTCGGCAAGATGATGGAACTCGGCGACCGCGAGCAGATCTACGGCGCGCCCGAGCACCCGTACACGCAGGCGCTGCTGTCGGCCGCGCCCGACCTGGACGTGGTGCGCGGCGCGCAGCCCGGTGAGCGCATCCGCCTGGTCGGCGACGTGCCGAGCCCGATCGACCCGCCGAGTGGTTGTCGTTTCCGCACCCGTTGCTGGAAGAAGCAGGACATCTGCGAAACCGAAGAGCCGTTGATCAAGGGCGACGGAGCCAGTCCGCTCGGCCACGGCATCGCCTGCCACTTCCCGGAGAAGAAGACCGACCTCACCGCACAGGTGGAGGACGTCAGCGCATAACTGACGAGAGGTACATCAGCCCCGGACGATAAGGTCTAGGACGATGACCTGCACGCCACGAACCAGCTCCGCGCCGACCATTGGCGCGGAGCATTCGTATGCCGTCCGGGCGAGTGAGCCTCGCACTCTGCCGGCGCGAGCTATCTAGGGCCGATCCGGCCCGGCCCCGCCTCGCCCATCACCCGAAACCAAAGGACTCCTCATGGAAACCGCCGAGATCCGGCGCCGTTGGCTGAAGTACTTCGAAGACAACGACCACGTCGTCGTGCCGAGTGCTCCGCTGATCTACGACGACCCCAACCTGCTCTTCGTCAACGCCGGCATGGTGCCGATGAAGCCCTACATGTTGGGTCAGCAGGCCGCTCCCTGGCCGCGGGCGACCAGCGTCCAGAAGTGTGTGCGCACCGGTGACATCGAAGAGGTCGGCAAGACCTCCCGCCACGGCACGTTCTTCCAGATGAACGGCAACTTCAGCTTCGGCGACTACTTCAAGCAACGCGCCGTCGAACTCGCCTGGGGCTTGGTGACCACCCCCATTGCCGAGGGCGGCTACGGCCTTGACCCGGAGCGCGTCTGGCCGACGGTCTACGAGGACGACGACGAGGCCTTCGCGCTCTGGCACGAGCACATCGGTGTGCCGCTGGAGCGGATGACGCGACGCGGCAAGGAAGACAACTACTGGCACATGGGCGTACCCGGCCCGGGTGGCCCGTGCTCGGAGTTGTTCTACGACCGCGGTGCGCAGTACGGCGCCGACGGCGGACCTGCGGTCGACGAAGACCGCTACATGGAGTTCTGGAACCTCGTGTTCATGCAGGACGACCTATCGCAGGTGCGTAGCAAGGCAGACTTCGACATCGCCGGTTCGCTGCCGGCGAAGAACATCGACACCGGTATGGGCCTGGAGCGCATGGCCACCCTGCTGCAAGGCAAGGACAACCTCTACGAGATCGACGAGGTTTTCCCGGTGCTGGCCAAGGCCGCCGAGATGACCGGCAAGAAGTACGGCGAGAAGTCGGGCCAGGCCGCCGGTCAGTCGCACCCGGACGATGTGCACCTGCGCGTCGTGGCAGACCACGTCCGCTCCAGCCTCATGCTCATCGGCGACGGCGTCACCCCCGGCAACGAGGGCCGCGGGTACGTGCTGCGCCGCATGCTGCGCCGCGCCGTGCGGGCCATGCGTCTGCTGGGGTACCAGGACAAGGCGCTGCCAGAACTGCTGCCGGTCTCGATGGAGCGGATGAAGGCCAGCTATCCCGAGCTTGAGACCGACTTCGCCCGGATCAGCCAGATCGCGTACGGCGAGGAGGACGCCTTCCGGCGCACCCTCGGGCAGGGCACGATCATCCTCGACACCGCGGTCACCAAGGCCAAGCAGACCGCTGCGTCGACCGGTGGCGGTCCGGCGCAGTTGGCCGGCGAGCAGGCCTTCCAGTTGCATGACACCTACGGCTTCCCGATCGACCTCACCTTGGAGATGGCGGCCGAGCAGGGCGTCCAGGTGGACGAGACCGGCTTCCGCCGTCTGATGAAGGAGCAGCGCGACCGCGCCAAGGCCGACGCCAAGGCGAAGAAGGCGGGCCACGCGCACACCGAGGTCTGGAAATCGCTGCGCGAGCTGGGCGCCACCGATTGGCTTGCCTACCAGGGCCTGTCGACCGACGCCAAGGTGCTCGGCATCGTCATCGACGGCGAGCAGGTGCCCGAACTCCAGCCAGGCCAGACCGGTCAGGTGGTGCTCGATCGCACGACCTTCTACGCCGAGTCCGGTGGTCAGGTGGCCGACTCGGGTGTGATCCAGGGGCCGCACGGCAACGTGCTCGTGCGTGATGTGCAGCGTCCCGTCAAGGGGTTGGTCGTGCACACCGTCGAAGCAACCGAGCACGGGCTGACCGTCGGTGATGCCGTCGAGGCCACGGTCGACTCCGAGTGGCGCACCTCCGCCTGCCAGGCCCACTCCGGCACGCACGTGGTGCACGCTGCGCTGCGCCAAGTGCTCGGCCCATCGGCGCTGCAGTCGGGTTCGTACAACAAGCCCGGCTACCTGCGACTCGACTTCGCCTGGAACTCCGCGCTCTCGCCCGAGACCCGAAGCGAGATCGAAGAGGTTGCCAATCTCGCTGTGCGACAAGACCTTCCGGTCGCAGCACAGTTCATGACGTTGCCCGAGGCTCGTGAGTGGGGAGCCCTGGCGCTCTTCGGCGAGACCTACGACGAGCAGGTGCGCGTCGTGGAGATCGGTGGCCCCTGGTCGCGCGAACTCTGCGGTGGCACGCACGTCGCACACTCCTCGCAGATCGGTGCGCTCAGCCTCACCGGTGAATCGAGCGTCGGCTCCGGCGTCCGCCGCGTCGAGGCATTCGTCGGAATGGACGCCTTGCGTTACCTGGCCAAGGAGCGTGCGCTGGTGGCCGAACTCAGCGGTCTGGTCGGCGCGCCCGCCGGCGAGTTGCGTTCGAAGGTCGAAGACCTGCTGGCCCGTGTCAAGGACGCCGAACGGCAGATCGCCCGCCTTCGTCAGGAGCAGGCGCAAGCCAACGCGGCCGGTCTGGTCGCCGATGCGGTCGACATCAACGGCGTCCGCGTGCTCACCCACGACGCCGGTGAACTGCCGGCCGACCAGGTGCGTTCACTGGTGCTCTCGCTGCGGGAGCGGCTCGGCGACGCCTCCGGTTCGGTGGTTGCGGTCACCGGGGTGAACGGCGGCCGTCCGGTCGTGGTGGTCGCCACCAACCAGGGTGCTCGTGACCGCGGCGTCCAGGCCGGCGCGCTGGTGAAGCAGGCAGCCTCGGTGCTCGGCGGCGGTGGCGGCGGCAAGCCGGACGTCGCCCAAGGTGGCGGTTCGGATGCCAGCAAGGTCGGCGCAGCCTTGAGTGCCGTTGCCGACAGCGTCCGCGGCACGGTCGGCTGACCATCATGAGGCGTGGCGTCCGGATCGGTGCGGACGTGGGCTCCGTCCGGGTCGGGATCTCGATCTGCGACCCGGACGGGCTGCTCGCCACCCCGGAGACGACCTTCGCTCGCGACGCCGCCAAGGACCGCGACATCGAGCAGGTGCTCGCGCTCGTCGATGAACGAACAGCAATCGAGGTGATCGTCGGACTACCTCGGTCGTTGTCCGGTGACGAGGGTCCGGCCGCCCAGGCAGCCCGCTCCTGGGCCACCGCACTCCGCCGCCGCCGCCCCGAACTCTCCGTCCGGATGGTCGACGAGCGACTCACGACGGTGGATGCTCATCGGGTGATGCGTGATGCCGGAATTTCGACACGGCGCAGTAGAAGCGTCATAGACAGCCAGGCTGCTGCCATGATCTTGCAAGTTGCGCTGGACACCGAGCGCACGACCGGCACACCGCCGGGTGTGTTGGTGGGTGCTCGGAAAGCACGTCACCGTGGTCGTGGCAAGAAAGAGGACTCTGCATGAATGACTCCCGTCTCTCCGATTCGATCTTCGGAGGGGGAGAAGAGCCGGGCGAGCCGGTGCGCCGCCTGCCCGGGCAGCGACCCAAGCCTGCCCAGACGCGTGCCCAGGCACGCCAGCAGCGTCCGGCGGATTCCGGTGGCGGCGACGGCCCCAGCCAGGTGCAGCGCAACCGTCGCAGTTGCCTGGTGATGTTGCTCGCTGCGGTGCTCGTGCTCGGTGGGGTCGGTCTCGCGGTCGGCACGCTGGGTTCCAGCCTGCTGCCCAGTTTCGGTGGGGGTTCCGACGAAGGTGGTGATTTCACCGGCGAGGGTTCGGGCACTGTGGACGTGCAGGTCAAGCCTGGCGATTCGGGTGCGGCCATCGGCCGGGCACTGGAGAAGGCGGGTGTTGTGAAGTCGGCGAACACCTTCGCGCGGGTTGCCGGCAGCAACCCCGATTTCGCCAAGATCCAGCCTGGCACCTACGAACTGAAGCGGACGATGAGTTCGCAGGCTGCACTCAACCTGCTGCTCGACCCGGATTCGCGGGTCAGCGCCGGTGTCACGATCCGTGAGGGTCTCTGGCAGAACGAGATCTTCGCGATCCTGTCCAAGCAGACCGGCACGCCGCTGGAGGACTACAAGAAGGTCGACCCCAACACGCTGGGCCTGCCGCCGGCCGCGCAGGGCAAGCTCGAGGGATTCCTCTTCCCCTCGACCTATGAATTCGCACCCAAGACGTCCGCCGCCGACCAGCTCAAGGCGATGGTCAGCTACGGCGTGAAGCAGATGAACACTCTCGGCGTATCGGCTGACAAGCTGCGCCACGTGGTGATCGTGGCTTCCATCGTCCAGTCCGAATCGCGTCTGGGGCCCGATGGACCCAAGGTCGCGCGGGTGGTCGAGAACCGCTTGAAGGACCGCATGCCGCTGGGTATGGACTCCTCGATCCACTACATCACCCAGAAGCGCGGCACGGTCACCACGACCGACCAGGAGCGCAACAGCAGCAGCCCCTACAACACCTACCGCAACCAGGGACTGCCGCCCGGGCCGATCAGCAACCCGGGCATGGAGGCCCTGAAGGCCGCCGCCAACCCGGCGCCTGGTCCGTGGTTGTACTTCGTGACCGTCAACCAAAGCACCGGTGAGACGAAGTTCTCCACGTCGCTGGCGGAGCACAACCGTTATGTCGCCCAGTTCCAGGCATGGTGCCGGGCCAATCCGGGTAAGTGCTGATGCATCGCGCGGCGGTGCTCGGGTCACCGATCCAGCACTCGCTGTCGCCGGTGCTGCATCGCGCGGCCTACGTGAGTCTCGGACTGCGCGACTGGAGCTACGACCGGTTCGAGGTGGACGAGGCGGGCCTGGCCGGTTTCCTGGCTGAGCTGGACGACAGCTGGGCGGGGCTGTCGCTGACGATGCCGCTGAAGGAGCAGGCACTCGTGCTGGCCGACCAGTGCGATCCGCTCGCCCTGCAGACCGGCGCCGTCAACACCTTGGTGGCCGACGAGACCGGCTGGACCGGCTACAACACCGATGTCCACGGCTTGGTCGCAGCGCTCGGGGACGCCGGCGTCGGACCAGGTGCCGGGATGGAGACGGCGATGATCCTTGGATCGGGGGCGACCGCCAGGTCGGCCTTGGCCGCGGTGGCCGAAATAGGTGTCACCCGGGTGGTCTTCGGAGTACGTCGTGAAGCGCGGGAGTCAACGATGGCTCAAGCCCGTGATCACGGGATCGACGCAACGACGATCTTGTTGACCGAGTGTGCGGGTCATCTGCACGACATCCGCTTGGTGATCAGCACCCTTCCGGCGGGTGCCGCCGACGGGTTCGGCAACGACGTATTGGAGCGTGGCCCGATGGCGCCGGACGACTCGGTGTGGCTGGATGCCGTTTATGCCGGTTGGCCGACCCTCTTCGCCCAGGCGGCGTCGGCCGTCGGGGCGCAGGTGGTCTCCGGCCTGGAAATGTTGGTGCACCAGGCAGTGCGCCAGGTGGAACTCATGACCGGGATGACCCCCGACCTCGGTGTCGTCCAAGCTGCTGGACGGGCTGCGTTGGCTCGCGGCTGACGTGGAAAGATCGCGGTCATGTTCCGCTGGTTGACCGCAGGTGAATCCCATGGCCCGTCGCTGACCGCAATCGTCGAGGGCCTGCCCGCCGGGGTGGAGGTCAGTTCAACCGATCTGGCCGATGCGCTGGCCCGACGCCGACTGGGTTATGGCCGCGGCGCTCGGATGAAGTTCGAGCAGGACGAGGTGTCCTTCGTCGGCGGTGTTCGTCACGGCCGCACCCTCGGATCACCGGTAGCGATCAGCATCGTCAACACCGAATGGCCGAAATGGCAGGCCGTCATGGGCACCGACTCGGTCGATTCGGAGGCCTTCGCCGCTGCCGACGACGTCGGTGCTCCTCAGGAACTCGCGCGCAACAAACCGCTCACCCGGCCGAGGCCGGGGCATGCCGACCTCGTGGGCATGCAGAAGTACGGCTTCGAGGAGGCCCGTCCGATCCTCGAACGAGCTTCGGCTCGTGAGACCGCCGCGCGCGTTGCTCTCGGTGCGGTTGCTGAGGCTTTCCTGCGCCAGGCCTACGGCATCGAGCTTGTTTCGCACACGGTGTCGATCGGCACGGCTGACACCTCCGTTAATGCCGTCCTGCCGACGCCACGGGACGTCGACGCCCTCGACGCCGACCCGGTGCGCTCTCTCGACGAAGCAGCATCGGCTGCCATGGTCGCCGAGGTCGACGCCGCCAAGAAGGACGGCGACACCCTCGGTGGCGTCGTCGAGGTGCTTGCCTACGGCGTGCCTCCGGGCCTGGGTTCCCACGTGCACTGGGACCGGCGGCTGGACGCCCGGCTGGCGTCGGCGCTCATGGGCATCCAGGCGATCAAGGGCGTCGAGGTGGGCGACGGTTTCACCACAGCCGCTCGCCGCGGCTCGGCCGCCCACGACGAGATGGTGCGTGCGGACGGCGTGATCCGCCGCAGCTCCAACCGCGCCGGCGGCACCGAGGGCGGCATGTCGACCGGCGAGCCGCTGCGGGTGCGCGCGGCGATGAAGCCGATCTCCACCGTTCCCCGCGCGCTGCAGACCGTCGATGTCACCAGCGGCGAAGCAGCCACTGCCATCCACCAGCGCTCCGACGTGTGCGCAGTGCCCGCCGCAGGAGTGGTGGCCCAGGCCATGGTGGCCCTGGTGCTGGCCGAGGCCTGCCTGGAGAAGTTCGGCGGAGACAGCGTCGCCGAGACCTCCCGCAACCTGCACAGCTACCTGGCCGCGATCCCGGAGACGATGCGATCGTTCGACGAGGTGCAGCCGTGAGTGGGAGTGGCGCGCCGATCGCGGTGTTGATCGGGCCGCCCGGTGCCGGTAAGTCGACAGTGGGGCGGCTACTGGCCGATGCGCGTGGGGTCGCCTTCGTCGACACCGATCAGCTCGTGCAGCAGCGCTCGGGCCGTTCGATCAGCGACATCTTCGTCGAGGAGGGCGAAGCCGCGTTCCGCACCCTTGAGGTCGAGGCCACCCGAGAAGCGTTGCACGGCAACGGAGTTGTCGCCCTCGGCGGAGGTGCACCGATGCAGGCGGCGATCGCAGAACTCCTTGCCGGCCATCGGGTGGTCTTTCTCGATGTCACCATCGCCGACGCTGCCGGCCGGATCGGTTTCGACGGCTCGCGTCCGTTGCTCGCGGTGAACCCTCGGGCGACGTGGACGCGCATGATGAAGGAGCGTCGACCCACCTACGAATCACTCGCATCCGTCCGCGTCGACACAGGTGGGCGCACGCCGCAGCAGGTTGTGCAGGAGCTGGACGAGCAGTTGGAGCAGCAGTGAGCGCGCGCGCAACCATCCGGGTGGGCGACGACTACGACGTCGTCATCGGACGTGGAGTGCTCGACGATGTCGCAGCGGCTGTGCCCACGGGTGCAATGCGGGCGCTGCTCGTGCACGCTCCTGCGCTGGCCTCCCGCGCTGCCGAGGTGGCCGACAGCCTCCGTGGCTCGGGCCTGGACGTACTCGTCCGGGAGTTGCCGGACGCTGAGGCCGCCAAGACCGCAGAGGTGGCGGCGCAGCTGTGGTCGGCGCTCGGCGAACACGGCTTCACCCGCACCGATGTCGTGGTGGCACTGGGTGGGGGAGCGACCACCGACCTCGGCGGATTCGTGGCTGCCAGTTGGTTGCGCGGCGTCCCGGTGGTGCAGGTGCCCTCGACGCTGCTCGGCATGGTCGACGCGGCGGTCGGTGGCAAGACCGGCATCAACACCCCCGAAGGCAAGAACCTCGTCGGCGCCTTCCACTCACCGGTGGCAGTGCTCTGCGACCTCGACCTGCTCGACACGCTGCCGCGTGCCGACCTGGTGGCTGGCAGCGCCGAGATCATCAAGTGTGGGTTCATCGCCGACCCGGTGATCCTCGACCTCGTCGAGGCCGATCCGGCTGCAGCCCTCGACGTACACGGTGACGTGTTGCCGGAACTGATCGAACGGGCCATCCGGGTGAAGGCCGAGGTGGTGGCCGCCGACCTCAAGGAATCGTCGCTGCGGGAGATCCTGAACTACGGCCACACCTTCGCCCACGCGATCGAACAGGTGGAGCAATACCGCTGGCGGCACGGTGATGCAGTGGCGGTAGGCATGGTCTATGCCGCCGAACTCGCTTGTTATGCAGGGTTGTTGAGCCAAGACCTCGTGCAACGTCACCGCGATGTGCTCAGCTCGGTCGGTCTTCCGATCAGCTACGAGCCGGGACGCTGGGGTGAACTGCTCACCGTGATGGCTCGCGACAAGAAGACCCGCGGAGCCACCCTGCGCTTCGTCGCCCTGACCCACGTGGGCTCGCCGACCAGGCTGGAAGGCCCGGAGCCGTCGTGGTTGCGAGCCGCGTACGACGCGGTGAGCCTGCCGACCACCACGTCCTGCCCCCAGCCGGAGCAGGCTGGCTGACCTCGTCGGCCTTCGCGAGCGATGGGGCTACCAGCTGCTCGAGGAGACGGACCTCAGTTGGCCTGCGAGGTGGCCGACGGCGGCGCCGACCCTCCGACCGGGGCCGTGCCGAGCATGATCTCCTGGATCTGGCTACGCCACGGCTCACCGAGCACGCCCCAACCGTCCTGGTAGTCGTAGACCTCGCCCAGCGGTGTGCCCTTTCGGGTGCCGAGCATGAGCTCCACATCTCCGGGCTCGAGCAGCGACGGGTGGATGACCCCAACGGCTTCGCTTACTTTGAGCAGGTCGCGGCGCAGCGCAGCCAAGTACTTCGCCACCCGCTCGGCCTTCAGTTCAGGGTCGAGTCCACGTTCGAGCCATTTGTTCTGCGTGGCCACCCCGGTCGGGCACGTGCCCTTGTGGCACTTCTGGGTCTGCAGACAACCAAGCGCGAGCATGGGTTCGCGGGCCACGTTGACCATGTCGACCCCGAGCGCGAAGGCGACCGCGGCACTGCGGGGCAGGCCGAGCTTGCCGGAACCGATGAACGTGAGCTGATCGGTGATGCCCGCTCGCGCAAACCGGGCGTACACCCGGGTGAAGCCGATCAGGTAGGGCAACGCGACGGCGTCGGTGAACACCAGCGGGGCAGCGCCCGTGCCGCCTTCGCCGCCGTCGATGGTGACGAAATCAACGCCTCGTGCGCCCCCAGCCATGCTGCCCGCGAGGTCGTCCCAGAAGGTCATGTCGCCGACCGCTGACTTGATGCCGACCGGCAAGCCGGTGCGTTGTGCGATCAACTCGACGAAGTCGAGCATGCTGTCGACGTCGTTGAACTCCGCGTGGCGAGAGGGGCTGATGACGTCCTGACCGACGGGCACACCGCGGATCTGCGCGATCTCCTCGGTCACCTTCGCACCCGGCAGCACGCCGCCGAGGCCGGGCTTGGCGCCCTGCGAGAGCTTGATCTCGATCGCCCTCACCGGTGCTGATTGCACGAGGTCGACCAACCGCTCGAGATCGAAACGTCCCTGCTCGTCACGACATCCGAAATAGCCGGTGCCCACCTGGAAGACGAGATCTCCACCGTGCCGGTGATGCGCAGACAAGCCGCCTTCGCCGGTGTTGTGCATGGCGCCAGCAAGCTGGACGCCGCGGTTGAGCGCCTCGATCGCCCGGCCCGAGAGCGAGCCGAAGCTCATCGCCGAGACATTCACCAGGCTGTCCGGACGAAAGGCCTGGACGCGTCCGCGCGGTGCACCCAACACCTTGGCGCTGGGAAGGTGCACCTCGTCGCCGGCGTGGATGCCGGTCGGTGGGGGAGTCGGGGAGAAGGTGCGGTGCTTGATGATCGGGTAGCCCTCCTCGGTCTCGACGTTGTTGTCGGTGCCGAAGGCCACGTAATTGTTCTCGCCCTTGCACGAGGCGTAGATCCACGCGCGTTGATCACGGCTGAACGGCCGCTCCTCGTCGTTGGCGGCCACGATGTACTGACGCAGCTCCGGGCCGATCTTCTCGATGCCGTAGCGGGCGTGTCCGATGATCGGGAAGTTGCGCATCAGGGAGTGCTTGCGCTGCAACATGTCGTGGGCTGCGACGGCGGCGGCCGCCGCGGCGGGCACCGCTGCGAGGAGGGATCGCTTCATGGGTGCAGTCTGCCGCTGCGAGCGGTCATATGGGCCGATATCGGCGAGCATCACCGCACGTGGCAGTGGTGCGCATCGGACGCCGGTACGATGGGGCAGTTCCCGGGTCGACTGCCCTGTTGGCGAGCCCCGGACATCCGCAGACATCGACGACGAAAGTGATACCGCGCGTGGCATCCACGAACGACCTGAAAAACGGAATGGTGCTCAAGATCGACAACCAGTTGTGGTCGGTCGTCGAGTTCCAGCACGTGAAGCCCGGTAAGGGCCCGGCCTTCGTGCGCACCAAGCTCAAGAACGTCCTGTCGGGCAAGGGCGTTGACAAGACGTTCAACGCCGGCGTCAAGGTCGAGACGGCGAATGTCGACCGTTCCGACATGCAGTACCTCTACAAGGACGGCAACGACTTCGTCTTCATGGACACCAAGTCCTACGACCAGATCAACGTGCCTGCCGAGGTCGTCGGCGACGCCGCCAACTACCTGCTGGAGAACCAGGAAGCCATCGTCGCCCAGCACGAAGGCACCGTGCTCTACATCGAGCTCCCGGCTTCGGTCGTCCTGGAGATCACCCACACCGAGCCCGGCCTGCAGGGCGACCGCTCCAGCGGCGGCACCAAGCCGGCCACCGTCGAGACCGGGGCCGAGATCCAGGTGCCGCTCTTCCTCGAGACCGGCGTGAAGGTCAAGGTCGACACCCGCGACGGTTCTTACCTGGGTCGCGTCAACTGACGAATGGGCGCTCGCACCAAGGCGCGTAAGCGTGCCCTCGACCTGCTCTTCGAAGCCGAGCAGCGCAGCGTGAACGCTGTTGCGCTGCTCGACGAGCGCGTCGCCGCGCCCGTGACGCCCGCACCGCTGCCGGAATACACCGGCGTGCTGGTGCGTGGTGTCGTCCATCACTGGGTGGCGATCAACGACGCGCTCACCACGTACAGCAAGGACTGGCCGCTCGACCGCATGCCGGCCGTCGACCGCAACCTCCTTCGCATCGGCGCCTACGAGCTGCTCTTCAACGACGACGTGCCCGACAAGGTGGCGATCGCCGAATCCGTCGCTCTGGCAACGGAACTGTCGACGGATGAGTCGCCGAAGTTCGTCAACGGACTGTTGAACAGGCTCGCCGAGGTGAAGTCGACGCTCGTCTGAGCTCACTCCGTGCACCGACGCCCACCCATCGCCTTCGCGATCGGGTGGGCGCCTCCTTGGTGGGCCACTTCCGAACGAGTTCGACCGGACGGAGCGAAGAGGAGCGGTGTAGCAGTACGGGCCGGTAGCCTCACCCTCGTCATGCGGACCGGTGGGAGGACCATGAAGAAGTCGATCGACTGGCTGGTTTTCGTGTGCCTTCTCCTGGTCAGTGCGTGCACGAAGGTGTCGTCGGATCCGGTTCGTTTTGCACTCGTGAAGCGCGATCTGACTGCCGTTGTCCAACTTTCGGATCCGGGAATGAACAGTCTCGAGCGAGCGGGCTTCATCTTCGTCGGCGATGTGCCGACCCCCCGACTGGAGGAAGTGGCGAACACGGCCGTGAAGTTCGGCCCCAAGGTGAAGGAGTACGTGGCGCGTGCCCGACCGAGGGGAGGGATCCTCTTCTTGGTGCCGAGCAATGAGGAGAAATTCCAGTCGTGGTCGATGGAGAGCGCGGGGGATTACGACGGATTCACGATGTCCAGCGGCTCCGGAACCCCGTGGATCGTGCTCTCGCCGAATCTCTGGGTCGATGCTCCGGAGCCGAACTGGCGTGACGCGGTCATCGTGCATGAAATGGTGCACGCCTACACCGACCCACCCCGGTCGGTCGAGCCGTGGGTGCTGGAAGGTTTTGCGGAGATGGCCATGCAAGATCTCACCGGCGACTGGTGGCCGCCGACGGAATTCCCGCAGAAGGTATTCCTTCCCACCGATGAGCAGTTCAGCGGTGACGGAGAGGCCGCATATTTCTTGGCCGGCGACTTCTACGTGTACCTCAGCGAGGTCCATGGGATGGAGAAGGTGAACTCCTTCCACACCAAGGCTCTTTCGGTCAGCCCGGAGAGCGTGTTCAAGGAGGCCTTCGGCATCACCCTGGACGAGGCTGTCAAGGCGTGGCAGAAGGACTATGCCGAGCGGCTGCCGCAGATGGAGCAGGACTCCGCCGCCTGAGCCTCCCTCGACACGGCTGGGTATGCAACGCTTCGAGAGTGGGAACAGCCGGGGGAGTGGAGCTAGGCCGGAACGCCGGTGCAGGCGACGGCGTCCCAACTGTCGTGAGCACGGTCACCGATCTCCAGCAGGCGGCCCTGCGCCATGTCGGCAAGGCGCCACGTCGATCGCGTTGGGCGGTGATCGACGTCCTGCGCGGTGTCGCGATCGTGGCGGTGGTGCTCTTCCACCTCGTCTGGGATCTCGGCCATTTCGGGCTGATGGATCACTGGACACGCACGCCGGCCGGACGCATGACCGGGCATGTCATTGCGGGCACGTTCCTCTTCCTGACCGGTTTCAGTCTTGTGCTCGCTTCGCGGGGCGGTGTCAAGGCACGACCCTTCCTGCGGCGGTTGGGCAAGTTGCTGGCGTGTGCCTACGCCATCACGTTCGCAAGCGTCATCATCGCCCCGCCGTGGCTGGTGACTTTCGGAATCCTGCACGACATCGCGCTGACCAGCGTCCTACTGCTGCCCTTCCTTCGGGGATCCAAGCTCATCGCGATGGGCGCCGCCCTTCTCAGCTTCGCGCTCCCAGCGATGATCAGCATCGACTCCACCTCGCGCTGGCTGACCTGGACCGGCCTGACGCCGACGCTCTCACCCAGCCTGGACGTCCAACCGCTCTTCCCATTGTTCGGGGTATCACTTCTCGGGGTCGTGCTCGCCCGACTCGTGATCGAGCGAGCACAGTTGGAGTCGGCTCTCGCCAGCTGGGCGTCCGCAGACCCGCTCTCGACCACGATGCAGCGCTGGGGCAGGCACACTCTCGCGATCTACCTGTTGCACCAGCCCGTGCTCTTCGGGTTGTTGAACCTGCTGATCTGGACCGGACTGATCACCCCGCGAGCCTGATGGCGCGCTTGGTCGGCGCTCCAGGAGTGGCGATCGGATGGGCGCCGCGAGCCGGTTTATAGTGCAGGAGGTCCTGCGGCGGTCGTCCCGTGGATCTTCCTGAGCCGAGCAATCAGAGGGCACCTCTTCCATGACTTCGACCAGTCGAACGACATCCACGTCCGACCCGGTGACCGCACAGACCCATCAGACCAACCGACTGGCTGGCTGGGCGCCCCTCGCTCTCGGCACGGTCGGTGTGATCGTCATGCTGATCGGCGCCGGCACTCCCGTGCTGGACGTCGTGCGCTACGGCCTCTACCTGCTGATCGGCGTGCAGATCCCGGGCATGCTGGTGCATCGCGCGCTGCGCGGGCGGCCCGATCACGCCGTGGCCGATCTCTCGCTCGGTGGTGCCGTCGGTATGGCTGTCGGCATGGGCGGCTGGGCGATCTTCATGCTGCTGGGCATCCAGCAGTTCCTGTGGGTCTGGCCGCTGCTCATCCTCGTCCTGTTCGCTGCCGTGCCCGATCTGCGCAAGCACTGGACGACGGCGCCGTACCCCGAGCACGTCAGCACGGTCAGCGCGTGGGTGCTCGCAGCCGCGGCGGTCTTCTACACCCTCGCGCTCGGCGTTGAGCACTGGCATGGTCAGGCCCTGCCACCGAAGGCCAACTTCTACTACATCGACCAGTATTGGCACCTCGCGAATGTCGCCGAGCTGACCAAATCGCTGCCGCCCGACACCGCATCCGTCACCGGGCGCACGCTGCACTACCACTGGTTCGTCAACGCCCATGTATCGATCGGCCACATGATCTCCGGGGTCAGCGCCCCGGTCGCGTATCTGCGCTTGTGGGAGCCGCCCTTCGTCGCGGTCATCCTCGGCCTGATGTTCACCCTCACGCGCTCGATCACCAAGCGGTGGTGGGCAGCAGCGCTCGCGTCCCTGATGCTGGTGCTGCCCACTCAGCTCATGCCCTGGACCTGGTACAAGCCGTGGGCCTCCTTCGCCCTGACCGAGGGCAGCCCCAGCCAGACCTTCGGGGTGTTGGTGCTCCTGGTCGGCTCCATCGTGCTGCTGCCGATGCTGAAGGGCAGGAGCATCGGCTGGGGCTCTTGGGTGTTGCTCGGTGCTGTCGGGATCCTCGGCGGCGGCGCCAAGCCAGCCGTCCTGCCGGTGTTGTTGTTCGGTCTCGGAGTGGTCTTCCTCTGGCGACTGTTCACCCGGCAGAAATTCTGGGCGCTCATCGGCGCGATGGCGGTACTTCTCGCTGGCCTGGTCGTCACCTCACCGCTGACCGCGCAGGCCGCCAGCGGTTCAAGCTTCAAACTCTTCGGCCTCATCTACTTCAGCCCGATGTGGACCAAGTTCGTCGGGCCCGAGAATGTGCACCCGCCGGGCAGCGGACCGCTGATCCTGCCGGGCCTCGGCGAATGGCACAACCTTCGCCTCGCGATCCTGATGCTCATCGCGATCATGGCGCAGTTCTCGTTCGTGTTCGCGGGCCTGGCTCTTGCTCGCCGGCGTCGTGGCGCCGACCGTGCGGAGGCACGTCCTGCGCGCGGCCGACTCAACCCGATCGCGATCTTCCTGACCAGCGGTTTCGTCATCGGCATGGTCATGACCTTCACGATCGACCACCCGGGTGCGTCGGAGATCTACTTCGCACGCACCGGGACGCCCTTCGGGATCATCCTCGGTGTCTGGGGTCTGAGCTACGCCATCCGCCAGGCGCGCGAGAAGCACAGCGACGAGCAGGTCTTCACCGTGCTGGGAGCTGCGGTCATGACGGCGATCATCATCGTGCTGGGAGTCATCCTGGCCGGCGGTCGCAAGCCGGAGCGGGCTGACCTGGCCTTCGGCCTCTTCCGCCCGATGCTCGTCGTCGGCGGCGTGATTCTTGCGGTGGCCGTCGTGTGGTGGCTGCTGCGTCGCACGGCCGCACCGTGGTTGCGTGGAGTGGGAATGGTCTTCTTCACCACTGCTTTGCTGACCACGCTCAGTGTGCAGGGCCCGTTCATGACAGGGCTGCACACCGTCCAGGCCTTCACCGGTCAGAACGAGAAGACGTTGCCGCCGTGGCATGTCACCTCCAAGGAGGTCACCGGGGCGCAGTGGATGATCGAGAACACCCCGCCCAAGGACGTCGCGGCCACCAACGTCCACTGCTTCAAGAAGGTCACTTACGACCGGTGCGAGGCACGCTCGTACTGGCTGCCGGCCTTCTCCGAGCGGCGTTACCTGGTGGAGACGTGGGCCTACACCGAGGAGAACCTCCTGCAGGTCGACAAGTACACCGGCGGATTCGGGTTCTTCCCCTTCGACGATCCCGAGAAGCTGCGGATCAACGACGCCGCCTTCACCGATCCCACGCCGGAGGGTCTGGCCACGCTGCGCGACAAGTACGGCGTGAAGTGGCTGGTGGCAGTGACGAAGGCCAGCAAGGTGTCACCCAAGCTCGACGAGCTCGCGACGCTTCGTTACGCCAACTCCGACATGCGCATCTACCAGCTGAAGTAGCCGGTCGACGCGACGGCGAAACCAGCAAGAACATCGGTCCCGAGGGGCGCGTCGGTCAACCATGACCGCGCCCTTCGGGGCCGTTCGTCGTCGCCGCCTCGGGGGGCTAGAGTGGCACCCGTTCGACATCCTTTAACGATTCCGTCCTGTGAGGCGGCGAAGGAGGTCCTGACGTCTTGGTGCGTCCTGACTCTGCATCCTCCCCGGGTGCCACCGGCTCCCACGAGCCAGCCTCGGGTCGAGTAGTTCTCTCCTCCAGCGATATCCAACGCTGTCTGCGACGCATCGCGCACGAGATCGTCGAGCACAACAAGGGCACCGAAGACCTCGTGGTGTTGGGCATTCCTGCGCGCGGTGCGGTGCTGGCCGAACGGCTCGCGGAGGCCCTCGAAGAAGTCGAGGGCGCGTCCGTGCCGGTCGGCACACTCGACGTCACGATGTACCGCGACGACCTGCGGCGCAACCCGGTGCGCGTGGCCTCGCCCACGACGATTCCCGACTGTGGGGTCGACGACAAGGTGGTCGTGCTGGTCGACGACGTGCTCTATTCGGGCCGCACCGTGCGTGCCGCGCTGGACGCGCTGGGCGACCTCGGCCGTCCGCGGGCCGTGCGTCTGGCGGTGCTGGTCGACCGCGGTCACCGCGAGTTGCCGATCCGCGCCGACCACGTCGGCAAGAACCTCCCCACCTCCAGCCAGGAGCGCGTCTACGTGCGCCTGGCCGAATCCGACGGCGTCGAGGACGAAGTGCGCATCGATGCCGGAAGGACTGCCACCTCGTGAAACACCTGTTGTCAGCCGCCGATCTGAGCAAGGATCAGGCGCTCGAACTGCTCGACACCGCCGCGCAGATGCACGACGTGCAGCAGCGCGACGTCAAGAAGCTGCCCGCCCTGCGCGGACGCACCGTCGTCAACCTCTTCTTCGAGGACTCCACCCGCACCCGCTCCTCCTTCGAGATCGCCGGTAAGTGGCTCTCCGCCGACGTCATCAACGTCTCGGCCAAGGGCTCGTCGGTGAGCAAGGGGGAATCGCTGCGTGACACCGTGCAGACGGTCGCAGCGATGGGCGTCGACGGTCTGGTCATCCGCCACCACGCCAGCGGCGCACCAGCACAGGTCGCGCGCTGGGTGGACGCGATGGTCGTCAACGCCGGCGACGGCACCCACGAGCACCCGACGCAGGCGCTGTTGGACGCGTACACGATCCGCCAGCGGGTCGGCGACCTGGCCGGCAAGCACGTGGCAATCGTCGGCGACCTCACGCACTCGCGGGTGGTGCGCAGCAATCTGCTGCTGCTGCGCACGCTCGGTGCGCAGGTCACCCTCGTGGCGCCTCCGACGTTGATGCCCAGCGGCATCAACGACTGGGCTGCGGCAGACGGCTTCACCATCACCCACGAACTCGACCCGGTGCTGCCGCAGGTCGACGTGGCGATGATGCTGCGCGTGCAGAAGGAGCGGATGTCGGGCGGCTACTTCCCGACACCGCGTGAATACACCGTCCACTACGGACTCACGCGCGACCGGCTGCGCAAACTGCCGTCGCACGCCGTGATCTGCCACCCCGGCCCGATGAACCGTGGTCTGGAGATCGCTGCCGACGCCGCCGACGAGGCCCGCTCGGCGATCCTCGACCAGGTGTCGGCCGGCGTCGCCGTGCGGATGAGCGTGCTCTACCACCTGCTGGGAGGCAACCAGTCATGACGCCGACCTACCTGCTCAAGGGCGCCAGCGTCCTCGGCGGTGACCCCACCGACCTACTGCTGCATGAGGGCGTGATCGCATCCGTCGGCGTCGGTGACCGCCCGGCCGACGTCACCATGATCGATGCCGATGGCCTGATCGCCCTGCCCGGCCTGGTCGACCTGCACACCCACCTACGCGAACCCGGACGCGAGGATGCCGAGACCGTTGCCACCGGTTCGGCCGCTGCCGCAGCCGGCGGGTTCACCGCAGTGCTGGCGATGGCCAACACCAACCCCGTGACCGACACCGCCGAGGCCGCCGAGCACATCCACGACCTCGGGCAGCGTTGCGGTCTGGTCGATGTACACCCCGTCGGGGCAGTCACCCGCGGTCTTGCCGGAGAGCAGCTGGCCGAGCTCGGCCTCATGCATCGCAGCCGCGCCGGCGTAGGCGTCTTCTCCGACGACGGCAAGTGTGTGCACGATGCTCGCCTGATGCGCCGGGCGCTGGAGTACGTGCGCTCCTTCGACGGCGTGATCTCCCAACACTCCCAGGATCCTTCCCTGGCCGACGGGCAGGCCTGCTGCCACGAGGGCGAACTCTCCGGTCGCCTCGGCCTGCCCGGTTGGCCCGTGGTCGCCGAAGAGGTAATTGTCGCGCGCGACGTCATGTTGGCCCGGCACACGGGCTCGCGGGTGCACGTCGCACACGTATCGACGGCAGGGTCGGTGGAGGTGATCCGCTGGGCCAAGAAGCAGGGCATCAAGGTCACCGCCGAGGTCACCCCGCACCACCTGATGCTCACTACCGACCTACTCGCCACCTACGACCCCACCTTCAAGGTCAACCCGCCGCTGCGTCCGAACGAGCACGTGCAAGCGCTACGCGAGGCGCTCGCCGACGGCACCATCGACGCGGTCGCCACCGACCACGCGCCGCACGCCCGCCACGACAAAGAGCACGCCTTCGCCGAAGCGGCCTTCGGCATGCTCGGACTCGAACAGGCCCTGCAGGTGGTCAACACCGTGATGCAGCGCAGCGGGGCCCTCGACTGGGCCGGCGTAGCCGACCGCATGTCGAGCGCACCGGCGAAGATCGCGGGCCTGCCCGGTCAGGGTCGACCTCTCACCGAGGGTGAGCCGGCGAATGTCGTCCTCTTCGACCCGTCCGCCCAGACGGTCGTCGATGGAGCCGCATCACAGTCGCTCTCGCGCAACAACCCGTGGCACGGCCACACCCTGCACGGAAAGGTGGTTGCCACATTCCTTCGCGGCAGGGCCACCGTGCTCGACGGAAAGGTGAACTCGTGAACTCCGCATCGTCCCTGGACGGCTCGGCAGCGGCCCGGCAGCAGCCCACCGCCGGTGGACGCCTGCTGCGACGCGAGGCCGCCGTGCTCGTGCTGGAGGACGGCACGACCTTCACCGGCGAGTCGTACGGCGCGATCGGCACCACCTTCGGCGAAGCGGTCTTCTCCACCGGAATGTCCGGCTACCAGGAGACGCTGACCGACCCGAGCTACCACCGACAGGTGGTGGTCATGACCGCGCCGCACATCGGCAACACCGGCATCAACGACGAAGACCAGGAGAGCAGCCGCATCTGGGTCTCCGGATTCGTGGTGCGTGACCCCGCGCTGCGCCCGTCCAACTGGCGCTCCCAGCGCACCCTCGAGGACGAACTGCGCGACCAGGACGTCGTCGGCATCTGTGGTCTCGACACGCGAGCCCTGACCCGTCACCTGCGCGAGCGTGGTGCCATGCGGGTCGGCATTTTCTCCGGCGAGGCAGCACAGGGCAGCAACCTCCTCGATCAGGTGACCGCGCAGCCGTCGATGGCCGGCGCCGAACTCGCGTCCGAAGTGTCGACCGGCGAGGCGTATGTGGTTGCCGCACAAGGCACGAAGCGGTTCACCGTGGCCGCGGTCGACCTCGGGATCAAGGCCATGACACCGGAACGCATGGCGGAGCGGGGCATCGAAGTGCACGTGCTCCCGGCCGATGTCAGCTTCGAGCAGCTGCAGCAGATACGGCCCGACGGGGTGTTCTTCTCCAACGGTCCGGGTGATCCGTCGACCGCACCCCAGGTGGAGTTGCTGCAGCAGGTGCTCCTCGCAGGCATCCCGTTCTTCGGCATCTGCTTCGGCAACCAATTGCTCGGACGCGCACTCGGATTCGGCACCTACAAGCTGAAGTACGGCCACCGCGGCATCAACCAGCCCGTGCTCGACAAGGCCACCGGCAAGGTCGAGATCACCGCGCACAACCACGGCTTCGCGGTGGATGCGCCGATCGAGGGGGAGGTGCCGGCGCCAGCAGGTTCGGACTTCGGTCGCGTCCGGGTGTCGCACATCTGCCTCAACGACGATGTGGTCGAAGGTCTGGAATGTCTTGACCTGCCGGCCTTCTCGGTGCAGTACCACCCCGAGGCCGCGGCCGGCCCGCACGATGCGGCCTACCTGTTCGACCGATTCGTCGGACTGCTCGAAAGCTCGAAAACTGTTGCAGGAGAAAAGAACTGATGCCGAAGCGGGAAGACATCAAATCCGTCCTGGTGATTGGGTCGGGTCCGATTGTGATCGGTCAGGCCTGCGAGCGGCGAGGAAGCCGCGCTGTGGGAGTTGCACTGTGGCTGGAAGTTGAACCCTGCGCGGCGACGAGCGCGACAGAGAAGATTGAGGAGGCCTGACCGTGCCGAAGCGCGAAGACATCAAATCCGTCCTGGTGATTGGGTCGGGTCCGATTGTGATCGGTCAGGCCTGCGAGTTCGACTACTCGGGTACGCAGGCCTGCCGGGTGCTGCAGGAGGAGGGCATTCGCGTCGTCCTGGTCAACTCCAACCCGGCCACGATCATGACCGACCCTGAGTTCGCTGACGCCACCTATGTCGAGCCGATCACCCCCGACGTGATCGAGGAGATCATCGCCAAGGAGCGTCCGGACGCGGTGCTGGCGACCCTCGGTGGACAGACCGCACTGAATGCAGCCATCGCGCTGCACGAGCGCGGCACGCTGGAGAAGTACAACTGCCCGCTGATCGGCGCGAATGTCGAGGCGATCGAACTCGGTGAGGACCGCGAGCGGTTCAAGGGTGTCGTCGAGCGTTGTGGTGCGGAGTCGGCGAAGTCGCAGATCTGCCACACCATGGACGAATGCCTCGCTGCCGCAAACGAACTCGGCTATCCGGTGGTCGTGCGTCCGTCGTTCACGATGGGCGGGCTTGGCTCGGGTTTCGCCTACGACGAGGCCGATCTGCGGCGTATCGCCGGGGCCGGCCTGCAGTACAGCCCGACCACCGAGGTGCTCCTGGAGGAGTCGATCCTCGGATGGAAGGAGTACGAGCTGGAGGTGATGCGCGACCACGCCGACAACGTTGTGGTGGTCTGCTCCATCGAGAACCTCGACCCGATGGGCGTGCACACCGGAGATTCCATCACCGTCGCCCCGGCCCTGACCCTCACCGACCGTGAGTACCAGCGGCTGCGTGACATCGGTATCGCCGTGATCCGCGAGGTCGGTGTCGACACCGGTGGCTGCAACATCCAGTTCGCGGTCAACCCGGAGAACGGCCGGATCATCGTCATCGAGATGAACCCCCGCGTCTCCCGCTCGTCGGCGCTTGCCTCCAAGGCCACCGGCTTCCCGATCGCCAAGATCGCCGCGAAGATGGCCATCGGTTACACCCTGGACGAGGTGCCGAACGACATCACCCAGGAGACGCCCGCCAGCTTCGAGCCGACGCTCGACTACGTCGTGGTGAAGGTGCCGCGTTTCGCCTTCGAGAAGTTCCCGGCGGCCGACCCCACGCTGACCACGACGATGAAGTCGGTGGGCGAGGCCATGTCGATCGGACGCAACTTCACCGAGGCGCTGCAGAAGGCGCTGCGGTCGATGGAACGCAAGGAATCGACCTTCCACTGGCAGCGCGACATCGCGCCCACCCTCGAGGCCGGCCGGGCGTTGCTGGAGCAGGCGAAGACACCCACCGATGGACGAATCGTGCTGGTGCAGCAGGCTCTTCGCGCCGGACTCTCCGTGGAAGAGGTGCACGAGGCAACCGGCATCGACCCGTGGTTCCTCGACCAGATCGAGCTGATCAACGAGGTAGCGCTGGTGGTGCAGGACGCCGACCAGCTCACCCCGGAGTTGCTGCGTCTGGCCAAGCGTCACGGCTTCTCCGACGCCCAGATCGCGCAACTGCGCCAGATGCCCGAATCGGTCATCCGCGGTGTGCGCCACGCGCTCGGCGTCCGACCTGTGTTCAAGACGGTCGACACCTGCGCGGCCGAGTTCGCGGCTCGCACGCCGTACCACTACTCCAGCTACGACCAGGAGAACGAGGTCGCCCCGCGTGAGCGGCCGGCGGTCATCATCCTGGGGTCGGGGCCCAACCGCATCGGGCAGGGCGTGGAGTTCGACTACTCGTGTGTGCACGCGTCCTTCGCGCTGCGCGACGCCGGCTTCGACACCGTCATGGTCAACTGCAACCCCGAGACTGTCTCGACCGACTACGACACCTCCAGCAGGCTCTACTTCGAACCGCTGACCCTGGAGGACGTGCTCGAGGTCTACCACGTGGAGAAGCAGGCTGGTCCGATCGCCGGGGTGATCGTGCAGCTGGGCGGTCAGACCCCGTTGGGGCTGGCCAAGGCGTTGAAGGCCGAGGGTGTGCCGATCGTGGGTACTTCGCCCGAGGCCATCGACCTCGCCGAGGACCGCGGTGCTTTCGGACGCGTGCTGGACGAGGCCAAGCTGCCCGCCCCCAAGCACGGCATCGCCTACAGCGCCGCCGAGGCAGTGCGCGTGGCTCGTGACATCGGCTACCCGGTGCTGGTGCGTCCCTCCTATGTGCTCGGCGGCCGCGGCATGGAGATCGTCTACGACGACGACACGCTGTCGGAGTACGTCGAGCGCGCGACCAATGCCTCACCGGAGCACCCGGTGCTGGTCGACCGGTTCCTGGACGACGCGATCGAGATCGACGTCGACGCCCTCTACGACGGCAAGGACATCTACCTCGGCGGAATCATGGAGCACATCGAGGAAGCAGGCATCCACTCCGGCGACTCGGCGTGCACCTTGCCGCCGGTGACCCTCGGCGCCGAGGAGATCGAGCGTGTGCGGGAATCGACTCGAAAGCTTGCCGAAGGTGTCGGCGTCCGCGGTCTGATGAACATCCAGTTCGCGCTCGCCCAGGACATCCTCTACGTGCTGGAGGCCAATCCGCGGGCGAGCCGCACTGTGCCCTTCGTGGCCAAGGCCACCGGCGTGCCGCTGGCCAAGGCCGCCGCGCGGGTCATGCTCGGCGCCAGTATCCAGCAGTTGCGGGACGAGGGCATGCTGCCCGCACAGGGCGACGGATCGACCCTGCCCGACACCGCGCCGATCTCGGTGAAGGAGGCGGTGCTGCCGTTCAAGCGGTTCCGCACCAAGGAGGGCGACGTCGTCGACAGCCTGCTGGGGCCCGAGATGCGCTCGACCGGTGAGGTCATGGGTATCGACCGCGACCTCGGATCGGCCTTCGCCAAATCGCAGCTCGGTTCGGTGACCGGTCTGCCGAACCAGGGCACGGTCTTCGTCTCGGTGGCCAACCGCGACAAGCGCGCGATGATCTTCCCGGCCAAGCGCCTGGTCGACCTGGGCTTCACACTCATGGCGACGTCCGGTACGGCGGCTGTGTTGCGCCGCAACGGAATCGAAGCGACTGTCGTGCGCAAGCACAGCCTCGGTCGCGGGCCCGACGGTGAGCCCACCATCGTCGACCGCATCCTGGCCGGCGAGGTCGACATGGTCGTCAACAGCCCCTCCGGGAGCGGCGCCCGCGCTGACGGATACGCGATTCGTGCGGCCACCACCAGCATGGACAAGCCGATCATCACCACCGTGCAGCAGTTCGGTGCGGCGGTGCAGGGCATCGAAGCGCAGCAGACCGGTGAGATCCGGGTGAAGCCGTTGCAGGACCACGCCCGCGATCTCAACCTCTACGGGCGAGTGAGCGACGGTGCTGGTCACCAGTCGAGCTGAAGTCATCGCCACCCGCCGGGTCGGTGCCTTCCGGCACCTGACCTTGGTGGCCCCGGCGATCGCCGACCTCGCCAAGGCAGGACAGTTCGTCTCGGCGGCGGTCGGTGGACCGACCTCCGCGTTGGTCGGACGCCGCACCGTCCCGATCGCACAGGCGTCACCGAGCGGCACCTATGGTGGCACGGTCGAGATCATCGTCGACACCGACGGTGACGCCGGGGTGCGCTGGCTGGCCGAACGCAGAGCGCACGACGAGGTCGACCTCATCGGGCCGATCGGGCGTCCCTTCCCGCTCCCTGCCGGACCCGTGGACGCCGTGGTTGTGGGCATGGGGGCGTCGGCTGCTGCGCTGGGTTGGTTGTCGAGCCAGTTGCGTGATCGGGGCTGCCGGATCGATCTCGTCCTGGGCGGAGTGGACGACCGCCACCTGGTGGGTGTGGTCGAGGCGCGGCGCGTCGTCGGAAATGTCTCGGTGGTGCTTCCGGGTGACGAGGAGGACCTGCCAGACCGGCTGGCCGCGGCCGTACGGCAATTGCTGCGCACCGGCGACGCGTCGGTGGTCTACGCCGCCGGGAGAGCACGTGATCTGGCAGCCGTGGCGCAGGTCGCTGCACCGTTCGGCGTCGTCGTGCAGTGCTGTATCGACGAGGAAATGCCGTGCGGCACAGGCTTGTGCGGCAGCTGCGAAGTGCCTGTGCAGACCAAGTCGGGGGAGCGCCACACCATCCGGTGTTGCACCGAGGGTGCGGTGCTGCGCGCCGACCGGGTGCGCTGGCCCCTCTACCTGCAGGATCTGCAATGAGAACACCCAGCACCCCACCCGATCCGTTGGCCGTCGATGTCGGCGGACTGGCGTTGAAGCACCCCGTCATGGGGGCCTCCGGGTGTGTCGCCTTCGGCCGTGAGCTGACCCGTCTCGGCATCGCCGACGACCTTGCCGCGATCGTGACGCCGTCGATGACGGCCGCCACCCGCCTGGCCTCCGAGCGCGGCGTGCTGCGGGAATCAGCCAGTGGACTGCTTGCGCCTACCATTCGACCCTCGCTCGGTGTCGACCGGCTGCGGCCCACTGCGTTGCCCTGGGACCGCGAGGGCATCCCCACGGTGGTGGTGTCCTTGGCGGGGACGACGAACGGCGAGTACGCCGAAGTGGCCCAGGCCTTGCGCCGCAACTCGTTGATGCGCCGGGTCGCCGCAGTCGAGATCAACCTCGCCTGCCCGGACGCCAAGAACAGCAACAAACCCTTCTCGCACGACGAGTTCCAGGCGGCGAAGGTGGTGGCTCGCGTCCGGGAGGAATTGCCTCGTTCGGTGCCGCTGCTCGCCAAACTCAGCGCCGACGTCACCGACATCGCGGAGGTGGCGCGCGGCTGTGTGAAGGCCGGGGCCACCGCGATCGTGGTCGGCAGCCCGCTGCGGGCGATCAGCCCACCTCATCCGCAATCCGGCCGGATCGACGTCTCTGCACCGGCAGGTGGCATCTCCGGCCCTGCGATCCTGCCGATCACTCTCCGGGCGATCTGGGACCTGCGTAGTGCTGTGCTGTCCGGACGGATGGCACCGGTGCATCTGGTGGCCGTGGGCGGAATCTCCACCGCCGGTGATGCGCTCGGCGCGTTCGCCGTCGGTGCGACAGCGGTGCAGCTCGGCACCGCTCTCCTGCACGACCCGTCCAGCGCTCGAACTGTGCTGGATGGTGTGCGAAACCATCTGATGGACAACGGAATCGAGAGTGTGCTCGACCTCGTCGGTCGCGCGCACGAGGGGTGAATCAGATGACCGACACGCAGTCTTTCGGAGCCCGCCTGAGCGCCGCGATGGACGAACACGGGCCGCTCTGCGTCGGTATCGACCCGCACGCATCGCTGCTCCACGACTGGGGGCTGACCTCCGACCTGGCGGGTCTGACCGAGTTCGCCCAGCGCTGCGTGGCAGCTTTCGCCGGCGCCGTCGCCATCGTCAAGCCGCAGTCGGCCTTCTTCGAGCAGTTCGGCTCGGCGGGCGTGGCGGTGCTCGAACGGGCACTGGATGAATTGCGGGACGCCGGAACCCTCACCCTGCTCGACGTCAAACGCGGCGACATCGGCAGCACCATGGACGCGTACGCGCGCGCTCACCTCGGAGATGGCGCGCCCACCCGCGCGGATGCCATCACCCTCAGCCCCTTCCTCGGCCTGGGCAGCCTCGCACCGGCCGTCGAGCGCGCGCGCAGCAGCGCGAGCGGTGCGTTCGTGCTTGCCCTCACCAGCAACCCCGAAGGCCGGCAGGTGCAGCACTCGCGCACCACTGACGGCGCGACGGTTGCGCAGTCGATCATCGACGGCGTGGGCGAATGGAACGCCCGCACACCGGCAGATCAACGGGTGGGTGATTTCGGGCTCGTCGTGGGAGCCACCACCGGTCGGGACATCGCCGCGCTCGGTCTGCTCGAGGCACTCCGGGCCTCCAGAGCCCCGCTGCTGGCTCCAGGCCTCGGTGCGCAGGGCGCCACCGCGGACGATGTCGCCCGCGCCTTCGGGTCGGCCGGGAGGCAGGTGCTGGCCAGCGCTTCCCGGTCGATCCTCGGCGCCGGGCCCGACATCAACGGCTTGCGGGCTGCTTTGGGTTCGACTGCGGTGCACCTGCATCGCAGCCTCGGCTAGTGTCTGATCCGACGCTCAGCGTCGCCCGCAGTGGGGCCCCCGTGACCTCGGGGAACGCCCATCTCGATGCGCCCAAGGAGAAGGACAGTGGCTCTACCCGAGTTGACCCCGGAGCAGCGAGCAGAGGCTCTGGAGAAGGCGGCTCGTGCCCGTCGTGAGCGGGCGGCGGTGAAGAACCGGTTGAAGAACTCCCAGGGTTCGCTGCGCGAGGTGATCGACAGCAGCCAGAGCAACGAGATCATCGGCAAGATGAAGGTGTCCGCGCTCCTGGAGGCCATGCCCGGTGTCGGGAAGGTCAAGGCTGCGCAGATCATGGACGAGATCGGCATCGCCGCCACCCGCCGCGTCCGCGGCTTGGGCACCCACCAGATCGCTGCGCTTCTGGAGCGCTTCGAGCAGCGCTGATGTCCTCGCTCTTCGTCCTGGCCGGACCAACTGCCGTCGGCAAGGGCACCGTCGCAGCGTTCATCCGCGACCACTACCCGCGCGTGTGGTTGTCGGTGTCCGCCACCACCCGGACGCCCCGTCCCGGTGAGGTCGACGGTGTGCACTACCACTTCGTCAGCCAGCAGGAGTTCGACCAGATGGCGGCCGATGGCGACCTGCTGGAGTACGCCGTCGTCCACGGACGCGCCAGCTACGGCACGCCCCGTCGGCCCGTGCTCGAGGCGATCAGCCAAGGACGGCTGCCGCTGCTCGAGATCGATCTGCAGGGCGCCCGCCAGGTGCGCGAGCGCATGCCGGATGCCCACTTCGTCTTCCTGGCTCCGCCAAGCTGGGACGAACTCGTGCACCGCCTCATCGGACGAGGTACCGAGACCGCCGAGGAACAAGCCGTCCGGCTGGAGACGGCACGGGCCGAACTGGCCGCACAAGCGGAGTTCGACGCGACCATCGTCAACCAGGATGTTGGGGTTGCCGCCGCAGAACTCGTAGACTTGATGGAGCGGCACATTTCTGCCGCCCGATAGACCACAACGCATACCGACGAAACGAGACTTCTTCGTGTCTGGCACCAAGGCCGCCCCCGAGGGCATCACCAACCCGCCGATCGACGACCTGCTGCAGGTCGCCGACTCCAAGTACGCCCTGGTCATCCTCGGCGCCAAGCGGGCCCGGCAGATCAACGCCTACTACTCGCAGCTGTCCGAAGGTCTGCTGGAGTACGTCGGCCCGCTGGTCGACAGCCAGATCAACGACAAGCCGTTGTCGATCGCGCTGCGCGAGATCAACGAGGGCTTGCTCAACATCGACAAGGTCGAGGCCTGAGCCTTACCCGATGCGCATCGTCCTCGGGGTAGCCGGCGGCATCGCGGCCTACAAGTCCTGCACCCTGCTGCGACGGTTCACCGAGTCGGGCCATGACGTCACGGTCGTTCCGACGGCCGCTGCCCTGCAGTTCGTGGGCGCCGCCACCTGGTCGGCGCTCTCGGGCAAGCCGGTGCACACCGAGGTGTGGGACGACGTGCACCAGGTGCCGCACGTCCGCATCGGGCAGCAGGCCGAACTTGTCGTGGTGGCACCGGCCACGGCCGACCTGCTCGCCAAGGCAGCCCACGGGCTGGCCGACGACCTGCTGACCAACACCCTGCTCACGGCGCGCTGCCCGGTGGTGCTCGCCCCGGCGATGCACACCGAGATGTGGACCAACGCCGCCACCCAGACCAACGTCGCCACCCTCCGCGAACGCGGAGTCGACGTCATCGACCCGGCCTCCGGACGCCTCACCGGAGCCGACACCGGCCCTGGCCGGCTGCCCGAACCCGAGGACATCTTCGAGCACTGCCGCTCCTACCTGGACGCCGCAGAGCGAGCCGATGGTCCGCTGGCCGGCAAGCATGTCGTCATCACCGCCGGCGGCACACGCGAGCCGCTCGACCCGGTGCGCTTCCTGGGCAACCGATCCTCCGGAAAGCAGGGCTTCGCCCTCGCGGCGTCGGCGGCCAAGCGCGGCGCCCGCGTCACGCTCATCTCCACCTCCTCGCTGATTGCCCCCGGTGGTGTCGACCTCGTCCCGGTCGAGACCGCGCGGCAGATGGAGGAAGCCGTTCGAAGGCAGGACGCCGATGTGATCGTCATGGCGGCCGCCGTCGCAGATTTCCGCCCCGCGTCTGTGGCGAACGCCAAGATCAAGAAGGGTTTCGCGGCAGGCGACCCGGACGCGCCGACGGTCGAGCTGGTGCGCAATCCCGACATCCTCGCCGGCCTGGTCGAACGCCGGGGGAGTGCGACCACTCCTTATCTGGTCGGCTTCGCCGCCGAGACCGGAGACGCCGAAGGCGACGTGCTGCACCACGCTCGCGCAAAACTGGCCCGCAAGAAGTGCGACCTGCTGGTCGCCAACGAGGTCGGCGAAGGCCTGACCTTCGGCCAGGACACCAGCACCGTCCACCTCCTGCGCGCCGACTCCGAGGCTGTGACAATCGGCCCTGCCGACAAGAGCGTCATCGCAGATGCCATTTGGGATGCCGTCCAGCAAGACCTTCCCTGACCCGTACACTCAGGCCGGTTCCGCCGCGACGCGCGGACCAGTCAGCAGCCGCTGCAACGAAGGAGACAAACAGGTGGCACGCCTTTTCACGTCCGAGTCGGTGACTGAAGGACACCCAGACAAGATCTGTGACCAGATCAGCGACTCGATCCTGGACGCCATGCTGGCCCAGGACCCGAACTCGCGAGTGGCCGTCGAGACGATGGTGACCACCGGCCTGGTGCACATCGCCGGCGAGGTGCGCACCGAGAGCTACGTTCCGATCGCCAAGTTGGTGCGCGACACCATCATGGAGGTCGGCTACGACTCCTCGCTCAAGGGCTTCGACGGCAACTCCTGCGGCGTCTCCATCTCGATCGGCGAGCAGTCGGCCGACATCGCCCAGGGTGTCGACCAGGCACACGAGCACCGCGCCGAAGGCGGCACGGAAGCACTCGACCTGCAGGGTGCCGGCGACCAGGGCCTGATGTTCGGTTACGCCTGCGATGACACCGCTGAGCTCATGCCGCTGCCGATCTTCCTGGCCCACCGCCTCGCCGAGCGCCTCACCGCCGTGCGCAAGAGCGGCGAGTTGGCCTACCTGCGCCCCGACGGCAAGACCCAGGTCACCATCGCCTACGAAGGCGACAAGGCCGTCAAGCTCGACACCGTCGTGCTCTCCACCCAGCACTCCGAGGACATCTCCCTCGACGGCATGCTGGCCCCCGACATCGACACCCTGGTCATCCAGCCGACGCTGGCCGAACTCGCTGCGAGCGGCATCGAGCTCGACACCAGCGACTACCGCAAGCTGATCAACCCGACCGGCAAGTTCGTCATCGGTGGTCCGATGGGCGACGCCGGTCTGACCGGTCGCAAGATCATCGTCGACACCTACGGCGGCATGGCTCGTCACGGTGGTGGCGCCTTCTCCGGCAAGGACCCCTCGAAGGTTGACCGTTCGGCCGCGTACGCGATGCGCTGGGTGGCCAAGAACGTCGTCGCCGCTGGCCTCGCCAAGCGCTGCGAGGTGCAGGTCGCGTACGCGATCGGCAAGGCGCAGCCGGTGGGCCTCTACGTCGAGACCTTCGGCACCGAGACCGTCCCGCTCGACAAGATCCAGTCGGCGATCTCCAGCGTCTTCGACCTGCGTCCGGCGGCGATCGTGGAGCAGCTCGACCTGCTGCGTCCGATCTACAAGCCGACCGCCGCCTACGGCCACTTCGGCCGCACCTCGGCCGCAGGTGTCGACAACCCCTTCACCTGGGAGCAGACCAACCGCGTCGACCAACTGCAGGCTGCAGCCAAGTAGGCGCGATCAGCGCTGCAACAGCCCCCACCCGACACCTGCGTGGGGGCTGTCCGCCATGACCTGCCGGCGGTGTCGGGGCCGCCTGATAGAACGTCCTGGTGACTGATGAGGCGCACCCGGCGACACCGCAGCAGCTGGAACTGCTGCGCACCGCCGCGCGCGCGCCCGCCAAGAAGCCGGCGCCGATGGATCGCGCTCCGGTCGATCCGGTCGCGGTGGTGCTGCTCGACCTACCCGTCGCCCACCTCGACCGAGCCTTCGAGTACGCCGTGCCGGTCGCGCTGGACGAAGCGGCGCGCCCCGGGGTGCGGGTGAAGGTGAAGTTCGGCGCGCAGGACGTCAGTGGCTATCTCATCCAACGCACCGCCACCGCCGAGCACGTCGGCGAACTCGTGCCGCTGCGCACCGTCGTCTCCGACGAACCCGTGCTCACCCCCGAAGTGTTGCGGCTGTGCCGACAGGTGGCCGTGGCGCAGGCGGGCTCCCTCTCGGACGTCGTCCGTCTTGCTGTGCCGCCGCGGCATGCCCGGGCCGAAGCAGCTCTCCCGATGGATGCCACGCCGCCGTGGACGCCCGCCCTCGAATCAAGCGCCGCCTGGGCTCGATATCCGGCCGGTAGCGCGCTGCTGCGCCGCATCGCCGAGGGTGAAGCTCCGGCAGCCTCCTGGCTCGCGCTTCCCACCGTCGATCCGGAGGCCGACTGGCCGCGGGCCCTGGCCGACGCTGCGCGCACCGCGATGGCGGCTGGGCGCGGGGTGATCATCACGTTGCCCGACCACCGCGACGTGGAGCGCGTTGCTCACGAACTGGGGGAGTTGGTCGGCAAGGACGCCTTCGTGCGCCTCACCGCCGACCAGGGTCCGCAGGCCAGATACACCGCCTGGCTGAAGGCGCTGCGTGGTCAGGTGCGTTGCGTCATCGGCAACCGGGCGGCTGCCTTCGCCCCAGTGCACGATCTCGGGCTGCTGGTCTGCTGGGACGACGGCGACAACCTGCTGGCCGAACCCCGCGCCCCCTATCCGCACACTCGCGACGTGCTCTGGCGGCGACACGTCGACACCGCAGCGGCGCTGGTGCTGGGTGGTTTCGCGCGCTCGGTCGCGGTGGAGCAATGGGTGCAGGAGGGACGCCTGCAGTCGGTGCATGCGCGCCCGGTGCGGGCTGAACTTCCCTACTTCAGCGTCGCGGGTGACGACCGGGAGGTCGAGCGGCACGGCGCGGCCGCGAAGGCGCGACTGCCGGCCAGTGCCTGGCAAGCGGTGCACGACGGTCTGCAGCACGGCCCGGTGCTGGTGCAGGTGCCCCGACGCGGCTACGTTCCCCGGCTGCGCTGCAGCACCTGCGGCCACGGCGCCGACTGCCCGGTCTGTCACGGTCCACTGCAGGTGCGGGACGCCGACCAGACGCCGCGCTGCTCCTGGTGCGACACCCCGGCGGAGCACTACCGCTGTCCTGAGTGCGACGGAGCGACGCTGCGCGCATCGGTCGTGGGGGCCCGCCGGACGGCCGAGGAGTTGGGTCGGGCATTCCCGGGCACACCCGTCGTCCGTTCTGGCGCCGGCCAGGTGTTGGGACGCGTCCCCGCCGCTTCGGCGCTGGTCATCTCCACCCCCGGAGCCGAACCCGTGGCCGAAAGCGGCTACACGGCGGTGCTGCTGCTCGACGGGTGGGCCATGGTCGACCGACCTTCGTTGGCGAGCAACGAGCAAGCACTGCGGCAATGGATGGCCGCGTCGGCGCTGTGTCGACCCGCGGCGACCGGGGGCAAGGTGGTGCTCGCCGGAGTGGACGCATCGGTGCAGGTCGCCCAAGCGTTGCTGCGTTGGGCGCCTGCTGCACTGGCTGGGAGCGAGTTGGCCGCGCGCGCCGCACTCGGGCTACCGCCGACCCGCTGGACAGCCTCACTGACCGGAAAGGCTGCTGAAGTGGCCGCTGCCGCAGCGACTGTGCCCGACTGGATGACGCGGCTCGGTCCGGCGCCGTTGCCAGGCGAAGGCGACCAGGTGCGGTTACTGGTCAGCGCCGACCATGCCGCGGCCAGGGATGCTGCCCGTGCAATCAGCGCGCTGCGTGCCGCTAGGAGCCTGGCGCGATCCAAGGAACCCCTCGCCGTGCGGGTCGACCCGGACGGCTCGTCGTTGTAGCTCAAGCGATAGCGTTCCGGCATGGATTTCGACCTGCCCGACGATGCCCGGTTCGCCCCGGCACCCGCCGAAGTCGTCGTCTTCGACCTGGGAAATGTGCTCATCCGGTGGCAGCCGGAGCTCGCGGTTGCCGCGGCCCTGGGCGCTGAAGCCGCCCGGGAGTTCGTGCACCACGACCAGTTCGACTTCTTCGCCTGGAACCTCGACAACGACGCCGGCCGCGACCTCGACGGGGCCGTGCAATGGGTGCAGGAACACCACCCCGAACTCGCACCTGCCGCACAGGCATATGTCGACCATTTCGAGGCCTCCTTGAGTCCGATCGAGGGGTCCATCTCCCTGCTGAAAGAACTCCAGGCCGCCGACATCCCGCTCGTGGCCCTCACCAATTGGTCGGCTCCGTTGTTCCAGAAGGCCGTGGAGCGGTACGACTTCCTCGACATCTTCGAAGACATCGTCGTTTCCGGTGAAGAGGGTGTGGTCAAGCCCGACCCGGAGATCTGGGAAGTGCTCGCCGAACGCACCGATCACCTCGCCGGGTTGGAAGACTTCCTGTTCATCGACGACTCCCTGCCCAACGTCCAATCGGCTGTTGTGGCCGGTTTGGACGCAGTGCAGTTCACCTCGCCGGAGGAGTTGCGTCAGGATCTCGTCGTGCGCGGCTTCCCGGTGCGGGTTGCGGCCTGAATGTCGTTGGTGCACAACCTTGTTGGTTGCCCGAATCTGAGCAGGTGAGTTGACGATGCGACTGGTCTTCGCCGGTACACCGCAGGCGGCCGTGCCCTCCCTGCAGGCGCTGCTGGAATCGCGCCACGAGGTCATCGGTGTCGTCACCCGGCCCGATGCACCCGCTGGGCGGGGCCGCAGCCTGCGTCCATCCCCGGTCAAGCAGGTCGCCGTGGAGGCCGGCATCGAGGTGGCGACACCGAAGCATCCACGCGAGGACGACTTCCAGCAGTGGCTGCGCGCGCAGGCGCCTGATGCATGCCCGGTCGTGGCCTACGGCGCGCTCGTGCCGCGTCCGGTGCTCGACATCCCGGCCAACGGCTGGATCAACCTGCACTTCTCGTTGCTGCCTGCGTGGCGCGGTGCAGCACCCGTGCAACACGCTCTGCTGCACGGCGACGACGTCACCGGTGCTACCACCTTCCTGCTCGAGGAAGGTATGGACACCGGTCCGGTGCTCGGCACGATGACCGAGACCATCCGCCCGACCGACACCGCGGGCGACCTGTTGGAGCGGCTCGCCATCGCCGGCGCTGGGCTGCTCGTCGCGACCCTGGACGCGATCGAGGAAGGCACGGTCACGGCGGTGCCGCAGCCGGCCGAAGGTGTATCCATGGCACCCAAGATCAGCGTCGATGATGCCCGCATCAGATGGCACGAACCGGCGTTCGCCGTCGACCGACGGGTGCGCGCGTGCACCCCCGGCCCGGGTGCATGGACGAGCTTCCGCGACGCCCGGTTGAAGGTGCAGGCAGCGCGACCGACCGAACAAGATGGCCTGGCACCGGGTGAGCTGCGGGTCACCAAGAACGCCGTGTACGTCGGCACCGGGGCAGGCGGCGTCGAACTCGGCGTCGTGCAGCCCCATGGCAAGAAAGCGGTGAACGCGGCCGACTGGGCTCGCGGTGCACGCATCGAGGAGCGGGAGATGTTGGTATGAGCGAGGACACTTCGGGCTTCCGTAATGCCAAGGGCCGGCAGCGACCTCAGGTACGGCGCGACGCCGACCGCGGCCGGTCGCAGCAGCGCCCTTCCGAACGTCGACGCAGCACCGATCCGGCGCGCCGGGTGGCGTGGGATGTTATTCGTGAGGTGCATGAGAAGGACGCCTACGCCAACCTCGCGCTCCCAAGAGCTTTGCGAGACAGGCGAATCAGCGGTCGTGATGCGGCCTTCGCCAGTGAGCTGGCCTACGGCACGCTGCGGATGCAGGGCTTCTACGACAAGGTGATCGAACCCTCCGCAGGGCGCGGCGTCGGCCAGATCGATCCCGCCGTGCTCGACACCTTGCGCCTGGGTGCCCACCAGTTGCTCGGCATGCGGGTGCCCTCCCACGCCGCTGCGTCCGAGACGGTCGCGCTGGCCCGAGAGGTCAACGGGGCCGGCGCCGCGGGCTTCGTCAACGCGGTGCTGCGGCGCATCAGCGAGCGCAGTCGCGAGGAGTGGGTGCGCGAGGTGACCGCCGGTCGGCAGCCGTTGGAGGCGCTGGGCGTCGAGCACTCCCACCCCGACTGGATCGTGCGAGCCCTGCGCGGAGCGCTGGTCGGATCAGGCGCCGCTACTGCCGACAACGTCGATGAAGACCTGCAGCGTCTGCTGGCTGCCGACAACGACCCGGCCGACGTGATGCTCGTGGCACGACCAGGTCTCTCGACCGTCGATGAACTCGTACAGGCCGGCGCCGTGGCCACGGGCTTGTCGCCCTTCGGTGCCCGCTGGGGTGGGGGAGACCCCGGCAGTATCGCCGCCGTTCGCGACACCCGGGCTGCGGTGCAGGACGAGGGCTCGCAACTCTTGGCCATCGCGCTGGCAGCGGTGCCAGTTGACGGAGAGCAGCAGGAATGGCTCGACCTGTGCGCCGGGCCGGGTGGGAAGGCAGCGCTCCTTGCCGCGTTGGCGGCCGAGCAGGGCGCTGTGCTCTTCGTCAACGAGGTGAGCGATCACCGCACCGAACTGGTGCGTCGCACGATGGACGCCGTGCTGCGTTCCGGCGTCGAGGTGATGATCGGCACCGGTGATGGTCGCGACCTCGGCGCGGAGGAGCCCAACACCTACGACAAGGTGCTCGTCGATGCGCCGTGCACCGGGTTGGGTGCGCTGCGTCGGCGTCCGGAAGCGCGCTGGCGCAAGTTGCCGGCCGATGTCGCCCCACTCACCACGCTCCAGGGTGAACTGCTCGACTCCGCCATCGCCGCCACCAAACCGGGCGGTGTCATCGGCTACGCGACCTGCAGCCCACACACCGCGGAGACCGCACAGGTCGTCGCCGACGCGCTCAAGAAGCATCCCAACGTGGTGCAGGAGGATGCGCGACCCTACTTCCGCGACGCCTCTGGTACACCGGTTGAGGGGCTGGGCGAGGGTCCGGCCGTCCAACTCTGGCCACATGTCCACGGCACCGACGCGATGTTCTTCGCGTTGCTTCGCAAGAACTGACGAAAGACGTTGTTCCACATGCAGATCGCTCCCAGCATCCTCTCGGCCGATTTCGCCAACCTGCAGACCGAGCTCGACCGCATCAGCAACGCCGACTGGGCACACGTCGACGTGATGGACGCCCACTTCGTGCCCAACCTCACGCTGGGTCTGCCGGTCGTGGAGTCGCTGCTGAAGATTTCGCCGATCCCGCTCGACTGCCACCTGATGATCGAAGACCCTGATCGGTGGGCGCCGCAGTACGCCGAGGCCGGGGCGCAGAGCGTGACCTTCCACATCGAGGCCGCCCGTGAGCCGGTGAAGCTGGCTCGGGCGCTGCGTGCCGCCGGTGCTCGTGCGTCCATGGCGATCAAGCCGGGCACCGACTTCGCTCCCTACGAGGAGCTGCTGCCCGAACTCGACATGGTGCTGGTGATGACGGTCGAGCCCGGCTTCGGTGGCCAGTCGTTCATGGCCGACCAGATGCCGAAGGTGCGCCAGGTACGGGAGGCGGTGCGTCGTCATGGCGGCGAGATCTGGGTGCAGGTCGACGGCGGCGTCTCGGCCAAGACCATCGAGCAGTGCGCCGAAGCCGGCGCGGACGTGTTCGTGGCCGGCTCCGCGGTGTACGGCGCTGACGACGCCGCGGCCGCGGTCGACGAACTGCGCAATGTGGCAGCCGCCTGCCAGCACTGACACAAACGCTGACGTATCGGCACTGACGCATCGGCCGCGGCCAGGGTCGAGCGGCGTACGGTCGAAGCCGAGGTGATCGGATGAACGACCGCGACATCTGGACGATCGGTCATGGCGGCACGCCGTGGGTCGATTTCGTCGATCAACTGCGCGCGAACGGCATCCAGGTCGTGGCCGACGTCCGAGCCCTTCCGGGATCGAAGCGTTCGCCGCAGTTCGACCAGGACGCGATGCGTGAGGCACTGAGCGAAGCGGGCATCGATTACGAGCATCTGCTCGGCCTGACCGGACGACGCCGCAAGCAGGGCGTCGACGAGGCCATCAACGCCGGATGGCAGAACGCCAGCTTCCGCAACTACGCCGACTACGCGCTGTCCGCGCAATTTTGCGAAGCGCTGGAGCAACTGGAAGAACTCGCGGCGACGCGGAGGGTGGCCGTGTTGTGCGGCGAACCGGTGCCGTGGCGTTGCCATCGTCTACTCCTCGCCAATGCGCTTATGGCACAAGGCTGGACAGTGCACCACATCATGGGTGACCGGCCAGCTCAACAGCATCGGCTCGGGCAGTGGGGTGCGCAACCGAAAGTCGCAGCTGACCACACGGTGACCTATCCGGCGCACAGCTGACCGCGGAGGACCCGGTGGGCAGGAGCACCGCGCTGCGCAGCGATCTGGCTCATGATGGAAACGGTTGACACATCCGAGCCGAGGAGCTGAAGCCGGTGAGCAAGGTCATCGAGACCATCGAGCAGCAGGACGACCTGGACCAGTATGTCGCCCCGTCCGCCAAGATCGCCGGCAAACTCACCTCCGGGACCACGGTCAAGAATGCGCTGCCAGGCACGTGGCTCGGGCATTCGCTGCACCCGCAGGGTCGAGAACGTCCGGGTGCAGGTCCGGGCGAGGATCTGACTGCAGGCTCGTTGTGAGTGAGGTCAGGTCTCTGCTGAACCAGTGGGATCCGATAGGGGTGCATCCCGATCGAGGCGGGCCCCAGGACGAGTACCACTGTCTGGAGAGCCCGTTGATCGACATGGTGTCCCAAGGCCAGTCCGCTCAGCAGATCTCGGATTACCTCGAACACCAACTCCAGCACCACTTCGGTCTCGAACCGGGCCAGGCGTCGATCGACCAGTTCGTACGACTCTTGTGTGACTCCTAGGAGTAGCAATGCTCGAAAGGGTGACAAGGGGAGCAGGTGCTCTTCTTGCGGCGGCGGTCTTCGGATCGGTGCACGCGGCGTTCAGCCTGTACTGGGGCTTGGGCGGTCGCTGGCTCGAATGGAGTCTCGGCGCTGATCTGGTGGAGCGGTTCGACAGCATGCGCCCGCTGCTCATCCCGGTCGCGCTGCTGAAGTTCATCGGCGCCCTGGCGCCGGTCATGCTTGCTCGCCGCGGTTGGCACGACCCACGGATAGCCCGCCCCCTGGCGTGGTTGGTATCGGCCGGGCTGATCGCCTGGGGCGGACTCAACACCATCGTCGGACAGCTCGTGCTGGCCGGTGCCATCCGTCCCGACGGAGGGTACGACCGCGACGGCATGATCGGGCACGCCTGGATGTGGGATCCGCTCTTCCTCGCCTGGGGCGCCGCATTGGCAATTGGCCTGTGGCGCAGCAGTATCGGCCACGAACGACGGACGTGACGCTGGCAATTCGGATGCAATGAACTCGGCCGTATTGCTTCAATCAAGCCATGTCGATCACCATGCAGACCGCGCGACCGGATCAACTCGCTGAGATCACCGAAGCGGTGGCTTCCTGGCAAGTGACCGGTCAACCCGTCCAACTGCACCCGGGCGACATCGGCTGGAACGCAAGCATCGGACACGACCGACTCGCCGCGGGACTGACCGTGTGGCGTCGTGCGGGCGAGATCGTCGCCGTGGCCATGGGTGATGACGACGATCTGGACGCCGAGGAATCACTGGTTCGCCTGGCCATCGCGCCAGGGGTAGCCGACGACGAAGCCGTGGCGGCGCAAGTGGCCGCAAACCTCGGCGACCGGCAAGCGGGCGTTCTTCCCTGGCTGGAGGGTCAGGCCGAGGTGCGGTTCGGAAAAGCGTTGCGGGACAAGCTGATTGCCGAGGGCTGGACGGCGGTCGAGCCCTGGACGCCGCTGGTTCGCGACCTCACGGATCCGGTCGAGGCCGTCGACCTGCAGATCCGCGTGGTCGACGAAGGCCAAGTGGAAGAGCGAGCCGCTGTTCATCGGGCGTCCTTCGAGGGATCGACCTTTTCCGCGGATCGATGGCGGCTGGTGCGGCAGTCACCGGCTTACGTGCGAGCGCGATGTCTGCTCGGTTACGACGAGCACGGTGTGCCGGTTGCTGCGGCCACTGTCTGGTCGGCCGGCGAAGGCAGGCCGGGCGTCCTCGAACCTCTCGGTGTGCACCACGATCACCGGGGCAAGGGATACGGCGTCGCGATCTCGCGCGCAGCTGCTGCTGCACTTCGCGACCTGGGTGCCTCCAGCGCGACGGTGGCCACGCCGGCGACCAATATCGGTGCAGTGCGCACCTATGGCGCAGCCGGTTTTCGGCAACTGCCCGAAGTGACTGACTTCCGTCGGCCGGTGCGCGACCCGCGCTGATCACCCGGCCGCTGCAGTGACCCCAACCTGATGGGTGCATACTGATCGGCGAAACGTGCTCCGGGGTCAGTGAAACTCTGAGCCGGCGGTGACAGTCCGCGACCCGCGCTCCTCGCAAGAGGTGAGCGGTTGACTTGGTGGAACTCCAGGACCGACGGTGAAAGTCCGGATGGGAGGCGCACGTTCAGGGTCTGCCACGGCATTCCCTGAGCACGCGGGATGGTCCTGCGGGTGTTCGACGACGCCGTCGTCGACCCGTTTGCGCCGTCCTCGCCATCTCCCGGATCACGTCCATGACGGACGATCAGGAGATGTCACAGATGCAATCGCTCATCGCAGCGGCCGGAGGCGGCGACACCAACTTCTTCCAGCAGTTGCTCGACGCGCACCTCGCCATCGGCAAGTACAAACTGCACTGGCTCGAACTCACCGGAGTGCTCATCGGTGTGGTGTCGGCCTACCTGGGCATGAAGCGCTGGGTGTGGGCATGGCCGGTCGGCATCGTCGCCAACATCATGCTGTTCTTCGTCTACATCGGTGCCGCCTTCGGCACCGACACCCGCATCCCGCTCTTCGGTCAGGCGGGACGGCAGATCTTCTTCATCATCACCAGCGCCTACGGCTGGTGGCGGTGGAACCAGCACCGCAAGAACCGCAACGCCGACACCGACCAACCGGCCGTCACCCCACGGTGGGCGACGAACAAGGAACGCCTGCTCATGGCGGCGTTCTGGATCGTCGGCACCGTCATCGCGCACGCGATCTTCCAGGCCATCCTCGACGCCAACAAGAGCCCCTATTGGACGCCGGAATGGTGGTTCGCGTGGTGTGACGCCTGGGTCTTCGTCGGCTCCATCGTCGCCACGTACGCGATGGCTCGGGCCTGGAACGAGTTCTGGTTGGCCTGGATCGTCGTCGACCTGGTCGGTGTGCCGTTCGGTTTCGCCACCGATTACGTGCCGACCGCGGTGATGTACATCTTCTACGGGCTGTTCGTGATCTACGGCTTCACCCAATGGGTGAAGGTCACCCGGGCCGAACAGCGCAGCGCTGTGAACCAGCCCACACCGGCCTGACACACGGTGGACGCAGGGCGTGGCAGGCGCCGCGCCCTGCGTACCCTGGTTGCCTGTGAAGACCTTCGAACAGCTGTGGGCAGAGCTGCAGCAAAAGGCCGTCGAGCGTCCGCAGGGCTCCGGCACAGTGGCCGAGCTGGATGCCGGCGTGCACTTCATCGGCAAGAAGATCGTCGAGGAAGCGGCCGAGGTGTGGATGGCCGCCGAGTACGAGGGCAATGACAAGGCCGCTGAGGAGATCAGTCAGCTGCTCTACCACCTGCAGGTGCTGATGCTGGAGCGCGGAATCGCGTTGGAGGACGTCTACCGACATCTGTGATCGAGCACCGATCACCACCGCCGAAACCCTCAACGCACAGCCTTTCAGGAGAGACCACATGTTGCGCGTAGCGATGCCGAACAAGGGCAGCCTCGCCGAATCCGCCGCCGAGATCATGAAGGAAGCCGGTTATCGCGGCCGCCGGGAATCCAAGGAACTGGTCGTCGTCGACGCCGACAACGATGTCGAACTTTTCTTCCTGCGTCCCCGCGACATCGCGGTGTACGTCGGCAGCGGCACGCTTGATGTGGGCATCACCGGCCGCGACCTACTGCTTGACTCCGGAGCACCTGCCACCGAGCGGCTCGAACTCGGCTTCGGCACCTCCACCTTCCGCTACGCCGCCCGTCCCGGCGTTGCCGAATCGGTGCACGACCTCGCCGGTAAGCGCATCGCCACCAGCTTCGAGGGCCTGGTCGAGGCAGACCTGGCCAAGGCGGGGGTGGAAGCCAGCGTCGTTCGCCTGGACGGCGCAGTCGAAACGGCGGTCACGCTCGGCGTCGCCGACGTGATCGCCGACGTCGTCGAAACCGGTACCACGCTGCGCAATGCGGGCCTCGAAGTCTTCGGTGAGCCGATCCTGCACAGCGAGGCCGTGCTCATCCGTCCGGCGCGGGCCAACGGCAACCCGAAGGTGGACGTCCTGGTGCGCCGCCTGCAAGGTGTGCTGACCGCGCGCGACTATGTGATGCTCGACTATGACATCCGCGCCGACCTGCTCGAACAGGCTTCTGCGGTGACGCCCGGCCTGGAGTCGCCCACCGTTTCCCCGCTGCACGACCCCGACTACGTGGCGGTGCGCGCCATGGTGCCCAAGCGACAGACCAACGCGTTGATGGACCAGCTGTACGACCTCGGCGCGCGGGCGATCCTGGTCACTGACATCGCAGCCTGCCGGTTATGAGTACCAACCCGGCATCGAGCGCCTACGCGGTCTTCCGTCCCCGCCGCGGGCGGTGGATGGCGCTCATCGCGGCGGCGGCGGCCGTCGTGGTGTTCGGCCTCGTCGCGTTCAATCTGCCCCAAGGCGGGGTGACCGGTTGGACGGCTGTCGACGCCGGCGCGCTCTTCGTCTTCGGTCTGGCGATGGCGACCATCCTGTGGCGTTTCGCCGCGATCAAGGCCGTGCCGACCCCGGACGGACTGACCGTCCGCAACCTCCTGGTCAATCGTGACCTGGCGTGGGAGGAGATCGTCGGCGTCCAATTCGGTGGTGGCACACCGTGGTTGGTGCTCGACCTCGCCGACACCGAGCAGTTGGCGGTGATGGCCGTGCAGCGCGCCGACGCCGAATTCGCTGTCAGCGAGGCGGAGCGCATGGCGGCCCTGGTTGAAGCGCACGGCTTCCAGGACCCCCGAGTCGGCTGAACGTGAGGCGGCCGCGCACCACACGTTATGAACGGTGCGGTCGGCGTTCGGCTCAGGCTGTGGTGTCGATCACCACGTCGGCGTGCTCGCGCGTCTCGTCCGCGCCGAACACCTCCTGCTCCTGCTTCGCCCAGTCGTCCCAATGGTCGGCGAATCCGCCCTCGTCCCGGCGCTCGCCGCGAGCTCGGCGCACCGCCTCGTCGGCGTCCAACCAGATTGAAACGTCGACGAGTTGGCCCGCCGGCCCGACCGTGCTTCCACAGCCCTCGACGATCAGGAACTTCGTGACCGGCACCTGCACTTCGTCGGCGAATTCGCCTGCGGCCCAGTCGTATCGCTCGTAGAAGCCGGGTTCGCCGGCGCGTAACGGGATGATGATGTCGTCGGTCAGCCGGGGCACCGCAGCCGCCAGGCCGTCCCAGCCGGGGTAGAGGTCGTCCATGTGCACCACCCAGGCGTCACCGAGTTCGTCCGCCAGACGCATGGCAAGTGACGTCTTGCCGCTGCACGCGGGGCCGTCGATGCCGATGACGACCACCCGCTCCTGCTGACGCTGGACTGCGGCCCGCGCCGCTTGGACGACCTGGTCGATGTGTTCTGGTCTTGCATCATTGGTGCCCCGAACATGATCCATGCCCGCGAGATTAGCCTTGGCGGTATGTCAGTCGCCGTGCGTGTCATTCCTTGCCTTGATGTCGACGCCGGCCGCGTGGTCAAGGGTGTCAACTTCGTCGACCTGCGCGACGCCGGTGACCCAGTCGAACTCGCGCACCGCTACGACTCCCAGGGCGCCGACGAACTCACTTTCCTCGATGTCACGGCCAGCTCCGCGGGGCGGGAAACCACCTACGACGTGGTGCGGCAGACCGCGGAGGAAGTGTTCATCCCGTTGACCGTGGGCGGGGGAGTGCGGGAGGTCGACGACGTCGACCGGCTGCTGCGCGCCGGCGCCGACAAGGTCGGCATCAACACCGGTGCGATCGCCCGCCCGCAGGTGATCCGCGAGATCGCTGACCGGTTCGGCGCACAAGTGCTGGTGTTGTCGGCCGATGTGCGGCGTGCACCCGACGGCAGCTTCGAGGTGACCACCCACGGTGGCCGCGAATCAGCAGGCCTGGAAGCCATCGAATGGTGTGCGCGTGCCTGCGAGTTGGGGGTGGGCGAGATCCTGCTCAACTCCATGGACGCCGACGGCACCAAGGACGGCTTCGACCTCGACCTCATCCGGGCCGTGCGCTCGCAGGTCGACGTCCCGATCATCGCCAGCGGAGGCGCTGGCACCGTCGAGCACTTCGTCGAAGCGGTCGACGCCGGGGCGAACGCCGTGCTGGCCGCATCGGTCTTCCACTTCGGTGAGCTGACGATCACCGACGTGAAACAAGCGTTGCGGGAGGCCGGCCACCCGGTGCGCTGAGCTCCGAGGCTCGATGGTGGGCGCTTGCGAGCCTGAACTTCAGGTGGAGGGTCAGGCGCCGAGTTCGGTCTCGGTGAAGGCGGCCACGTCGTGGTCGGCACCGTCGATCTGGACGTCGGCCACCGCGTCACGTCCGTAGATGTAGAGCAGCACCTCGCCGGGATCACCGGTCAGCACCACATTGCCGTGCTCGTCCTTGGGGCTGCGCAGCGTCCGGCGTCCGTAGCCGGGGCAGTCGGCCACCACGCCGACCCGGCTCTGGCGCAGGGTCAACATGCCCAGGCGCGGGAGGACGCCGAAAATGGCCTTCTGCTCGGCACGATCCAGCAAACGGCGCGCGGAAGGGTCGACGCCGCGAAGGACGTCCTCGTGGTGCACAAAGAACTCACCGAGGTTGCCGGCCTCGTCGATGCTGCTCAGCGCGAACGGGCTCCACTTCGGCGGACCGTTTCGGATGGTGTCGACCAGTTCCTCGAACGGGCGCTGCGCCAACGACTCCTGCACCCGCTCGGTGCGTCCCGCAAGCGGTGCGAGGAACATGCCGATCGCCGCATCCGGGCGGCGCTCACGCAGGATCAGATGTGCCGCGAGGTCACGGGTGCGCCACGAGCCGGAGAGCGTCGGCGCGTCCGGCCCCACTTCCAGGAAGGTGTCACACAACGCCTGGCGCTCGCTTTGGGCAAATGAGGTCATACGGGTGATCATGTCGCACATGCCGTCTGTTTCCACCGCACCCCGCGACCAATCTGTGAAGACGGACGAAACACCGGTGCGCGGATCGACGCTGAGCGAAGGTCTGCGGGTCATCGGCCGAGGCTTCCGCGGGCAGCCCAGGACGCTGTTGGTTGCCGTGATCGGGTCAGCCATCTACGGCGTGATGACCGTCGCCACGGCGCGCGTGATCGGACACCTCGTCGACACCGTCGTCCAGCCGGCGGTGACGGCCGGACGGATCACCGGCGAACAGACGTGGACGATCATCTGGCAGTTGGGGATCGTGGTGCTGCTCAACGTGATCGGCGTGATCCTGCGCCGGGTCGCGGCAGGCATCGCCTACTTCAACCTCAACGCGATGTACCGCCAGCAGGTCACCCGTCAATACCTGCGGCTGCCGCTGTCGTGGCACCACCGGCACCCCTCGGGCCAGTTGCTCTCCAACGCCAACGCCGACGTCGAGGCGACCTGGAACATTTTCCAGCCGCTGCCGATGGCGATCGGCGTGATCGTCATGCTCTGCGTCGGCCTTGCCGAGATGTTCAGCGTCGACCTCTGGCTCGCGCTGGTCGGCATGATCGTCTTCCCGTTGCTCTTCGTGACCAATCTGGTCTTCCAGCGTCACATGTCGCCCCGTGTCACCCGCGCCCAGCGGATGCGTTCGCACGTCAGCGAGGTCGCCCACGAGTCGATCGAGGCAGGTCTGCTGGTGAAAGTGATGGGCCGTGAGCAGCAGGAGGCCGACCGGTTCACCGGCGAGACCCAGCGGCTGCGTGACGCGGCTGTTGAGGTTGGCCGGGTGCGCGGCATCTTCGACCCGCTTGTCGAAGCGATCCCGACCATCGGCACCCTCGCAGTCCTGGCTGTCGGCACGGCCCAGGTGTCGGCCGGTCACACCACCCCCGCCGAGGTCGTCCAGATCGCCTATCTCTTCTCGGTGCTGGCCTTCCCGGTGCGCTCCTTCGGGTGGGTGCTGGCCGAGATGCCGCGCTCGGTCGCGGGCTGGGTGCGGCTGAACAGCGTGCTCGGAGCCTCCGGACGCATGACGTACGGCGAGCGCCGTCTGCAGCACAACGGCCCGGCCACGATCGCTGCCGACGCGGTGGGCTACGAGTACGACCTGTCGGGCACGGTCGACCTCAGCGAGGCCGACCAGTCGTCGGGAACAGATCGCTGGCGCGCGCTGGAGCAGGTCGCGCTCGACCTCGAACCCGGCTCGCTCACCGCGATCGTCGGGCCCACCGGTTCGGGCAAGTCGACCCTGATGAGTCTGTTGGTGCGGCTCATGGACCCCACCGAAGGCACCGTGCGGTTGGACGGCGTGCCTGAACCACAGCTGGCACAGGGGGAGACGAGCGCCGCCGCGGCGCTGGTGACCCAACAGACCTTCGTGTTCGACGACACGGTCGAGGGCAACGTCACCCTCGGCGCACCGTTCAGCGCCGAGCAGGTGCAGCAGGCATTGCAGATCGCGCAGGCGCATGACTTCGTCGACGGGCTCCCGGACGGACTTCACACCCGCGTCGGCGAGCGTGGAGCAAGCCTGTCGGGCGGGCAACGTCAGCGAGTCGCGTTGGCGCGTGCAGTGATTCGCGCTCCCCGCGCCCTGCTGCTGGACGACGCCACGAGCGCGGTCGACCCCGCCGTCGAGCAGTCGATCCTGCAGGCGCTGCGGGACAACCGTGACGGCACGACCGTCGTCATGGTCGCCTATCGCATGTCGAGCATCGCCCTGGCCGATCAGGTCGTCTTCATGGACGAAGGACGAGTGGTCGACCGCGGTCGCCACGACGAACTCATGGTGCGATGCGCCGGATATCGCGACCTGGTGACCGCCTACGCCGACCGCGCAGCCGAAGTCGCCGACGCGCAGAAGCAGGAGCAGGCATGAGCACCGCGACCGAACAGGTCGGCAACGCCCAGGAACTACGCACCTGGCAGACCTTGAAGCGTGGTTTCGAGCTGTCCCCGGAGCTGCGACGTGGTCTGTGGGTCACCATCGCGCTCGCGGTCTTCTCCACCGCCGGCCGGGTGCTGGTGCCGATCGCGGTGCAGCAGACCCTCGACCACGGCATTCTCACGGCCGGTGGTCCGGACGTCGGTGCCGTGCTCACCCTCACCCTCATCACGGCACTCGGCGTCGTGGTCACTGGCACGGCGTCCTATTTCGTCAACCTCCGACTCTTCCGCAGCAGCGAGAGCGGCTTGGCGACGTTGCGGGTCAAGGGATTCCGCCACATCCATGACTTGTCAATGCTCACCCAGAACGCCGAACGACGAGGCGCGTTGGTGTCACGGGTGACCAGTGACGTCGACCAGATCTCCCAGTTCGTGCAGTTCAGCGGACTCATGCTGCTCATGGCGATGGGTCAACTGCTGATCGCCACCATCCTCATGCTGATCTACAGCCCGCTGCTGGCCGCCGTGGTGTGGATCTGCTTCATCCCGATGTTCGTCGTCCTGCGCTACTTCCAAGGCGTGGTGGGACGCGCTTACACCGTCGTCCGTGAGCGGGTCGGCGACATGCTGGCCGCGATCTCCGAGTCAGTCGTCGGCGCTGCCACGATTCGTGCCTACGGCGTGCAGGACCGCACAGCCGAACGGATTGACACCACGGTCGAAGCGCATCGCCGGGCGAGCATCCGGGCCCAGATCCGCGCCGTCGGGGCCTTCAGCACCGGACAGTTCGTGGCCGGTGTCACCACCATCGTCGTGCTGGTGATCGGTGCCCGTCAGGCTGTCGCGGGGCATCTCACGCTCGGTGAGTTGGTTGCCTTCCTGTTCATCGTCAACCTCTTCACCCAGCCGGTGCAGATGGCGACGGAGAATCTCAACGACCTGCAGAACGCCGTGGCCGGCTGGCGGCGAGTGATCGGGCTGATCGACACACCCGTGGCGGTGCAGGATCCCGAAGACGGACGCGAGCTGCCGGGCGGCTCCCTGAGCGTCGACTTCGAGCAGGTGTCCTTCGCATACCCCGGTGGCCGCACCGTGCTCCATGACGTCGATCTGCACATCGCCCCCGGCACCCGCGTCGCGGTCGTGGGGGAGACCGGTTCGGGGAAGACCACGATCGCCAAACTCGTGACGCGGTTGATGGATCCGGTCAACGGCACGGTCCGGCTGGCCGGCATCGACCTGCGCAGCATCAGCTTCGCCTCCCTGCGTCAGCACGTCGTGCTCGTGCCCCAGGAAGGATTACTGTTCGACGCGACCCTGCTCGACAACGTCCGGTTCGGGGTGCCCACCGCGACCCGGGACGATGTGCAGCGGGCCTTCGCGCAGATGGACCTCACCGACTGGCTCGCCGGACTGCCCAAGGGGCTCGATTCCGATGTCGGTCAGCGCGGCGAGTCACTGTCCGCCGGAGAGCGACAGCTGGTTGCGCTGGCACGGGCCTACCTTGCCGATCCAGATCTGCTGCTGCTGGACGAGGCCACCTCGGCCGTCGATCCGGGCACTGAGGTGCGCATCCAGCGGGCACTCGACAAGGTGACCTCCGGACGCACGTCCATCGCGATCGCCCACCGGCTCTCCACCGCTGAGTCAGCAGATCTCGTGGTGGTCGTGGACGCCGGGCGGATCGTCGCCGTAGGCCCGCACACCGACCTCGTGCGCGACCGCGACTCCGTGTACGGACGCTTGCACGCGAGTTGGGCCGCGCAGCAGAGCTCATGACGGCGCGGGAGCGTCCGGTCGAGCCCGAGGGTGGGACACCGACGCTTTAGTCAAGAGACGTGCGGGACAATGGAGCCCATGTCCAGCAGTCCTCTCGCCCCCGAGCTTGCCGCCCGCCTCAAACGTGACCCCGCAGGGCTGGTTGCTGCTGTCGTCCAGCAGCACGACACGGGCGAGGTCTTGATGCTCGGGTGGATGGACGACGAAGCATTGCACCGCACGCTCACGACTGGACGGGTCACCTTCTGGTCGCGTAGCCGTCAGGAGTACTGGCGCAAGGGCGACACCAGCGGACACGTGCAACACGTGAAATCGGTCAGCCTCGACTGCGACGGTGATGCACTGCTGGTGCGGGTCGACCAGGTGGGTGCGGCGTGTCACACCGGCGAACCCACCTGCTTCCACCACGAGTTGGAGGTCACCGCATGAGCGACCTTGCGGCTGATCTGACATTCGGCACCACCTGGCCCTCGGCGAACCTCTTCGAGGAGCTGGCCCGCGACCGTCGCCTGATCCCGGTGGTGCGCCGGGTGCTCGCCGATGCCGAGACGCCGCTGGGGGTCTACCGCAAGCTCGCGGGCGATCGTCCGGGCACCTTCCTGCTGGAGTCGGCCGAGCACGGGGGAGTGTGGTCGCGCTACTCGATCATCGGCGCAGCCAGCCACGCGACGCTCACCGAACGTGACGGCCAGGCCCACTGGATCGGCCAGCCGCCTGTCGGCGTACCGTCCGACGGTGATCCCAGCGAGGCGTTGCGGGCCACCCTGCAGGTGCTCGCCACTGCAGCGATCCCCGGGCTGCCGCCGCTGACCGGGGGCATGGTCGGCGCCATCACCTACGACACGGTGCGCCGGTGGGAGAAGCTGCCTGACAGCGGAGCCGACCCGCTCGGCCTTCCCGAACTGTCGATGATGCTGACCACCGATCTTGCCGTTTTCGACCACGCCGACAACTCGTTGCTGCTGGTGGCCAACGCCATCAACCACGACAACACGCCCGAGCGCGTCGAACAGGCCCACGCGGACGCCGTCCGCCGGCTCGACTCGATGATCGAGGCACTCATGCAACCGGCGCCGAGCACGGTCACAGTGCCGGCCCCGGCGTCTTTGCAGCCGTCCAGCAGCCACACCCAGCAGCAGTTCCACGACATGGTGGACGCCTGCAAGGAGGCGATCCGCGCCGGTGAAGCCTTCCAGATCGTTGTCTCGAAACGATTCTCGGTGCCCAACGATGCAGATGCCTTGGACGTCTATCGTGCACTGCGGGCCAGCAACCCCAGTCCGTACATGTACCTGCTGCGCATCCCGCTGCCGCAGGGCGGCTCGTACGAGATCGTCGGTTCGAGCCCGGAGGCGCTGGTCAAGGTGACCGCCGGTGAGGTGATCACCCACCCGATCGCCGGTTCGCGTCCGCGGGGCAAGACCCCCGAGCACGACCTGCAGTTGCGCGAAGAGCTGCTCGGCGATCCCAAGGAGCGCGCCGAACATCTGATGTTGGTCGATCTGTCACGCAACGACCTGCAGCGGGTGTGCCAGGCGGGCACCGTCGACACTGTCGAGTTCATGAACGTGCGCCGATACAGCCACATCATGCATCTGGAGTCGACCGTCGTCGGGCGCCTGAAGGACGACCGCAGCTCCTACGACGCGCTCGTGGCCACCTTCCCGGCCGGCACCCTCTCGGGGGCACCGAAACCACGCGCCATGGCGATCATCGACCAGCTGGAGGGCCTGCGCCGAGGCGTGTACGGCGGCGTCGTGGGGTATCTCGACTTCGCCGGTGATCTCGACATGGCGATCGCCATCCGCACCGCCGTGCTCCACGACGGTCAGGCCCATGTGCAGGCAGGGGCCGGCATCGTCGCCGACTCGGTGGCCGAATCGGAGTACCAGGAGACGGTCAACAAGGCGGCGGCGGCGCTGCGGGCCGTCGCGACGGCCAACGGCATGAGGTCGCCGCAATGACCGGCTTCCTGGCCCGCCGCACCCAGCTCGCTCTGGCCTTCCTGAGCGCTCTGGCGCTGCTGGCCCTCACCACCCGTCCGTGGATCGAGGCGACGGTGGTCGACACCATCACCGGCACCATCCGCAACAGCGTCCGCGGCAGCACTGTTGCACCGTTGGCTTTCGCGGGGTCGCTGGTCGCCCTGGCAGCCGTCATCGCGCTGATGAGCTCGCGCAGGATCGGGCGGGTCATCGCCTCGATCGCGCTGCTGGCGGCAGGAGTGATGGCGAGCTACGCGGTCGGTGGCGTGGCCCTTGACCCTGCGGCTGCGGCCCGGTCACACCTGGCCGGGCAGGCCGGGCATGCCGATGCCCGTGTGCGCGAGGCAACCGCCACCTTCTGGGTGTGGCCGACAATGGGCGTGGCGGTGGTTGTCGCGCTGCTGGGTCTGTCGACCCTTCTGCTCGGACGCCGTTGGCAGGGCCTGGGGGCGAAGTACGACGCCCCGGCCGCCACGAAGGAATCGGATTGGGACCAACTCTCGGCGGGTCGCGACCCGACTGCGGCGGACGCCGACCACGACTGACAGAATGACTCGCAGCACCTTGCGTTCCACGAAGGAGAATCCTCATGGCTGAAGAGCACCTCGACAACCACGGCAAGAGCGTGGCGTCCTGGACCGCCGTCGGCATCCTGCTCACCGCCGCAGCACTGATCGCCATCGGCGTCTACTTCGGTCTCGACATCCTCACCTGGATCGGTGTGGTGCTCGTGGTCGTCGGTGCCATCGCCGGCAAGGCCCTCACCGCTGCCGGTTTCGGCTCCGACCCGCACCCCGCGCCGCAGGCCCGCGTGAGCCACGCCGAGCCGCAGTCCAACCACTGAGTTCCCCGCGTGAGCACAGTTCTCGACGACATCATCGTCGGGGTGCGCGCCGACCTCACCGAGCGCATGCGCGCTGTGGGCCACAAGGCCATCATCGAGCGTGCCGCCGGAGCGGCGCCCGCACTCGACGCAGCGGCCGCCCTGGCCGCCCCCGGGCCGGTGAAGGTCATCTCCGAGGTCAAGCGGCGCAGCCCGAGCAAGGGGGCTCTCGCCGAGATTCCCGACCCCGCGCAACTCGCCGCAGCGTACGAAGCGGGCGGCGCCACGGCGATCTCCGTGCTCACCGAACAACGTCGCTTCGGAGGCAGCCTCGACGACCTCGACGCCGTTCGAGCTGCCGTGCGAATTCCGGTGCTGCGTAAAGACTTCATGGTCAGCGAGTACCAGTTGTTCGAGGCACGTGCACACGGCGCCGACATCATCCTGCTGATCGTCGCGGCGCTCGACGACGCCCAGTTGCACGACCTCTTCCAGCAGTCGAGCGAGCTCGGCATGACCGCTCTGGTCGAGGTGCACGACGAGGCCGAGACCGAGCGCGCCGTCGACCTCGGCGCCAAGATCATCGGGGTCAACGCCCGCAATCTCAAGACACTCGAGGTGCACCCCGAGATGTTCGCCCAGCTCGCCCCGCTGATTCCCGCCGACCGGGTGAAGGTCGCCGAATCGGGCATCCGGGACCCACAGGACGTCAGTGACTACGTCGCGGCCGGGGCCGACGCCGTGCTGGTCGGCGAAGCGCTCGTCACCGGTGGATCACCCGCCGACGCGGTGGCCGCCATGATCAAGGCCGGCGCCCGCGCCGGCGAAGGAGTTGTGTGAGCATCCCAGTCAGCCAGAACGCGGGCCGGTCCGGTGTGGGCCGGTTCGGTGCGTATGGCGGCCGATACGTGCCCGAGGCCCTGATCGCCGCGTTGGAGGAGCTCGACGAGCACCGCTCCAAGGCGGCGGCCGACCCCGAATTCGTCGCCCAGTTGGCGGCGCTGCACAAGACCTACACCGGTCGTCCGAGCATCCTCACCGAAGTGCCGCGCTTCGCCGATCACTGCGGCGGGGCACGCGTGGTGCTCAAGCGAGAAGACTTGAACCACACCGGCTCGCACAAGATCAACAACGTGCTGGGGCAGGCCCTGCTCGCGCAGCGCATGGGCAAGCGGCGGGTCATCGCCGAGACCGGAGCCGGTCAGCACGGCGTCGCCACCGCCACCGCCGCAGCGCTGCTCGGGCTCGAGTGCGTCGTCTACATGGGGCAGGTCGACACCCAGCGCCAAGCGCTCAACGTTGCCCGCATGCGTCTGCTCGGTGCCAAGGTCGTCCCGGTCACCCACGGCTCGCGCACCCTCAAGGACGCCGTCAACGAGGCCTTCCGCGATTGGGTGGCCAATGTCGATCACACGCACTACGTGCTGGGCACGGTCACCGGGCCCTACCCCTTCCCGGAGATGGTGCGTGACTTCCACAAGATCATCGGCGAAGAGGCCCGTCGGCAGATGCTCGACGAGTACGGCCAGTTGCCCGACGCGGTGCTCGCCTGCGTCGGCGGTGGTTCCAACGCCATGGGCATCTTCCACCGCTTCATCGGCGACGAGGGCGTGCGACTGATCGGCCTGGAAGGCGGGGGAGAGGGCATCGAATCCGGACGCCACGCCGCCCGCTTCACCGGTCAGGCGACCCCCGGCGTCCTGCACGGTGCCTACACCTACTTGCTGCAGGACGACGAGGGTCAGACCGTCGAATCCCATTCCGTCTCAGCCGGACTCGACTATCCCAGTGTTGGTCCGGAGCACGCCTATCTGCGTGATTCGGGCCGGGCGGAGTACTACCCGGTCACCGACGTCGAGGCAATGGATGCCTTCAAGCTGCTCGCTCGCACCGAGGGCATCCTGCCGGCGATCGAGTCGGCCCATGCCCTCGCTGGCGCCATCCGGATCGGCAAGGAACTCGGCCCGGACGCAATGCTCTTGGTCAGTCTGTCGGGCCGGGGCGACAAGGACGTCCACACCGCCGGGCAATGGTTCGGCCTGCTCGACGAAGGCGGCAACATCATCGAGGACGGTGAGCAGCTGTGACCCGTGTCGACGAAGTGCTGGCGCAAGCACGCGCCGAAGGCCGTGCCGCACTGGTGGGCTATCTGCCGGTCGGATGTCCGAGCGTGCCCGAATCGATCGAAGCCATGGTGTCGATGGTCGAGGCGGGCGTCGACATCGTCGAGGTGGGCATGCCCTACACCGACCCGCTGATGGACGGCCCGGTCATCCAGGACGCCGCGACGCGCGCCTTGGAGAACGGTGTGCACATCACCGATGTCTTCAAGGCCGTCGAGGCAGTGACCGCGGCCGGGGGCGCTGCTGTGGTGATGATCTACTGGAATCTCGTGCTGCACTACGGAGTCGAGAAGTTCGCACGCGACCTGAAAGCAGCCGGTGGATCGGGCCTCATCACTCCCGATCTGGTGCCGGACGAGGCGCAGGAATGGTTGGACGCCAGCGCCGCGCATGACCTCAACCGCATCTTCCTGATCGCTCCGAGCTCTTCGCCTGAGCGCATCGCGTACGCCACCGAGGCGAGCAGCGGATTCGTCTACGCCACCGCGGTCATGGGCGTCACCGGTATGCGCGAGAGTCTCGGCAACCACGCCAAAGAACTACTGGAGCGAGCACGTCCCTTCACCGACCTGCCGATCTGCGTCGGTATCGGGGTGAGCACACCTGACCAAGCCGCGCAGGTCGCGCAGTTCGCCGACGGCGTCATCGTCGGCACCGCGCTGGTGCGAACGCTGCTGGAGAACGACGTGCAGGCCGACCGCTTGGAGGCCCTGCGGTCGCTGTCGGCGCAGCTGGCCGCAGGCGTTCGCCGGGGACATTCGTGAGGAATTACATTCCTTCGCCCGAAGCGGGAGTGTTGTGGCTCGGGCCCTTTCCGCTGCGCGGCTACGCCTTGTGCATCCTGGCCGGCATCGTTGCGGCGGTCTGGGTCTGCGGGCGTCGGCTGCGCGACCGTGGCTACCAGAGCGAGGACGCCCTCAACGTTGCCTGGTGGGCCGTACCTTTCGGCATCCTCGGCGGCCGCATCTACCACGTCATCAGCTCACCGCAGGCCTACTTCGGTGAAGGCGGACGACCGCTCGATGCGTTCAAGATCTGGCAGGGCGGCCTCGGCATCTGGGGTGCGATCGCCCTGGGCGCTTTCGGAGCCTGGCTGGGCTGCCGCAAGTACAACATCAACTTCTGGGACTACGCCGATGCCGCTGCACCAGGCGTGATCCTCGCCCAGGCGATGGGCCGTTGGGGCAACTGGTTCAACAACGAGCTGTACGGCGAGCGCTCGACGCTGCCCTGGGCGCTGGAGATCCACGAGTGGGACGAATCCGCCGGTGAAGCAGTGCGCGACAGCGCCGGCAACGCCGTCGTGCTCGGCTATTTCCAGCCGACCTTCCTGTACGAATCGCTCTGGTGCCTGTTGGTGGCCCTGATCATCGTCTTCGTCGACCGCAAGTACGGACTCGCCCGCGGCCGCAGCTTCGCGCTGTACGTGATGCTCTACCCGGTCGGCCGCATCGTCTTCGAACTCATGCGCACCGACCCCGCCAACCGCGTCCTGGGTCTGCGCCTCAATGTCTGGACCAGCCTGATCGTCTTCGCACTGGGCGCCTTCCTGTGGTGGAAGTTCCGTCGTAACCCCGTGGTCGCAGCAGACCCGGTGGGCGATGTCGACGAAGTCGACGATGACGACGATGACGACGAAACGGTCGACGGTGAGGGCAAGGTGGATGGCACGGAGGGCGCCGTCGACCGGAAATCGACGTCGTCCGACGAGAGCTGATCGCCTCCACGGTCGTTCGCGCCGCCATCCGTCCTCGTCTCGAAGAATGAGACCTTTCAGTCCCATTGTGTGAAACAGGCGGTGGGCCTGGGTACTGTGCACCTGCATGTCTGGCCAATGTCGTCCGGCCATGTGAACTCTTCACGGTGACCATGCGCACTGCGCATCGGTCCGGACGACAGGTAGGTGATCGGACGTGGGTCAGTCCTCGTTCTCCGCAGTTCCCTCCGCACAAGGCCTGTACAACCCCGCGTTCGAAAAGGACGCCTGTGGCGTGGCGATGGTGGCCACCATGCGTGGATGGGCCGGGCACGACATCGTCCAGCACGCCCTCACCGCACTGACCAATCTTGAGCACCGCGGCGCGACCGGCGCAGACCCGGCTGTCGGCGACGGAGCCGGCATCCTCACCCAGATCCCCGACACCTTCTTCCGCGAGGTCTGTGACTTCGAGCTCCCCGGCAAGGGCGAGTACGCGATCGGCATCGCCTTCATGCCGCAGGACCCCGACGCGCAGTGGCACGTTGGTGAGCGCGTGGCGCAGATCGCGGACGAGGAGCGCCTGCGCGTCGTCGGCTGGCGCGATGTGCCGATCGACGACTCCACGATCGGCCAGGCCGCGCGTGAGGTGATGCCGGTCTTCCGGCAGGTCGCGTTGGCGGGCGTAGAGGGTGGTGTCAGCGGCCTCGACCTGGAGCGACGCGCGTTCGCACTGCGTAAGCGCATCGAACGCGAGACCGAGGTCTACTTCCCATCGCTGTCGAGCCGCACGATCACCTACAAGGGCATGCTCACCACCGCACAGCTGGGGCAGTTCTACCCCGACCTGTCGGACGAGCGCTTCGACACCGAGCTCGCGCTGGTGCACTCCCGCTTCTCCACCAACACCTTCCCGAGCTGGCCGCTGGCCCACCCCTACCGGCTCATCGCGCACAACGGCGAGATCAACACCGTCCGCGGCAACCGCAACTGGATGCACGCGCGAGAGTCGACGTTGCACAGCGACCTGTTCGGCGGCGACATGCAGCGCCTCTTCCCGATCTGCGCCCAGGAGGTGTCCGACTCCGCGTCCTTCGACGAGGTGCTGGAGCTGCTGCACCTCGGCGGCCGGAGCCTGCCGCACGCGGTGCTGATGATGATTCCCGAGGCGTGGGAGAACCACGCCACGATGGACCCGCAGCGGCGCGCGTTCTACGAGTACCACTCCGCGCTCATGGAGCCGTGGGACGGCCCGGCCTGTGTCGCCTTCACCGACGGCTCACTGGTGGGAGCGGTGCTCGACCGCAACGGCCTTCGTCCCGGCCGTTACTCCATCACCGACGACGGCCTGGTCGTGCTGGCCTCCGAGGCGGGCGTGCTCGACCTCGACCCGGCCCGCGTCGTGCGCAAGGGGCGCCTGCAGCCGGGCAAGATGTTCCTGGTCGACACCGCCGCCGGACGCCTGGTCGGCGATGAGGAGATCAAGCAGCAGTTGGCGCAGGAGCACCCGTACCAGGAGTGGCTGCACGGTGGCCTGATCAGCTTCGACGCACTGCCCGAACGCGAACACATCTGGCACACTCCGGCCTCGGTCGAGCGCCGTCAGGTGACCTTCGGTTACACCCACGAAGAGATCCGAATCCTGTTGCGGCCCATGGCTGCCGGTAAGGGCGAAGCGCTCGGATCAATGGGCACCGACACTCCGATCGCGGTGCTGTCGGACCGGCCGCGGTTGATCTTCGACTACTTCACCCAGTTGTTCGCGCAGGTGACGAACCCGCCGCTGGACGCTATCCGTGAAGAACTGGTGACCTCGCTCGGCGGATTCATGGGCCCGGAGGGCAACCTGCTGGAGGCTCTCCCGCAGCACGCCCGTCAGGTCGAACTGCCCTTCCCGGTGATCGACAACGATCAGCTCTCCAAGATCCGGCACATCAACGCCGAGGGCAACTTCCCCGGCTTCGCCACGTACGTCATCCGCGGCACCTATGACGTCCAAGGCGGTGTCACCGCGTTGCGTGCGCGACTGCGTGGCATCTGCACCGAGGTCAGCGAGGCGATTGCCGACGGCTACCGGTTCATCATCCTGTCCGACCGCGACAGCAACGCCGACTTCGCACCGATCCCGTCGCTGCTGCTCACCTCGACCGTCCACCACCACCTGATCCGCGAGCACACCCGCACCCAGGTCGGCCTCGTCGTCGAAGCAGGTGACGTGCGCGAGGTGCACCACGTCGCGCTGTTGGTCGGCTACGGCGCAGCGGCGGTCAACCCCTACCTGGCGATGGAGACCGTCGAAGAACTCGTCCGCAAGGGCGACCTCACCGGCGTCACCGCCGAGCAGGCCGTCAAGAATCTCATCAAGGCGCTGGGCAAGGGCTTGCTGAAGGTGATGTCGAAGATGGGCATCTCCACCGTCGCCTCCTACCGCGGCGCGCAGGTCTTCGAGGCCATCGGCCTGCGCCAGGAACTCGTCGACGACCACTTCACCGGCACCATCTCCCGCCTCGGCGGCATCGGCCTCGACGCGATCGCCAAGGAGGTCGCGGCCCGTCACGCGAATGCCTACCCGCCGAGCGGGCAGTTGCAGTCGCACCGCAGCCTGGACGTCGGCGGTGAGTACCAGTGGCGTCGCGAAGGTCCGCCGCACCTGTTCGACCCCGAGACGGTCTTCCGCCTGCAGCACTCCACGCGGCAGCGTCGTTACGACATCTTCAAGCAGTACACCCAGCGGGTCGACGACCAGGCCGAGCGGCTGATGACGCTGCGCGGACTCTTCAAGTTCAAGACCGAGCGGGAGCCGCTTCCGATCGAGCAGGTCGAACCGGTCAGCGAGATCGTCAAGCGCTTCTCCACCGGCGCGATGAGCTACGGCTCGATCAGCCGTGAGGCCCACGAGACGCTCGCGATCGCGATGAACAACATCGGTGCCCGTTCCAACACCGGCGAAGGTGGCGAGGACGTCGAGCGCCTGATGGACCCTCGTCGACGCTCCTCGATCAAGCAGGTGGCCTCCGGCCGGTTCGGCGTCACCTCGCTCTACCTCACCGAGGCCGACGACATCCAGATCAAGATGGCGCAGGGTGCCAAGCCGGGCGAGGGTGGTCAGTTGCCGGGCAACAAGGTGTACCCGTGGGTGGCCAAGACCCGGCACTCCACGCCGGGGGTGGGGCTCATCTCGCCGCCGCCGCACCACGACATCTATTCGATCGAGGATCTTGCCCAGCTGATCCACGACCTGAAGAACGCCAACCCCTCCGCCCGGATCCACGTCAAGCTCGTGGCCGAGAACGGTGTGGGCACGGTCGCCACCGGTGTCAGCAAGGCGCACGCCGACGTCGTCCTGATCTCGGGGCACGACGGCGGCACGGGCGCAGCGCCGCTCACCTCGCTCAAGCACGCGGGTGGTCCGTGGGAGCTCGGCCTCGCCGAGACGCAGCAGACGCTGATGCTCAACAACCTGCGCGACCGGATCGTCGTCCAGACCGACGGACAGCTCAAGACCGGTCGTGATGTCATGATCGCCGCTCTGCTGGGCGCCGAGGAATACGGATTCGCCACCGCACCGCTGGTGGTCAGCGGCTGCATCATGATGCGTGTCTGTCACCTCGACACCTGCCCGGTCGGCGTCGCCACCCAGAACCCCGAGCTGCGGTCGCGCTTCAGCGGCAAGCCGGAGTTCGTCGAGACGTTCTTCGAGTACATCGCCGAAGAAGTGCGAGAGCTGTTGGCGCAGTTGGGTTTCCGGACGCTGGACGAGGCAATCGGTCACTCCGAACTGATCGACACCGTCGAGGCGATCAACCACTGGAAGGCCTCGGGCCTCGACCTGTCGCCGATCCTGGCCCAGGTCGACGTGCCCGCCGACGCCCCGCGCCGGTGCATCACCACCCAGGACCACGCGCTCGACAAGGCCCTCGACCAGGAGCTGATCGCGATGAGCGCGGACGCCCTGGAGCGGGCCGAACCGGTGCGCATCGACATCCCGGTCAGCAATGTGAACCGCACGGTCGGCACGATGCTGGGCCACGAGGTCACCAAGCGCTACCACGAGGGTCTGGCCGACGGCACGATCGACGTCACCCTCCGCGGCGCCGCCGGTCAGTCGCTCGGAGCCTTCCTGCCGCGCGGCATCACGCTGCGCATGTTGGGCGAGGCCAACGACTACGTCGGCAAGGGCCTGTCGGGCGGACGCGTGGTCGTACGGCCACTGCCCGAAGCGTCAGTGGTGGCAGAAGCGAACGCGATCGCCGGCAATGTCATCGGTTACGGCGCCACCTCGGGTGAGATCTACCTGCGCGGCGTCGTCGGCGAACGCTTCTGCGTCCGCAACTCCGGCGCCACCGCCGTCGTCGAAGGCGTCGGCGACCACGGCTGCGAGTACATGACCGGTGGCACGGTGCTGGTGCTCGGCCCGACTGGGCGCAACTTCGGTGCGGGTATGTCCGGGGGAGCGGCCTATGTGCTCGACCTTGACGAGCAGTTGGTCAACCCCGAACTGGTCGACGTGCGGCCGCTGCGCGAGCGTGACAAGCCCATCATCGACAAGCTGCTGCGCGACCATGCCGAGTGGACCGAGTCGACCGTTGCAGGCCGACTGCTCAATGATCTCGAGGGTGCCTACCAGCGCATCTCGCTGGTGCTGCCTCGCGACTACCAGCGCGTCATCGACGTGCGTGAACAGGCTGAGACCGAAGGCCTCGACCTCGACGGAACCGAGGTCTGGGGACGAATCATGGAGGTGTCCGGTGGCTGATCCGCGAGGTTTTCTGAAGCACCGCGAGCGTGAACTGCCCGCCCGTCGGCCGGTGCCGGTGCGTATCCGGGACTGGAAAGAGGTGTACGAGGAGCAGCAGCTCGTCCAGCTCCAGCGCCAGGCAAGTCGTTGCATGGACTGCGGAATCCCGTTCTGCCACAGCGGTTGTCCGCTGGGCAACCTGATTCCGGAATGGAACGACCTGGCCTACCGGGGAGAGTGGCCCGACGCCATCGAGCGGCTGCACGCCACGAACAACTTCCCCGAGTTCACCGGTCGCCTGTGCCCGGCTCCTTGCGAGACCGCGTGCGTGCTGGGCATCAGCCAGCCGGCGGTGACCATCAAGCAGGTCGAGGTCACCACCATCGAAAAGGCCTTCGAGGACGGCAATGTCGCGCCGCAGATCCCGACGCGGCTCACCGGCAAGACCGTCGCGGTCGTCGGCTCCGGTCCTGCCGGCTTGGCTGCCGCGCAGCAGCTGACCCGCGCTGGGCACACCGTGGTCGTCTACGAACGTGACGACAAGCCGGGTGGTCTGCTGCGCTACGGCATTCCTGAGTTCAAGATGGAGAAGTCGGTCGTCGATCGACGCTTGGAGCAGATGACCGCCGAAGGCACCCGGTTCCGGTGCGACACCGAGATCGGCGTCGACATCACCGGGGAGCAGTTGCATCAGCGATTCGACGCCGTGGTGCTTGCAGTGGGCGCCACCGTGCCGCGCGACCTGCCCGTGCCCGGTCGTGAGCTGAAGGGCATTCACCAGGCGATGGAGTTCCTCCCGCAGGCCAACCGGCAGGCGCTCGGAGAGACCGTCGAGGGCCAGATCAGTGCGGAGGGCAAGCACGTCGTCGTCATCGGTGGCGGTGACACCGGCGCCGACTGCATCGGCACCTCGCACCGACACGGCGCCACGTCGGTCACCTCGTTGGAGATCATGCCGCAGCCGGGCGCCGACCGCGCCGACGACCAGCCGTGGCCGACCTACCCGATGCTCTACCGCATCGCCAGCGCGCACGAGGAGGGTGGCGACCGGGTCTACGCGGTCAACACCAAGGAACTCGTCGGTGACGACGCCGGCAATGTCAAGGCGTTGAAGATCGTCGAAGTGCGCCGGGGTGACCAGGGCTTCGAGGAGGTGCCGGGCACCGAGCGCGAGCTGCCAGCCGATCTCGTGCTGCTCGCCATGGGCTTCCTCGGCCCGCAGGGTGAGGGGCTCCTGGAGCAGCTCGGCGTCGACAAGGACGACCGCTCGAATGTGATTCGCGACAAGCGTTTCGAGACCAATGTGCCCGGCGTCTTCGTCTGCGGCGACGCCGGACGAGGGCAGTCGCTCATCGTCTGGGCGATCGCCGAAGGTCGTTCGGCTGCCCGGGGTGTCGACGAATTCCTTTCCGGCGCATCGGAATTGCCCGCTCCGATCCAACCGACGGATCGTCCGCTGACGGTCTGATCAGCCCGTCCGAGGCGCTCGGTCCCACGTTCCGGTACTACCGGTCAGTACGGGACCGAGCGCTTCGTCATGTGCGGACAATCTCGCTAGGGTTTGAGGCATGCGTAGAGCGAAGATCGTCGCCACCATGGGACCCGCCGTGGCGTCCCCCGAGAAGCTGCGAGAGCTGGTGCAGGCCGGCCTCGACGTAGCCCGTCTGAACCTTTCCCACGGCAGCCACGACAACCACGCCGAGATGTACACCTGGGTGCGAGAAGCCAGTGACGCAGAAGGCCACGCCGTCGCCATCCTGGCCGACCTCCAGGGGCCGAAGATCCGCACCGGACGTTTCTCTGGTGGCCCGATCACGCTCGCTGCGGGTGACACCTTCACCATCACGATCGACGAGGTCGACGGCAACCAGGAGCGGGTGTCCACCACGTTCAAGGGCCTGCCCGGTGACGTCGAGGTGGGCGACCGCATCCTCATCGACGACGGCAAGGTCGAGCTGAAGGCGATCGAGGTCACCGACACCGACGTGGTCACCACCGTGGTCGAGGGCGGCGCGGTCTCCAACAACAAGGGCATCAACCTGCCCGGCGTGGCCGTCAGTGTGCCCGCGCTCTCGGAGAAGGACGAGGACGATCTGCGCTGGGCCCTGCGACAGGGCTGCGACCTGATTGCGCTGTCGTTCGTGCGCGACGCCGCCGATATCGAGCGGGTGCACGAGATCATGGACGAGGAGGGCGAGCGTCGTCCGGTCATCGCCAAGATCGAGAAGCCGCAGGCGGTTGCCAATCTGCAGGCGATCATCGACGCCTTCGACGGCGTCATGGTGGCCCGGGGCGACCTCGGTGTCGAGCTTCCGCTGGAGGACGTCCCGATCGTCCAGAAGCGTGCGGTGGAGCTCTGCCGCCGGGCAGCAAAGCCCGTGATCGTCGCCACGCAGGTGCTGGAATCAATGATCGAGAATCACCGCCCCACGCGTGCTGAGGCCAGCGACTGCGCCAACGCGGTGCTCGACGGTGCCGACGCGATCATGCTGTCGGGGGAGACCTCGATGGGTGCCTGGCCGATTGAGGCCGTCAAGACCATGGCGCGCATCATCGAGAGCACCGAGGCCAACGGCTTCGACCGCATCCCGCCGCTGTCCGAAGGCTTCGTGCAGACGATGGGTGGAGCGGTCTGCAACGCGGCCGCTCAGGTGGGCATGCAGCTGAACGTGAAGTTTCTGGTCACCTTCACCACAACGGGTGGGTCGACCCAGCGCATGGCGCGCCTGCGCAACCCGCTCCCGATCCTCGCTTTCACCCCGAAGCAGTTGACCCGCTCCGAACTGGCGTTGGTGTGGGGCGTGGAGACGTTCCTGGTGCCCGAGGTCGTGCACACCGACCAGATGGCGATGCAGGTCGACGAGACCCTGCTTGCCGATGGTCGCTGCCTCGAGGGTGACACGGTGATCATCGTGGCGGGCTCGCCCCCCGGTATTCCGGGCTCGACGAACGCGCTGCGGGTGCACACCATCGGTGATGCGAAGAACGGAGTGGCACCGGCCTACGGCTTCCACCAGGATTCGTGAGCCTGGCCGCCGCTGTCGTATAGTGGCGCGGCGGTCCACTGCCGGGGTGGTGGAATGGCAGACACGGAGCACTCAAAATGCTTTGCTCGAAAGGGCGTGCGGGTTCAAGTCCCGCTCCCGGCACCAACGAAAAGGGTTGAACCTCAACGAGGTTCGACCCTTTTCGGGTTCCCGGGTCGACCTCGTTGCCCGATGCGGCAGGTATCGACGCCGGCTCGATGTGCTGTGGAGCACTGCGAAATCTTGGAATGCTCACGTGCCCAGAATGGTTGTCACGTCCATGAAGAAGCTTGGAATCGTCGTGTCCAGCACCCGTCCCGCGCGCATCGGCCCGAAGGTTGCGCAGTGGGCGACTTCGGTCGCACAGTCGCAGGAGTGGGAGGTCGAACTCATCGACCTCGCCCAACTCGCCCTGCCGTTCATGGACGAGGTCGACATGCCGGCGAGCGGAAACTACGCCAACCAGCACACGATCGACTGGGCCGCACGGGTCGCGGGCGTTGATGCACTGGTGATTGTCACTCCGCAGTACAACCGCAGCTTCCCGGCCCCGATCAAGAACGCCATCGACTATCTCTTCGCCGAGTGGCACGGCAAGCCGATCACGCTGATCGGTTACGGCTGGGGCGGTGCCCCCGATGCGACCCAGGGCCTGACGTTGGTGCTGGAGCACGTGAAGGCCAAGGTCATCGACTCGGTGAACCTGGTGTTCAACACCGACCTCACCACCGAGGGCGAGATGACGGTGACCGAGGAGAACTCCGACCGCCTGCGCCTGGCTCTCGACACGATGAGCCAGCAGGAGCAGCCGGTCGCCTGATTGATCGGCTTGCCTGCGGAGGAGGCAGCACCGAACCGGCCCGTCGCCACCTTCCCCCGAGGTGTCGGCGGGCCTTTCATTTCGCTAGCGTGGCGGTGCCCCTGAAGAGATCGTTGAGCGGGCTTTCGACCATTGCCGAGTGAAGGATGACCTGAGTGGGACTGTTCGGAGGCCGCGGCAAGGGCCAGCAGCAGGGCAACGGGCGACAGGCTGCCGCGATTGCGCAGTTCTGGTCGTGGTGGATCGACGAGGGCATGGCGCGCAGCAGCACCGCCCTCGCCGACGGCGACCCCGGCCGCATCGTCGCCGACCTCACCGCTCGCGTCGAAGCCGTGGCGGCTGATCTCACCTGGGAGTTCGCCAAGGGCGACACCTCTATGCACCGGCTGGTCGTGACCGCGGACGGCGACCCGCACCTGCGCGCTGCAGCACGCCGCTGGTTGGAGGCCGCTCCCGAGGGGGACGTCTTTTGGTCGTACGCCGACGCACGCCCGCCGATGCTCGACCTGGGTGGCGCGCAACTCGAACTCGACGGCACCACGCTGGCGCTGGACCAAGTGCGGGTGGGCGTGCATCGCAGCGGCACCCGGGTCGACGTGCAGGTGCACCACCCGTCGCTGGAGCAACTCAGCCCCGGTGCTCGGAACACCTTTTGCTTCCTCGCGGTCGACGCTGCGGTGGGGGAGTTGCTCACCGAGACGTGGATCGGTGAACTCGAACCGGCAGTGGCGGCACCGATCGACAGTTTCGGTCTGACCGGTCTGCGGGCCGTGGTGCGCGACCTCGCCGACGAGTTCTCCGGCGACAACCAGTGGGTGGCGCTCGAAGGTGTTGGTGCCGGCGGACCCGTCCATGTGCTCGCCCGCGTGCCACTCGCAGCTGCGAGCGCACCCACACTCAACCAGTGCGTCATGGTCGTGCTCACCGGTCTGAAAGGCGAGAACGGACTACCCGACGACGAGTCGCGCGCCCGGGTCGACACCTTCCGCGACCACCTGGTCGATCGCCTTGAAGGCCAGGGTGAACTGGTCGCCGTCCTCTTCGCCGCCGGTGAGTGTCTCCTCTACTTCTATGTGGACGGTGAGCGCACCGGGGCTGAGCAACTGCGGGCGGCGGTTCGGGGATGGCCGGGCAAGGCGCGTGTCGAGGTCGAGGACGACCCGGGGTGGGCGAACGTCGCCCACCTGCGTGGCTGATCGCGCACCCTGGGTCACCCGGCGCGACGCGGGATATCTCACATCCGACGGGCTGGTTGACGGCCTCGTAGCGCACGTGCCGGTGACTACCCTGGACACATGACCGAACAGACCCCGTTGCGCATCGTGGTGGCAGAGGACGAAGCCATCATCCGGCTCGACTTGGTGGAGATGCTCCAGGAAGCCGGTCACGAAGTCGTCGGTGAAGCGAGCACCGGTCGCAAGGCCGTCGAACTCGCGAGTCAGGTGCGTCCCGACCTGGTCGTGATGGACGTCAAGATGCCCGAGCTCGACGGCATCAGCGCTGCGCAGGAGATCGCGGCCGCCGGCATCGCACCGGTCATGATGCTGACGGCGTTCAGCGACAAGGATCTCGTCGAACGCGCCACCGATGCCGGCGTCATGGCGTACGTGCTCAAACCGTTCAGCGCAGACGACCTGCGTCCGGCGATCACCATCGCTGTCAGCCGGTGGGCAGAGCGCAAACAGCTCGAGCACGACGTCGCCGATCTGTCCGAACGACTTGAGACCCGCAAGGCGGTCGACAAGGCCAAGGGTGTGCTCATGAAGCAGCTCGGCCTGGACGAGGCCGAGGCGTTTCGGTGGATCCAGAAAGCTGCGATGGACCGACGCTTGGGGATGCGTGATGTGGCCGACGCAGTGGTCGCCGGCTCGCGCTCGGACACCGAAAAGGCTTGAGGCGAAGCGGCGTCGGGGCAAGAGCTGATCTGTACGATCCGGACGCTTGGTAACGAACAGGATTCTTTCACCGAAACCTGGTGCGCGTCGTAGATGCCTCCACTAGCGTTCCCAACCGCCCCACAAGTGTGTCCACACAACACGCAGCCGGGCGATCAGCGGACGTGCCGAGGTGGCACACGCACGAACCATGGAGGATCCCCAGTGTCCCGGACCCTGAAGACCGCAGCCGCTCTGGCCGCACTGTCCCTGACCGTTGTCGGCTGCGCGAACAGCAGCGACACCGGCTCGTCCACCAGCGGCGGTGGCAGCAACGGCAACAGCAACCTGAAGTCCCTGGACGCCCAGAGCAGCCTCGAGGTGCCCAAGGACGCAGTGAAGGCCGCCGGCGACGGCAAGGCCAAGTGCGCACCCGGCACCACCATCGCCTTCATCGGCGCCATGACCGGCGACAACGCCCAGCTCGGTATCAACGAGTACCAGGGTGTGCAGTTGGCGATCAACGAGCACAACAAGGCCAACCCGGACTGCCAGGTGACCTTCAAGAAGTACGACACCGAGGGCGACCCGACCAAGGCCACCGGCCCGGTCACCCAGGCTGTCGGCGACAAGAACATCATCGGTGTCGTGGGTCTGCCCTTCTCGGGTGAGAGCAAGGCGACCGGCGCAATCTTCGAGCAGGCCGGCCTGGTGCACATCACCCCGTCGGCCACCAACCCCTCGCTGACCGGCAACGGCTGGAAGACCTTCTTCCGCGGCCTGGGCAACGACAACATCCAGGGCCCCGCCGCGGCGATCCTGGCCGAGAAGCTCGGTGCCAAGAAGGTCTACCTGGTGCAGGACGACTCCGACTACGGCATCGGCCTGGGCGGCACCGCCAAGAAGGCGCTGCAGGACAAGAGCCTGCTGGCCGGTGAGGACAAGGTCACCACCAAGCAGAAGGACTTCAGCTCCACCGTCCAGAAGATCATCAACTCCAAGGCGGACGCAGTCTTCTTCGCCGGTTACTACGCCGAGGGTGCCCCGCTGAACCAGCAGCTGGTGGCCAAGGGCTTCAAGGGCGCCTTCATCGGCCCCGACGGTGTCAAGGACGACCAGTTCATCAAGCTGGCCGGCGACTCCAGCAAGAACGCCTACTTCACCTGCCCCTGCATCCCCGGTGAGCTGATCCCCGACTTCGCCTCGGCGTACAAGGGTGTCGCCAACGCCGCCCCCGGCACCTACTCGGTGGAGTCATACGACGCCGCCACGGTGCTGCTGGCCGGCATCCAGAAGGGCAACACCGACCGTCCCAAGCTGCTCAACTTCGTCAAGAGCTACGACGGTCAGGGCCTGAGCAAGAAGATCAAGTGGGACGACAAGGGCGAGCTGTCCGACCTGGCCGTCTACGGCTACAAGGTTGACGGCGGCAAGATCGTTTCTGTCGGCAAGCTGGGCTGACCTCGGTCAGTTCGATCAATCCAAGGTGCGGGGGCCCGTTCGTCCGACAGGACGGACGGGCCCTCGCCCGGTATCTGAAATGAGGCTTGCATGACAGCCCTTCATGCGGCGGTGCCGATGCTGAACGCGCTGGCATCCGCTGATGAGAACTCGTGGATCAGTTTCCACTGGCAGGAGTTGGCCGACAACTTCTGGAACGCCACCTTCGACGGACTGACCTTCGGCGCCATCTACGCGCTGGTCGCCCTCGGTTACACGCTGGTGTACGGCGTGCTCAACCTGATCAACTTCGCCCACTCCGAGGTCTTCATCACCGGTGCCTACGCCGTGGTGTTCACCCTGTCGGCGCTCGGTTTCGGTGCCTCGGTGCCCAACCTCGGGTGGGGCGCGATCATCCTGAACCTCTTGCTCGCGCTCGTCGTGGCGATGGTCGTGTCGTCACTGGTAGCGCTCGGGGTGGAGCGAATCGCCTACAAACCATTGCGGGCGCGCAACGCACCCCGCCTGGTCTTCCTGATCACCGCGATCGGTATGTCCTTCGTCATCCAGTACGCCTTCTTCTGGTGGCGCGGTGCGGTGGCCGAACCGTCGGTGACGATGTTCGAGGACAAGCCGATCTTCATCATCTTCGGCTCGACCATCTCGCTGTCGACGCTGATCATCGTCGGTGCCGCCGTGGTGATGATGGTGGGCGTCGACCAGTTGATCCGCCGCACCCGCGTCGGCCGCGGAATCCGCGCCGTCGCACAGGACCCCGACACTGCCACGCTGATGGGTGTCAACCGGGAGCGGATCATCATGATCACCTTCGTGATTGGTGGAGCGCTCGCCGGTGCGGCAGCCCTCTTCTACGTCATGAAGGTGCCTGCCGGCGTCCAGTACAACGGTGGCTTCATCCTCGGCATCAAGGCGTTCACCGCTGCCGTCCTCGGTGGTATCGGCAACATCCGCGGCGCTCTGCTCGGTGGTTTGTTGCTCGGCGTCATCGGCAACTACGGCGCCTGGTTGCTGGGTAGTGCCCAGTGGATCGACGTCGTGTCGTTCATCATCCTGATCCTCGTGCTGATGGTTCGCCCTGACGGCATCCTGGGATCCAACCTGGGGAAGGTACGCGCATGACCCCTCCCATTGACAGCGTCGCCGGTGTCCAGGCCAAGGCCGACGAACAAGCCGAGGAGACTCGTGGCGGCGGCCGCTTCGCGGGTCTGTCGAAGTGGTGGAACGGGCTGGAGCGCTGGCAGCAGTGGGGTGTGCTCTCCATCGCCGTCGTGCTGCTCTACCTGCTGCCGATCCTCAACCCGCCGATCCTGTCGACCGAAAGTGCGGGCTACAACTTCCCGCTCGCCTGCTTCGACGCCGCACGGTTCGCGCTGGTCGCACTCGGTCTGAACGTCGTGGTCGGCCAGGCCGGCCTGCTCGACCTGGGATACATCGGCTTCTTCGCAGTGGGTTCGTATGTCGCGGCATTGTGGACCAGCCCCGACTCCACGATGGTCAAGATCCCGTACCTGGCCACCCTGCCGCTGGCGATGATCGTCACGGGCATCGTGGGCATGCTCATCGGTATACCGACGCTCCGACTGCGTGGCGACTACTTGGCGATCGTGACCCTCGGTTTCGGTGAGATCATCCGCCTGCTCGCCACGATCATCCCGGCGCTCAAGGGCAACACGGGCTTCCAGAGCATCGGACGCCCGCCGGGCACCGATGACAAGGGTGTGCCGATCTTCGTCCAGAGCAACGGAACAGCGTGGTACTGGCTCATCCTGACGGTCATCATCATCACGATGCTGCTGTTGGGTAACCTCGAGCGCTCGCGCGTGGGTCGCGCCTGGATCGCGATCCGTGAGGACGAGGACGCCGCCGAGGTCATGGGCGTTCCTACCTTCAAGTTCAAGATGTGGGCGTTCTGTCTCGGTGCAGCACTGGGCGGCTTGTCGGGTGCGATCTTCGCCGGCCAGGTCGGCTTCGTGAACAACCAGAAGTTCGACGTCGCCACCTCGATGCTCTTCATCGCGGCGGTCGTCATGGGTGGTGCCGGCAACAAGTTCGGCGCGATCCTCGGTGGAATCCTGGTGTCGTACCTGCCGATTCGCTTCATCTTCATCGCGGAGCAGAAGTACCTCGTCTTCGGAATCATCCTGGTTCTGATCATGATCTTCCGTCCGCAAGGTCTGTTCGGTGCCCGAAACCATCTGCTCGCGTACGGCAAGAAGGCCAAGCGTGTGGCAGCCCGGTTGCGTCGGGACGCCGGTCGTGAACAGGAGGTCACCTCATGAGTGAGAACCCCAACGAGGTCATGGGCGGTGAGCCGGGCGAGGGTGCGGAGAAGCACACCTACAGCCCTGGCCACCTGAGCCTGAGCAAGGGCGAGCCGGACACCGAGGAGCACGCGGCTGACCTGATCGAGGACGAGGAGTTGCATCCCGACGCCCCGCCGCCGCTGGACTCGGAGGCGGCGCACATCGTCGAATTCGAACGCAATGTGGCGGTCGAGGTCGGCGAAAAGCTGGTCGAGATCGACAACCTCACCGTGAAGTTCGGCGGACTCACCGCACTCGATGGCGTCACCTTCGACATCAAGCGCGGCGAGATCCTCGGTCTGATCGGCCCGAACGGCGCCGGCAAGACCACCTGCTTCAACGCGATGACGGGCGTCTACAAGCCGACCGCGGGTTCGGTGCGGTTGGAAGGAAAATCCCTGCTGGGGATGAAGAAGAACGCGATCACCCGAGCGGGTTTCGCGCGCACCTTCCAGAACATCCGGTTGTTCGGTGAGATGACGGCGCTGGAGAACGTCGTGGTGGGCCTGGACGCGCGTCACAAGACGAGCGTCTTCGGTGCACTGGTGCGATCTCCGCGTCACATCCGCGAGGAGAAGTCGGCGATCGAGCACGGCATGGCGCTGCTGGAATTCGTCGGCATCGCCGACAAGGCCCAGGAACTCTCCCGCAACCTGCCCTACGGCTACCAGCGCCGCCTGGAGATCGCGCGCGCACTGGGCACCGAGCCCAAGCTGCTGTGTCTGGACGAGCCGGCCGCAGGCTTCAACCCGGCGGAGAAGGAAGAGCTCATGGGGCTCATCCGCACCATTCGGGACGAGGGCTACACGGTGTTGCTCATCGAGCACGACATGAAGCTGGTCATGGGTGTCTGTGACCGCATCGTGGTGCTGGAGTTCGGCAAGAAGATCGCCGACGACGTGCCGAAGGCCATCCAGGCCGACCCGGCAGTCATCGCGGCGTACCTGGGAGTGGAGGACGACGAAGATGGCGTTGCTTGAGATCAGGGACCTCGCGGTCCACTACGGCCGGATCCAAGCGCTGCACGGGATCTCCCTCGACGTCAACGAGGGTGAGATCGTCTCGCTCATCGGCGCCAACGGTGCCGGCAAGACGACGACGATGCGTGCGATCGCCGGTCTGCTCAACTCCTCCAGCGGGTCGATCACCTTCGACGGCCAGGACATCACCAAGGTGCCCGGCCACAGCCGGGTGGGTTTGGGAATGTCGCTGACCCCGGAAGGACGCGGTGTCTTCCCGGCAATGTCGGTGCTCGACAACCTCGACATGGGCGCGTACGCGCGCAAGAAGAACGAGGCCGAGTACAACGAAGACCTGGAGCGGGTGTTCACCCTCTTCCCGCGCTTGAAGGAGCGCGAGAAGCAGGCCGGCGGCACGATGTCCGGTGGCGAGCAGCAGATGCTCGCGATCGGGCGCGCGCTCATGGCCCGCCCGAAGTTGCTGCTGCTGGACGAGCCCTCCATGGGCCTCGCCCCGCAGTACATCCGGCAGATCTTCAACATCATCAAGGAAGTCAACAGCCAGGGCACCACGGTGCTGGTGGTGGAGCAGAACGCCAACCAGGCGCTCAAGATCGCCCACCGCGCCTACGTGCTGGAGACCGGCTACATCACCCGTGAGGGCACCGGCGCCGAACTCGCCGCCGACCCCGCGGTGAAGGCTGCCTACCTCGGCGCCGACTGATTCTGCATCGGTCTGTTCGCACGAAACAGTGAACCCCTGGTCGCCGCAGCGACCAGGGGTTCACTGCGTCCGGGCCGGTACGCGAAGGCGACCAACAGGGAAATCGGCGTGAGAATGTGGGGTTCGTGCGCGTTGCGAACCCCACAAACTCGCGCCGATTCTGTGGACGCTGGCAAGCGCTGTCTCAGCGCAGGCTGATGACCACCTGGGTCAACAGGGGAGCGACGATCAACGCCGGCAGCATGTCGCCGACCGGGATCTGCTTGATGTTGAGCAACCGTAATCCGATGGCCACCAGCATCAGACCGCCGGTCGCGGTCAGGGCAGCGATGTGGGCGTCCGGCAGCACCGACCCGAGCAGCACGCCGGCGATGGTGAGGCCGCCCTGGACCACCGCGACCGATACGGCCGAGAGCAGCACGCCGATGCCGAAGGTCGAAGCGAAGGCCATCGCAGCGAAGCCGTCGAGCACCGACTTCAGCACCAGCTGGTCGATGCCGCGTCCCAGGCCGTCGTTGAGCGAACCGAGGATGGTGAGCGGGCCGACGCAGAACAACAGGGACGCGGTCATCCAGCCTTCGATGAAACGTTCGCGCGCACTGCTGTCGGTTTCGGCGCCTTCGTGCTCGACAGGTGCTTTGCTTCCCGGCTTGCGACCCACGGCCGCCTGGATCTTGCCGGCGAGGCTCTCCAACCGGTCTTCGATGCGCAGGATGCTGCCGCTGATGCCACCGATGAGCAGGCTGCCCAGCACGATGAGCAGAGGCGCTCCGGAACCGACCGTCGCGGCCAGGCTGCCGTCGGTGACCATGATGGCGTTGAGCCCGGCGGTGAGCAGCGTGACCAGTCCGAGGCAGTCGGTGACGACCGACCGGGTGTGCGCCGAAAGGCGATGCCCGACAAGCATTCCCAGCACCGCGCCGACGGTGATGGCGGCGACATTGATGAGGGTGCCGAGCCCAGGGAAAGCGCTGCTCACGGGCCGTGACTCTAGCGCCGCGCACAAGTTGCTGCGTTGGTGTCCCAACGTCATCTGAACAGGCGTACAGTTCGGCGAGTGGTCGGGGTTCCGGTCCTACAACCGAGGAGGTGCCATGGCTCGCACCAGCGTGCGTCGCGTGCAGAACGACTCAACCGACATGGCCTCGTTCGAACGACTCTGGACCGATTCACGGGTGGCCTCGGGTCAGACCCGTGATTGGGCATCCCGCATGATCCGGGACGGCCGGTTGATTGCCGCGGTCGAGCACCCGGATGTGCGAGTCTTTCTGGCGCACAGTGGCGCCGACGCCACCGGATATGTGGTGGTCGTGCGTAGTCCGTTGTCGACCCTCAGCGCCGAACCGGCGGTGTGGATCGACCAGTTGTACGTCGATCCTGCGCACCGGCGCTCGGGCGTCGCCCGGAGTCTGCTTGCCGTCGTCCCGATCACGGCCGAAAGCATCGGCGCCGGAGTGATCACCGCGGCGGTGCCCGCGGGTCACCGCGACACCAACCGCTTCTTCGCGCGGCTGGGCTTCACCAACACCACCACCCTGCGCTCCACCACGGTCGCCGCGCTGCGCCGCCACCTGGAGCCGGAGCTCGCAGGCGAACGCGCCGGCGGTCAGGCGGTCGTCCGGCTGCGCCGCTCAATCCGCGGACGGGCCCGCACCCGCCAGCCCCGCGTCAGCTGAGGGGTACTTTCCCGTTGGTTGGGCCCTCGCGAGGGACGATCTCCAGCGCTGGTTGAGCGCTCGGCGGGACGAGCGAGGAGTTGAAACCCGCCGCGTTCCATCGACTACGACAGCCCGCTGCGGACGCAGTCTGCGCGCAGGCCACCGCGTTTCGAGCCGTGGGACTTCACTTCGTCAGTCCCGCGGCTCGACGAGCGGTGAAGAAGAGCTACTTCGCCTTCGTGGGGTTGTCGCGAAGCATGCAGGTGATCCTCGAGGTGCACACCCTGCGACCTTCGTCGTCGGTGATGACGACGTCGTACGAGGCGAGGGTGCGGCCGATCGAGATGGCGGTCGCCGTCGCGGTGACGAAGCCGCTGCGCACACCGCGGTGATGCGTGGCGTTGATGTCGAGACCCACCGCAGCACGCTCGGGGCCGGCGGCCAACGCTGAGCCCACCGAGCCGACCGTCTCGGCCAGCACGACGCTGGCGCCACCGTGTAGCAGGCCGTACGGCTGGGTGTTGCCCTCGACCGGCATGCGGGCCACGACCCGTTGCGGCGATGCCTCCAAGAACTCGATCCCCATGCGGTCAACGAGGGTGCCGGCGTTCATCTGATTGAACATCGCGACCAGTTCGGGGTCGTTCATGATCGAGGCGTCGGGGGCGGCAGCGGTGCCGGTGTTGTTGTCGGTCATGGGGCATAGGGTGCCATGTGTGAAGCGACTGCTGCTGTTGGACGGACATTCCCTGGCCTATCGCGCCTTCTTCGCGCTCCCGGCGGAGAACTTCTCGACCACCACTGGTCAACACACGAATGCGGTGTACGGGTTCACCTCGATGTTGATCAACGTGTTGCGCGACGAGGAGCCGACCCACGTCGGTGTCGCCTTCGACGTGTCCCGCCAGACCTTCCGCACGCAGGAGTACGCCGAGTACAAAGCCGGCCGCTCGGCCACGCCTGATGAGTTCAAGGGGCAGGTGTCGCTGCTGCACGAGGTACTCGACGCGCTGCGCATCACCTACGTCGAGGTCGAGGGTTACGAGGCCGACGATGTCATCGCCACCCTCACCACGCAGGCGCTGGCCGACGGTTTCGACGAGGTGCTCATCTGCTCCGGCGACCGCGACGCGCTTCAGTTGGTGACCGATCAGGTCACCGTGCTCTACCCGGTGCGCGGCGTCTCCGAACTCGCGCGCATGACGCCGGCCGCGGTGGAGGAGAAGTACGGCGTGCTGCCGGAGCGCTACAGCGACCTCGCAGCGCTGGTGGGGGAGTCGTCCGACAACCTGCCCGGCGTCCCCGGCGTCGGCCCGAAGACCGCGGCGAAGTGGATCGGGCTCTACGGCGACCTCACCGGAGTCGTCGCACACGCCGACCAGATCAAGGGCAAGGCGGGCGAGTCGTTCCGTGCTCACCTCGACGGCGTGCTGCGCAACCGTCGGCTCAACGAGTTGGTGCGCGACCTCGCCCTGCCGGCCACCCCGCAAGAACTCGAGCGCAAGGTGTGGGACCGCCAGGAGGTGCACACCGTCTTCGACGGCTTGGAGTTCCGCGTGCTGCGCGATCGGCTCTTCGCCACGCTCGAAGCGGTCACCGAGGAAGCCGACGAAGGCGTCGAGGTCGACGGCGAAGTGTTGGCGCCGGGCGTCGTCGCCGAGTGGATCGGGCAACACCTCAGCGGCAAGACATCAGCAGGTGTGGAGGTCATCGGCCGGTGGGTCCGCGGCAGCGGTGAAGCAGAGGCGGTCGCGGTCTCGGCTGACCAACAGGCCGCGTACATCGACCTCACCACCCTCGACGAGCGCGGCGAATCAGCGTTGCGTGAATGGTTGGCTGACCAAGCGCGTCCGAAGGTGTTGCACGATGCGAAACCGCAGGCACAGATGCTTGCGGCCAGCGGTCTGCCGATCGAAGGAGTCATCTCCGACACTGCGCTCGCTGCCTACCTGGTGCGGCCCGACCAGCGGTCCTACGACCTGGCCGACCTCGTGCTGCGCTACCTCAAGCGCGAACTGCGCGCTGACGCCGAAGTGCCCGCACAAGGCACCCTCGACTTCGGTGGCATCGACACCGCAGCGCAGGAGGCGATGGTGCGCGCCGCCGCGGTCGCCGAGCTCGGCGAAGCGCTGCGCGCCCAGCTCGACAACATCGGCGGCACCGACCTTCTCGCCAAGGTCGAACTCCCACTCACCGGCGTCCTGGCCAGGATGGAACGGGTCGGCATCGCTGTCGATCTCGAAGCCATGCAGCAGCTCGAGTCCGACTACGCCGACGGCGTGCGCCAAGCCCAGCTGGACGCCTACGACGCCATCGGTGGCGAGCAGATCAACCTCGGCTCGCCGAAGCAGTTGCAGGTGGTGCTCTTCGACCAGTTGCAGATGCCGAAGACCAAGAAGACCAAGACCGGCTACACCACCGACGCCGACGCGCTCACCGATCTCTACACCAAGACCGAGCACCCCTTCCTTGAGGCCCTGCTGCGGCACCGCGACTGGTCACGACTGCGCGTCACCGTCGAGGGCCTCATGAAGTCGGTGGCCGACGACGCCCGCATCCACACCACCTATCTGCAGACCGTCGCCGCCACCGGGCGTCTCTCCTCGGTCGACCCCAACCTGCAGAACATCCCGATCCGCACCGAATCCGGCCGTCGCATCCGCGAGGCGTTCGTCGTCGGCGAAGCCTACGAGTCGCTCATGTCCGCCGACTACAGCCAAATCGAGATGCGCATCATGGCCCACGTCTCCGGCGACGCAGGACTCATCGAAGCCTTCCGCACCGGCGAAGACCTCCACCGATTCGTTGGTGCGCGGGTTTTCGGAGTCGAGCCCGAAGATGTCACCCTCGAGATGAGGTCGAAGGTAAAAGCGATGTCCTACGGCCTCGCCTACGGACTGTCGGCGTTCGGCCTGTCGAAGCAGCTCACCATCAGCACGGCAGAGGCCAAAGACCTGATGGACGAGTACTTCCACCGCTTCGGGGGAGTGCGCGACTACTTGCGCTCCGTCGTCGACGACGCTCGCCTGACCGGTTACACCGAAACGATGCTCGGCCGGCGCCGCTACCTGCCCGACCTCACTTCCGACAACCGCCAACGTCGCGAGATGGCCGAACGCATGGCCCTCAACGCACCCATCCAGGGCTCGGCCGCCGACGTCATGAAGATGGCCATGCTCGGGGTGCAGCGCGCCCTCGACGACACCTCGTTGAAGTCGCGGATGCTGTTGCAGGTACACGACGAACTCGTGCTCGAGATCGCACCGGGGGAGCGTGACCACGTTGAGGCGTTGGTGCGCGACCAGATGGGCTCGGCGGTCGCGATGGACGTGCCGCTCGACGTCAGCGTCGGCGTGGGGCGGTCATGGCACGAGGCCGCGCACTGATCCGCGGATCGCACGGTGCTGGCCGTGAGGGCGCTCAGCGCACCGGCGGCTGCTCCGGTGAGGTGAGGTCCTCGACGAGGGCCGGCTCGTAGGTTTGCACGGTGACCTTGTCCGACCGAGTCATGACGTATGCGGCCAAGACGACGAGCAGGGCAGTGTCGCAGGTGAGTTTCAGACTCACCATCTGCTGCGCATTGTGTACGGAAAGAGCTGATCCGATGAAGACTCCGACGGCGAGCCACACCAGCCATACGGCACGTGCGTGGCGGCCCGCAATAGCGCCGTAAATGAGCAGCTGAACCATCGCGAGGACAGTTCCTACGACGGCGAAGATGGGCAACGACGCCTTTACCTCTTCGTAGGCGGCGCCGCCCACGAACTGCAGCGCGACGTTGGGTAGGAGCAGAACACCGGCGATGGTGGTGAGCCCGATGAGGGCAACGAGGCCCAGCCCTGCGACGTGGGTCATTTTTCCCGATGTGTGGCGAGCCATTGCCGGGAACGCAACGACCACGACGAACTGCGGCAGAAAGAGCACGCCCTTGGTCAGCACCAAGCCGGCGGCATACAGTCCGGCCTCGTGGTGCGGCACGAGTTGGCGCGCGACCACCACATCGATGTTGGAGAGCATGAAGAATGCCAGCAGCACGTGCGAGTTGTGGACAACCTCGTGCCACAGGCGTATGTCTTCGGGCGCGTCGACCTGCGCATCGGGATCTGCGGATACCGGGATCCGAGCGCCCGCCGGCCCAGGTCGATTCGCGAAGAAGTAGGCCGTCGCAGCCGGAACCGCAGCTGCTACCGCAACGCCGATGCACAGACTCAATGCCGTTGGGGAAATCGCGAGAGCGACCAGGCCGATCCCCAGCCGGGCAGTCCCCATTGCGGTGTACACGAGCGAGAGCTGGAGCCAGCGCTCCTCCCCTTGGAGAATGCCCGAGAACCCGCCCATGAGCGTCAGAAGACTGGCCGAGACGGCCAGTGCGATTGCCGTCATGACGGAGCCGAGGTCCATCAAACGGGCCAGAGCCGGCGCCAGCACGACGCCCGCGGCGAGCACGATGATGGCCGCGCGGACAGTCAGTGCCTGAATTTGGACGGTGCTCGAAGTCTGATTGTCCGGTCCGCGCGCGATTCGCCGGGCCCCGGCCGACTGCAGCCCGAGCGAAAGGACATTCAGGATGATCAACGCCCCGAGGACTGCGGAGAAAGTGCCGAATTCCGCGGGGCCGAGGGATCGAGCCGCAAGCAGTGTCAGTCCGTACGTCGTGACGTTCATGATCATGATGCCGCCGGCAATGAGAACCGACCGGGCAACATCGGGGAATGAACGGGACATGAGGCGAGAGCGTACTGCGATCAGTAGGGATCGAACGGGCCGCTGTGCCCGAGATATTCGGTCAGGCCGCGAAGCCGTAGGCGAAGCAGCACCTTGATGATGAGGTTGCGCAGGAACCACGGCAGGTGACCGAGCGCGCGAAGGCGTTCACGCCCATGAGGGGCACGGGCGTCGAAAACGGCCAGCGAGCCGATCCTGTGGGTCAGCGTGAGGCGACGTGACGTGGGAAGTGCGATCAGCAATCCGAGCGTGACCCCGAGCGAAGAGAAGGCGTCGTGAACCGCTACGTGGCCCCCGCCCCGTACGTGCTCAACCCATCTCAGATCACGCAGGAGCGAAAGAGTGTCGTGCTTGCCGTCGATGTATAAGAGGTCCAGTTGGTCATCGGCGTCCCATGCGTCGAGCGCGGCGTTACTGGTCATCGTCAGGAGTGTGACTTGGCCGGCGATGTCGAGCCGGTCGAGGTTGGCGAGAAACTTGTCGCGGATTGTCTGGCCGGCGAAGAGACGGGCCGTGACGAAGGGGTCGACCGCAGTCACCCGGGCGTCCTCACGCGCCAGAGCCAGGGTGGCCGTGGATCGCCCCTGGTGTGATCCGATTTCCACCACGCTCGCAGTGGGCGCGCGTTGGATGAGCCGAGCCAGCTCGTGCGCCTGGTCGAAGGTCAGCCAACCGGGAATGGAATCGACCAGCGCCCAGTCTCGGGTGGCGATCTCGCGGTCGTTGCCTGGCATGGTTGACTCCATCAAGTTCTGACCCACGCGTCCCCGTCTCGAGAGGCTCCCCGTGATCCGTGCTAGTCGTCTGCCGTCACGGACGACGAGCATCCTGGCGCTGGTGGCGACAGTGACGGTTGGTCTTCTCACCTGGCCGCTCGTCGCGGGACGAGGTTACCCGCTGGGGCGGGACCTCGTCTTCACGCCTGACCAACCTTTCACGCCGGAAGGCCTCGGAATCTCCCATGCCTTGCCCAGGGCCGTGCCGCTGGACGCCGTGGTCGCAGTCCTCGATTCCCTCGTCCGCGGCGAGGTACTCGCGCGTGCCGGAGTGATCGGCGGTCTCCTGCTCGCGGCATGGTCGGCCGCCCGCGCGTCGCGAAAGCTCTCGCTGCCCGCTCGGGTGCTCTGCGTCGGGTTCTCCGTCTGGAACCCATACGTCGTGGAACGGCTGGCGCTGGGCCAATGGGCTCTGCTGCTCGGGTATGCGGCCTGCTGGGGTTGCCTCGCCGTAGCTCTCGACGAAGCCGAGCGTCGGTCCGCGAGGAGGGTCGGCCCGTGGTTGGCGCTCGGTGGGCTGACGCCAACGGGCGGTCTGCTCGCTGCCGGTTCGGCGATCGCGTTGTTCGGGCGTGCGAAGGGCCGGCGGACCGTCCTGCTGTTCAGCGTGCTGGCGCAACTGCCCTGGCTGCTCCCAGGGCTCCTGTCGGGCACCCGGGGCGTGCTCTCCGATCCTCGGGGGGTCATGGCGTTCGCATCGCGCACGGAGCGCCCGGGGGGCGTCGTTTGGTCGCTCCTCGGTCTGGGTGGCATCTGGGATCGGTCAAGCGCGCCCCTGAGTCGATCGGGAATCCTCGGGCATCTCACCTCGGCGCTTGTCCTGTGCGCTCTGCTCGGTGCCGTCGCGCTGTTGTGGTCGGGGCCCCGTCGACGCCTCGCTGTCGCTTTACCCGTCGCCTGCACGGCGGTGCTCGGATTCGTCCTTGCGGCGGTCAGCTCCGTCGGGTGGGGTGAGAGGCTCCTCGTCGAGCTTGTCAACGAGGTGCCCGGTGCCGGGCTTCTACGCGACTCGCAGAAGTGGCTGGCGTGGTTCGTGGTGGCCGCGGTCCTTGCGGTTGCCTGGTGCGTCGATGTCTCGTTGGAGTGGGTGGGCAAGCATCTGCCCGTCCTCTCGATGTCGGCTGTCAGCCTCTGCGTTGTGCTTCCGCTGGTCTGCCTTCCGGATGCGCATCGGGTGGTCTGGCCCACGATCAGCCCGGTGAGTTACCCGGCCGATTTCGACGCTGTCGCCGCGATGCTCGATGAGCCCGGGGGTGTAGTGGTCACCCTTCCGTGGCGCTCCTACCGTCGATTTACCTGGGGAAACGCGGTGACGGTCTACGACCCTGCTTCGCGATGGTTCGACACGCCGGTCATCGGCTCGGACGACCTTGTTGTCGGTGGCTCAACGATCGCGGGTGAGGATCCGGTCAGTCGGGAGGTTGCCACCGCGCTCGCCGGGCCGGAGGCCACGTGGGCGAGCCGGCTCCTGGCACTCGGTGTCACTCATGTGCTCGTGTATCTGGACGATCCGGAGAAAGTCACGCGAATCCCGGGAGCAACGCGGGTGTACAACGGCGCCTCGCTCGCACTCTGGACGCTTGGACCGGCACGTCCCGGACAGGTTGCCGAAGTGGGTGCACGCTGGACGACTGGCGCTCGGGCTCTCGCGCTCGTCGATGGCGTTATTGGTGTGATTCTTCTGGGTGCCCCGTTCAAGTTACGGGCTCGGCGGACGAGAAAAGGGGCGTAGTCCCTGCTACGCTGCCGAAGACCCTCTTGAAAGGATTTTGGCTTGCTCACCAACATCGTGGCCCCGGCCATCGCGGGCGTGCTCCTCGCCGCCGTCAGCCTCTTCGGCGTCGTGTCGTCGACCATTGGCGCGCCGAGCGCGAACCCGGCCAAGCAGGCTGTCATCACCTACGGCGACCGGTAAATTCGCTTCGGAGCACTGTTTCGAATTCACCCACACGGTCAGAGCCTTCCAGTTCCGCTGCGTAGGCTTTTGCCGCGTGTCCACGCCGGCTGACTTCCGCCGGGTCTCGCAGTGCCGATGCAGTGGTCAGCACGAGTTCTTCGAGGCTGTCCACCAGCCATCCCGTCACGCCGTCCCGGATGGATTCCTTCAGACCACCACTTGAGCGATACCCGATGCTCGGCACGGCATGTTGGCCCGCCTCGGTGACGACGAGGCCCCAGCCTTCCTTGGCTGACGGCATGAGCATGAGCGCCGCGTGGTCGAGAACTCGCTCCTTCTCAGCCTCGGTAACTTGCCCGTGGAAGTTGACACGCTCATCAATGCCGAGGTCTCGCGCCATGGCCTCAAGAGCCGACCGACTCCACCCATCCCCGACGACGTCGAGGGTGAGCGCGGGGAAGCCGGGGGCCAGTTGTTGCACCGTGAGCAGCGCGTGGTGCACCTGCTTGTGGGGCACCAACCGAGCGAGCACGACCAGACGCATCGGATCCTTCGCCGGGCCGGCGTCCCTCTGGCATGGCCCTGGTGCGCTGTTTCGGACCACGGTAATCCGTTCGTCCCGGTACCCCAGTTGCACCAGGTCGCGCCGACTTGCCTCTGAGACCGTCACGACCCGATGCCGCCGCGCTGAGCGCGGAGCGAGCCAGGACTCGAGGAACCATCCCAGGTGCCCCTTCGGACCCGGGTAGATCAACTTCCACTGGGTCTTATGAACGTGGTGAACGAGCGCAACGACCGATCGTCCAGGCAGGAAGCCAGCGGCGAACGGTACACCGTTGATGACGTCGACCAGCGCGGTGGAGCGTTCCTCGCGCATGGCTCGAAGGAAGCCGCGGGGAAAGACACCGAGACGACCGCCGGCTCTTTCGTGCGCAACTCCATTAATGGTGTCGCGACGGGGGAGGCCCCTTGGTCGTGCCGATCGGACCGTTACCTCATGGCCGCGGGCGATCAGGCTTTCGGCAATTGCTTGGACATAGCGTTCTGAGCCGCCGGCCTCGGGGTGTTCGACGTCCCGCCAGGCGAGAAATAGGACTCTCACGGGTCATTTGACCCGGGAAAGGACCTGCTGGCACAGCGGCAGCGGCCTACCGGTGAGGTCGCGGACGGTCAGGCCGTGCTGAGTTGCGATAGTTGCGGAGTCCGCAGCCACTATTCGGCCGGGGCGGGAGACCCATGTGGTCGGGTCGTAGTTCGACCAGGGAACGTAGGCGACGTGACCGCCCGGTGTGCTGGTGATGTCGGCATATCCCAGGTCCGAGCGCACGCCGAGGCCCAGACGAACCTGCGATCCCTTGTATATCGAAAACCAGGGTCCGGTCACCTCGCCGTCGGCTGCGGAGACAACCACACGCGCGAGCCGGAGGTCACCGATTTCAAGTTGTACGGACCTGTCCACGGGTCCATGGACGACGAAGAGCGGGACTCGGCCCTTCTTGTATCGCTCATCCAGCGAGAGTCCCGCTACCAGTGGTCGCTGCTCGACCAGAACCCACTGGTCGTAGGCGTCGCCGGTATTGACGAAGAGCGCGTCACAGTCTCCTTGGATGAAGAAGGAGTCCGTGGCTCCGCCTGCGGGCACGGCCTCACCCTTCGTCATCAGCGGTTTGAGGGCGGAGTGGCCAGGAAGCGTGAGTTGGCGGGTGATGTAATCCTCCAACTTGGAACCCCGCTGGTTCATGGCAATCGTCGGCACCGCAGTGAGGGTCTGCACGACAAGGCTCGCGGCCGCGCCGGACGCGACGAGTGCGAGGAATACCCCGCGCAGCACTGTGGGTACCCGGGCGAGCCCGCGCCAGGCGAGCCAGAACCCGATGGCGCCGCCTACGACCAACAACGGTACGAACTCGCTCGTGTAGCGGTGCGTCATGTAGCCGTACATCAGCACGGGCATGATCGTCAGGACAGCCGCGGCGAGAGGTGCTGCCAACGGTCGCGTTCGCGAGGACCGCACCCACCAGGGGAGGGAGAGTAGTGCGACGACAGCCAGCAGGGACAGCAATGGCATGAAGGCTGTGACCGAACCCGTGCGGTAGGTCTGGTCGAACACGACGTCTCCGATTCCCGCCGCGGGGCGTGCGGGCAGGGAGATCCAAGGAAAATACTCGGTGAACCGGATGCCGTCCGGACGAAGATAGGCGAGGGTGGTGCTCGGGATGAATTGCGGGCCGGTGATCGTCCCGCCATTGGCAGCCAGAGCCTCCCGCCGGTGCTCGTTGACGGTCGTCCACACTTGGCGCTCGAGGGGGAAGAGGTATGGGTGCCCGAATTTCACCATGTTCAGGGTTACCGAGGCCGCCAATGGAACGAAACCGGCAAGGGCCATCGGTGCAGCAACCGAGAGTCCGGCGCGGCGGCGCCGCAGGACGATGATCCCGGCGGTCACGAGGCAGACGCCCGCAAGCGCGAAACCGCCCGTTGACCGAGTCATGATCTGCCCCACGACTGCTGCCCCGATCCACCACGCCGCGGTGCGTGACGGGCTCTGCACATATCGCACCAGCCAATAGGCAGCAGAGACGAAGAATGCCGCAGACCATGCGTAGACCTCGTGGTACACCCACGGCAGGGCGGCATCGAACGTCAGCGTCGTACCGCCGGTCATCGCTGCAATCAGGGCGGCGACGCCGAAACATTCACCGATCGTCGGCTGCTCGGTACGCACGATGCACGAGCGGATCAGCCACACCAATCGTGTCGTCATCACGGCGAAGATGGTCCAGGCGACGGCCATCATCAGCACGGTGAGCCTGCCGTCGAACTCGTGCGTTACCAGCAGCACCGGCATCCGGGCGACCGCCGGGAACGGCGGAAAGTACATGTACGTCTTGCCGTCAACGACGAAACCTTCGATGCCGAGAGCATCCTTCGGTACCGACAGATGGCCCGCCAGCAGGGCACGTGCCTGGATGTCGAAGAAGTTGGAGGCGAACCCGAAGGTGTTGGCCGTCCGGCCGGGGTTCCAGCCGAAATCAAGCAGGGTGCCGAGGAACACCAAGCCACCGATGACGAGACCTCCGATGGAGGCCACGAGTTTGCACGACGGCCTTCTCATGGCAGTCCTTCGGCGGTACGAGCGTCGGGTGAGTGGAATTGAGTCGCTCACGCCGACCGTTCGACACGGAACAACAACTGATAGCCGAACATCGAGGGCCAGGCCTGAGATGCGGCGTGGTCGATCTCGCCGAGATGCTTGATCACAGATGTCATCGCCGTGCGAGGGCCGGCCCGGTCGACGACGTCCACAGGAGCGCCGACTGTGGTCGCTTCGACGGCGACGAGTCCGTGCCGTTTCAGCAGCTGGGTGAAGGTCTTGCGCGTGAAGAAGCGCACGTGCCCCTCATCGAGCGGACCTCGGGAGTCGTAACCGAAGCGACCCAGAGCGATTCGACCGCGCGGATACCAGTGGCTGATGTTGGGAACGGAGATGAGGATCTGCCCACCCGGAGCGAGATGAGCGACCATGCTGTCCAGCAGTGCGCCGGGGTCGACGACGTGCTCCAGGACGTCCGCAGCGATGATCGTCGCGTAATCGGTCGGCAATTCTGGCGGCAGACCGGTCGTCAGATCGGCGCGGTAAAAGGCGTCGAGGCGGTCCCGCACACCTTCGTGTTCAACGAGATCGACACCGTGAACCACGTGGCCCTGCCCGCGGACCGCCTCGTCGAAACGGCCGTCCGAGCATCCGACGTCGAGAACCTTGCCGGCCGGCGTCTCGGCGGTCCAGGAAAGGATCCGCCCGTGGGACGAATGAGGTGAGGGCTTGAATTGGTACGCGTTGGGATCGAGGACCGTGCCGCGACTGCCGAAGCCCATCCTTGAGGCGCGGTAGGCCAGGACGTCCAGAATGACGTCCTTGGCATAGCGGATGCCGTTCACTCGGCAGATCTCATCGCCGTAGTAGGTCGGGATGGGTACCTCGCCGATGGTGAAACCGGCGTCGTGGAGTCCGAGAATGATTTCGGTGTCGAAGTCGAAATCGTTGGAGTAGCTCTGGAAGTCCAGGGCAGCGAGCGCCTTCACGCTGTACGCGCGGTAGCCGCTGTGCCACTCGCTTAGTCCCAGCCCGGTCAGGCGGTTCTGGGTGGTTGACAGGATTCGATTGCCGACGAACTTGTAGAGCGGCATGCCGCCCTTGAGTGCGCCACCGCTTGTCAGCATCCGTGATCCGAAGACCGCGTCAGCCTCCCCGCGTGCGATGGGGTGTACGAGGTCCTCGATCATCTCCGGCGCGTATTGCCCGTCGCCGTGGAGCAGTACCACGATGTCGAGCCCGTGGTTGATCGCCCAAGTGTAGCCGGCCTTCTGGTTCCCGCCGTAACCGAGATTCTGCGGGTGCTTGACGACCGTCATGGCCAGCGACGACTTCGACTGGTAGTCGCGGCCGATCTCGTAGGTCCTGTCCTGGCTCGCATCGTCGGCGAGAAGGACGTGGTCCACGGTCGCCTGGAACGAAGCGGGCAACCGGTCCAGAGTGGCAGCCAACGTGGTCTCGGCGTTGTAAGCGACCACGAGGACTCCGACGCGGGGGGCGCCAGCGGACCTGACCGGCGGAACGGACGATCCGACCGACGTGGCCGAAGACGTCACGGGCACAGCGGAAGAATTCACTGACGCTCCATCTGAGGGCGGGGAGCCGTGCCGCTCCCGCGCAAGGAGTTCGCAGTGTACAGAACTCGCTGGTAACAATGGAGATCTATATGTCATCATGCTGCGTATGTCTCTTGACCTGGTCGACCTCCCACGTCTTCGCGCCGAACTCGATGCGATCGCACCGCAGTACCGCGGGGCGCGGCCGTTCCCGCACGTCGTCCTCGACAATGTGCTGAAGCCCGAGGCCTTCACGGCTGCGGTTGCAGCCTTCCCTGCGACGGACGATCCGTTCTGGAAGGGTTACCTCCACGTCAACGAGACCAAGTACTCCAACACCGAGCCCGACACGTGGAGCCCCGTGCTCAGGGCGATCGCGCAGGACTTCTGCTCGGAGGAGTTCGTTGCCTTCCTCGAGGAGCTCACCGGCATCTCCGGACTGCTCCCGGACTGGTCGATGGACGGCGGTGGTTTGCACCAGACCCTGCGCGGTGGGCACCTCAACATCCACACGGACTTCAGTACTCACCATGACCACGAGGATTGGGCTCGCCGGGTCAACATCCTTCTGTACCTGAACGAGTCGTGGCCGGAGGAGTGGGGCGGTCAGCTCGAACTCTGGAACAAGGACGTGACGCGGCGCGAGGGTCTGGTGACGCCGTTGGGCAACCGGATGCTCGTCTTCACCACCAGCGGCGAGAGCTTTCACGGCCACCCCGACGGCTTGAACTGCCCGCCGGGTGAGGCGAGGCGCTCCCTTGCTCTCTACTACTTCACGGTCGAGGACTCGGCAGTCCGCAAGTCGACGAACTACCGCGCTCGTCCCGACGAGGGACTCAAGCGCTACGCGATCGCTGCTGACCGTGTGGTGCTCGACATGTACGACCGTGCGAAGCGTCGCCTGAATCTGTCCGATTCGACTGTTCAGGCTGCCCTCGAACGGGTGCACACCGTCCGGAGGCAGCTACGCCGTCGATGACCCCGGCCGAGTCCAGCGCGACCTCCGGAGCCATCCACCAATCGGGCGCTCCACCAGTCGGATGAGCAGGTAGCTCAAACCCCCGGCGAGCGCGAGCCCGACCGCGGTTCGTGCGGGCCATGCCCAGTCGCCCGTGTGGCGGGCGACGAAGAAGAACACCGGGTAATGCCAGACATAGATGGTCAGCGAGTTCTGGCCGAGCCACGCAAGCGACTGGATGCTGAGGACCCGGGAGGCAAGGGCGCTGTCGGTCGCGGCGAGACCTGCCGTGGCCAGCACCGTGCCGATCGCCATGGCCTGTCCCTGCCACCCGAAGTAGGAGCTCGAGCCCCCGACCGTGAGGGTGAGGGCGAGTAGCACGACAAGGCCAGTGATCGCGACTGCATGCCACGGCACCTGCAATCGTCGCCACCAAGGTGCGGTTGACGCGAGCAACGCACCCCAGAGCATGCCGTCGATGCGGGTCGAGGTGCGCAGCAGGGTGAGCACCATGTTCGGCTCGGTGGTCATCAGATGCGCTCGCCACCAGATGACGAGGCACAGGAGCGCCCCGATGGTGGCCGCGAACAACCACAGGCGGTGCCGCTGCATGAAGAAGAGCGCGGTGAGCAGGAGTACTCCCTGCACGAAGACACTGACATACCACAGGTGCCCGAGGTCGGCGCGAGCCGCCAGCGCACTGTTCTGTACATACCAGTTCCACGTGAAGGTCGATATTGCCCAAGCGCTCTTGCGTGTCGTCGACGGCGGGGTGTCGTCGGTGGGGTCGAGCACCGACACCGCAAGAATCGCGACGACGAGTACGAGGACCGGGACCGCAATGCGGATCACTCGGCGCAGGACGGCCCGGACGTAGTCCGCGCTGCTGCCGTTGGACGGCAAGCGCATGAGGCCGGCGATCAAGAGGTAGCCGCCGGCCACCAGGAAGACGGTCACTGCGAGATTTCCACTGCGCAGCACCTGCCACCACGGGGCATTGCTGCCGGATCCGCCCCCGGGCCATAGCGCCCAGCCGTGCGACAGGACGACGAGGACGAGCGCCAGACCACGGAGGCCGTCGAGGGCAAGGTTCCGTGATGGCGGATCCTGGACGTCGGTCATGGTGGGACTGTACCCACCCGCAGGAGGGATGCGTCTCGTGGCGCAAAACGTCGCCCTAGATGCTATGCCGGTGGCCTTATGCACTGCTACGCTCAGCCGACTCCGGGAGCCCCGGGCCGACATGAGGAGAAATTGCGTTGCGCGGATTGTTGACCAAGGTACTGGTGTTCCTGGGAGCCTTCCTACTAGCCGTAGCTGTGGTGGCAAAATTCTACGCTGCTAACGAGGTAAAGCGAACCCCGCTCGACACGAACACGGTTACGCACCTGAGCGGCAAGGCGTCCATATTTGATGGCAAGTCGATGGTTGACACGCCGGTGACCGCGTTGAGCACCACGCTCGCGGATTCGGCGGCATCGACGAAGGACGTCGTGCTGTTCAAGACGTCCTCGTGCTTGATCAAGGCTGAGGCGGGTAGCGGTCCGGATTGCGTTTCCGCCGATGACCCGCAGAAGCGACTGATTGCCGCCGGAACGGATGTTTTTGCAACCGACCGACGCACGGGCCTGGCCGTGAGTGACTTCAAGGGGCTTCCTGCGGACGCCGAGCGCAAGTCGGGCCTTATGAACAAGTTCCCCTTCGACGTCGAGAAGAAGACGTACCCGTTCTGGGACGACTACGCGAAGAAGGCCATTGACACCAAGTTCGTCGGCACGGAGAAGCTCAACGGGCTCGAGACTTACAAGTTCGCCTACGAGGTGAAGGCTGCTCCCATCGAAATCAGTGGCGCTGCGGGCACCTACGACACCGAGAAGACGATGTGGATCGACCCCGTGACTGGATCGATTCAGAAGCAGGAGCAGCACCTGGTTCAGCGGATGGCCAGTGGTCAGACGGTCATCGACATCAACTTCGCCTTCACACCGGAACAGGTCGCGGAGAACGTCAAGTCGGCGAAGGAGAGCGGAACCAGCCTTAAGCAGATCGGCTCGACCGTGCCCCTACTCGGAACCGTGGTCGGACTTCTGCTCCTCGCAGTTGGACTGCTGATGTGGTTCAGCAACCGGAAGCGGAACGCGGGCGGTGCGTCCCGCTACGACGACGATGTCGACCGTAACGCCGGTGTGGGCGGCCTGCTCGACTCCGACGGCGTTGACGACACGGCACCGATTCGTCGATCGAACCACCGGTCGTAGTTGCCACTGACAGCCACTGACACGGTGAAGGGCTCCCACCATCGGGTGGGAGCCCTTCACCGTGTTCTCAGGGCTTCGTCGCCAGATAGATCGCGGTCCCCGGGATGACCTTGCCGCGCGTCGGGCTCCAGCCACCCCAGTTCTGCGGGTTGCGCTCCGGCCAGGTCGGCTCGATCACGTCCTGCACGATCAGGCCGGCGGCGACGATCTCGCGCAGCCGGGCACCGAAGGTGCGGTGGTGTTCGACATAGGTGACCACGTCGGCGGCTTGCTCCACGTACGGCGTGGTGTCGAAGTAGCTGTACTCGGCAACCAGGCCGGCCTCGCCCGGCACGTCCGGGAAGGACCACCGGAAGGGGTGCGTGGTCGAGAAGACCAGACGCCCCCCGGGGCGCAACACCCGGGCCAGCTCACGCATCAAGGACGCGGTGTCGGCGATGAAGGGCACGGCGCCGTACGCCGAGAAGGCCAGATCGAAGGTCTCGTCGGCGAAGGGCAGCACCCCGGCGTCCGCCTGCACGAGGGGCAGGTTGCGACCGTCGCGGCGGTCGATCTGCTGACCGACCTCGAGCATGCCGAGGGAGATGTCGGACGCCACCACCCGGGCACCCTGCGCCGCCATCCACCGGGCGCCCTGGCCGGCGCCGGCACCGAACTCCAGCACGTCGCGTCCGGTGAGCCCTCGTCGATTGCCGAAGATCCGCAGCTCCTCTTCGGTCCAGCCCTCCGGACCCCAGACCAGTTGTTCGTCGCCGAGGAACGCGCCGTGCTCGAGGTAGTAGTCGCGGGCCTCGCCGTCCCACCACGCGCGCTGCGCGCGGGAGCTCTCCCGGTCGTCGACGTGATGGTTCTTCCCGCGCCCGGCCGAGGGGCCGCCGGGGGTTGCCGAGTCGTCCATGATCCGCGTCCTTTCATCGGACGGATTGGGTCCAGAAGTGGTTTTGCCCACGTCTTGCACAGCGGGTAGGGTAGAGAGGCACTTTCGTGTGCGCAGTATCCCGTCGGTCCATTCCGGTGGTTCGACGGGACGTCCTTATTGTCCAACTCAACCGTCCACCAAAGGTTTCCTACTACATGACTACCGCTACCACCTCCCAGATCGCGATCAACGACATCGGATCCGAGGAGGAGCTGCTCGCCGCGATCGACGCGACGATCAAGCACTTCAACGACGGCGACATTGTCGAAGGTGTCATCGTCAAGGTCGACCGTGACGAGGTTCTGCTCGACATCGGTTACAAGACCGAGGGTGTCATTCCCTCCCGCGAACTCTCCATCAAGCACGACGTCGACCCCACCGAGGTCGTTTCCGTGGGCGATGAGGTCGAGGCCCTGGTTCTCCAGAAGGAGGACAAGGAAGGCCGTCTGATCCTGTCCAAGAAGCGCGCACAGTACGAGCGCGCCTGGGGCACCATCGAGAAGATCAAGGAAGAGGACGGCGTCGTCACCGGCACCGTCATCGAGGTCGTCAAGGGTGGCCTCATCCTCGACATCGGCCTGCGCGGCTTCCTGCCCGCCTCGCTGGTCGAGATGCGTCGTGTGCGCGACCTGCAGCCGTATGTCGGCAAGGAGGTCGAGGCCAAGATCATCGAGCTCGACAAGAACCGCAACAACGTTGTTCTGTCGCGCCGTGCGTGGCTGGAGCAGACCCAGAGCGAGGTCCGTACGACCTTCCTCAAGGAGCTGCAGAAGGGCCAGGTGCGCTCGGGTGTCGTCTCCTCGATCGTCAACTTCGGTGCCTTCGTCGACCTCGGCGGTGTCGACGGCCTGGTGCACGTCTCGGAGCTGTCCTGGAAGCACATCGACCACCCGTCCGAGGTTGTCGAGGTCGGCCAGGAAGTCACCGTCGAGGTGCTCGACGTCGACATGGACCGCGAGCGTGTCTCCCTGTCGCTGAAGGCCACCCAGGAAGACCCGTGGCAGCACTTCGCCCGCACCCACGCGATCGGTCAGGTCGTGCCGGGTAAGGTCACCAAGCTCGTTCCGTTCGGTGCGTTCGTGCGCGTCGAGGACGGCATCGAGGGCCTGGTCCACATCTCCGAGCTGGCCGAGCGCCACGTGGAGCTGCCGGAGCAGGTCGTCACCGTCGGCACCGAGCTCTTCGTCAAGGTCATCGACGTCGACCTCGAGCGTCGCCGCATCTCGTTGTCGCTCAAGCAGGCCAACGACGACGCTGCCGGCGCGAGCGAGTTCGACCCGACCCTCTACGGCATGGCCGCCGAGTACGACGACCAGGGCAACTACAAGTACCCCGAGGGCTTCGACCCGGAGACCAACGAGTGGCTCGAAGGCTTCGAGTCGCAGCGTGAGACCTGGGAAGCCCAGTACGCCGACGCGCACTCGCGTTACGAGGCGCACCAGGCCCAGATCGAGGCTGCTCGCAAGGCCGACGCGGAGGCTGTCGCCACCGCTGCGACCGCACCGACCTCGTACTCCTCGGGTGGCAACGACACCGCCGCCGCTCCGGCCGAAGGCACGCTCGCCTCGGACGAGGCACTGGCTGCTCTTCGCGAGAAGCTGACCGGCAACTGATTCGGTAGGAATCGGCAAACGCCCCGCTCACTTTGGTGAGCGGGGCGTTTGCGTACTTGGGTGCGGGTTCGGCCGGGGCGCTTGGTTTCGGCGAAGACCACACAAACCGGACGCATATCGCACGTTCTCATGTCGAAAACGTGTGTTTTGCGTCCGGTTTGTGCGGTGGAAGTTCGGTTCGTGCGCGGTTCAGCCGCGGCCGAAGAGGGTGCCGCCGTTGACCTGGAGGATCTGCCCGGTGGTCCAGCCGGCGTCGGGGGCGGCGAGGTAGGCGACGGCTTCGGCTACCTCCACGGCGGTGCCCGGCCGTTTCATCGGGATGGGTGCGGTGCGGTCAGCGATGATGCCGGGATCAGCCGCGATACGGCCCTGCCAGAAGTCGGTCTCGGGGACGAACCCGGGCGCTACCGCGTTGACCGTGATGCCCTCGGGTGCGAGCTCGCCGGCGAGGCTGAGCACCCACGCGTTCACCGCCGCCTTGGCAGCACCGTAGGCACCCGAGCCACGCAGGGCCGCAATGGAACTCATCGCGATGATGCGGCCGCCCGGTCGCGGCATGTGGTCGCGCAGCGCCTGCGTGATGAGGACGGCCGAGAGCACATTGCCGTCGAAATCGGCGCGCCATGCTTGGGCCGTTTCGGCCAATGTCTTCGCGCCGAGGCCGTAGTTTCCGCCGGCGTTGGCCACGATCACATCGATGGGCGCACCTGTTCGAAGTTGCCCGGCGAGTTCCTCGACCTGTTCGGGCACGGTGAGATCGCAGGTGCGGGTGGCGATTCGTGCACCGGGCGCCTTCCCACGTAGCTCCTCGGCTGCGGATTCGAGGGGTTCGGCTCGTCGGCCGACCAGCACGAGTTCGGGGGTCTCGGCCAGGAATCGGTGGGCGATGGCCTTCCCGATTCCAGTGCCGCCGCCGGTGATGAGAATGCGTCGAGTGCTCACCGACTCAGCTTATGACCCGGGTAGCCTCGGGCGTCATGATGCGTATCGGGCTGAGCGGCGGGATCGGGTCAGGTAAGTCGACGGTGTCCACACTGCTGGGCAACCTGGGGGCGACCGTCATCGACGCCGATCAGATCGCACGAGCGGTCGTCGAGCCGGGAACGACTGGGCTGCAACAGATTCAGGAGACCTTCGGTGAAGAAGTCATCGCCGACGACGGCACGCTGAACCGCCCAGCACTGGCCGCGATCGTCTTCGCCGACACCGATCGTCGCAAGGAACTCGAGGCGATCACGCACCCGCTGATCGGCGAGCGTACGGCGCAGCTGTTCCGAGAGGCGCCGGCCGATGCGATCGTCGTGCACGACATGCCGCTGCTCGTCGAACTCGGCCAGACCAACAGTTATCACCTCATGGTGATCGTCGACGTCCCGGCGCACGTTCGGCTCGACCGCCTGGTCGAGCAGCGGGGGATGACGCGAGCCGACGCGGAGAAGCGGATTGCTGCACAAGCCAGCGATGAACAGCGACGCGAAGCTGCGGACGTCCTCCTCGACAATTCCCGCGGCCTCGCCGAGCTGGAGCAAGCAGTGAAGTCCCTGTGGCACAACCGGATCCAGCCCTATGCCGACAACCTCCAGCACGACCGTCCGGTGCGCCGGCCCGACACGGTGCAGATCGTCGACCCCGATCCTGATTGGGCTGTCCAAGCCCGACGGCTGTGTCGGCGGATCGCCCATCAACTCGACGCAGCAGGATTCACCGATGTCCGAATCGATCACATCGGCTCGACCGCGGTGCCCGGCTTACCCGCCAAGGACGTCATCGACCTGCAGTTGCAGGTGACGGATCTCTCGGTGGCACATCAGGAGGTGGGTGATCGGGTCACTCGGACGCACGGTGCCGAGCACGTCGATTCGGCGCTGGTTGGTTGTTCGTTCAAGGCTGCGCTGAAGGGCGCCGGCTTCACCGGCCTGCGTCCGAACGAAGATCATGCTCAGGCGTGGGCGCCCGATCCCGACCTGTGGCGCAAATACTTCGCCAATGGCGCCGACCCGGGGCGACTGGTCCATCTGCACATCCGTCAGGCCGGCGGCCCGGCGTCCGAGATCGCGTTGCAGTTCCGCGACTGGTTGCGCGCCGACGACACCGCCCGCGACGCGTACGCGCATTTCAAACACGCGACCGCGCAGGCGCACCCGGGGGGAACGCCAGACACCAAGCAGGACTACGTCGAGGCGAAGGAGCCGTGGTTCGCCCAAGCGCTCCCCAAAGCTCGCGCATGGGCTGAGCAGACCGGTTGGGCGATCGAGGGTCACCCGTTGCGCTGACGCGCGCGGTCGAGCCAGTTGACGACGGGGGAGGCTGACATGCCGTGCACGAGCACCGAAAGCGCCACGGTGAAACCGGCGATCGACCACAGCTCGGCGGCATTGTCGAGCTGAGAATGCGCTGTCGCGTACGCGAGGTAGAACAGCGTGCCGATGCCCCGGACGCCGAGGAAGGCCGTCGCCAGTCGCTCGCGAGGGCCCAGCACACCGTCGCCCGCTCGATCGATCGTCCCCGGACTCCACAGCGCCAGCCATGCCGTCACCGGCCGGACGACGAAGATCAGCAGTAGGCCCACCAGCGCGCCCGGCCAGGTGAGATCTCCCAGCATGCCGTCGGTGAGCGCTGCTCCCAACAACAGCAGGAGCAGCAGGGTGAGCAGGTGCTCCAGTCGTTCGATCACGCCGTGCATCTGGTCGTGGTATTCGTGCGTCGGTTCGCTGGCGCGCATGCACAGGGCGCAGACGAAGACCGACAGGAAGGCCCAGCCGTGCACGAGTTCGCCCAGACCGTACGCGATGAACGGTGCAGCCACGATGAGCAAGGGGTCGCCCAGGTCGGCGAAGCGCATCCCCTTGGGAGCGCGGAAGGCGAGCTTGCCCAGGAGCGTGCCCACGACCCAGCCGACCAGCACGCCGATGAGGGTGCGACCGATGAGTTCCCAGGCGATCCAGGCTGGCGCCCATGACCACACCGATCCGGCGCTGAGCATGGAGAGGCCCGCGACGACGAAGGGGAATGCCGCGCCGTCGTTGAGTCCGGCCTCGGAGGTCAGCGCGAAGCGCACCTCGTCGTCCTCGTCCAATGCATCGTCCGAGACGTCGACGGTTGGGCCGCCGACCTGGACATCGGATGCCAAAACCGGGTCGGTGGGTGCCAGAGCGGCGGCGAGAACAAGTGCAGCACCGGGCACGAGACCGGCCAACCACCATCCGAGGGCAGCGGTGATTGCGATCGCGAGTGGCATCGCGATGAAGATCAGACGCCAGGTGGCGTTCCAGCGCTGCCAACTGCGGCGCGTGCGTTGCAGGGGTCGGTCAAGGGCCAGGCCGACGCCGGTCAGCGCGACGATGATCGTCACCGTCGTCAGCTGCTCCGCGAGCGCCGGGTGGTCAAGCGGGTGCAGGGTCACCCCATCCGGTAGCGGCACCAGACCGGCCGCCAGTCCGATGATGAGCAGCACGATCGGGCTGGAGATCGCGCGGTTCTCGGTGAGGCGGGGGAGCAGCAGGCCGACGAAGAGGGCCAGTCCGACGATGAGATAGGCGGCGGCCAGGACGGTCGACGGGCTCATGCGGAGGGCGCAGAAACTGTCATCCCGCAAGTGTCGCAGCCGCGGGGCGATCAGGAAGCCAACAGGGCCGCCACGATCACGGCGGCGTGAAAGCCGAACTCTCGCTTGCCGACCTGCTTGGGAGACAACGGCATTCGACTGAAGAACCAAGCCCTCGCCGTCAGCGTGGCGAATATCACGCCCACCGGCCAGAGCCCGAAGGAAAGCGCGACTGCGGTGCAGGCGACATGCCAACCGACGGACGCCGCCAGAAAGCGCGGGTTGCCGCGTTCGCGGATCATCGTCTTCACGTAGAGCAGCGTGCCCACCAGGTAGCCGAACTGGATGAGGGAGAGTCGCGTCGCCGCGGCGATGTCGAGGGGTCCGGCCGCGTCCATGATCACCGCCGTGAATCCGGCAGCAGCGATGACCGTCGCGATGCCTGACGCGAGCGCCCGATCTTGCCGCCGGGCGGTCATCCAGAGCCCGAACCCCACCAGCGGCGCGAAGGCGGCAGCCCACCGAGCCAGGCCCGGCTGCATCACCAGGACGAGCGCGCCAAGGGGCACGAGAGCAGCGGTGTAGGCGCGGACCGGCGGCAGGTAGCGCGCCTGACGCCGGGACTTCAGCCACAAGCCGACGGCGTTGAACCAGAGGTAGCCGGTGAACCAGGTGAGCACGAGCGGGACCTGCACCAGGGCTGGCCCAGCAGCGATGACCCCGACGAGCACCGGACTGGCCAGCATCGCCCAGGCGCCGTGCTGCTGAGGGACCCAACCCGGCGACTTGCGGGAGTGTTTGCGAGGTTGGGTTTCGGGGCGTCTGAGTGCGGTCTCGCTCACCCCACCAGCGTACTACTACTCACAGTCGTAGACCGCGCGGCGCGTGCGCGATCAGCCCCTCGCCCAGCAGCGTCTTCAGGGCTTCTCGCACCGGGATGTGACTCAATGCCGAAGAGCGAGGCGACCTCGTCCAGCGGGATGGCGGTGCCAGGCTTGACCTGGCCCGAGATGATCACCCGGCGCAGTTCACCCAGCACCACCGGACCTGTGGAATATCCCGCCGGTGGCCGTAGCGCCCGAATGAGGGCGGAGGAGTCGTTCAGAAAGGTCATCGGCATCTTTCGGCAGTCGGCACCGGCCTAATGTGCCGAAGTTCGAGCCGCGCTGAACAGCACCAGGGAGCCTAATTGTCGGTGGTCGGTCTTACGGTTGACCCATGCGCCCCACCACAGACCTCCAACGCCGCGTCGCTCCGTTCGAAGTGGTCTCGGAGTTCACTCCCAGCGGTGACCAGCCGACCGCCATCGCCGACCTCACCCGCCGCATCAAGGGCGGGGAGCAGGACGTCGTGCTGTTGGGTGCGACGGGCACCGGTAAGTCGGCGACGACAGCCTGGCTCATCGAGCAGGTGCAGCGCCCGACTCTTGTCATGGCTCCCAACAAGACATTGGCCGCCCAGTTGGCCAACGAGTTCCGGGAGTTGTTGCCCAACAATGCTGTCGAGTACTTCGTGTCGTACTACGACTACTACCAGCCCGAGGCGTACATCCCGCAGACCGATACCTACATCGAGAAAGACTCCTCGATCAACGACGAGGTCGAACGCCTGCGCCACAGCGCCACCAACTCCCTGCTCACCCGGCGTGATGTCATCGTCGTGGCATCGGTCTCGTGCATCTACGGCCTGGGCACGCCCCAGGAGTACGTCGACCGCATGGTGCGGCTTCGGGTCGGGCAGCAACTCGACCGCGACGACCTGCTCCGCCGGTTCGTGCAGATGCAGTACACCCGTAACGACCTCGCCTTCACCCGCGGCACCTTCCGCGTACGCGGCGACACCGTCGAGATCATTCCGGTCTACGAAGAACTCGCGGTGCGCATCGAGTTCTTCGGCGACGAGATCGAACGCATCTACACGTTGCACCCGCTCACCGGCGAGGTGATGCACGAGGAGGACGAGATGTACGTCTTCCCGGCGTCCCACTATGTCGCCGGCCCGCAGCGCATGGAGCGCGCGATCGGCGGCATCGAGAAGGAGCTCGAGCAGCGCCTCGAGCAGTTCGAGAAGCAGGGCAAACTCCTTGAGGCACAACGGCTGCGGATGCGCACGAGCTATGACATCGAGATGATGCGCCAGGTCGGCTCCTGCTCCGGTATCGAGAACTACTCGCGGCACATCGATGGCCGGTCGGCGGGCTCTGCACCCAACTGCCTGCTCGACTACTTCCCCGAAGACTTCCTGCTCGTCATCGACGAGTCGCACCAGACCGTCCCGCAGATCGGGGCGATGTACGAGGGCGACATGTCGCGTAAGCGGATGCTGGTCGACCACGGTTTCCGGCTGCCCAGCGCCATGGACAACCGACCGCTGAAGTGGGAGGAGTTCCTCGAGCGCATCGGGCAGACGGTCTACCTCTCGGCGACGCCGGGCGATTACGAGATGGCCAAGTCCGACGGCTATGTCGAGCAGGTCATCCGGCCGACCGGTCTGGTCGACCCCGAGATCGTCCTCAAGCCCACCAAGGGTCAGATCGACGACCTGCTCCACGAGATCCGCGAACGCACCGCCAAGAACGAACGCGTGCTGGTCACCACGCTCACCAAGAAGATGGCCGAAGATCTCACCGATTACTTGCTGGAGAAGGACATCCGGGTGCGCTACCTGCACTCCGAGGTCGACACCCTGCGCCGCGTGGAATTGCTGCGAGAGTTGCGCCTCGGCGAGTTCGACGTGCTCGTCGGCATCAACCTCCTGCGCGAGGGCCTCGACCTGCCCGAGGTGTCGCTGGTGAGCATCCTCGACGCCGACAAGGAGGGCTTCCTGCGTTCGGCCCGGTCGCTGATCCAGACCATCGGACGTGCAGCCCGAAACGTCTCCGGCCAGGTGCACATGTACGCCGACAAGATGACGCCGTCGATGCAGGAGGCCATCGACGAGACGCAGCGTCGTCGCGACAAGCAGCTCGCGTACAATAAGGAGAAGGGCATCGACCCGATGCCGCTGCGCAAGAAGATCGCTGACATCACCGACATGCTGCAGCGGGAGGACGCCGACACAGACGCTCTGCTGGGCAGTGGTCGCACCCAATCACGCGGCAAGGGCAGAGGTGGACGTGGAGCCGCGGCCGCTGATGCCGAGGTCGCAGGCGGTGCGCGCACCCAGAACATGCCAGCGGCCGAACTGGCGCAGCTGATCCAGGAGCTCACCGAACAGATGCACCAGGCAGCTGCCGATCTGCACTTCGAGTTGGCAGCACGGCTTCGTGACGAACTGTCCGACCTTAAGAAGGAGCTACGACAGATGACGGCGGCCACCAGCTGAGTGAACGCTCGGTGCTGCGAGTGGGGCAGACCAGTCGGCTCAGGCACCTCGTCGCCGCGGCAGGCTGGGCGTTGCTTAGGGTTGGGGCGTGTCCGACGTGAATGTTGCAACCCACCCGTCCGCGAAGCTGTTCAAGATCGCTGCCATTGCCGAGGCCATTTCCTGGATCGGGCTATTGACCGGCATGTTCTTCAAGTGGGTGGTGAAGTCGTCCGAGATCGGTGTGAAGATCTTCGGTCCGATCCACGGCGGCGTCTTCATCTTCTTCGTCGTCAGCTGCCTCTGGGTGGCCTTCACCCACAAGTGGTCGGCCAAGCACCTGGTGCTCGGCCTGCTGAGCAGCATCCCGCCGCTGGCCACGCTGTGGTTCGAGAAGTACGCCGAGCGGCACGGCCTGCTGCGCCGCGACCGTCAGTCGGCTGTCGCCGGCTGACGTGATCGTCGGGCGCTGCCCATCACGATGATGCTGGCGGCGACCACCAGGGCCATGCCCACCAACTGCAGTGGCGCGAGGGTCTGCGACAGGATGATGAGTCCCGCCACCGCAGCGACAGCCGGCTCGAGGCTGAGCAGGATGCCGAACACTGACGCAGCCAATCGGCGCAGCGCGAGCAGTTCGAGTCCGTAGGCGAGCAGGGTCGAGAGCATCGCCACGCCGAATCCCTTGACCAAGATCTCCGGCTCGATCAATCGGCCACCCGCTGTGGCGATTCCGATCGGCAGTAGCACGATGGTGTTGAGCGCCAACGCAATTGCGAGTCCGTCCAACTGGGCGAACCGGTGCGCCGTGTGTCCTCCGGCCACGATGTACGCCGCCCACATCGCGCCGGCTGCCAGGGCGAATGCGATGCCCACGTGATCGAGGTCTGCCCACGGCGTCCAGAGGGCCTCGGAGATGAGCATCACGCCGACGGCGGCCGTCCCGACGGCGATCAGATCACGCCCACGTCGCGAGAGCGCCGCGGCCAGGGTCAGCGGCCCGAGGAACTCGATGGTCACCACGACCCCGATCGGCAGCCGCGCGAGAGCCGCGTAGAACGCGAGGTTCATCAAGCCCAATGCAGCCGAGTAGAAGCCGACGGCTCGCCAATCGGCAGCACTCCGCCCCCGCCACCGTGGCCGCACCAGCAGCACGATCACACCCGCCGAGAGCGCCATCCGCAGCGCCACGGTGCCGACGGCGCCGATGCTCGGCACCAGTGTTGCTGCGAGGGCGCCACCGAATTGCACCGACACCACAGCCGCCATGACCAGGGCGACGGGTGGCACCCGATCGATCGAGGAGCGGATCCTCACCGAAGGATGCGTCCAGCGCAGCTGAGGGTCTCCAATCGTTGCGGCGAGAGCACTTCCTCGGTCACGCCTGCACCCGTTTCCGGTGCATGGATCATGCTTCCGGGCGAGGTGACGATGCCCACGTGGTGGATCGACGCGCCCGGCTTGGCGAAGAAGTAGAGGTCTCCGGCACGCACCTGGTCGAGCGGCACGTCCTGCGATGCGCGGTACTGGTCGTCCGCGTCGCGGGGCACCGACCATCCGAGCGAGCGGGCGCTGTGGTGCACCAAGCCGGAGCAGTCCAGCCCTTCGGCGGTGAGCCCGCCCCAGAGATAGGGCAGCCCCAGGTGGGTGCGAGCCTGCTCGACGTAGGCGCTGGGTTCGATGTCTGCGGGGGAGTCGTCGCGTGGCGCGTCCTCGGATCGAGGAGCCTCGTCACCGAGGTGAGCCTGCGGCACCCATCCGGGATACCCCTGCGGGTGCCGACTGCTGGGCTGCCACGGGCAGGTGACCCGCGCCCACCCGTCACGGGTCTCGTGGATGTCGACGGGTTCGCCGAAGGACAACTCCGAGTCGATCACATCGAGCAGGCCGCCCCTGCCCTCCGCCCCTTCGATCTCGTGCTCGTCCATGCCCGCCAGCCATTCCTGATGATCGGGCTCAGGCCGAGTCATGGGCGCGTCGATCGGGCGCAAGGCCTCGGGCGCACGCCACAACCCGGTGGCCTCCACAACGACGTACGCGCGCTTCACCGCGTCACCAACCACGTGCTCGCCACTCCTTCAATGCTGGTCGTTCCGTTCCGATGGTGGTGTCGTTCCCGTGACCCGGATAGACGGCGGTCGAGTCGTCGAAACATCCGAAGAGACGTTCCTCGACGTCGTCGATGAGTTGCGGGAAGGACTGGTAGTCATAGTGATCGGTCGCGCCGACGCCGCCGGGAAAGAGCGTGTCGCCGGAGAAGAGATGGCTGCGGCCATCCGATCCGGCGAACGAGTAGGCGATCGACCCGGGAGTGTGCCCGCGCACATGCGTGCAGGTGATGGTGAGGTCCCCGACGGGGATGGTGTCGCCGTCCGTGAGCCGTCGATCAGTGGGCACCTCGATCTCGTCGGCATCGTCCGCGCCGGCGAGTGTGGGGGCGGCCAGGGCGTCCTTGGCCTCGGCCAGCGCACCCACGTGATCGAAGTGCCGGTGGGTCGTCGCGATGCCGACCACTCGTGCGTCCGCCTCGGAGATCATCGCCTCGATCAGCGGCCAATCTGCGGCGGCATCAATCAACAAGGCGGCACCGGTCGCGGCGTCCTGCACGAGGTATGCGTTGTTGCTCATGCTGCCCACGCTGCGTTTGGTGATGCGTGCGTTTCCGGTGTCGAGCACCTGGGCGGGTCCGCCCGGCTCGACCTTTCCGTCGTAGTTCATGGCTCCCTCTCGTCGGTGGTGCCGTCTCCCCGGCGGCAACCACACGCCACGATAGTTCGGCGTGCAGGGTTACCGGTCGGTCGCCCCGCCGTCCGCGGTTCGGGCATCTGCGCGTGCCAGTTCGACGGCGGCGCCCACCAAGGTCAGGTGGCTGAAAGCCTGTGGGAAGTTGCCGACCATCCGGTTGTTCTCGACGTCGTACTCCTCGGCCAGCAGGCCCACGTCGTTGCGCAGGCCGACCAGGCGCTCCATCAAGGCATGGCCATCGGCGACCTGCCCGGCCCTGGCGTAGGCCGAGACGAGCCAGAAGGAGCACGCGAGGAACGGGTGCTCGTCGCCGGGCAGGCCGTCCACCCCGGCTTCGGTGCGGTACCGCAGCAACAGGCCGTCCCGCATGAGGTCCTGCTCGATGCGTTCGATCGTGCCGAGCATGCGCGGGTCGTCGCCGGGCAGGAACCCGACGAGCGGGATGAGCAGCAGGCTGGCGTCGACCTCGGTGGTCTCGTAGTGCTGCACGAAGGAGTTGATCTCGTGGTTGAAACCGCGTTCGAGGATCTCCTCACGCACGGTCTCCCGCAGCGACTTCCAGTCGTCGACCGGGCCCTCGTAACCGAATTCCTCGACGGCGCGGATGGCTCGGTCGAACGCTGCCCAGACCATCAACCGGGAATGGGTGAAGTGACGTAGGGGTCCACGGATCTCCCACAGGCCGTTGTCGGGTTCGTCCCAGTGCCGAGCGAGGTTCTCGACCAGTGCCCGCTGCACCGCCCACGACTGGTCCGACTCCGTGATGCCCATGGATCGCGCGTCATCGAGCGCCACCATCACCTCGCCCAGCACGTCGGTCTGACGCTGGTCGACGGCGCCGTTACCGATCCGCACCGGGCGCGAATCGGCGTAGCCCGGCAGGTGGTCGAGTTCGCGTTCGGGCAGTTCTCGACCGCCGTCGACCGCGTACATAATCTGCATGTCCTCGGGGTCACCAGCGATCGCGCGGATCAGCCAGTCGCGCCACAGGTCGGTGGCCTCCACGAAGCCAGCACTCAGCAGTGCTTCCAGGGTGAGGGCGGCATCGCGGAGCCAGCAGTAGCGGTAGTCCCAGTTACGTACCCCGCCGAAGTCCTCCGGCAGACTGGTCGTCGGGGCTGCGACGATGCCGCCGCGGCGGGTGTCGGTGAGCAGCCGCAGCACCAACAGCGAGCGGACGACCGCCTCACGGTAAGGGCCCTCGTAGCTGGTCTGTGCTGCCCATGCCTCGGAGGTCTCGATCGTCTTGGCCATGCGACGTGCGACATCGGTCGACTCCGGGATCGGCTTCCACGAGGCGAACCAGTTGAGGATGAACTCTTCACGCTCACCGGCGCGCATCGTCCACCGGTCACGGTGCGTTCCGTCTTCGGCGTGCGGCCGCCGTGAACTGCGCATGACGAGCATGTCGGGTCCGGCGATGGCGACCAGCATGTCGAGGTCGCCGTCGGTGCGGTGCGAGATCCACGGGCGGGTGCGGCCGTAGTTGAAGCGCACGATCCACTCGTGCTGCATCTCCACCTCGCCCTCGAGGCATTCGACGATGCGCACCAGGTCGGCGCGTTCCATGCCCAGCGGCATCAGGTCGGTCACCTTCACCACACCGGTCGCGGTGCGGTGGGTGGTCTCCAGGATCGAGGTGTTTCCGCAGTATTCGCGCGTCGTTTCGGAGTCGGTGAACGGACGCAGCAGCCACCGTCCGTGTTCGGCATGACCGAGCAGCTTGGTGAAACACGAGGCGCTGTCGAAGCGCGGCAGGCACAGCCAGTCGATCGAGCCGAAGCGGCTGATCAGTGCAGCGGTCTCGGTGTCACCGATGATCGCGTAGTCCTCGATCGGGGTGAGGGAGGGTTCTCGGGCGCGGTCGACGTCGTCCAGCATCGGGTCAGATTAGGACACGGCGCGGCGTCTTCGGACGCCGCGCCGTGTTCTGTGATTCGTGATGGCTCAGGCGAGTCCGAATGCGCGCGCGGTGGCGGTGGCCATCGCGGCATTGCCGGCGCTGGTCGGGTGCACCGGAGCAAGATTGCCCGGGTCGCCGAGGGGCGCGACCCACGCGGCTGCACCGGCGCACGAGTCGTGCCCGGCGGAGATCGCCGGCAAGTCGACGTGGATCGATCCGGTGTCGGTCGCGGCCTGCTTGATCACGCTGTTGAGGGTGGCCTGGATGTCGTTGACATAGGCGAAGTCGCCCTTGGCGAGGAGGGTCTTGGCCTGGCACGCCGCGGTCGGCACCGCAGGCAGCGCGTTCTGGTAGCCGAGGATCGCGACCTTCGCCTTGGGTGCCTTCGCGTGTACTGCCCGGAGCGCGGCAACGACCTGCGGGTAGGTCTTGGTGCGGAGGTCGTTTGCCGCAAGCCCGGTCTTCCCATATGGACGCATGACCAAGTATTGGGTCGTCCAAGGAAGTGATGGTTGTCGGTGCGGACGCTTAGCATGGCGGGCGTGCCTGCACAGACCAGTTCGTCCAGCCCGTCCCGCCGCGCTCATGACCACTTGAGGGTGCAGGGCGCGCGCGAACACAACCTCAAGAACGTCACCGTCGACCTGCCCCGAGACAGCCTCGTGGTCTTCACCGGCCTCTCCGGTTCGGGCAAGTCGTCGCTGGCTTTCGACACGATCTTCGCCGAGGGCCAGCGCCGCTACGTCGAGTCGCTGTCGGCTTACGCGCGACAGTTCCTCGGCCAGATGGACAAACCCGATGTCGACTTCATCGAAGGTCTGTCGCCCGCGGTGTCGATCGACCAGAAGTCGACCAACCGCAACCCGCGGTCGACGGTCGGCACCATCACCGAGGTCTACGACTACCTGCGTCTGCTCTATGCGCGCGCCGGACGTCCGCATTGCCCGGTCTGTGGCGCGCCCGTCGGGCGCCAGACGCCGCAGCAGATCGTCGACCAGTTGCTCGCTCTGCCCGATCGCACGCGCTTCCAGGTGCTGGCGCCGGTGGTGCGCGAGCGCAAGGGTGAATACCTCGACCTTTTCGCCGAGCTCCAGACGAAGGGCTATTCGCGTGCCCGGGTCGATGGCGAGGTCGTGACGCTCGCGGAGCCGCCGACCCTCGCCAAGCAGAAGAAGCACTCCATCGACGTCGTGGTCGACCGGCTTGTCTCAAAGGGCCCGGACGACCGCACCGGTAAGCAGCGCCTCACCGATTCGATCGAGACGGCCCTCGGTCTGGCTGGCGGGATCGTGCTCATCGAGTTCGTCGATGTCGACCCGTCGACCGACGGCAGCGACGGCGAACTGCCGCGGGAGCGTCGCTTCTCCGAGAAGATGGCTTGCCCCAACAACCATCCCCTGGCGATGGACGAGATCGAGCCGCGGTCGTTCTCCTTCAACAGCCCGTTCGGCGCCTGCCCGGCATGCACGGGCCTGGGCACCGAACTCGAGGTCGACCCCGAACTGGTCGTGCCCGATGAGGACAAGTCGATCGCGCAGGGTGCGATCCTGCCGTGGACCACCAGCGGCACGTCCAGTGACTACTTCACCCGCGTCATCGGCGCGCTCGGCGATGATCTCGGGTTCTCGCTCGACACTCCGTGGCGGGCCTTGCCCGAGCGTGCCCGCGAGGCGCTGTTGCACGGCCAGAACTACAAGGTGCACGTGCGCTTCAAGAATCGCTACGGCCGAGAGCGCAGCTACACCACCGGCTTCGAGGGTGTGGTGCCGTTCATCAAGCGGCGCCACGGTGAGACCGACTCCGACTGGAGCCGGGAGAAGTACGAGGGATACATGCGCGAGGTGCCCTGCCCCACGTGCAAGGGCTCGCGCTTGAAGCCTGAGACGCTCGCGGTGACTGTGGGCGGACGCTCGATCGCGCAACTGGCCGAACTCCCGATCAACGAAGCCGCGGCGTTCTTCGAGAAGGTCGACTTCACCGCGCGTGAGCGACAGATCGCCGAGCAGGTGATCAAGGAGATCAACGCTCGCCTCGGCTTCCTGCTCGATGTCGGCCTCGACTACCTGTCGCTCGACCGGCCGGCGGCCACGCTGAGCGGCGGTGAGGCACAACGGATTCGCCTCGCCACCCAGATCGGTTCGGGCCTGGTCGGCGTGCTCTACGTGCTGGACGAGCCCTCGATCGGTCTGCACCAGCGCGACAACCACCGCCTCATCGAGACGCTCACCCGGTTGCGCGACCTCGGCAATACGCTGATCGTCGTCGAGCACGATGAAGACACGATCGCCCACGCCGACTGGGTCGTCGACATCGGTCCGGGCGCCGGCGAACACGGTGGAGAAGTGGTGCACTCCGGCCCGGTCAAGGGTCTGCTGAGCAACAAGAAGTCGATCACCGGCGACTACCTCGCCGGCCGACGTTCCATCCAGACCCCGGCGATCCGGCGCCCGAACGACGGCCGCGAGGTGGTGGTGCGCGGCGCCCGCGAGCACAACCTCAAGAGCGTCGATGTCGCGATCCCACTGGGCAATCTCGTTGCGGTCACTGGTGTTTCGGGTTCCGGCAAGTCGACCCTCGTCAACGACATCCTCTACAACGTGCTGGCCAACCAGCTCAACGGCGCCCGCCACGTGCCCGGCCGTCACCGTACCGTGGAGGGCCTCGACCACCTCGACAAGGTGGTGCACGTCGACCAGGGCCCGATCGGCCGCACCCCGCGTAGTAACGCAGCCACCTACACCGGCGTGTTCGATCACATCCGGCGATTGTTCGCCGAGACCACCGAGGCGAAGCTGCGCGGCTACCAGCCCGGTCGCTTCTCCTTCAACGTCAAGGGCGGACGCTGTGAGGCGTGCAGCGGTGACGGCACGCTGAAGATCGAGATGAACTTCCTGCCGGATGTCTATGTGCCCTGCGAGGTCTGCCACGGTGCGCGCTACAACCGGGAGACGCTGGAGGTGCACTTCAAGGGCAAGACCATTGCCGAGGTGCTCGACATGCCGATCGAGGAGGCGAAGGACTTCTTCGCCGCGGTGCCCGCGATCGCGCGGCACATGAATACTCTCGTCGACGTCGGCCTCGGATACGTCCGCCTGGGTCAGCCTGCGCCGACGCTCTCCGGTGGTGAAGCCCAGCGCGTGAAGTTGGCTGCCGAACTGCAGAAGCGTTCGACCGGACGCACGATCTATGTGCTCGACGAGCCGACCACCGGTCTGCATTTCGAGGACATCCGCAAACTGCTCGGTGTCCTGCAGGGTTTGGTCGACAAGGGCAACACGGTCGTGGTCATCGAGCACAACCTCGACGTCATCAAGTCGGCCGACTGGGTGGTCGACATGGGGCCCGAGGGTGGTTTCCGCGGTGGCTCCGTCGTTGCCCAGGGCACGCCCGAAGATGTGGCGCAGGTGGAGGCGAGCCACACCGGACGCTTCCTCAAGCCACTGCTCGACACCGACGGTGCCCGTCCTTCGCAGCAGCGTTCGTCCACTTCACGCAATGGCGCCACGGCCAAGAAGGCTGCTTCGGCGGCCAAGGCGAAGACACCTGCGCGCAAGGCATCTGGCGCTGCGAAGAAGTCGACCCGGAAGGTCACAGCCAAGTCCTAACCCGCTTACGGCATTCATCCGGCTCTGGTGAGCAAGGATGGACGCAGACCGACTCAAGGAGTGTTGATGACCGAATCGAACCTTCCCACCGATGGCACGAACCGTCGATCAGTCCTGCGCGGCATGAGCGTCGTCGCGGCAGCCGGCGGTCTGGCGGCTTGCAGCAAGGAGGAGCAGGAGGCAGCCAAGTCGTCCGCGTCGAGCCTGGCCTCCGACGCCAGCACCAACGTCTCCTCGGCCGCGCAGTCGGCGTCCACAGCCGCCTCCGAGGCCGTGTCCGGCGGCGTGAGCGTCCCGAAGTCGAAAGTGCCGGTCGGCAGCGGTTTTGTCGACAAGGACAACAAGTTCGTCGTGTCGCAGCCGACGGCCGGCAACTTCAAGGCGTTCAGCAACATCTGCACCCACGAGAAGTGCGCCATGACACGTGTCGACGGCGACGCCATCGTCTGCGGGTGCCACGGAAGCGCGTTCTCGTTGGCCGACGGATCGGTGATCAACGGCCCGGCGGATAAGGCGTTGGACGAGAAGAAGGTCGGCGCCGACGGCGACAACCTCAAGATCTCCTGAGCTCGAACGCTCACCGGCACCGGCAGCCCGCACAGGGTTGTCGGTGCCGCTTCATAAGGTGGAGCAGTGCCTGACCCCTCGACCTACCGACCCAAGCCCGGCGACATCCCCGTCGACCCGGGCGTCTACCGCTTCCGCGATCCCGACGGCCGGGTGGTCTACGTCGGCAAGGCGAAGTCGTTACGCAGCCGGCTCTCGTCCTATTTCCAGGACATCACCGCACTTCACCCGCGCACCCGCACGATGGTCACCACCGCGGCATCGGTGGAGTGGACGGTCGTGCGCAACGAGGTGGAAGCACTGCAGCTGGAGTACTCCTGGATCAAGGAGTTCGACCCTCGTTTCAACGTCAAGTACCGCGACGACAAGTCGTATCCCTACCTCGCGGTCACGATGGGCGAGGAGTTCCCGCGGGCGCAGGTGATGCGCGGGGCCAAACGCAAGGGCACCCGCTACTTCGGTCCGTACGCGCATGCCTGGGCCATTCGCGAGACGCTCGACCAGTTGTTGCGGGTTTTCCCGATCCGCACGTGCAGCGCTGGTGTCTTCAAGCGTGCGGGCCAGGTCGGTCGACCCTGCTTGCTGGGCTACATCGAGAAGTGTTCAGCGCCGTGTGTCGGCAATGTGAGCGCCGACGAACACCGAGAGATCGTCGAAGACTTCTGTGACTTCATGGATGGCAACACTGGCCGCTTCGTCAAGCGTCTCGAGCAGGCGATGAAGCAAGCCAGCGCCGAACTCGACTTCGAGACCGCCGCCCGACGCCGCGACGACATCGGCGCCCTTCGTAAATCGCTCGAGCACAGCGCCGTGGTGCTCGGTGATTCCACCGATACCGACGTCTTCGGTGTCGCTGACGACGATCTCGAGGCGGCCGTCCAGGTCTTCCACGTGCGCGGCGGCCGGGTGCGAGGTCAGCGCGGTTGGGTGGTCGACAAGGAAGCAGAAGGCGATGTCGGTCTCGCCGATGTCATCCAGCGGCTGCTGCAACAGGTGTACGGCGAGGAGGTCGGCCAGTCCGTACCCCGGGAGGTGCTCGTGCCGATCCTGCCCACCGATGTGGAGGCGATGGGGGAGTGGCTGAGTGGACGACGCGGCTCCCAGGTGTCGTTGCGGGTGCCGCAGCGGGGCGACAAGAAGACGCTCGCCGAGACGGTCACCCGCAACGCCAAGCAGTCGCTGGCCCGCCACAAGGTGGCGCGCGCCGGTGACCTCTCGGCCCGCAGCCAGGCCTTGCAGGACATCCAGGAATACCTCGACCTTCCCCAGGCGCCGTTGCGCATCGAGTGCTACGACATCAGCCACGTGCAGGGCACGAATGTCGTGGCCGGCATGGTCGTCTTCGAGGACGGCCTGCCCCGCAAGGGCGAGTACCGCAAGTTCCTCATCCGCGGCACCGAAATGCCCGACGGCGAAGTACGCGTCGACGACACCGCCGCGATGGACGAGGTGCTCACCCGCCGCTTCAAGCGGTATCTGGCTGACCGCGAGAACGCCGGCGACGTCGAACTCGACGACTCCGAGCTCGACGACACCCCGGCGGTGTCGGGCCCGATCGACGAGACCACCGGCAAGCCGCGACGCTTCGCCTATCCGCCGCAACTCGTCGTCGTCGACGGCGGCAAGCCGCAGGTCAGTGCAGCGACCCGGGCCTTGGCCGCACTCGGCATCGACGACATCCCGGTGGTCGGGTTGGCCAAGCGTCTCGAAGAGGTGTGGATAGAGGGTGACGACCACCCGGTGATCCTGCCGCGCACGAGTGAGGGCCTCTACCTCCTGCAGCGGGTGCGTGACGAGGCGCACCGTTTCGCGATCAGTTTCCACCGGCAACGTCGCAGCAAGGCGATGACCACCTCCGTGCTCGACGACATCCCAAAGTTGGGGGAGGTACGTCGTAAGGCCCTGTTGAAGAAATTCGGTTCGGTGAAGAAGTTGCGGCAGGCCGAGGTGGCCGAGTTGGAGGCGGTCGACGGCATCGGTCCGGCCCTCGCCCGAGCGATCTTCGACCATCTACGCAAGGATGAGAGCGCACCGGCGATCAACGTGACGACGGGCGAGGTGCTGGAGTAGGAGCGTATGAACAGCCAAGCGATGACTGATGCCGAACGCGACAGGCACGAGGTGCTCGTCCTGACCGGTATGAGTGGGGCAGGACGCACGAGTGCGGCCAATGTTCTGGAGGACAGCGGCTGGTACGTCATCGACAACCTGCCGCCGCAGATGTTGTCGCCGATGGCGGAGCTGCTCACCGCCAATTCCGATCGCACCCCCTCCAAGCTCGCCGCCGTCGTCGACGTCCGGTCGCGTGCCTTCTTCACCGACTTCCGCGACGGCCTCGATCGCCTGCGCGACGAGGGTTGGCGCCCGACGGTGCTCTTCCTCGACGCCACCGATGAGGCGCTGGTGCGGCGCTTCGAGTCGGTGCGGCGTCCGCATCCGTTGCAGGGCGAAGGACGCATGCTCGACGGCATCCAGCGGGAGCGCGAGACCTTGCGCGACCTGCGCGCCAACGCCGACGTGCTGATCGACACCAGCGGACTCAACGTGCACCAGCTGACGGCCAAGGTGCGGCAGTTCCTGGGGCCGGAGGACGGCGCCGAGGTCAAGCTGCGCATCGCGGTGCTGTCGTTCGGTTTCAAGTACGGCATCCCGCTCGACGCCGACATCGTCTTCGACATGCGCTTCCTGCCCAACCCCTTCTGGAACCCCGAGCTACGACCCTTCACCGGCAAGGACCAGGTCGTGTCCGAGTTCGTGCTGGCGCAGCCGGGAGCGAGCGAGTTCCTCGACCGCGCTGTCGACATGCTCGAGCCCATGCTGGCGGGTTATCTGCGCGAAGGCCGCAGCTACGTCACGATCGCCGTCGGCTGCACCGGCGGCAAACACCGATCGGTGGCGATGTCCGAAGCGCTGAGATTGCGTCTCGACGGCGAGGACGGCATCCGTGCAGTGGTCGTACACCGCGACCTGGGTCGCGAATGACGGTCCGGGCCGAACGTCGGCCTGGTCGGTCGCGTCCTGCGGTCGCCGCACTCGGTGGCGGCCACGGCCTGTCGGTGTCACTGCAGGCGTTGCAGTTGCTCACCGACCAGATCACCGCGATCGTCACCGTCGCCGACGACGGCGGCTCCAGCGGCCGCTTGCGCAAGGAATTCGACATCCTTCCTCCAGGTGACCTACGGATGGCGCTGGCGGCATTGTGCGACACCACCGAGTGGGGTCTGCAGTGGCGCGACGCCCTGCAGCACCGGTTCGCCGGTGACGGCCCCCTGGGTGGCCACGCGCTCGGAAACCTCATCATCGCTTCACTCTGGGATCTCCTCGGCGACCCGGTGGCCGGCCTCGACTTCGTCGGTCAACTGCTCGGCGCACGCGGACGAGTCCTGCCGATGTCGACCGAACCGCTGCAGATCCGGGCGATGGTGCGCGGCGTCGGCGACGACCCGAACGGCCTCGCCGAGGTGATCGGGCAGGTGGAGGTGGCCACCACCCCCGGACGCGTCGAGTCGATCAGGCTGTTGCCCGACCCTCCGCTCGCCTGCCGGGAAGCAGTCGAAGCCATTCACGACGCCGATTGGATCATCCTCGGTCCGGGCTCGTGGTTCACCTCGGTGATGCCCCACCTGGCCGTTCCCGACCTGCGTGAGGCACTGGTGCAGACCCGTGCTCACCGCTTGCTCACCCTCAATGTCGTGCACACCGGCGAGACCGAGGGCTTCACCTCTGCCGATCTGCTCGACGTCCTGGTGGCACACGCACCGGAGATCCATTTCGACGTGATCCTGGTCGACCCGGCCGCCGTCGAAGGCCGCGAGGACCAGTTGCGTGAGGCTGCGAGCAAACTTGGGGCACAGGTCGCGGTGCGTCCGGTGGCCAAGCACGACAAGTCCGGCACCCACGACGCACTGCTTCTCGCCGCGGCATACCGCGACCTGCTCGGATAGCCGGACGGGCGGCCACTCACCCGCAGCACCTCGGAGTCCAACCAGTGAGAAGATGGCCGGCATGGCCATGACATCCGCGGTGAAGGACGAACTCAGTCGACTGCCGGTCACCAAGACCTGCTGCCGGAAGGCTGAGATATCGGCGATCCTGCGTTTCGCCGGTGGTCTGCACATCGTCGGTGGCCGCATCGTGATCGAGGCCGAACTCGACACCGCCAATGCCGCCCGCCGGCTGCGACGGGACATCGCTGAACTCTACGGCCAGGTGGCCGAGGTCGTGGTGATGAGCGCCAGTGGTCTCCGACGCACCAGTCGCTACATCGTGCGGGTCAGCCAGGACGGTGAGGCACTGGCCCGGCAGACCGGCCTGATCGACGGTCGCGGACGGCCGGTGCGCGGCCTGCCGCCCCGGGTGGTCAACGGGTCGGTGTGCGATGCCGAAGCGGCCTGGCGCGGAGCCTTCCTCGCCCACGGCTCACTCACCGAGCCCGGACGGTCGTCGGCGCTCGAGGTCACTTGTCCCGGACCCGAGGCAGCCCTCGCGCTGGTCGGCGCAGCCCGCCGGATGGGTATTTCCAGCAAGGCCCGTGAGGTGCGCGGTGTCGACCGCGTGGTGATCCGCGACGGCGACGCGATCAGCCAGTTGCTCACGCGCCTGGGCGCGCACGACTGCGTGCTGTCGTGGGAGGAGCGTCGGATGCGCCGCGAGGTGCGCGCCACTGCCAACCGGCTCGCCAACTTCGACGACGCCAACCTGCGCCGCTCCGCCCGCGCGGCCGTCGCCGCCGGAGCGCGCGTCGAACGCGCGCTGGAGATCCTCGGTGACGAGGTGCCCGAGCACCTCGCGCACGCTGGGCGCCTCCGCTTGGAACACAAGCAGGCCAGTCTCGAAGAACTCGGCCAGCTCTCCCAGCCGACGATGACCAAGGACGCCGTCGCGGGGCGCATCCGCCGCCTCTTGGCGATGGCCGACAAGAAGGCCGATGACCTCGGCATTCCCAACACCGAGGCCGGTCTCACCGCCGACATGCTCGACAACTGATCGAAGGCGTCTCGCGGGTCAGCCCAATTGCAGTTACCCCGCAGTATTCCCCTAGGGTCGTGAGGGGAAACCTCGTGCGCTTCCGGCTTTGCCGAATCGGCACGAATGCCCCGTCTGCAGTTCGGAACCGACTCCCAGAAAGGGATGTGTCACCGTGACCGTCCGCGTTGGAATCAATGGCTTTGGCCGTATCGGCCGCAACTTCTACCGGGCCATCGTGGCCTCCGGTGCTGATGTAGAGGTGGTGGCGGTCAACGACCTGACCGACAACCAGACCCTCGCGCACCTGCTCAAGTACGACTCGATCCTGGGCCGCCTCGACGGCGAGGTCACCCACGACGACGAGTCGATCACCGCCAACGGCAAGAAGATCGCCGCGTTCGCCGAGAAGGACCCGTCGGCGCTGCCGTGGAAGGACCTCGGCGTCGACGTCGTCATCGAGTCGACCGGCTTCTTCACCGACGCCGAGAAGGCCAAGGCGCACATCGACGCCGGTGCCAAGAAGGTCATCATCTCCGCTCCGGCGAAGAATGAGGACGTCACGATCGTCATGGGCGTCAACGACGACAAGTACGACCCGAAGTCGCACAACATCATCAGCAACGCCTCCTGCACCACCAACTGCTTGGCGCCGATGGCCAAGGCCCTCAACGATGCGATCGGCATCGAAAAGGGTCTGATGACCACGATCCACGCCTACACCCAGGACCAGAACCTGCAGGACGCACCGCACAAGGACCTCCGTCGCGCCCGCGCAGCCGCCCTCAACATCGTCCCGACCACCACGGGTGCTGCCAAGGCTGTCGCCCTGGTGCTGCCGGAGCTGAAGGGCAAGCTGGACGGCTACGCGTTGCGGGTCCCGACCCCGACCGGTTCGGCCACTGACCTCACCTTCGAGGCCTCCAAGGAGGTCACCGTCGAAGAGGTCAACGCCGCAGTCAAGGCTGCCGCCGAGGGCCCGCTCAAGGGTTACCTGGTCTACACCGAAGACCCGATTGTCTCCAAGGACATCGAGACCGACCCGTCCAGCTGCATCTTCGACGCCGGCCTGACCAAGGTCACCGGCAACATGGTGAAGGTCGTCGGCTGGTACGACAACGAATGGGGTTACTCCAACCGCCTCGTCGACCTCGTCGAGCTCGTCGGCAAGGACCTCTGAGCCGATGCAGACCATCGATGACCTGGGCGACCTGTCGGGCAAGAAGGTGCTGCTGCGCAGCGACCTTAATGTGCCGCTCGACGGCAGCACGATCACCGACGACGGCCGCATCCGTGCCTCCGTCCCGACGATCAAGAAGCTCACCGACCAGGGCGCTCAGGTCATCGTCTGCGCCCACTTGGGTCGTCCCAAGGGTGAGCCCGAAGCGAAGTACTCCCTCGAGCCCGTCGCAGGGCGCCTCGGCGAACTGCTGGGCGCCGAGGTCACCTTCGCCACCGACACGGTGGGGGAGTCGGCCAAGGAAAAGGTCGGCGCCATGAAGGATGGCGACGTCGTGCTCCTGGAGAACCTCCGTTTCAACGCCGGCGAGACCAGCAAGGACGACGCCGAGCGCGGAGCCTTCGCCGAAGAACTCGCTTCACTGGCAGACGTTTTCGTCAGTGACGGCTTCGGCGTCGTGCACCGCAAGCAGGCCTCGGTGTACGACATCGCGAGCCGTCTGCCCCACGCGGTGGGCGACCTGGTGCAGGCCGAGGTCAAGGTGCTCGAGCGCCTCACCAAGGACCCTGAGCGCCCGTACGCGGTCGTGCTCGGCGGTGCGAAGGTGAGCGACAAGCTCGGTGTGATCGACAACCTGCTCAAGACCGCCGACCAGTTGGTGATCGGTGGCGGCATGGTGTTCACCTTCCTCGCGGCCCAGGGCCACGAGGTGGGCAAGAGCCTGCTGGAGAAGGACCAGATCGACACCGTCAAGGGCTACCTCGACGACGCCAATGCCAAGGGTGTTGAGATCGTGCTGCCCACCGATGTCGTTGCGGCATCGGAGTTCTCGGCCGACGCCGACCACGAGGTCGTCGCAGTCGATGCGATCCCGGCCGACCGCATGGGTCTCGACATCGGTCCGGAATCGGCCAAGGCTTTTGCCGACGCAGTGCGTTCGGCGAAGACCGTCTTCTGGAACGGCCCCATGGGTGCGTTCGAGATGGAGCCGTACGCCGCCGGCACCAAGGCACTCGCCGAGGCGCTGGTGGAGGCGACGAGCAACGGAGCACTCACCGTCATCGGCGGTGGCGACTCCGCTGCGGCCGTGCGTCAGCTCGGGTTCGCCGATTCCGATTTCACGCACATCTCCACCGGAGGTGGCGCGAGCCTGGAGTACCTCGAGGGCAAGGCGTTGCCAGGCCTCGATGTGCTCGACGACTGAGGTATTTCTCACCGGCCCGACCGGATGGAATGACACGCTGTCGGATGCGGTGGGGGAAAGATCACCCACCGCATCCGCTTCATATCAAGGAAGTGACACGCACATGGCTGACACCCGTACGCCGCTGATCGCCGGCAACTGGAAGATGAACCTCGACCACCAGCAGGGCACCGTCCTGGTGCAGAAGCTGGACTGGACGCTGCGCGACGGCAAGCACGACTTCAACGCCGTTGAGGTCGCAGTGATCCCGCCGTTCACCGACCTGCGCTCGGTTCAGACGCTCATCGACGGCGACAAGTTGAAGCTCAAGCTGGGCGCACAAGACCTCAGCCAGCACGACGAGGGTGCCTACACCGGCGACATCGCCGGCGTCTTCCTGCGCAAGCTCGGCGTCGAGTACGTCGTCGTGGGTCACTCCGAGCGTCGCGAGTACCACCACGAGACCGACGAGATCGTGGCCGCGAAGGTCAAGGCCGCCTACAAGAACAACCTCACCCCGATCCTGTGTGTCGGCGAGAAGTTGGACGTGCGCCAGGCCGGCGAACAGGTCGAGTACGTGCTCTCCCAGGTGCGCGCCGCGTTGGAGGGTCTGCCGGCTGGTGAGGCGGAGTCGATCGTCATCGCCTACGAGCCCGTCTGGGCCATCGGCACCGGTGAGGTGGCAACGCCCGCCGACGCGCAGGAAGTCTGCTCCGCGATCCGCGGCGAGCTCGCCTCGCTGTACGACCAGAAGCTGGCTGACGGCGTCCGGGTGCTCTACGGCGGTTCAGTGAAGTCGGGCAATGTCGCCTCGATCATGGCCGAGGGCGATGTCGACGGCGCGCTCGTCGGCGGTGCGAGCACCGACCCAGCCGAGTTCGCCAGCATCTGCCGCTACCAGCAACACCACGGCGGGCAGAACTGATCAACTGCTGATCAGCGGTCGATCGACTGACCGCAATTGATGGCCGACGGGGCATGTGCTGACTGCATGCCCCGTCGACATGCCGTAAAGTTTGACAAGTTGTTGCCCGACGGCGGCAACAGATTCTCGACGAAGGTGAGTTCCTGACGTGGATGCGATGCGCATCGCCCTCCAGGTGCTGGTTGTGCTGAGCAGCCTGTTCCTGGTGCTGTTGATCCTGATGCACAAGGGCAAGGGTGGCGGTCTGTCCGACATGTTCGGCGGCGGCGTCAGCAGCAGCCTCGGTGGCTCCTCGGTCGCAGAGAAGAACCTCAGCCGCTTCACGGTCATCGCCGGGCTCATCTGGGTCTCGGCCATCATCGGTCTGGGCTTGATGGCCCGGTTCTCGGCCTGATACGAAGGGAAGCAACGTAAATGGCAGGTGGAAACGCAATTCGCGGAAGCCGCGTCGGTGCTGGACCGATGGGCGAAGCGGAGCGGGGCGAGTCCGCGCCGCGCGTGATCGTGTCGTACTGGTGCTCCAACGGGCATGAGACCAAGCCGAGCTTCGCGCAGGAGCCGGGCATGGTGATCCCCGAGCAATGGGACTGCCCTCGCTGTGGATTCCCCGCCGGTCAAGACCAGGAGAACCCGCCTGCGCCGCCGAAGGCCGAGCCGTACAAGACGCACCTGGCCTACGTGAAGGAGCGTCGCTCCGACGCCGAGGGTGCCGTGATCCTGGACGAAGCCCTCGAGACCCTGCGCGGACGCGGTCTCATCAAGTGAGCTGAACAGCTCAGGCTCAAGCAACGAAACGGGGGCTCCCGGACCATCGGTCCGGGAGCCCCCGTTCGTACTGTGCTAGCCGGTCGGCGTCAGCCCTGCTCCAGCTGGCCAGCAGCATCATCGTCCAGCCACCAGGTCGTCCCGATCTGGCCGTCGATCACCGAGGCCGGGCATTCCCACGAGTCGGGCTTGCCGAAAGCGCGCGCGACGGCCTCGGCCTTGTCCGCACCGGCGACCATCAACCACGCCTCCCGGCATTCGGCCAGAGCCGGGAAGGTGAGGCTGATGCGCGTCGGCGGCGGCTTGGGGGAGTCGTTCACCGCGATCACGGTGGTGTCTTCGGCGAGTTGGTCCTGGTGCTGGGGAAACAGCGACGCCACGTGTCCGTCAGGGCCCATGCCCAACATCAGCACGTCAAAGGTCGGCATCGGCAGCTTCTCCGCCAGTCCGTCGGTGGTGCTGTCGCTCCAGCGTGCGAGTTCGTCGGCGTAGGCCTGCGCGCCGGCGGCGACGTCGCCGTCGTTGTCATCACTGCTCGGCATACGGTGGATGTTGCCCTGCGGCACGCCCAGCTTCTTCAGCCCGGCATCCTCGGCCTGCTGGTCGTTGCGTTCGGCGTCTCCTGCTGCGACGAAACGCTCATCGCCCCACCAGATGTGCACCTGCGACCAGTCACGGTCGTCGTTGTTGCGCGCTGCCCAGGCCTTCATGAGCTCTTGGCCCATCGAACCGCCGGTGAGCGCGACATGTGCCTGCAGGCGGCTACGCAGCGCTTCGTCGATGCGGTCGTCCAGCGCAGCGGCGATCGCCTGGGCCAGCTCGGACTTGTTTGCTCGGGTCTGGATCGAACGGTCGGTCATGACTTCTTCGCTTTCGTCGAACTCTTGGTCTTCACCAGGTCGAGCCCCTGCAACGCATCGCGGTAGACCTCATCCTTGTCGAGGCGGCGCAGTTCCTCGGCCAGAGCCCCCGCCGTGGAGGGCCGCGGAAGCGGGAAGTGACGCGGCTGCTGACCGGGTTGCGTCAGCGTCGCGTGTTCGGCTTCGGAGCGCTCCAACACGATCGCCCCGCTCGCACGCTCCATCGTCACGCTGATCAACCCACGCCCCTTCGCGCCGTCGACCCGCTCCACCGGACAACGCAGCCGAACAGCGAGCCAGGCGGCCACGAGGTCACTGCTCGCCGAATCGGAGGCGCCCTTGACGGTCACTGCAGTCACCTGCTCGAACGGCTCCTGGTCGAGCGTTGTCGCCAGCAACGCACGCCACCGCGTCGTGCGGGCCCAGGCCATGTCGGTGTCACCGTGGGTGTAGTCGTCGGCACGCACCGCAAGCTCCCGGCGAGGATTGCTCGTCGTGGCCGCGTCGGTGATCCGTCGCTGGGCCAGGCGGCCGACCGATGAGCCGGCCAGCTCCTTGGGGCCGGCGCCGGGCCACCATGCGACGACGGGGGAGTCGGCCAGCAGCAGTGGGATGACGACGCTGCCGCCGTGATCGACGAGTTCGCCGGCGAGGCGCAGCACGATGAGCTCGCTCACCCCGGCCTCGCCACCGACCCGGATCTGCGCATCCAGGCGGCTGCCTCCACGCTTGCTGCCAGCCACCAGCACCAGGATGCGGCTCGGGTGTTCATGACTCGCTTCGGCAGCCGCCTCGATCGCGTCATCGGCGTGCTCTTCGTCGGTGACGATGACCAGGGTCATGACCCCGCCCTGGGTAACTGCGCCGACCTGTGAGCGCAGTCGGACCAACTGCTTGGAGACGTCTCGGGTGCTGCAGTCGGGCAGATTGACGATCACGGCAGCCTCCAGGCCCGGCCATCGGCCTTCATCATCGTGTCGGCGGAGGTCGGTCCCCAGGTGCCGGCGTCGTACTGCTGCGGCTTGCCCGACCTTGCCCAGTAGCGTTCGACTGGGTCGAGGATCTGCCAGGAGAGGTCGACCTCCTCGTGCCGCGGGAAGAGCGGTGGATCGCCCAGCAGGACGTCGAGAATGAGCCGCTCGTAGGCCTCCGGGCTGGACTCGGTGAAGGCATTGCCGTACGCGAAGTCCATGGTGACGTCACGCACCTCCATCGAACCCGCGCCGGGCACCTTCGACCCGAAACGAATCGTCACACCCTCGTCGGGCTGCACCCGGATCACGATGGCGTTCTGACCCAGTTCTTCGGTGGCTGTCTGCTCGAAGGGCAGGTGTGGGGGACGTTTGAAGACGATGGCGATCTCGGTGACCCGCTTGCCAAGCCGTTTACCGGTGCGCAGGTAGAAGGGAACTCCGGCCCAACGGCGAGTCGCAATCTCCACCTTCAGCGCCGCGTACGTCTCGGTGGTCGAATTGGCTGCAATGCCTTCCTCGTCGAGGAAGCCGATCACCTTCTCCGAGCCCTGCCAACCGGCGGCGTACTGGCCACGAGCGCTGTGCTTACCGAGGTCGGAGGGCAGCCGTGTGGCCGCGAGGATCTTCTCCTTTTCGGTGCGAATCGCCTTGGCGGAGAAGGAGTTCGGTTGTTCCATCGCGGTGATCGCCAGGAGTTGCAGCAGGTGGTTCTGCATCACGTCACGGGCGGCGCCGATGCCGTCGTAGTATCCGGCGCGGCCACCGATACCGATGTCCTCGGCCATCGTCATCTGCACGTGGTCGACGTAGTTGCCGTTCCACACCGGTTCGAACATCTGGTTGGCGAAGCGCAGCGCCAGGATGTTCTGCACCGTCTCCTTGCCCAGGTAGTGGTCGATCCGGAAGACCGAATCCGCAGGGAAGACGGCACTGACGATGTCGTTGAGTTCCTGCGCGCTCTTGCGGTCGTGCCCGAAGGGCTTCTCGATGACCACCCGTCGCCAGGTGCCCTTGCGCGGTGTCGACAGTCCGCTGCGTTCGAGTTGCTGACAGACCATGCCGAACGATGACGGCGGGATCGACAGGTAGAACGCGTGGTTGCCGCCGGTGCCGCGTTCCTCGTCGAGCTCGGCCACCACTTCGGCGAGCCGGTCGAAGGCCTCGTCGTCGTCGAAGGCGCCCTGGACGAAGCGCAGGCCCTTGCAGAGGTCACTCCAGACCTCCTCGGAGAACTCCGTGCGGGCACCGCTCTTCACCGCATCGTGGACGACACGCTCGAAGTCTTGGTCTTCCCAGTCGCGACGTGCGAAACCGACCAGGGAGAAGCCCGGCGGCAGCAGACCTCGGTTGTAGAGGTCGTAGATCGCCGGTAGCAGTTTCTTACGAGCCAGATCGCCGGTGACGCCGAACATCACCATGCTGCTCGGCCCGGCGATGCGCGGGAGACGGCCGTCGGCCGCCTCCCGCAGCGGGTTGACCCCGCGGGCGACGCGGGCCGGGCTCACGAGGCCTGGTGCTGCGTGGCTGATCGGATTGCTTGGAGCAGCTCCGAGGAGCCCTGCTCGTGGTCGAGGAGGTGCAGGCGCAGCACGGGGCGTCCCTTGTCGGCCAACACCTTGGCGTCGCCGGCGGCCTGCGAACCGATGAAGTCGCCGAAGGTGAACTCCCGACCGGGCACCGGAAGGTCTTCCTGACCGGCCGTTGTGATCTGCAGGTAGACGCCGTTGGCCGGGCCACCCTTGTGGTACTGACCGGTGGAGTGCAGGAAACGCGGGCCCCAACCGAAGGTGACCGGACGGTCGATCTTCTGGGCGAAGAGCCCGGTGACATCGGCCAGCGAACGGTCGGCAATGCGGTCGAGGTAGGCCATGATCGCCAGGTAGCCGTCACCGGGCACCTGTGCGAGCAGCGCGCTGATCGCGTCGGCGGTCGTGGTTGCGTCACCGAGCCAGTCGCCGTCGGCCCGCACCTCGATGCCGCCGTCGGTGAATGCGGGCTCGTCGGCCGTGCTCGAATCGGAGTCGAGCAGTTCGCGCGCGGCCTGCTTGGCGGACTCGACATCGGGCTGGTCAAAGGGGTTGATGCCGATCAACCGCCCGGCGACGGCCACCGCAACCTCCCAGAGCAGGAAGCTGGCTCCGAGCGAACCGGCGACGTCGACCGAATCACCTTCGGGCGCAGCAGCATCGGCACCGACGAGATAGGCGTACAGCTCGTCGGACGCCTGGCTCGTCACGGGCGCATCGCCTGCGACGATCGGCAGCAGCCCCTTGCCGAGCTTGCCAGTGCTCTCGGCGATCAGCTGCTCGGCCCAGTCACCGAAGCCGTCCGCGGACGTGCCCGCGTCGATGAGCACCAACTTGTCGCGCAGCGGGTCGGTGCCACCGATGGCCGCACCGAGCACGAGCGCGGGGTTGTCGGCGGAATCAGCCGCGAGCTGCTCGTCGACGGCTGCTGCTTCGTCCAGCAGTTTGCCGATGTCGGCACCGGCCAGACCGCTGGGCACCAGACCGAAGGCGGTCAACGCCGAGTAGCGTCCACCGACATTCGGATCAGCGTTGATCACGGTGTAGCCGTCGGCGCGCGACTGCTCATCCAGGGGGCTACCCGGGTCGGTCACCACGACGATGCGTTCGGTGGGGTCGATGCCAGCCTTCTCGAAGGCGTCGATGTACGCGCGGCGTTGCGAATCGGTCTCGACGGTGGATCCCGACTTGGACGACACGACCACGACGGTCTCGTCGAGGCGGTCTTCGAGCGAGGCACGCACCATGTCGGGCTGGGAGCTGTCGAGCACGGTGATCGGCACGCCCGCGGTGGCGCAGATGACCTCCGGCGCCAACGACGAACCGCCCATGCCGCAGAGGACGACATGGGTCAAACCCTTGTCCTGCAACGACTTACGCAACTGCTCGATCTGATCGACCAGCACCCGCGACTGCTCGGCGAGGTCGACCCACGACAGACGCTTGGAGGCTTCGCTCTCGGCGTCCGGACCCCACAGCGTGGCGTCCTGGGCAAACAACCGACTGGCGACCTTGTCGCTCACCAATGCGTCGAGGTGACGCTCAACCGCCTCGGACGCCGCACCGGACGTGCGAACCGACAGATCGCTCACTTCCCGACCGCCTTGTCGAGCTCGCCCTGCAGCGAGGTCAGCAACTCCGACCAGGAGTCCTCGAACTTGCTGACACCTTCGTCCTCGAGCACGGCGACGACGTCGTTGTAGTCGACCCCGAACGAGTCGAGCTGAGCGAGCACCTCGCGGGCGCGCTCGTAGTATCCGGTCACCTGGTCGCCGTCGACCTGGCCGTGGTCGGCCACGGCCTCGAGGGTCTTGGGCGGCATGGTGTTGACGGTGTTCGGCGCCGCGAGGTCGACGACGTACATGGTGTCCTTGTACTCCGGGTTCTTCACACCGGTGGAGGCCCACAGCGGACGCTGCACATGTGCGCCCTCGTCAGCCAGCGACTGCCAGCGCGGCGTGGAGAAGACCTCCTCGAAGGCCTGGTAGGCAAGGCGCGCGTTGGCGACGCCGGCCTGACCCTTGAGGGCGGTGGCCTGCTCGGTGCCGATCTCGTCGAGGCGCTTGTCGATCTCGGTGTCGACCCGGGAGACGAAGAACGACGCGACCGAACGAATGGTCGAGAGGTCTTTGTCGGCAGCCTTCGCCTGCTCCAGCCCCTCCAGGTAGGCGTTCATCACATCGCGGTAGCGGTCGAGGGAGAAGATCAACGTCACGTTGACGCTGATGCCTTCAGCCAGCGCTGCGGTGATCGCCGGCAGGCCCTCACGGGTGGCCGGGATCTTGATCATGACGTTGGAGCGGTCGACGCGTGCCCACAGCTTCTTGGCCGCCTCGATGGTGCCGTCGGTGTCCTTGGCCAGACGCGGGTCGACCTCGATCGACACGCGCCCGTCCTGACCGTCGGTGCTCTCGTAGAGACCTCGGAACTGGTCGCAGGCGGTGCGGACGTCATCCGTGGTGATCTCGAAGACCGCCTGGTCGACGTCGGCGCCCTTGCCGGCCAATTCCTTGACCTGGGTGTCGTAGGCGGCGCCGTCGGAGAGAGCCGTGGCGAAGATCGTCGGGTTGGTGGTGACACCGACGACATTGCGCTCCTCGATCAGCTTCGCCAGGTCGCCGTCGGACATCAGGGTGCGGCTCAGGTCGTCCAACCAGATCGAGACGCCGACCTCGGACAGGGCCTGGGTGTTCTTGTTGCTCATGTCGTTCCTCTCAGTGGGAATCGTGTGCGTCGAGAAGTTGTCAGTGGTTCAGCGGCCAGGTGGGCACTTCGACGTCGACGCCGGGGGTGGCATCTGCGGACGTGGCGTCGGTGATCGACTCCTGCGCCGCGGAAACCACGTGCTCCGGGGTGATGCCGAACTTCTTCAGCACCAGTGCGCCGTCGGCCGAGGAACCGAAGTGCTCGATCGACACGCACCGACCGGCGTCGCCGACGTAGCGGTGCCAGGGCATCGAGATGCCGGCCTCGACGCTCACTCGCGCCTTGACGCTCGGCGGGAGCACCTCGTCGCGGTAGCTCTTGGGCTGCTGGTTGAACCACTCGAGGCACGGAGCCGACACGACACGGGCCTGAACGCCCTTGTCGGCCAGAGCCTTTCGCGCTTCGAGAGCCACGGAGACCTCGGAGCCACTGGCGATCAGGATGACGTCCGGAGTGCCTTCGGTGTCGGCGAGCACGTACGCGCCCTTGGCGACATTGTCGGGCGAGGCGTACTCGGAACGATCGATGATCGGCAACGCCTGGCGCGACAGGACCAGACCGGCGGGGTTGTCGGTGTTCTCCAGGATCGTGCGCCACGCCGCAGCGGTCTCGTTGGCGTCGGAGGGGCGCACGACGTCGAGCATCGGGATCGCCCGGAGCGCCGCGAGGTGCTCGATCGGCTGGTGCGTGGGGCCGTCCTCACCCAAGCCCACGGAGTCGTGGGTCCAGACGAAGGTGACCGGGATGTTCTGCAGGGCGGCCAGGCGGACGGCCGCGCGCATGTAGTCGGAGAACACCAGGAAGGTGCCGCCGTACGGGCGGGTGAGGCCTTCCAGGGCAATTCCGTTGAGCGCCAGACCCATCGCGAACTCACGTACACCGAAGTGCAGGGTGCGGCCGTACGGCCCGCCCTTCCACTCCGCGGTCTGGCGATCGCTCGGGATGAACGAGGGCTGGCCACCCATCGTGGTGTTGTTCGACTCCGCGAGGTCGGCCGAGCCGCCCCAGAGTTCGGGCATGACGTCGGCCAGCGCGGTCAGCACCTTGCCCGATGCGGCCCGGGTGGCGATGCCCTTCTCGTCGGCGTCGAAGGTGGGGAAGGCGTCGGCGAAGCCCTCCGGCAGTTCGCGCGCGACGAGGCGGTCGAGCAGTTTCGCAGCATCGGCGTTCGCCGAACGCCAGGCCTCGTACGACGTGTTCCACTCGGCGCGGGCCTCCTTGCCGCGCTTGACGACCTCGCGAGCGTGGTTGATCACCGCGTCGCTGACCTCGAAGGTCTTGCGTCCGTCGAAGCCGAGCAGCTTCTTCAGGCCGGTGATCTCCTCCTCGCCCAGTGCCGAGCCGTGCGACTTGCCGGTGCCCTGCTTGGTGGGGGCAGGCCAGGCGATCACGGTGCGCAGGATGATCAGGCTGGGCTTGGTGGTCTCGGTCTTGGCCTTCAGCACCGCGGCGTGGAGTGCGTCGACGTCCTCGACGTAGTCGGGGTCGGTGGTGCCGTGCTTGCGGCGCCAGGGCACCTCGATGACTTCCCAGCCGTAGGACTCGTAACGGCCCTTGACGTCCTCGCTGAACGACACGTCGGTGTCGTCCTCGATCGAGATCTGGTTCTGGTCGTAGATCGCGATGAGGTTGCCGAGGTTCTGCGTGCCGGCCAGCGAACTGGCCTCGCCGCTGACACCTTCCATGAGGCAGCCGTCACCGGCGATCACGTAGATGAAGTGATCGAAGGGGCTGGTGCCGGGGGCCGCGTCGGGGTCGAGCATGCCGCGCTGACGGCGCTGGGCCATCGCCATACCGACGGCGGAGGCGAAGCCCGAGCCGAGCGGTCCGGTGGTGATCTCCACACCGGTGGTGTGGGTGACCTCCGGGTGCCCGGGGGTGGCCGACTCCCAGGTGCGCAGGGCCTCCAGGTCAGGCAGTTCGAGTCCGTAGCCGGAGAAGTAGAGCTGGATGTACTGGGTCAGGCTCGAGTGCCCGGCCGACAGCACGAAGCGATCGCGACCGATCCAGTGCGGATCGGAGGGGTCGTGCCGCATGACGTTCTGGTACAGCAGGTACGCAGCCGGCGCGAGGCTGATCGCCGTGCCGGGGTGGCCGTTGCCGGTCTTCTGCACGGCATCGGCAGCCAACAACCGAGCGGTGTCGACAGCGCGGATGTCGAGGTCGCTCCACCCGACGGTCTCGGCCTTCGGCAGGGTCAGGCTCTCGTCGCGTCCGGCGATGGGGGAGGCGTCCGTGCTCACGTGTGGTGGCTCCTTCGTGCTGGGTGCATGCATTCCATGTCGAGCCTAGTCCTGCAAACCGCCGATGTGTTGAGCGCGTCCAGCCGCCGTTCGGGGAGCAGATAGACTCTTGGCGGCGTTGCACCACGCAACCCGGCTGCAGGGCAAGTTCCCGCGCGTGAACCGATGTGAAATCTCACGAGAAGGATGACGGTGACCACGATCGAGCCTCGTACGTCTGACCGTACCGATGACCTTCGATCCACCGACCGCTCGCTGCGCACCGTGATCGGCAACTACGTCGCGCTCACCAAACCCCGCATCATCGAACTCCTGCTTGTCACGACCTTCCCGGTGATGTTCCTCGCCGAACGCGGCATCCCCAACGTGTGGTTGATTCTCGCCACGCTCATCGGTGGTTCGCTGTCGGCCGGCTCGGCCAATGCCTTCAACTGTTACCTCGACCGCGACATCGACAAGTTGATGCACCGCACCGAGGGGCGCCCGCTGGTCACCGGCGCGATCAGCCCGCGCAACGCGTTGATCTTCGCCAGTGTGCTCGGTGTCGTGTCGACGCTGTGGCTCGGCTTCCTGGTCAACTGGCTCTCGGCCGCCCTGTCGGTCGGTGCGCTCCTGCTCTACGTCGTCTTCTACACGATGCTGCTCAAGCGCCGCACCTCCCAGAACATCGTCTGGGGCGGCGTCGCGGGCTGCATGCCCGTGCTGATCGGCTGGTCGAGCGTGACCAACTCGATGTCCTGGGCAGCGGTGGTGCTCTTCCTGGTCGTCTTCTTCTGGACGCCCCCGCACTACTGGCCGCTGTCGATGCGCTTCAAGGACGACTACGCCAATGCGGGTGTGCCGATGCTGCCGGTGGTCGCACGCGACACCGCTGTCGCCCGCCAGATCGTCATCTATTCCTGGGTGACCGTGCTGCTCACACTGGCCCTGGTGCCGGTGGCTCCGATGGGCTGGATCTACACCGTTCTGGCCGTGCTGTCGGGTGGGTTGTTCCTCTTCGAGGCGCACAAGCTGCAGGTCCGCGCGAAGCAGGGCGTGTCGTACGCCGTGCTGAAGCCGATGCGGCTCTTCCACTATTCGATCAGCTATCTGACGCTGGTCTTCCTCGGTGTCGCCATCGACCCGCTGCTCTACTTCGCGTTGCCCGGCCTGAGCTGACGGCGCCCGCGAGCGGCCCCGCCCCGGTGGTGCTGGTCAGACGTCCTCGCGTACCCGCAGCGACAGCACCGCCCAGGTCACCGCGACCACGAGCACGGACGCACCCAGCATGTGCAGCAGCACCACCAGCCACGGCAGCCCGGTGAAGTACTGCACGTAGCCGATGGCTCCCTGCAGCAGGGTGATGACCAGCACGGCGCCCCACGCACGCGGTGCGTTGCTCTCCTTGGCGGTCAACCGCACGGCGACGATCATCGCCACGATCAGCCCGATATAGAGCATCACGGCGTCCGCGTGGATCCAGGAGATCGTGCGCGGATCGAGGCCGAGGCGAGCCGGCTCGTCCGCGTCGCCGGAGTGGGGGCCTGAACCGGTGACCAATGTGCCGAGCACGAGGACGACCCCGGTGAACGCGGCGATGCCCTGACCCAGGCGCAGGATGCCGGGCCGGACGACGGTCCGGGCCGGAGCATCACCCTCGCGTCCGCGCCACACCAGCCAGGCTGAGGCTGCCACCAGCAGCATCGAGATCATGAAGTGCGCCGCGACGATCGCCGGGTTGAGCCCGGTGAGCACGGTGATGCCGCCGACGATGGCCTGCAATGCGATGCCACCCAGCACCAACGCGGTGGGCAGGCGAAGGCCCTTGCGGGTCGGGGCACCCTTGACGATGCCCACCAGCAGAGCCAGCGCCACGATGCTCAGGACGCCGGTGAGCGTGCGGTTGCCGAACTCGACGTACTTGTGCCACGACTCCTCCTGGTGCCTGGTCGGGGCGATCGAGTCGGCGGTGCAGCGCGGCCACTCCGGACACCCGAGGCCCGAACCCGTCAGCCGGACGAGTCCACCGGTGACCACGATGCCGACCTGGCAGGCGAGGTTGAGCCAGAACAACGTCGTCAACCAGCGAGGAATCGGCCTGCTGGTGAGCGTGGGCAGGAAGCGTCCGGGCCGGTTGTCCTGGGTGACGGTCGCCGGGTCTGCCATCGATACGTTGCTCATCTGGTTCTCAGTCTCTTCTTGTATATCTGTCTGTCTGCGGTCGATGACGTGCGCGCGGTCGCGTGGGTCAGTCGCTCCAGTCGAAGGTGCGCATGGTGAGCGCGGTGGCCACGGCCCCCCAGCCGATGAGGACGGCGAGCGGAAGGAGGGCGTCCGTGGCCGACCCTCCCAGTGCCGAGCGCAGTCCGTCGCCCAACGCACCGGAAGGCAGCCAGTGCACGACCTGGCCGATGACGTCAGGCAGTTGGTCGGACGGCAGCAGCAACCCGCCGAGGCCAGCGACCAGCACCCAGACCAGATTGGCCAGGGCCAGCACACCTTCGGCCCGCAGCGCACCCGCCAGCAGCAGCGCCAGCGCCACCCACGCCCAGGTGCCGGCGATCATCAGGGCGAGCGCGAGCGGCAGCCCCGACCAGTGCGGACGCCAACCCATCGCCAACGCCACGCCGCCCAGCACGACGGTCTGCAACGCGACGACGGTCAGCACACCGAATGCCTTGCCCCACAACAGTCCTGATCGGCCGAGGGGAGTGGTGCCGAGGTAGCGCAGCACCCCGTAACGGCGGTCGAAACCGGTCGCGATCGCCTGTCCGGTGAACGCCGTCGAGACGACGGCCAGTGCCAACACGCCAGGGGTCACGATGTCGATGCGGCGTCCGACGCCGAGCGACGGCACGCTGGTCATGGCGAGCCCGACGAGCGCGAGCAACGGCAGCACCAACGACACGAGCAACTGCTCGCCGTTCGCCAAGAGGTTGCGGCTCTCGTAACCGGCCTGGGCGCGAACGCGGGCAGCGTTGGTGGTCATCGGGTGGCTCCCGAGCGGGAGGTCAGCGCGAAATAGGTCTCTTCGAGGCCGGACGTGCCGGCCACGTCGGTGAGGGTGCCGGACGCACGGACGGCACCCGCGGCGATCACCACGACGTCATCGGCCAATCGCTCGGCCTCCTCGAAGGAGTGGGTGGTGACCACGACGGCGCATCCGCGGGCGCGTTCGTCGCGGATGAGGTCCCACACTTCGAGGCGAGCGTGTGGATCAAGGCCGGCCGTGGGCTCGTCCAGGAATGCCACATCCGGGGAGCCGATCAGTGCCGCGGCGAGCGCGACGCGTTGGCGTTGGCCTCCGGAGAGTCGACGTACCGGGGTGTTCCAGAAGGACGGCAGATCGAGCCGCTCGGCGAGTTCTTCCAGCCGCGTGCCGCCGACCAGGCCGGTCACATGGGTCAGGAATCGCTTGGCCGGCACCGCACCCGGCGGGCCGCCGTCCTGGAGCATCACCCCGACCGCAGCCCGATGGGCGGCGTCGGAGCGCCAGGGATTGGTGCCGAGCACGCGAACCAAGCCGTCCTGCGGGCGCTTCAAGCCTTCGGCGAGTTCCATCGCGGTGGTCTTGCCGGCGCCGTTGGGGCCGAGCACGCAGGTGATGCGTGCGGGGTCGGCGTGGAAGGTGAGCGCATCCAGGGCCACCTTCGACCCGTACCGGTGCGTCACCTGATCGAACGCGACCGCCGGGGACTCCACAACAGGTGAGTCTAGGTCGCGGGGCCGTATGCCCCTGACCGGGCTGTCGTGGTGCAGCGGAGGGCATGCCCGACCGCCGCGCTACGTACGAGGCGACACTTAGGTTTACCTGGCTTGGGACGCCACTGTGAATAAGGACATACTGGTGTTGTGTTTATCGCTGATCGCGTTGTGCCTCGGGCCGACCGTGCCGAATCCGGCACGCGTCGTCGAGTGCTCACGCTGATCAGCCAGGACGGCCCCATCACCGCTGCGCAACTCGCTGATGCGGTGGGCCTGACCGCCGCGGGTGTCCGGCGCCATCTCGACCTATTGGTCGAAGAAGGCGCGGTCGAAGAACGCGAACACGTGCTCACCGGCGCCCGTAAGCGCGGTCGTCCGGCGCGTGCTTACGTGCTCACCGAAGTCGGTCACAAGGCGCTGCGCGGCGACTACGACGAACTCGCCACCTCGGTATTGCGTTTCCTGCGCGACCACCAGGGTGAGGACGCCGTAGCAGCCTTCGCCCGCGACCGCGCACGCGACCTCGCGGCCCGGATCGCGCCGGCGGTCAAGAAGGTCGGCGACGACCCCGAGGCCCGCAGCCAGGCGCTGGCGCAGGCGCTGCAGGACGAGGGTTACGCAGCGTCCTCGCGGCCGGTCGGGAAGGGGACACCGCTGGCGGGCGTTCAACTGTGTCAGGGGCATTGTCCTGTGCAGCACGTCGCCGCCGAGTTCCCGCAGTTCTGCGAGGCCGAGGCCGAGGTCTTCTCCGAACTGCTCGGCGCACACGTCCAACGGTTGGCCTCGCTGGCCCACGGTGATCACGTCTGCACCACGTTCATACCCATCCAACAACTTGCCCAATCCCCAGAGAAGAGAAGGGATCCGCGATGAGCACCATCGAAGAGCTCAACCCGGGACTGAAGGACATCGGCCGTTACGAGTACGGCTGGGCCGACAGTGACACTGCGGGCGAGACCGCACGTCGCGGTCTGTCCGACGAGGTCGTCATCGACATCTCAGACCGTAAGGACGAGCCGGCCTGGATGAAGGAGCGCCGTCTGAAGGCGCTGAAGTTGTTCGACAAGAAGCCCATGCCGCAGTGGGGCAGCGACCTCACCGGCATCGACTTCCAGAACATCAAGTACTTCGTGAAGTCCACCGAGAAGCAGGCGACCTCCTGGGAAGACCTGCCCGAGGACATCAAGAACACCTACGACCGTCTCGGCATCCCCGAGGCCGAGAAGCAGCGCCTCGTCGCTGGTGTCGCGGCTCAGTACGAGTCGGAGGTCGTCTACCACCAGATCCGTGAAGACCTGGAGGAGAAGGGCGTCATCTTCGTCGACACCGACTCCGGTCTGCGTGAGCACGAGGAACTCTTCAAGGAGTACTTCGGTTCGGTGATCCCCAGCGGTGACAACAAGTTCGCCGCGCTGAACACCGCCGTGTGGTCGGGTGGCTCGTTCATCTACGTGCCGCCGGGCGTCCACGTCGACATCCCGTTGCAGGCCTACTTCCGCATCAACACCGAGAACATGGGTCAGTTCGAGCGGACGCTGATCATCGCCGACGAGGGCTCCTATGTTCACTATGTCGAGGGCTGCACCGCGCCGATCTACAAGTCCGACTCGCTGCACTCCGCAGTGGTCGAGATCATCGTGAAGAAGAACGCCCGCGTGCGGTACACGACGATCCAGAACTGGTCGAACAACGTGTACAACCTCGTCACCAAGCGCGCCACCTGCGCCGAGGGAGCCACCATGGAGTGGATCGACGGCAACATCGGTTCGAAGGTCACCATGAAGTACCCGGCCGTGTTCCTGATGGGCGAGCACGCCAAGGGCGAGACCCTCTCGATCGCGTTCGCGGGCGAAGGGCAGCACCAGGACGCCGGCGCCAAGATGGTGCACGCCGCTCCGCACACCTCCTCCACGATCGTCTCCAAGTCGGTCGCGCGTGGCGGTGGCCGCACCTCCTACCGCGGTCTGGTGCAGGTGCTGGAAGGCGCCGAGCACTCCAAGAGCAGCGTCGTGTGTGACGCCCTGCTGGTCGACCAGATCAGCCGCAGCGACACCTACCCCTACGTCGACGTCCGCGAGGACGACGTGCAGATGGGTCACGAGGCAACGGTCTCCAAGGTGAGCGAGGACCAGCTGTTCTACCTGCGTTCGCGCGGACTCTCGGAAGAGGAGGCCATGGCGATGATCGTCCGCGGCTTCGTCGAGCCGATCGCGCGCGAACTGCCGATGGAGTACGCGCTCGAGCTCAACCGCCTGATCGAACTGCAGATGGAAGGCGCGGTCGGCTGATTCGTCCACTGCGACGACCAGCTGACAGCCCAGAGGAAGGAACAACAGACGCATGACGCTCATCACTCCCGAGCGCAACCAGGCCGCGGGTCACGTCGACCCGGCCGCCGCCTTCATTCCCGACCAGTCGCGCGCCGAGCGCAAGATGTCTTTCGACGTCGCCGACTTCCCGGTGCCCCACGGCCGGGAGGAGGAATGGCGGTTCACCCCCGTCGACAAGCTCACCGCGCTGCTGTCGGACAAGCCGTCGGACGACGGTGCGCTCGAGTTGACGGTCAAGGCTCCCGAGCAGGTCGAGGTCGGTTCGCTGGCCGTCGGCCAGGCGCCGCGGGGCACCGTGCTGACGCCTGCCGACCGCGCTGCCGTGGTGGCTTCGGCCAACACCGCTGACGCGACCCACGTGAAGATCGCGGCCAACGCCGAACTCGCCGAGCCGGTGCGAATCACCCTGCACGGCAATGGTGCCGGGCGTCGTGTCAACGGTCACCTGGTCGTCGAGACCGGCACCCACAGCAAGGGTGTCGTGCTGATCGAGCACACCGGCAGTGCCGACACAGTCGCCAACGTCGAGATCGTGGTGGGTGATGGTGCGCAGCTGACCGTCGTGACGATCCAGCGCTGGGACGACGACGCCAACCACCTCGGTCAGACCGACGCGCTCGTGGGTCGCGACGCCACGTACAAGCACATCGCGGTCACCCTCGGTGGCTCCGTGGTGCGCCTCAACTCAAACGTCAAGTACGCCGGTCCCGGTGGCGACGCCACCATGCTCGGTGTCTACTTCGCCGACGCCGGTCAGCACCTCGAGCACCGCTCGTTCGTCGACCACAACGCTCCCCGGTGCCAGTCGCTGGTCACCTACAAGGGTGCGCTGCAGGGCGACACCGCCCACACCGTGTGGGTGGGCGATGTGCTGATCCGCGCCGAGGCCGAAGGCATCGAGACCTACGAGCTCAACCGCAACCTGGTGCTCACCGACGGCGCCCGCGCCGACTCCGTGCCCAACCTGGAGATCGAGACCGGTGAGATCGAAGGAGCCGGCCACGCCTCCTCGACCGGCCGCTTCGACGACGAGCAGCTGTTCTACCTGCAGGCTCGTGGCATTCCCGAGGAGGAGGCCCGCCGGCTGGTGGTGCGCGGCTTCTTCGCCGACATCATCGCCAAGATCGGCATCCCCGAGGTCGTCGAGAGCCTCATGGCGGCGATCGAGGACGAACTGGAGGCGACCGGCCAGTGAGTGAGTTCGTCCGCATCTGCTCGCTCGACCAGTTGCCGCAGATGGGAGCGGTGGTCGCCGAGATCGACGGCCGCCGTATCTCCATCGTGCGCGACAGCAAGGGCGAGGTGCACGCGATCGACGACACCTGCACCCACGCGAACGTGTCGCTGTCCGAGGGAGAGGTGGACGACTGCAGCATCGAGTGCTGGCTGCACGGCTCGCGCTTCGACCTGCGCACCGGCGAGCCCACCTCCCTTCCCGCCACGGTTCCCGTGGCGGTGCACACCGTGAAGATCGACGGCACCGACGTCCTGGTCGCCGTCACCGAATGACTTTTGGAAAGAAGAGAGAACTGACATGACGACTCTGGAGATCAAGGACCTGCACGTCTCGGTCGAGACCGAACAGGGCCCCAAGGAAATCCTCAAGGGCGTGAACCTCACCATCAAGTCCGGTGAAACGCACGCGATCATGGGCCCCAACGGCTCGGGCAAGTCGACGCTGGCCTACTCGATCGCCGGCCACCCGAAGTACACCATCACCTCCGGTGAGGTGCTGCTGGACGGTGAGGACGTCCTGGAGATGGACATCGACGAGCGCGCCCGCGCCGGCGTCTTCCTCGCCATGCAGTACCCCGTCGAGGTGCCCGGTGTCACCGTGTCCAACTTCCTGCGCACCGCCAAGACGGCCATCGACGGCGAAGCACCGAAGCTGCGCACCTGGGTCAAGGACGTCAAGGGCGCGATGGAAGACCTCCGCATGGACTCCGCCTTCGCCGAGCGCAACGTGAACGAAGGCTTCTCCGGTGGTGAGAAGAAGCGTCACGAGATCCTGCAGATGGAGCTCCTCCAGCCCAAGATCGCGATCCTCGACGAGACCGACTCCGGTCTGGACGTCGACGCGCTGCGCGTCGTCTCCGAAGGCGTCAACCGCGCCAAGGAGAAGACCGATGTGGGCGTGCTGCTCATCACCCACTACACCCGCATCCTCAACTACATCAAGCCCGACTTCGTGCACGTCTTCATCGACGGCAAGGTCGCCGAGCAGGGCGGCCCCGAGCTGGCCGACCGCCTCGAGGCCGAGGGCTACGACCGCTACCTGACGACAGCGCAGGCCTGACCGGGATGACTTCTTTCGACGTGCAGCGGCTGCGGGAGGACTTCCCGCTGCTGCGCCGCACCGTGCGGGACGACCGGCCGCTGGTCTACCTCGACTCCGGTGCGACGTCGCAGAAGCCCATCACGGTGTTGGACGCCGAGCGCAGCTACTACGAGCAGCAGAACTCCGCCGTCCACCGGGGAGCCCACCAGTTGGCCGAAGAGGCCACCGACGCCTTCGAGCAGGCACGGACGAAGGTCGCGGCCTTCATCGGTGCCTCCTCGCAGGAGGTGGTGTTCACCAAGAACGCCACCGAGTCGATCAACCTGGTGACCAACGCCTTCGCCACCTCTCCACACCCCGTCATCCCGGGCAGTGAGCGCTTTGCGCTCGGCCCGGGGGACGAGGTGCTGGTGACCGAGATGGAGCATCACGCCAATCTCGTGCCGTGGCAGGAGCTCACCCGCCGCGCCGGTGCCACCCTGCGGTGGATCCCGATGACGGCCGATGGTCTGCTCGACCTGTCGCAGTTGGACGAACTGCTCACCGAGCGCACCAAGGTCGTCGCCTTCACGCACGTCTCGAACGTGCTCGGCACGATCAACCCGGTGCGTGAGCTGACCGATCGGGCCCACGCGGTGGGCGCGCTCGTCGTGCTCGACGCGTGCCAGTCGGTGCCGCACCTGCGGGTCGACGTCGTGTCTCTCGGAGTCGACTTCCTCGCCTTCAGCGGTCACAAGATGCTCGGCCCGATGGGCATCGGCGTGTTGTGGGGCAGGGCCGAACTCCTCGCTGCGATGCCACCGTTCATCACCGGCGGATCGATGATCGAGACCGTCCACATGGACCACTCGACGTACGCGGCCCCGCCGCAGCGGTTCGAGGCGGGCGTGCCGATGGCCGCCCAGGCGGTCGGCCTCGGGGTGGCATGTGACTACCTCTGCGACATCGGCATGGACGTCGTGGCCGAACACGACCGCACGCTGGTGCAGGCCACCCTCGACGGCCTCGCGCAGCGGCCATGGGTGCGGGTGCTCGGCCCCACCGATGTCGCCGTGCGCACCGGATCGGTCGCCTTTGTGGTCGACGGAGTGCATCCGCACGACGTCGGTCAGATCTTGGACGACTCGGGTGTCGCGGTACGCACCGGTCATCACTGCGCATGGCCTTTGCACCGCTCCCTGCGAGTGCCGGCCTCGACCCGGGTCAGCTTCGGTGTCTACAACACCGTCGACGAGGTCGCTGTCTTCCTCGACGCACTCGACAAGGTGCCTGCGGTCTTCGGCCTCGACGTGCCGGAGGCGTCCTGATGGACCTCTACCAGCAGTTGATCCTCGACCACTCCAAGCAGCCGCAGCACGCGGGTCTGCGGGCGCCGTTCGACGCGCAGACGTACCACGTCAACACCTCGTGCGGTGACGAGATCACCCTTCGAGTTCACCTCGAGGGTGAGGGTGCGGACGCCCGGGTTGCCGATGTCTCCTACGACTCCATCGGCTGCTCGATCTCGGTGGCTTCGGCGTCGATCCTGGCCGAGGAGACCATCGGTCACACGGTGGGGGAGAGCCTCGCCACCTACACAGCGATGCGGGCGATGCTCACCAGTCGCGGCCAGGACGCCGGCGACGAGGAGCTCATCGGCGACGGCGTGGCGCTGGCCGGGGTGTCGAAGTACCCCGCCCGGGTCAAGTGCGCTCTGCTGTCGTGGGCCGCCTACACCGACGCGCTGGCACGGGCCGGCGCCGACATTTCCACTATTTCTGAAGGAGCGAGCCAATGAGTGACGTGCAGACCCCACCCAACGTGGCTGACGTCGAGGAGGCGATGCGTGATGTCGTCGACCCCGAGCTCGGTATCAACGTCGTCGACCTCGGTCTGGTCTACGGCATCACCGTCGACGGCGACAACAACGCCGTCATCGACATGACCCTCACCTCGGCAGCCTGCCCGTTGACCGACGTGATCGAGGACCAGACCCATTCCGCGCTGGAGGGCCTGGTCAACACCGCCCGGATCAACTGGGTCTGGATGCCGCCGTGGGGCCCGGACAAGATCACCGACGACGGCCGCGAGCAGTTGCGGGCGCTCGGTTTCAACGTCTGATCCCTCGATCGAGCACCGACCTCAGAACGTAACCAACGAGGCGGGCCACCGGATTCGTCCGGTGGCCCGCCTCATTGGTGGGTTCAGCTCATTCCACGGATTGCACGGCGAAGGTGTCGCACTTGTTGATGTCGCCGTCCTGGTAACCGGTGGTGAACCACTTCTGGCGGGCCGCGGCCGAACCGTGCGTCCAGTTCTCCGGCGTCACCCGTCCCTGGGCCTTCTCCTGGATGCGGTCGTCACCGACGGCGGCAGCTGCCGACAGGCCCGACTTGATGTCGGCTTCGGTGATCGGCTGCATCAGGGTGGTGCCGTTGGCGTCCTTGGTGGTGGTGGCGTGGTGCACCCACATGCCTCCGAAGCAGTCGGCCATGAGCTCAACGCGGACGGCTCCGCTGTTGCGACCCTGCGGATCCTGCTGCGCCCTGCCGAGCACACCCAGGAGGTTCTGCACGTGGTGACCGTACTCGTGGGCGACGACGTATTCCTGGGCCAGCGGTCCACCGTCGGCGCCGTACTTCGTGCTGAGTTCCTTGAAGAAGCTCACGTCGATATAGACCTTCTTGTCCAGCGGGCAGTAGAAGGGGCCCATCGCCGAGCTGCCGGTGCCGCACGCCGTCTGCGTGGCGCCGCTGTAGAGGACGGTCTTGGCCGGTTCGTACGTGCGCCCGGCCTTCTTCATGTAATCGGTCCAGAACGCCTGCACGCTGTTGACGGTGCCCACGACGCGGCAGGTGTCGTCGCGGTTGGCGTCGGCGCCGGTCTTGCACTGGCTGATCGACTCGTCGACCGATGAGTTGCTGCCGGAGATGTTGGAGGTGTTCATGTCCCACGGGCTCGCGCCACCGCCGCCGGTGCCTCCACCGCCACCACCGCCGAGACCGTTGAGCAGCACCATGATGATCATGAGGATCAGGCCACCGACGCCACCTACCGCGACGCCACCGGGCGCCATACCGCCCCCACCTGAGCCGCCACTCTCCACCTGCGAGGTGTCGAGCTGAGCGTTGTCGTTGAACGTCACGTGGACCTCCGCGTCGATCGGCGGCTGGTCGCCGCACGTAGTACCGCCCCGTAGACTATCCAGTTGCGCATGCCGAGCACCGGATGTGCGCCAACCGAACTTACGCACCGCGTCGGAAGCTGCCGCGCGCCGGTGTATGCGTCGTCCCGGAGGACCACCGAATGATCACCGCACAGGGCATCGAACTGCGTGCCGGCTCCCGCCTGCTCGTGGAGGACGCCACCTTCCGGGTCGCCCCAGGAGACCGGGTGGGGCTGGTCGGACGCAACGGAGCCGGTAAGACCACGCTCACCAAGGTGCTTGCCGGACAAGGGATTCCAGCCGCAGGCACGGTCACGACCGCCGGTGAGGTCGGATATCTGCCGCAGGATCCACGCACCGGCGACCTCGACATGCTGGCCCGTGATCGCATCCTGTCGGCACGGGGCCTCGACACGATCCTTCGTGACCTGCGCACCGCCGAGGATGCGATGGGCGAGGAGGACGAGGAGAAGCGCGAGAAGGCCATGCGCCGTTACAGCCGGCTCGACGCCGAGTTCACCGCGCAGGGCGGGTACGCCGCCGAGTCCGAAGCCGCCTCGATCGCCTCCAGCCTGGGGCTGCCCGAGCGGGTGCTCAACCAGCCGCTGCGCACGCTGTCCGGTGGTCAGCGACGCCGCGTGGAGCTGTCACGCATCCTGTTCAGCGGCGCGCAGACCCTCTTGCTCGACGAGCCGACCAACCACTTGGACGCCGATTCGATCCTCTGGCTACGTGACTACCTCAAGGCCTACAAGGGCGGGCTCATCATCATCAGCCACGACGTCGAGATGCTCGACACCGTCGTGACCCGGGTGTTCCACCTCGACGCCAACCGCGCCGAACTCGACATCTACAACGTCGGGTGGAAGCCCTACCTGCAACAGCGCGAGACGGACGAGAAGCGTCGCAAGCGGGAGATGGCGAACGCCCAGAAGAAGGCCGCTGCGCTGTTGTCGCAGGCCGACAAGATGCGCGCCAAGGCGACGAAGGCGACCGCCGCGCAGAACATGGCCAAGCGCGCCGAGAAGCTGTTGGCCGGGGTGGAGGGCACCAGACAGCAGGACAAGGTCGCCAAGCTGCGCTTCCCGACGCCTGCTCCGTGCGGCAAGACACCGTTGCGCGCTGAGGGTCTGTCGCGCTCGTACGGGTCACTGGAGATCTTCACCGACGTCGATCTCGCCATCGACCGTGGCAGCAAGGTGGTCGTGCTCGGTCTCAACGGCGCGGGCAAGACCACCCTGCTGCGACTGCTGTCGGGCGTCGACCAGCCGGACACCGGTGAGGTGCAGCCGGGCCACGGGTTGAAACTCGGCTACTACGCGCAGGAACACGAGAACCTCGATGTCGACCGCAGTGTGCTGGCCAACATGAAGTCGGCTGCACCCGACCTCGGGGAGACCGAGGTACGCAAGGTGCTGGGTTCGTTCCTGTTCAGTGGCGACGACGTCGACAAGCCGGCCGGGGTGCTCTCCGGCGGTGAGAAGACGCGTCTGTCGTTGGCGATGCTCGTCGTCTCGGCGGCCAACGTCCTGCTGCTCGACGAACCCACCAACAACCTCGACCCGGCGTCCCGGGCCGAGATCCTCGGCGCACTGAACGGCTACGAAGGCGCCGTCGTCCTCGTCACCCACGACGAGGGTGCGGTGGCTGCGCTTGAGCCCGAGCGCGTGTTGCTGCTGCCCGACGGCGTCGAAGACCTGTGGGGTCCCGACTACCTCGATCTGGTGACGCTCGCCTGATACCGGCATAAATGCGTCGTCACCGCGGTTGCCACCCAGAGGTCGGGCATTCGCGCAGGTGCGCACCCGTCCACCACGGTGACCGGCGCAACGAGGAGACGAACCCCAAGCATGTCGATGGGCAACTGGCAGGTCATGCACTCGATGACCAAGGATTCTTCGGTCAAGAGCGCCAAACTCAAGCCTGGCACCGGACGCCGGGTGCTGTCGTACGCCACTCCCTACAAGCGCACCATCGCGTGGTTCCTCGTGCTCGTGGTGATCGACGCGCTGCTGGTGATCGCCACCCCGCTGCTGCTGAAGGAAATCATCGACCGCGGTGTGGTGCAGCAGGACAAGCCACTCATCATCTGGCTCGGTGTCGGCGTAGCGGTCGTGGCGCTGGTCGGCGCCGTCATGGGCGTGGTGCAGCGATGGATGTCGGCCCGGCTCGGTGAGGGGCTCATCTACGACCTGCGGCGGCAAGTGTTCGGCCACGTGCTGCGCCAACCGATCGCCTTCTTCACCCGGGCCCAGACCGGCGCTTTGGTGACCCGTCTCAACTCCGACGTCATCGGTGCGCAGGGCGCATTCACGTCGGTGATGTCGAATGTCGTCTCCAACGCCGTCAGCCTCGTGGTGATCATCATCGCCATGGCGACCCTGTCGTGGCAGCTGACCCTCGGCGCCCTCGTCCTGGTGCCCTTCTTCCTGATCCCCACCCGCATCATGGGACGCCGCCTAGCCGGACTCACCCGCGCCCAGATGACTGAGAACGCCGATCTCGGCACCCGCATGACCGAGCGGTTCAACGTCGCCGGAGCGTTGCTCGTGAAGCTCTTCGGGCGTCCGGTGCAGGAGGACGAGGAGTACTCCGAGCGCGCCGCGAAGGTGCGTGACATCGGCGTGAGCATCGCCGTCCAGCGCGCGATCTTCATGGTCGGCCTCACCCTGCTCGCGTCACTGGCCACCGCGATGGTCTACGGAATCGGCGGCGTCATGGCGGTCGACGGCAGCCTCACCATCGGCACGCTGCTGGCCTTGGCTGCCCTGCTCGGACGCCTCTACGCACCGCTCACCGCACTCTCCAACGTCCGGATCGACGTCATGACCGCTCTGGTGTCATTCGAGCGGGTCTTCGAGATCCTCGATCTCGAGCCGTTGGTCAAGGAGGCGGAGCATCCGCGTGCTCTCGGTCAGGGTGCCCTCGACGTCGAACTCGAAGGCGTCACTTTCGCCTATCCGACCGCCGATCAGGTGTCCCTCGACTCGTTGGAGGTGACCGGCGTCGACAAGGGCGACAGCTCGCAGGTGCTGCGCGACGTGTCATTCCGCGCGGAGGCCGGACAGGTGGTGGCGCTCGTCGGACCGTCCGGGGCCGGCAAGACAACCATCACCGGCCTGGTGGCTCGGCTCTACGACCCGACCGGCGGTGCGGTGCGCATCGGCGGTGGAGACCTGCGCGAGGTGTCCTTCGACTCGTTGCGTGAGCGGGTGGGCGTGGTGACGCAGGAGGCGCACATGTTCCACTCCTCGATCCGCGACAACCTGCTCTACGCCAAGCCCGACGCCACCGCAGCGCAGATGGAAGCCGCGTTGCGGGCGGCGAATGTCTGGGCGCTCATCGAGCGGCTACCCCACGGACTCGACACCGTGGTCGGCGATCGTGGTCACCGGCTCTCCGGCGGCGAGAAGCAACGCCTGGCCATCGCCCGGCTGCTGCTCAAGGCGCCGTCGGTCGTGATCCTCGACGAGGCCACCGCCCACCTCGACAGCGAGAGTGAGGTGCTGGTGCAGCGCGCGCTCGACAACGCGCTGGAGGGCCGCACCGCGATCGTCATCGCCCACCGCCTCTCCACGATCCGCCGCGCCGATCAGATCCTGGTGGTGGACAACGGGCGCATCGTCGAGCGGGGCACGCACGAAGAACTCCTGACGGCGGAGGGCGCGTACGCCGACCTCTACCGCACTCAGTTCTCGGACGGGCCGCTCACGGTCTGACCTCGGCGGCGCCCGGCTGAGAACTTCCCGGCCGCCATCGCCACGTCGTACGCCGCGATGACACCGAGCACGCCACGCTGCCACGGACGCAGCGGCAGATCCCGTGCTGACAGACCCGCCATCACCCAACCGGCGTTGATTGCGGCGGCTGATCCGATCGTCAGGCCGCGCGAATGTGAAGTGGCGAGGGTGGCGGCGTGCACGGCGCCGGATGCGAGTAGAGCGGCACTGATCGCCGGTCGTGCCGAACGGGGGAGTCCGAGCAGTTCGAACGGGGCGGGGCTCCAGGCGCAGAGGGTGCCGCTGCCCAGATTGGCAGCGAGATCGACGGTCATCAGGTCACGGACGTCCATGGCCTGATGCTGCCCAGCCGTGCGCTTCACAGGCCGTGCGGGCGGTGATCAGTCGTCCTCCTCGTCCCAGATCCGCACTTTCTCCTTCTTCTGCTTCGGCACCGACGGGCGTGGTTCCTGCGTGGCGTCCAGATGTTCACGGCGCGCGCGCAACAGGAAGAAGGCGAGCACGCCCGCCGCTCCGATCCACCACTGGACGGCGTAACTGAAGTTGATCCAGGCGTATCCGCCCGGATCGGGCTTGGGCAGCGCGGCGGGTGCGACCTTGGGGAGGTTCGCCGCGTTCTCGCTGCGCATGAGCACGTACGCGTTGCGGGCCTGTGGTTGGGCGGTGAGTTCGCGCAGGAGGCCGACATTGATCGATGCGGCCTGACCCGGCACGTCGGCGCGCTTCAGGTCGGGCTCACCGGCGCGTAGCCATCCGATCACCGTCACGGGGCCAGTAGGAGTCGGCGGCACGCTGTCAGGTGCAGCAGCGGTGCGGCCGTTCGGTATCCACCCGCGGTCGACGAAGACCACCTCGCCGCCGGTCGTGCGCAGCGGCACCACTACCTCGTAGCCGTAGCTCTTGGCCAACGGACGGTTACGGATGAGCACGCGATTGCTGTCGAGATAGGTGCCCGTGAGCCGCACCTGACGCCACTGTTGCTCAGCGTCAGGGGGCACGAGCGCATTCGGCTGGGCCGAGGCGATATCGACCGGGGCGCCGTTGTAGTTGGCTTCGAGGTGCTTTTCGGCGGTGATCTTGTGCTCGTACCGGTGGTACTGCCAGCGGCCCAGGAAGACGCACGCGGTCGCGGCGAGCAGCGCCACGAGCATCCAGCCCACCCAGCGGCGGGTCAGGAGCAGGCGGAACACACCTGGAACCGTACTCGTCGCGCCTGGCAGCGGCCCGGGCGGCATGCGCCACGATCTGACCTAGCATGGAGAGCATGTCCGCTCATCCGTCCTCCGGCCCCTTGGTCGACACCTTCGGTCGTGTCGCCACGGATCTGCGGGTCTCGGTGACCGACCGGTGCAACCTGCGCTGCACCTATTGCATGCCGGCCGAAGGCCTGCCGTGGATGAGCAAGCCGGAGATGCTCAGCGACGACGAGATGGTGCGCCTGATCGGGCTCTTCGTGCAGCTCGGCATCACCCAGCTGCGGCTGACCGGTGGCGAGCCACTGCTGCGCCGATCGCTGGTCGACCTCGTCCGACGGTTCAGCGAACTCCCCAATGCTCCGCGAATCGCGTTGACCACCAACGGGATCGGTCTCGACCGCTTGGCGCAGCCGCTCGCGGACGCCGGACTGTCGCGCATCAACGTCTCGCTCGACACCGTCTCCTCCGAACGCTTTCTGCAGTTGACCCGCCGCGACCGGTTTGCCGATGTGGAGCGTGGCCTGAAGGCCGCTACCGATGCCGGCCTGGCTCCGGTGAAGGTCAACGCGGTCGCCATGCCTGGCGAAGACCCGGCCGACCTGTTGGCGTGGTGCCTCGACCGCGGCTACGAACTGCGCTTCATCGAGCAGATGCCGCTGGACGCCCAGCACGAGTGGAGCCGCGCCACCATGCTGAGCCGGCAGGAGATCCTCGACTCGCTCGGCGCCCGCTTCTCGCTCAGCACGGTGGAGAACCGTGGGTCTGCGCCCGCGGAGACCTTCTACGTCAATGGCGGTCCGCACAAGGTCGGCGTCATCGCCAGCGTAACGGCGCCGTTCTGCGGGGCATGCGATCGGGTGCGGCTCACCGCCGACGGCCAGGTGCGCAACTGTCTCTTCGCCCGCTCGGAGAACGACCTACGTGGGCCGATGCGTGACGGTGCCTCGGACGAGCAACTGGTCGACCTGATCCGACTCAACATGTGGGGCAAGGCCCGCGGCCACGGCATCGGCACGCCCGACTTCGTCCAGCCAGACCGGCCGATGTCAGCCATCGGCGGCTGACCGAGCAAGCCAATGTCGACGGCCCCGAGGGCAAGAACACTCAGTCGAGGTCGGCGACCGGCACGACGTCCATCGGAAAACTGCGAAGGCTGAGGAATTCATTCAACGTGACCCGGTGCTCGTCGCAGGCGAGCCACACCTTGCGGCGGTCCTCGTCGTGGATCTTGGGGTTGCGCCACCGGATGCCCCACGATGCCTCCCGCGAGCACGCCTTGGCGCTGCAGCGCAGCTCGGTCACGGCTTCTTCCCGGCGTCCAGGTGGGTGATCGGGTCACTCGGACGCACGGTGCCGAGCACGTCGATTCGGCGCTGGTTGGTTGCGTTCGCCAGCACCACCGCGAAATAGGGGAGAAGGACGGCCCCCGCGACGCAGACCCACCGTGCCCAACCGGTGAGCAACACCGCGAGCACGAAACAGAGCGTGCGAATACCCATGGAGATCAGGTAGTTGCGCATCCGGTTGTCGCGGTCGTCCTTGGGGGCCGAAGGCAGGTTCGTCGCCGAGGGAACCTCGTCCTGCGGAGCGTTGCGACGTGCCATGACCTCCACGATACGTCCGTGACCTGTGTCACCGACGCTGCGGATCCGGTCGCAATGGTTCGGGCTTACCGAAAAGTAGTGGATACGGTCGGCAGAGCCCACTTCAAGGAGAGTTCATGCCCCAGCCCCGCAACGTCCTGGTCACCGGTGGAAACCGCGGCATCGGTGCCGCCATCGCGCAGGCCTTCCTCGACGCCGGCGACAAGGTGGCCATCACCTCGCGTGACGGCTCCGGACCCGAGGGCGCGGTCGCGATCGCGGCTGACGTGACCGACTCCGCGAGTGTCGACGCAGCTTTCACCGAGGCCGAGGAGCAACTCGGTGGCCCGATCGAGATCGTGATCGCCAACGCCGGCATCACCAAGGACACCCTGCTGATGCGGATGAGCGACGAGGAGTTCGACCAGGTGGTCGACACCAACCTCGCAGGCGCCTTCCGCTGCGCCCGCCGGGCCAGCAAGGGCATGCTCAAGCTCAAGCGCGGCCGCATCGTGTTCATCTCCAGCGTGGTGGGCCTGTACGGCGGTCCGGGGCAGGCGAACTACGCGGCCAGCAAGGCCGGTCTGGTCGGACTCGCCCGCTCCATCACCCGCGAACTCGGTAAGCGGAACATCACCGCCAATGTCGTCGCTCCGGGCTTCATCGACACCGACATGACCAAGGCCCTCCCGCAGGCCCAGCAGGACACCTACCTGGCGGCCATCCCGGCCGGGCGCTTCGCCCAGCCGGAGGAGGTCGCCAAGGTGGTGCGCTTCCTGGCCAGTGACGAAGCCGGATACATCAGCGGCGCGGTCATCCCGGTCGACGGCGGCCTGGGCATGGGCCACTGAGCCCGCCGATCGATCCATCACAGACGAAGAGAGACGAAGACATGGGCATTCTCGAAGGAAAGAAGCTGCTGATCACCGGCGTCCTGATGGACTCCTCCATCGCCTTCCACGTCGCCAAGCTGGCGCAGGAAGAGGGCGCGACCGTCGTCCTCACCAGCTTCGGCCGGACGATGAAGATCACCTCCACGATCGCCAAGCGGCTGCCGACCACCCCTGAGGTGATCGAGCTCGACGTCACCGACACCGACCACCTCGACACTTTGGGCGACCGCCTCAAAGAACACGTCGACGGGCTGGACGGCGTGCTGCACTCCATCGGTTTCGCGCCGCCCGGTGCGTTCAACTTCATGGAAGGACAGTGGGACGACGTCGCCACGGCGGTGCACGTCTCGGCCTACTCACTGAAGGCCCTCGCGGCGGCGACCGCCGACCTGATGCCGGACGGCGGCTCGGTGGTCGGCCTGACCTTCGACGCGAAATTCGCCTGGCCGGTCTACGACTGGATGGGTGTGGCCAAGGCAGCGTTCGAGTCGACCAACCGCTACCTGGCCCGTGATCTTGGCTCGCGCAACATCCGGTGCAACCTGGTGTCGGCCGGTCCGATCCGCACCACCGCGGCCAAGTCGATCCCGGGCTTCGAGACCTTCGAGAACACCTGGAACGAACGCGCACCCCTGGGCTGGGACGTCCGCGATCCGGAACCGGCTGCGAAGGCCTGCGTGGCGCTCTTCTCCGACTGGTTCCCCGCGACGACGGGCGAGATCCTGCACGTCGACGGCGGCGTCCACGCGATGGGTCAGTAGGTCGCTGGTTCACGCGCGCGCGGACGGCGAATCGGTGCTGCAGGTCCTAGAGTTGCCGGCATGAACGCTCCCGTGCAGCCGGCCGTAGAGATCACCGAGGTGCGGGTGCTCGAAGGCCCCAACCTCTACTTCCCGCGACCGGCAGGCAAGATCGCGCTGGAACTGCCGGGCTACTTCGAGGCCGACACCGAGGTCCTGCAACGCATCGGATCGCAGCTGAGCCTGCGCCGCCGGTCCGCGGGCGAGCCCGGTTCGGCCGAACGCCGTCAGTACGTCGTATCGCTCGTCGAACGGCTGGTGCGCCTGCTCGCGCTGGAGGTCGGCACCGCACGCCTGGGCGTACGCACCCGCCCCGTCGCCGAGCACGGTATCGTCGTGGCCTTCGTGCTGCGCTACCGCGGCCGGGTGCAAGCCCTCGCCGACGCCCTGGCGATCACGCTTCCGGCCATGCTGGACGGCACCCCGGCGAAGTCCGCCATTGCGTCAGCTGTCACCGCCCTTGCCGACGCACCACGCGGCGAAACGCTGCGTCCGTTGCGTCCGAAGGTGCCGATCGTCGCCGTGACCGGCACCAACGGCAAGACCACCACGACCAGGCTCATCGCCCATCTCGCCATGACGGCCGGGCTGCGATGCGGATGGAGCTCCACCGATGGCGTACTCGTGCAAGGGGAGGTCGTCGAGCCGGGCGACTACTCGGGTCCGGCTGGCGCGCGAACTGCGTTGCAGGACAAGACGGTCGAGTTTGCCGTGCTGGAGACAGCGCGCGGCGGCATGCTGCTGAAAGGTCTCGGCACGGCCTACAACGACGTGAGTGTCGTGACCAATGTCAGTGCCGATCACCTCGGGCAGAACGGCATCGACACCGTCGACCAGCTGGCCGAGGTGAAGGCGATCATCACCAAGGTCACCAAGCCGACCGGCTGGGTGGTGCTGAACGGCGACGACCCGCGCGTGTGGGCCATGCGCTCGACCGCCAGCGCACCGGTGTGGTGTTTCTCCCTCGACCCCGAGTCACCGTCACTGCGCGAATCGCGCGAAGCAGGCGGACGCGGCATCACCGTCATCGACGGCGAGATCGTCGTGCTCATGCCGCATCAGCCCCCGCAGACCCTCGTGTCGGTGCTCGACGTCCCGATGACCATCTGTGGGCTCTCCCTGCACAACCTCGCCAACGCACTCGCGGGCGCGGCTGCGGGCCTGGCATCGGGCCTACCGACCGAGTCGGTCGTCGAGGGCTTGCGCACGTTCGCGCCGGACGCCGCCCACAATGCCGGCCGGATGAACATGTACTCGCTGCCGCTGGCCGATGGCGGCAACGTGACGGTGATTCTCGACATGGCACACAACGAGGGCGGCCTCGAGGCGCTGCTGCGCGTGGCGCGCGGCCTCTGCGAGCCAGGCTCGAATGTCGTGCTGGGCCTCGGCACCGGTGGCGACCGCACCGACGATATTCTGCGCAACCTCGGCGAGATGGCCGGACTGGACGCAGACCGCGTGCACATCCAGCACAAGGCGAAATACCTGCGCGAGCGTTCGATGGAAGACCTCGAAGCCAAGTTCGTGGAGGGCCTGACGAGAGTCGGCGCCACGGCCGTGTCGAGTTCGCCGACCGAACTCGATGGCCTCCAGGCGCTCATCGCCGATGCCCACGACGGTGACGTGCTGCCGCTCATGACCCACGCCGATCGAGCACTTCTGCACGATTGGTTGTTGCAGCAGGGGGCCACGGAGGACGACGAGGAGACGGTGCGCCGCAAGGCGATTCGTGCCCGCGGCGAACACGAGGCCGAAGACCGCATCACCGCGCTGTGGGAGATGGACGATGCACAGGAGCGCATTCACGAAGCCACCCGCCTGCGCGCTGAATTTCCGTCGGACGCCCGGGTGCTCTACGAATACGCCGGCACCTTCGACAGTGCCGGCGACGAAGAACCCGCCGTCGAGGCCTATGACGAGGCGCTGGCCGCCGGCCTGCGCGAACCCTTCCGCCGTCGTGCCCTCATCCAGAAGGCGTCCACCTTGCGTCACCTCGGCCGGTACGAGGAGTCGCTGCAGATCCTGGACGACTTGCGGGCCGCCTGGCCAGACAACGACGCCATCGCGATCTTCCGGGCGCTGACCCTGAACGACATGGGGGAGCACGCCGTGGCCGCAGGCGATCTCGCGCGTTTCCTCGTGGCGCAGTCGACCCACGGGGATATCGAGCGGTACCGGCGATCGCTGACTCGGTTCACCGACGAACTCGGCTGAGCCGGGTTCCGTTACCGCGCTCCTTCCTCACGAGGGTTCAACCGCCGGTGGTCAAGAGGTCCCAACCACCGGCGGGGCGGTCTACTCCTCCGGACGTTCGAGGGCCTCGCGCAGTTCGCGCTCGTCCGCTTCCATCGCCGACTCGGCCTCCGCTGCCAACTCCTGCGGGTCGAGGTCGGGGTCGCCGGGCTGCTCGTCGCTGAATCGCGCACCCGCTTGGGCGGTGCGGCTGAACTCCTCGAGCTCGGTGAGCACCTTCGCGTGCTGATCAACGCACAGGACGACCACATCACCGGGGTTGGCACGCAGTACGGCGTGACGCACGGCGTCCAACTCACCGAGCACGACCTCGATCTGGCGCAGACGTGCTCCGGCTGCTTGGGCCTCCTTGGCACCCTCGACCAACAGCGCCGCGGCCTCCCCGGGCGCACGCCGCCGCAGGTTCTCGTCCTCGCGCATGATCAACACGTCGAAGTGCTGGGCGGCGATGCGGGCGAGTTCGCGGATGTCTTCGTCGCGGCGGTCACCGGCGGCACCGATCATGCCGATGCGCGAGATGCGCTGCTCGGTCGCGCCCTGACGCTGCGTGACGTATGCCTCGACGAACTCGCCGAGCTTCTCCATGCCGGGCGGGTTGTGGCAGTAGTCGACGAAGACCTCGGCGTTGTTGAGCTCGACGAGGTTGAGGCGTCCGGGGGAGAGGTAGTACGACGTGGTGAACGTGCGCAGACCCTGTCGGATGTCGTGCAACGGTGCACCCGCAGCGAAGGCAGCACCGGCCGCGGCCAGGGCGTTCGCGACGTTCATCCGGGCTGCGCCGCCGAAGGTGGACGGCAACAGGTGGGTCCACGCCAGGGGCATCGATCGGCGGCCCTGCTTCAGCACGATCATCTCGCCGCGCTCGGACGGCTCCAGCACCACCGCACGCGCACCGCGGCGGCAACGCTCCTCGATGAAGTCGCGCACCGGCGACCCGGGCGCCTCCATCGAGAACCACACGATGGTGCCGCTGCACCGGCGGCGCATCTGCCGCACCAGCGGGTCATCGGCGTTGAGCACCGCGAACCCGTGGCGCGGAACCGCTTCTACGACAACGGCTTTGACGTTGGCGAGGTCTTCGAGGGAGTCGACGCCGCGCATGCCGAGGTGGTCGGCCTGGATGTTGGTGACGACCGCGATGTCGTTGCGGTCGTAGCCGAGGCCCTCGCGCAGGATCCCACCGCGGGCGACCTCCATGACCGCGAAGTCGACGCGCGGGTTTTGCAGCACCATCCGCGCCGAGCGCGGGCCAGAGGCGTCGGCCTTGATGACGAGGCGTTCGTCGATGACGATGCCGTCGGTGGAGGTCATGCCGACCTTGCGACCCAGGCCCTTCATGATGTGGGCCAGCATGCGGGAGGTCGTTGTCTTGCCGTTCGTGCCGGTGACGGCCACGATCGGCACCCGCGACTGGGCACCGGGCGGGAAGAGCAGGTCGACGACCGGCTTGGCGATGAACTGCGGCTCGCCCACGGTCGGGTGAGTGTGCATCCGGAAACCGGGTGCCGCATTGACCTCGCAGATCGCGCCGCCGGTCTCGCGCACTGGCGCGGTGATGTCGGGGCAGATGAAGTCGATGCCGGCGACGTCCAGGCCGATCATCCGCGCCGCTTCCTCGGCGATCTCGATGTTGTCGGGGTGGGCGTCGAAGGTGCGGTCGACACTGATTCCGCCGGTCGACATGTTGCCGGTCAGCGCCAGCTTCACCATCTTCTCCGCGGGCGGCACGTCGTCCATGCCGAATCCTTGGTCGCGCACGAGTTCGATTGCCGCGTCGTCCACCTTGATACGGGTGAGCACCTTCTCGTGGCCGACACCACGGCGCGGGTCGGAGTTGGTGATCTCGACCAGTTCGCTCACGGTGTGCTCGCCGTCTCCGACCACGTGGGCGGGCACGCGCTCGGCGATGGCTGCCATCCGGCCGCCGACGATGAGGCAGCGGTAGTCCTTGCCGGTGATGAACGACTCCACCTGCACGACGCCGCGCCGTGATTGCTCCTGCGCGATCGGGAATGCCGTTCGGACGTCCTCGTCGGAGGTCAGGTTGAGGCAGACGCCGCGGCCGTGGTTGCCGTCGAGCGGCTTGACGACCACCGGGTAACCCACGCGGCCGGCCGCAGCGACGGCGCCCTCGACGGTGCGCACGCTCTCGGCCTTGGGCACGGGCAGACCGGCCGAGCCCAGCAGCTTGGTGGTGAGGTCCTTGTCGCCGGCGATGTCGACGGCGAGGGCCGAGGTCTGGGAGGTCATGGTTGCGCGGATGCGCTGGGCGTAGACACCCTGGCCGAGCTGCACCAGGGAGTACTGGTTGAGCCGCGTCCACGGAATGTCACGGCTGACTGCCTCCTCGATGATGGCCGCCGTTGACGGCCCGAAGGCGGTGCGTCCAGCGCGGGCGAGGAAGTCGTCGAGCTCGGTCGGGAAGTGGAAGTCGTCCTCGGGTTGCACCAAGTGGTTGACCAGTCGGGCGGCCAGCTCACCGGCGGCCAGCCCGACACGCTCGTCGACGAAGCCGTAGATCACGTTGTAGATGCCGGTCTCGCCCTTGACCGCCCGTGTCTTGCCCCGACGCATGTCGTGGCCGGCTTCCTGCTGCAGTTGCAAGGCGATGTGCTCGGTGACATGGCCGAGCCAGGTGCCTTCCCGGAGCCGTTCGACGAAGCCGCCGCGGGTGCCGCGTGAGCAGGTGTGCTCCTTGATGCCCGGAAGGCACTCGATGAGCTTGTCGGTGAACTCGGGGATGAGGTTGGTGGGGTAGTCCTCGAGTCCGCCGAGGTCGACGACCAGGTGGATCGCGGGCTCGTACGACCAGACGTTGGGACCGCGGTAGACCCGGGTGGAGCGGATGGTCAGGTCAGGGGTGGGGCCGCCGGAAACTACTTCGTTGTTCATGTGTGGACTCCAGTCTCGCGGGGGCTCAGAGGTGGCGCAGGGCCGCTGCGGCGGTGGCGGTGTCGTGCCGGTCTCGACCGGCCTGCACCGAGACATCGGCGTACTGCTCCACGAATTCGGTCAAGCTCGCCGTGGGCAGATCAAAAGTGGCTCCGTAGGGGAGGGTGTGCACGACCGCGCCGGTGACCAGCAGGGGCGCATCCCGGCGGGCTTCATGGGCGTCGGTGATCGCATTGCGGGCGTCGACCACGAAGACCGCGCCACTGCCCACCACGGTCAGGGTGGTCTCGTCGGTGATCTCGGCTGCGGTGTCCTCGTCGATGCCCATGCCGAGCAGGGACGGCGACCCAGCCACCAGTGAGAGCAGGCGGCCATAGCGCGCACGCTGGTCGAAGTGCTGGTCGACGATCACTCCGGGCAGCAGACCGAGCCCCACCGTCAACTGGGACGACCTCTGGCGAGGGGTCACGCCTTCTTCGCCCATCGAAATCATGAACTGGCTCATGATCGAGGCGCCCGCAGAGGTGCCGGCGATCACCGCGCCGCGCTGGTAGGCGCGCAGCAGTGCAGCGCCCAGTGGAGTGCCGACGATCAACTGGCTGAGCTTGAGCTGGTTTCCGCCGGAGATGAAGACACCGGTCGCATCGTCGACGATTGCGGCCAGTTCGTCGTCGTTGCTGGCTTGCCGGTTGGTGGGGTTGACGGCGCTGACCTTCTCGCATCCGAGTCTGGTGAAGACGGTCGAGTAGACCTCGATGACCTCGTCCGGCACCGATGAGGCTGTCGGAATGACGACCAACCGTGACTTGCGCCCGCCCGCGAGGCGGACGAAGCGGCGCAGGATGGTGACCCGGCCGACCTTGTCCTCCGCGCCGCCGATGATGAGCAGGGAGCGAGAGCCAGGTTTACGCATGGGTGGGATTGTAGGGATCGGCAGCACCCGCGGTGTCGGCATCCTCGATGTCGTCGCGGGAAATACCCAACAAGAAGAGCACTGTGTCGAGATACGGCACGTTCACGGTGGTGTCTGCCTGCTGCTGCACCACCGGTTTGGCGTTGAAGGCGATGCCCATACCGGAGGCTGCCAGCATGTCGAGATCGTTGGCGCCGTCCCCGACAGCGACCGTGCGCTCGATCGGCAGACCGTCCTGCTCAGCCCAGGCACGCAATCGGCGGGCCTTCTCGGCGCGGTCGACCACGGCGCCTTCGACCCGTCCGGTGAGTCGGCCACCGGCTACCTCGAGGGCATTGGCGTGCGCGTGGTCGATGCCGAGTTCAGCGGCGAGTGGGCCGACGATCTCGATGAATCCACCTGACACCACACCGACGGTGTAACCGAGACGCTTCACGGTGCGCACGAGGGTCGCTGCTCCGGGACTGAGACGCACCTGCGAGCGCACCTCGTCCAGCACCGAAACCGGAAGTCCGGCAAGGGTTTTCACGCGTTCGTGCAGGCTTTCGGCGAAGTCGAGCTCGCCGCGCATCGCGCGTTCGGTGACGGCGGCGACCTCCTGTTCGCGGCCGGCGTGACGGGCCAGCAGCTCGATGACCTCGTCGCGGATCAGCGTGCTGTCGACGTCCATGACCAGCAGGCGGCGGCCGCGTCGTGCCAGCCCGCCGGGTGCGACCGCGATGTCGACCTCCAACTCGGCAGCGAGCAATGAGAGGGTGCGGCGTAGTTGCACCACGTCGGCACCGGAGATGTCGAACTCCAGCGCGGTCACCGGATCGCGCGCCAGACGCCGGATGCGGTCGATGTTGGCTCCTGATTCGGCAACTGCGGCACTGATCGTGGCGAGGGTGTCGGAGGAGAGCCGAGGAGCCAGCACCACTAGATAGGCACGCCCAGGTCGGCGAGCGGGGTTGTCACCGCGGCCGTCGTGCAGATCGAGTTGGAGAGCGTGCTCGCCGGCCCATTGCTGCAGCGCCGGACGCTGTGCCATGACCGCCTCGGCCTGGTCAGTGAGCACACACAATGTCAGCCGCCCACGCACCACCACCTGCTCGAGGTCGAGCACCGCTGCGTGCGACGGAAGTTGCTGCAGCAGGGAGGTGGTGATGCCGGGTTGGTCGGTGGCGCTGACGGTGAGCAGGACGGTGTCGGAGGGAGTGTTGCCACTCACGACTCGATGACCGTCCCCTTGCCGACGACGACAATGCCGGACTCGGTGACGGTGAAGCCGCGTGCCCGGTCGTGCTCGTGATCGATGCCGATCAACACACCGGCCGGCACGTTGACGTCCTTGTCGATGATCGCCCGTCGGATGCGGCAGTTGCGGCCGATGTCGACGTTCTGCATGATCACCGAGTCGCTGACCTCCGCAAAGCTGTGCGTACGCACGTTCGGCGAGAGCACCGAGTTGCGAATCGTCGAACCACTGATGATGCAGCCCTGCGAGATGATCGACCCCACCGCATAGCCGGCGATGTCGGAGGCACCGGTGGTGAACTTTGCCGGCGGGTAGTTGCCCGGGCTGGTGCGGATCGGCCAGTCGTAGTTGTAGACGTTGAAGACCGGGTGGATCGAGGTGAGGTCCATGTGGGCCTCGTAGTAGGAGTCGATCGTTCCGACATCGCGCCAGTAGCCGAAGTCACGCTCGGTGGCGCCGGGCACCTGGTTGTCGCGGAAGTCGTAGGCGTAGGCCTCGCCGCGCTCGACGAACCACGGGATGATGTCGCCGCCCATGTCGTGGGAGCTCTCGTCGTTCTCGGCGTCCGTGACGACGGCTTCCTCCAGAGCGGAGGTCGTGAAGATGTAGTTGCCCATCGACGCGAGCACTTCGCTGGGGCTGTCGGCCAGACCCTGCGGGTTCTTAGGCTTCTCCAGGAAGGCCCGCACCTTTCTGGTCTCGCCGTCCTCCAGATCGATGACGCCGAACTGATCAGCCAACTCGATCGGCTGACGGATGGCCGCGACGGTGGCGGCCGCGCCGGAAGCGATGTGCTGGTCGAGCATCTGGGAGAAGTCCATGCGGTAGACGTGGTCGGCTCCGACGACCACCACGTAGTCGGGCTTCTCGTCATGGATGAGGTTGAGGCTCTGGTAGATCGCGTCGGCCGACCCGGCGAACCAACTTTTGCCCACGCGTTGCTGCGCCGGCACGGGCGCGACGTAGTTGTCGAGCATCGTCGACATACGCCACGTCTTGGTGATGTGACGGTCGAGGCTGTGCGACTTGTACTGCGTCAGCACCACGATCTTCAGGTAGGAGCTGTTGACCAGGTTGGTCAACGCGAAGTCGATGAGGCGGTAGATGCCACCGAAGGGGACGGCCGGTTTGGCGCGATCCTGGGTGAGTGGCATGAGGCGCTTTCCTTCGCCTCCTGCCAGGACGATCGCGAGCACGTGAGGACCTTTGGCAACCATGACTCCAACCTAGGTGCTACCGGTCAGTCACACAGAGATGCGCCGGAGACGTCTCGCAACCTGGGAGTAACCGGCTAGCGTCGAGTCATGCGAGTCGACGTGCTGACCAAGGAATACCCGCCCAACATCTACGGGGGAGCGGGGGTGCACGTCAGCGAATTGGTGCGTGCGCTGCGGGCTCTCGGCGACCAAGTGGTCGTTCGCGCCTTCGGTGAACCAGTGGAGGAGGCCGATACCTACGGCTACGCCGACCTGCCCGAACTCGCCGACGCCAACGCCGCCCTGAAGACTCTCGGCGTCGACCTGACGATGGCCCAGGACTGCGGCGGCGCCGACCTGGTGCATTCGCACACCTGGTACGCCAACATGGCCGGTCACCTCGCCTCACTCCTGCACGGGGTGCCCCACATCATCTCCGCGCACAGCCTCGAGCCGCTGCGCCCATGGAAGGCGGAGCAGCTGGGTGGCGGCTACCAGGTGTCGTCGTTCGTCGAACGCACCGCTTACGAAGGCGCGGCGTCGATCATCGCGGTCAGCGAAGGCATGCGTCAGGACGTGCTGCGCAGCTACCCCAGCCTCGATCCCGACAAGGTGCGGGTGATCCACAACGGCATCGATTCGCAGCTGTGGCAACGGGATTCGTCCGATGATGCACAGGAGTTCGTGCGCTCACACGGCATTGACCCGGACACCCCGTCGGTGGTCTTCGTCGGCCGCATCACCCGGCAGAAGGGCCTGCCTTACCTGTTGCGCGCCTGCCGCGAACTCCCGGAGGACGTCCAGCTCGTGCTCTGCGCCGGCGCTCCGGACACCCCCGAGATCATGGCCGAGGTCAAGGGTCTGGTCGATGAACTGCGCACCAACCGCAGCGCGCCCGTGGTGTGGATCGACGAGATGCTGCCTCGTCAGCGGGTCATCGCACTGCTTTCTGCTGCAACGGTTTTCGTCTGCCCGTCGGTGTACGAGCCGCTCGGCATCGTCAATCTCGAAGCGATGGCCTGCGAAGCAGCCGTCGTCGGCACGGCCACCGGCGGCATCCCCGAGGTGGTCGCCGACGGTGAGACCGGCTGGCTCGTGCCCATCGAGCAGGTCAGCGACGGCACCGGCACGCCGGTCGATCCGGACAAGTTCGTGGCTGATCTCGCCGCCACCCTCACCGAAGCGGTCTCCGATCGTGCAGAGGCGGAGCGTCGCGGAGTGGCCGGACGACAGCGCGCAGTCGAACACTTCGGCTGGGATGCCATCGCAGAGAAGACCAGGAAGGCCTACGAAGAGGTGGCCGCGGCCTACATGGGCTGAGCGATCATGATCTGTCACTGTCTTGCTGCCCGAACCGCATCTTGCGTGCTATAGCGCGCAAGGGATGGATCGGGGAGCAAGTCAGTTCCGTTGGCGCGTTGCTCAGCGCGTAGGCACGAGCCCGGCCAGTTGCAGCGCTGCGAGGTTGGTCGCGTCCGCCAACGCCTGATCAGCCGTCACCAACAGCCGGCGAAGGGCGCTCCGTCGTAGTTCGTGAGCGGCAGCCGCGCCGGCCGCGTCCTGCTCCAGCGCGGCCTCGGCGGCGTCGCTGATCGTCGCGGCTGTCCAGATCACCCTGGCGAGACGTCCGTCCATGCCGGAGGGCAACCCGAAAGGGGCGCTCGTGCGGGTGGACGCCTGCGCACGCTCACCGGCGTGCTGCCATGGCACCGCGTCGATGTCGTCCAATTCCGTTGTCGTCGAGCGGATCTCAGTGGTCAGGGTGCGTTCGATATCGGACGAGGTAAGCATCTCGATGCGATGGATCGGCACCGGCGCGCAGTCGTATGCGCGCAGGTGTGCCTGCCAGCCACGGTCGCCCTCCGGGCCGTAGGGGATGAGTTCGGGCACCAACGCACCACCGAACATCGGCACGAAGACGCACTCACCGGCATCGAGCGCGTCGGCCATGAGCGATGGTGACGACTTCGGCATCACGTGCGCGTGGCCGGGGTGGGGGAGCGCGCACAGTAGGACGCGTTCCCCGATCTGTGGCCACAGTTCGAGCCGATCGAGGTCGCCGCTCACGTCGTCGATGTCCGGAAAGGCGCGCTTGATCACCGCTGCCGCGGGTGCTGCGCCGTTCCACGCCGCGGTCGCCCACAGCGCGAGCCGAACCGATGCGGGGAGGGTGCCCATCGGGTCATCGTAGGTGTCCTAGGTTGGTCCCATGAGTGATGTCTTGGCCTTCGCCGGAGTGACCGTCGTGCGTGGCGACAAGAAGCTGCTGGACGATGTCACCTGGGAGGTCGAGGAGGGCGAACGCTGGGTCGTGCTCGGCCCGAACGGCGCCGGCAAGACCACCCTGTTGCAGCTCGCGGCCGCCAGGATGCACCCCTCGAGCGGCGTCGCAGGTGTACTCGCCGAGGTGCTCGGCGCGGTGAATGTCTTCGAGCTACGCCCGCGCATCGGTCTGGCGTCCGCCGCTGTGGCAGAACGCATTCCGGCGCAGGAGAAGGTGAGCGACGTCGTGGTCACGGCGTCGTACGCGATCGTCGGACGCTGGCGCGAGGAGTACGACTCGCTCGATCACGCCCGCGCCAAGGAACTGCTTGCGGCGATGGGCGCCGACCACCTGGCCGACCGCCGGTTCGGCACGTTGAGCGAGGGCGAGCGCAAGCGGGTGCAGATCGCTCGCGCCCTCATGACCGACCCTGAACTCATGTTGCTGGACGAACCGGCCGCCGGGCTCGACCTGGGCGGACGCGAAGACCTGGTGCGCCGCTTGTCCGAACTCGCCGAAGACATCTACGCGCCGGCCATGGTGCTGGTCACCCACCACGTCGAAGAGATCCCGCCCGGTTTCACCGATGTGCTGATGCTGCGCGACGGCAAGGTCGTAGCGGCCGGTCCGATCGAGACGACGATGACCGCGCAGAACCTCTCCGACACCTTCGGCATGCCCCTGCACCTCGATCGCCACGGCGACCGCTGGAGTGCGCGTTCGAGCTCGTGAGGCGCATCGATAGCCTGCGGTAATGCCTTGGACGGAAGCGCTGCTCATCCTGCTGGCCGGGATGGCAGCGGGCACGATCAACACGATCGTCGGTTCGGGCACCCTGGTGACCTTTCCGACGCTGCTCGCGTTCGGCGTCCCCAGCGTGACCGCGAATGTGTCGAACACCGTCGGCCTGGTTGCAGGTGGCCTCAGTGGCACCTGGGGTTACCGCCGGGAGGTGCGCACCTGCGCCACTGAACTCAAGCGACTCGCCCCGATGTCCTTCCTCGGCGCCGTCGTCGGGGCGTTGCTGCTGATCAAACTGCCGCCGGAGGCGTTCAGCGCGATCGTCCCAGCGCTGATCCTGGCCGGTGTGCTGCTGGTCATCTTCGGGCCCCGACTGCAGCGCTGGGCTGCCAAGAACCAGGCTGACAGTGACTCAGCCGGACGGCGCGGACTTCTCGCTGCGGGTGTCTTCGTCGCCGGCATCTACGGCGGCTATTTCGGTGCGGCACAAGGCGTTCTGCTGATGGGCTTGATGAGCGTGTTGCTCGCACAGCCGCTGCAGCGCCTCAACGGCGTCAAGAACGTCCTCGGCACCATCGTCAACTCGGTCGCCGCACTGACCTTCATCATCGTGTCGACACAGCACGTCAACTGGACGATCGCCGGGCTCATCGCCGTCGGATCATTGATCGGCGGGTTCATCGGCGCCCACTTCGGCCGCAAACTGCCGCCGAACGTCCTGCGCGGGTTCATCGTCGTCATCGGCGTGGTCGCGATCGTCAACCTGCTGGTGAAGTGAGTCGCCCGTGGCAGTGATCACCATCGACGACCCCCGCGACGATCGGGTGCGTGACTACTTCGGCCTTACCGATGTCGCGCTGCGCCGCGTGCTCGAACCTCAGGAGGGCCTCTATCTCGCCGAGAGCGAGAAGGTGATCCGGCGCGCGCTGGGCGCCGGACACCGTCCTCGGTCATTCCTCATGGCGCGTCGCTGGCTGGACGACCTGGCAGATGTCGTCGGTGATGCCGAGCGGGACGACATTCCGGTCTTCGTAGCCGAAGCCGGCGTGATCGAAGCGATGACCGGTTTCCATCTGCACCGCGGTGCTCTGGCGTCGATGCACCGACCGCTGATGCCCGCGTGGCAGGTCGTCGTGCGCGACGCCCAGCGGGTGCTGGTCATCGAGGACGTCGTCGACCACACGAATGTGGGCGCGATCTTCCGATCGGCAGCGGCGATGGGCGCCGACGCCGTGCTCGTCACTCCGCGCTGCGCCGATCCGCTCTACCGGCGAGCGGTGCGCGTCTCGATGGGCACGGTCTTCCAAGTGCCCTGGACGCGGGTCGAGCCCTGGCCGCACGCAATCAGTGAATTGCGCGAATCCGGTTGGCACGTCGCAGCGCTCGCACTGGACGACGACGCCGTGTCACTCGACGAACTCGCCGCCGCCGAGCACGACAGGCTCTGCCTTGTGGTGGGCACGGAGGGGGGCGGACTTTCCCGTAGCACGATCGCCGGCAGCTCGCAGACGGTGAGTATTCCGATGGCCGGTGGCGTCGATTCCTTGAATGTCGCTGCGGCCTCGGCGGTCGCACTCTGGGCCACCAAGAGGCGCGGTCAGCGCAGCTGAACTGATGCGTTGATCAAGCTCGCCAGAGTTCAAGCGTTGCCCAGCCTTCGAGTGCGCCAGCGACTCAATGGTGAGTCCGAGACCGGAAATTCCTGAAACAGGGGTGGGTCACGCGGTGGACGATGCGCAGCGCCTATCGGCTGCCGTTCAGGCGCGAGCGTCGATTACCCACGTAACGCCCAAGCCGAGGAGCGCCGTGTCGGCTGTCAGCAGGCGAATCTGCTCGACGTTTGCCTGAGCTAGCAACATTCGATCGAACGGGTCGTGCCGCGTGAAATCTGGGAACTCGGCCACTGCTGCTGCGTGGCGGGCAGTGAGGGGCAGTTCGGTCAGCCCGATGCTGTCCAGGCCGACTTGGAAGTCGCCAGGTAGGGACAGCTTTCCCAGCATTGTCTTGATGGTGACCTCGAGCACTGAAACCGACGAATAGCGCACCGCACCTGTGTCCGTGATGAGTGAACGTGCTGTTTGCCCTAGTCGCGCGTCTGCGGTGAGTGTCCAAATCAGTGCGTTGGTGTCGAGCAGAAGGCCCTTCACCCTTTGCCGCCGTCGAATGCGGCAACAAGCTCGGGATCGTATGCATCAAGCGCATCGGTGTCGACAGTCGTGCCCGTCCAGCCAGGCGCTCCGATAACAACGGGACCATCGGTATGCATCACCAGGTCGACGACCGGTTTGCCGGCGCGGGCGATCGTCACCCGCTCACCCGCCAAGGCTGCTTCGATGAGGCGCGACAGCTGCGTCTTCGCCTCGTGCACGTTGACCTGGACCATGCCTCAAGATTGGGCGACTTAGCTAAGTCTGGCTAGGTGCTTGCGTTCCGCCCACAGGGTCAGCGCAGCCGAACGGGTTCGTCGGGGTTCAAACCACATGAGGGTGCACCTGAGCGCGTACGTTCAGGGAAAGCCGCTTGCTGTCGGTTCGGACTCGGTCAATCACGGTCCGCACTTCGACAGCTGGTAGGGCCGCGTCCCCCCATCAGGCAGGAGCTGAACCATGGACAACCCCATCCTCTGGATCATCGTCGGCGTGCTCGTCGTGCTGGCGATCGTGGCGCTCGTCGCCATGATGAACAACAAGAAGAAGGAAGCCCAGCGCGCTGAAGCAGAGCAGTTGCGTCAGAACGCTGCTGCTGAACAAGCACAGTTGCGTGAGCGTGAGGACCACGCCCAGGCTGCGGCCGCAGAAGCGGACCAGCGCCGCCAGGAGGCCGACCGCGCTGCCGCGCAGGCCCGCGCGGCCGAGCAGCGCGCTGGCAGCGTGCAGCAGGAAGCCAGCTCCCTGCGCCAGAACGTCGATGAGCAGCACCGCAAGGCAGACCTGCTCGACCCGGACGTCGACACCGACAAGGACGGCTTCCGCAAGGACGGCTCCCGCCCGGGTGGCCTGGACGACGCTGACCGCGGTGAGCACCGCGACCACATCGGCGACCGCGACGACCACACGCTCGGCACCGACCGCGACCGCGACGAGCACCACGGACGTACCGGCGCTCTTGCTGCCGGTGGTGCTGCCGCCGGGGCCGGCGCCATCGCAGCTCACCGAGCCGGCGATGACCACGACCGCGACCGCAACGACGGTCTGCTCGGCGACCGTGATCGCGACCACGACGGTCGTGACGACCATCATGACAACAGCGACGGTCTGCTTGGCGACCGCGACCATGACCGCGACGGCCTGCGACACGACAACCGCACCGATGACGTCCAGGTGGCTGCTGCCGGCGGAAGCTACGGATTGCACCAGCAGGGCGAGCCTCGTCGCGACGTCATGAACGACGACTTCGACGACGACGTGCGCGACCCCGCGCAGACCCGCCAGATGGGCGATGGCGCAGATCAGCGTCACCACGGTGGCGTCGACCAGCAGGGCCAGCATGACGTCGGCTTCGGCGACGGTCTGGCGGGCAACAGCCCGCACGGCCACGACGGCACTCACGACAACCGTGACGGCTTCGGCTCGGACCCTGACCGCTCGGCACAGACCTGGTCGAACGACGCCGACCAGCGTGGTGTTGGCGGCGAGCGGGGCGGGCACCATGACGACGGTCTCGCTACTGACGATCACCTCAACGGCGGCCACGGTGCTGCGGCGGCAGGTGCCGGAGCAGCAGGCCTGGGCGCAGGTGCTGCCGCAGCCGCTCACCACCGCGGCGATGACGACCACGGCGGCAAGCTCGCCGAGGGAAGCTACGAGCGCGAACAACTGCGCGACCGGGTGAGTGACGAGGACCGCGAGCGTTACGGCCTGGGGCAGGGTGACGCCGGTCAGGGCACCATGGGCGATGTTCGCGGCGACCAGCACCACGGCGGCTACGACCAGCAGGGCAACAACCAGGCTGACTTCAGTGACGGCCTGGGCGGTCACAGCCCCGCTGCAGGTCAGCCCGGAGCCCAGCACGAGGCCGGCTTAGCTGGCGGTTCGTGGAACGACGGTGCCAGCGATCGGGCGCACGGTGGCACGGCTGCCGCCGGCCGCGATGTTGACAACGCGGACGGTTTGGCCGGATCTGGCGGTCGTCACCACGACACCGACACCGATGCTCCGGCGTCGGTCTACGAGCAGACCCGACAGGACCAGCAGGGTCAGCAGCACGGTGACCCGGTCGGCCACGGGGCTCAGGGCGGGTTCGCCGACGAGTCGACCTCGGGCTGGGCGGCCTCCAGCGACGGTGACCGCTTCGGCGACACCGGAACTGATCCCGGCCGCCTCGGTGACACCGGCAGTGAGCCCGGTCGCCAGAGTTGGGGCGACACCGGTCAGGACCGTCCGGCGACTGCCGACGACTACCTCGGTGCTCCGGCCGCTGGTCAGCACCAAGGCGACCGTCGCGACGCCGGCCAGCTGCCCACCGACCGGGGCGACCACCTTGGTCACGGCGAACGTCGGGACGACGTGGGCTCTGAGGGGCTTGGGCACGACTCTGACCGCCTTGGTGAGGGCCAGCACCTCGGTGACCACGACCGCGGCGCCGACTTCGACCGCGGTGCACCGTCCGACCCGTCGCGGACCGACGACCCGACTGCGGGCCGTCACGACGACACCGGTCGGTTGACCGATGACGGGGCTCAGCCACAGGAGCACAAGTCGATCGGTGACCGCATCCGGTCGCTGCGTGACGACCTGCGCGGTCGCGATCAGCACTGATCACGCCTGAGCACGCACCATTGACTCCGGCCCGTGCGGCCCCTCAGTGAGGGTTCGCACGGGCCGGGACCATGTTCAGGAGGTGGTGCGTTCGATCAGGCGTCGCAGTTCGGCCGCCGGATCCGTTGTCAGGCCGCCGTGCACAGGGCCTGGTTGCACGCTGGTGCTCCGCGGCGCCACCAGCCAACCGAAGCGAGCCCCGAGCGATCGGATCTGCGGTTTCCCGGGGGTGTCGAGTCCGGCCGCGCAGTCGCTCAGTGACCGCAGCGTCTGCTCGATTTCGGCGGCGTCGACATCTGGCGCGAAGACCTCCAGCAGTGGGGGCCGCAGATGCCAGCCGACGGCGAGGAAATCGGCCATCTGGGCGTAGAGCACAACGCCGACGTTGACGAACTCCTCCCGCTCGACCGCGGGCACGAATCGCAGTGTGGCGTATTGGTATCCGATCATCGGCGGTTCTCCGGCAACCACGCGGCAGGAGCAGCGAGCCGGGCCTGCAGGTGGGCGACGTACATCGCCCGCACGGCATCGGCGTCCGGCAGATCGGCGGTCGTCTCCAACCACTCGTCCGGCACGTCGGCGACGATCTCGTACAACACCTGCCCGGTCAGCTTCTGGGTGGCGGCGATCTGCACGCTACTGACGTCGGTGGCGACCTCGCGCAGGATGTGGCTGGAGTCGTCGAACGGTTGTGCCGCGAAGCGGGACGGGTCAGGTGTCCTGGATGGCCAGGTGTGGTGGAAGTAGAGCGCCGCGCCGTGGTCGATCACCCACAACTTCCGGCCCCAGCGCAGCAGATTCGGGTTGTGCGGCGTGCGGTCGATGTTGGCGACGAAGGCATCGAGCCAGAGGATCTCGGCGGCTTCGTGCGGCGGCGGGGGAGTCGTGCCGTCGTAGTTGAAAGCGCCCGGTAGGTAGTCCATCCCGAGGTTGAGGCCGATCGAGGCAGTCAGCAGATCCTGCACCTCCTCGTCCGCCTCGTACTTCGCGATCTGCTCGGGCAGTTCGATGAGTGCGAGTTCCGGCACGCGGATGCCGAGGGCCGAGGCGATTCCGGCCACGATGATCTCGGCGGCCAGCACCTTCACTCCCTGACCGGCGCCGCGGAACTTTATGACCCAGGTGCCCTCGTCCTCCGCCTCGACGATGCCGGGCAAGGAACCGCCCTCGCGAAGGGGCGTGACATAGCGCAGGGCGCGGGTGGTGGCGAGCACCCTGGGAGTGTAGGTGCCTCGGCGTCGACCACCTGTGCCCGAACGTGCGTCCACCATCGCCTGACTCGTCGGTAGGGTGATGCCATGGAGCCCGTCTACACGCCCGTCCGCTACTTCGCACGCGGACTGTTCGCAGCACAGGGCTTGCGTTTCAAGCGCACCGGTCAGGAAAACATCCCCGCCACGGGTGGTGGCGTCGTGGCGATGAACCACTTCGGCTATCTCGACTTCGCACTCGGCGGATACGCCTACGAGGACGCCGGACGCCTCGTGCGCTTCATGGCGAAGAAGGAAGTCTTCGACCTTGCCGGCGTGGGCACAATCATGCGGGGCATGAAGCACATCCCGGTCGACCGCGCAGCCGGCGCTGGGGCTTACCGAGCTGCCGTCGATGCCTTGAAGGCTGGCGAGCTCATCGGGGTGTTCCCCGAGGCGACGATCTCGCGCTCCTTCGAGCTCAAGGACTTCAAGACGGGTGCCGCTCGCATGGCGCAGGAAGCGGGCGTTCCGATTTTGCCGACGGTGGTGTGGGGTTCGCATCGCATCTGGACAAAGGATCATCCAAAACGGTTGGGCCGCAGCAATATTCCGGTGACGGTCACCGTCGGAGCACCGATCATGGTGGGTCCGCAGGACGACCCGAGCGAGGTGATGGCCGAGCTGAAGTCAGTGATGAAGCGGATGCTCGACCAGGCCAAGGACGAGTACGAAACGCTCACCGGCGACGAGGCGGTCTACCTGCCCGCTGCCCTGGGTGGAAGGGCGCCCACTCTGGAAGAAGCAGCGGCGCTGGAGGTACAGGAGCGGGCACGCCGCGCCGAGCGCAAGGCGGCCAAGGCTGCTGCGAAGCAGCATAAGAAGTCCTGACGCGTTGACGGAGCCGCGCTGTCCACAGCAGGTGCGGACGGTGTCGGTACTTCGTGGCATGGTCGAGCCATGCCGACAGATTCTTCGTCCGAAGCGCACGACGCTGCCCTGCAGAATGCCGTCACCCGCGTCCTGACAGCGCTGGCCGGGCCTGATGCCGCCCTGCGCGAGGGTCAGCTGGAGGCACTGGAAGAACTAGCCAAACCCGGCTCGCGCGTGTTGGTCGTCCAGGCCACCGGGTGGGGCAAATCGGCGGTCTACTGGATCGCCACCTCGATGATGCGTGATCGGGGCGACGGTCCCACACTCGTCGTCTCGCCCCTGTTGTCGCTGATGCGTGACCAAGTGGCCGCTGCTGAGCGGGCCGGTCTTGTGGCGGCGACGCTCAACTCCTCAAACATCGACGCGTGGTCACAGATCGAGGCCGACCTCGCTGCCGATCGCATCGACGTGCTGTTGGTGTCACCCGAACGTCTGGCCAACCCTGGCTTCGGTGCGCGGGTCATGGAGAGTCTCGCCGGCCGACTCGGCATGGCGGTGGTCGACGAGGCCCACGCGGTGAGCGACTGGGGCCATGACTTCCGTCCCGACTACCGGCGCGTTGTCGATGTGCTCGGCACCCTCAACCCTCAGACGCCAGTGCTGGCCACCACCGCGACGGCGAACGAGCGCGTCGTGGAAGACGTTGCAGCACAACTGGGTTCGCACACCCTCGTGCTGCGCGGGCCGCTGGCGCGGTCTAGCCTCACGCTTGCCGTCACGCCTCCGATGGACCCGTTGGCGCGGTTCGCGTGGGTGGCCGATCATCTCGCGCAGTTGCCGGGCGCGGGCATCATCTACACCCTCACCGTCTCCGACGCACACCGCCTGGCGGAGGTGTTGCGACAGCGTCATGGTGACGATCCAGCGCTGCGCACCGCCGCATACACCGGTGCGCTCGACGGCGCTGAGCGCGAGCAGCTCGAGGACGCTCTGCGCCGCAACGAACTCAAGGCACTGGTCGCCACCTCTGCGCTCGGCATGGGCTACGACAAGCCCGATCTCGGTTTCGTGGTGCACGTCGGCGCGCCACCGTCGCCCGTGTCGTACTACCAGCAGGTCGGGCGTGCCGGCCGAGCGATCGATCACGCGTTGGTCGCGCTGCTCCCGTCGGCCTCCGACGAAGCCGTCTGGGACTACTTCGCCACGGCAACCATTCCCAAACCAGCTGAGGTCGAGCGACTGTTGGCGCTGCTGGCCGATGCCGACGCACCGATCTCCGTGCCGACGCTCGAAGCCGAATCAGGCATCAGGCGCGGCCGCGTGGAGTTGATGTTGAAGCAGCTCGCCGTCGACGCAGTGGTCGAACGCTCCACCCAAGGCTGGACGGCTACCGGCAAGGAGTGGAGTTACGACCAGGCCCACTTCGACTCCGTCCTGGCCACCCGCCGCCGTGAAGCTGACATCATGCGCCGGTACGTGCGAGGGCAGGGCTGCTTGATGCAACTGCTGCAGGAGTCGCTCGACGATCCTTCCGCGGCGCCGTGCGGTCGGTGCTCGGTGTGCCGATCGGAGCTGCCGGACGGCCTGAAAGCCACGGCTGATCCCGAGACGATGCGCGGAGTGCGACGAGTGCTGCGCACCGAACGTCACATGCTCGAACCCCGCAAGATGTGGCCCGGTGGTGCATTCGGCACCCGCGGCAAGATCCCGGCGTCGCTGGCCGCTGATGCGGGGCGAGTGCTGGTGCACGCCGATGCGCCCGAGTGGCTCGACCAGCTCGGTGGGTGCCTGGCTGACGGCAGCGCCGCCGACACCGAACTGCTCGAACACGCGGTGCGGACTCTCGCCGACTGGAGCAAGACCTGGGCCGATCGTCCGACATGTGTGATTTCTCTTGCCGCCACAGGGCAGACGGCGCTCACCGAATCGGTCGCTGCTCACCTCGCCACGGCCGGACGCCTGCCGCATGCATCCTGGCCGATCAGGCCGGTGCCCACCGATCTCACCGGCGCTGACGAGGCTGCTCAGTGGCGCGAACAGTTGGCCGGGGAGCCACCCGCAGATGTCACCGCCCACACGGTCGTGCTGGTGATCGACCGCAGCTCCTCCGGCTGGGTGGCGTCCGTCGCCACCGCGGCGCTGCGCCAGGCGGGTGCCGCTCGAGTGCTTCCGCTGGTGATCCATCGCACCGTCGGCTGAAAGTCGCCGTCACCGAATGGCCGGGCTGTGAACCGGTGGCCGGCCCAGACCCCGGCCACTCGTGCATAGCCTGGCCACTCGACGGCCCGCCGGTCAGCCGGCCCAGGCACAATCGGTGCGTGCGAAGTCGTCCGAGCATCCTGCATCTCGACCTCGACGCCTTCTTCGCCGCAGTCGAGCAGCGCGACAAACCGAGCCTTCGCGGTAAGCCAGTGGTAGTGGGTGGCACAGGTGGTCGCGGAGTCGTGGCCACGGCCTCCTACGAGGCGCGCAAGTTCGGCGCTCGGTCGGCCATGCCGACGTCCCAGGCGCGGCGGCTGTGTCCGTCGGGTACGGCCTTCCTAAGTCCTCGATTCAGTGCGTACCAGGCCTCCAGCCGGGTGGTGATGGGCCTGCTCCGCGAACTCTCGCCGACCCTCGAACAGGTCTCGGTGGACGAGGCCTATGTCGACCTCGCCGACGGCGACGTGGACGACTTCTCCGTGCCAGCGCTGCGATCTCGGATGGAGCGACTGCTCGCGCAGGTCGCCCAGGAGACCGGAGGCCTGACGGCCTCAGTCGGTATCGGTAGCTCGAAGCAGATGGCCAAGATCGGCTCCGAGCTGGAGAAGCCGAGCGGGCTGGTGATCGTCGACGCCGGTCAGGAGGTCGAGGTGCTCGCGCCACTGTCGGTGCGGGTACTCGGGGGAGTCGGGCCGGTCACGGCCGAACGCCTGCGCACCTTCGGCGTCGAGACCGTCGCCCACTTGCAACGCATGTCGGTGACCGACCTGGTCAGCATCTTCGGCGACTCACACGGGCACGCCTTGCACGAGATGGCCTTCGCCCGCGACGACAGGCCAGTGGTGGTCGAACGTGAGGCCAAGAGCATCTCAGCAGAGGAGACCTTCGCCGTCGACATCGCCGACGCCCGCGTGCTCGACCGTGAGCTGGTGCGCCTCGTCGAGCGCGTCACGGGCCGCTTGGCGAAGAACGGATCCTTCGCCCGCACGCTGACCATCAAGGTGCGACACGGTGACTTCTCCACCTTCACCCGATCGGAGAGCACCCTGCATCCGACCGGTGACCTCGCCACGATCCTGGCTGGTGCGCGCCGACTCCTTGCCGCCGCCGACACCGCCGCGGGCCTGCGGCTCCTCGGGTTCGGGGTCTCCGGCCTTCTCCCTCACGCCCAGGAGCGCATGCTCTTCGACGACGACCAACCGCTTCCGCAGGTCAGCGAGCCGGCCGTCACCGCGCACGAAGTGGACGAAGGCTGGGGCCGGCATCCGACGTCCTGGATGCCCGGCGCAGATGTTCATCACGCCGAGCACGGAGCCGGCTGGGTGTGGGGGAGCGGTCTGGGGCGCGTCACCGTTCGTTTCGAGGGTCCGAACACCCCGCCCGGGCCCGTGCGCACCTTCGCCACCGACGATCCGCTGTTGGAGCATGCCGAACCACCCCAGTGGCGCTGAGCCGCATTCGACCACCCACGGCCATAGGGTGAGCGGGTGACGATCCGGGTTGCCCTCCACCACCGCACGACGTACACCTTCGACGAGCCGGTGACCGTGCACCCCCACACCGTGCGGTTGCGTCCGGCGCCGCACAGCCGAACGCCGATCACCGCGTATTCGCTGAGCGTCTCTCCGCGCAACCACTTCATCAACTGGCAGCAGGACCCTTTCGGCAACTACCTGGCCCGGCTGGTCTTCCCCGAGCGGGTGAAAGAACTCGACATCACCGTCGACCTGGTGGCCGACATGACCGTGATCAACCCCTTCGACTTCTTCGTCGAGGAGTACGCCGAGCGCTTCCCGTTCACCTACCCGGCCGATCTGCGGGCAGATCTTGATCCTTACCTGCGGCCGGTGGACGACGGCGCCGATGGTAACGGCCCCTCGGAGCGTGTGCAGCAATGGGTGCGCCAAGCCGCCGCGCAAGGCACCAGTGGCGACGAAGATCCGCGCATCGTCGACTTCCTCGTGGCGATGAATCGCGCTGTGAATGAAGCCGTTTCGTACTCAGTGCGGATGGAGCCCGGCGTCCAGTCGCCGCAGGAAACGCTCGATCGCGGCATCGGATCGTGCCGTGACAGCGCCTGGTTGCTCGTGTCGGCCCTGCGCCAGGTGGGCCTTGCCGCCCGGTTCGTCTCCGGCTACCTGGTGCAGTTGACCTCCGACGTCAGCGCGCTCGACGGCCCGGACGGCCCCCGCGAGGACTTCACTGACCTGCACGCATGGGCCGAGGTGTTCGTCCCCGGCGCCGGATGGATCGGGCTGGACGCGACCAGCGGTCTCTTCGCCGGCGAGGGGCACATCCCGCTGTGCGCGACCCCGCACCCGTCCGCTGCCGCGCCGATCAGTGGCGCGACTGCGCCGGTCAACGTCAGCTTCGACTTCGCTAACACCCTGACCCGCGTGTTCGAGGATCCGCGGGTCACCCGTCCCTACAGCGACGACCAGTGGTCGAAGGTGCAGACACTCGGCGAACACGTCGACACCCTGCTCACCGACGGCGACGTGCGCCTCACGATGGGCGGTGAGCCCACTTTCGTCTCGGCCGACGACACCTCCACCCCGCAGTGGGAAACAGCTGCCGACGGTGAGGAGAAGCGTGCGCTCGCCGTGACACTCGCCGACCGGTTGCGCACCCGGTACGCCGCCAACGGCCTGACCCACCACGGGCAGGGCAAGTGGTACCCGGGTGAACCGCTGCCGCGCTGGCAGCTCGGGCTCTGGTGGCGCACCGACGGCGCGGCGCTCTGGAACGACCAGTCGTTGCTCGACAACCCGTGGGGCGAGCCGGTGCTCCAGGCGGATGAGCAGCGACAAGCAGTGGTCATCCGCGACCTCGCTCAGCAGCTCGCGGCCCGTCTCGGGTTGCCGGACGAGGTGGTCAATCCGGCCTACGAAGACCCGATCACGCAGTGGCACAACGAGATCCGCCAGCCCGAGGGTGCGCGTCCCGACGACGACATCGACCCGCTCGACCCGGCGCGCACTGCGGCGATGGGGGAGAAGGACGTCCCTGCCGCGTTGCCGCGTGGTTGGGTGTTGCCGATCTTTCCCGATCCGGTAGGGGAGGGCTGGGCGACGACCCGGTGGAGCACGCGCCGAGCCCAACTCTTCCTGACGCCGGGCACCTCTCCGATGGGGCTGCGGCTGCCGCTGTCGTCGATCGCCTGGAGTGAAGCGCCGGTGGTGCCCGACGCATCACCATTCGCGGCGCGTGGCTCGCTGCCCGCACCGGTGGCTGTCGAGCAGGACGTGCCCACCGCGGCCGTCCACGACATCGAGGATTCACCGCGCACCGCGTTGACGATCGAGGCTCGCGACGGGCACGCCTTCGTGTTCCTACCACCGTTGGCCGAAGCGGATGATGCGCTGCGACTGCTCAATGCCGTGGAAGGTGCAGCGGCGGCTGTCGGCGTACCCGTCGTGCTCGAGGGTTACCCGCCGCCTGGCGACCCCCGCCTGAAGTCGCTCACCGTCACGCCTGACCCGGGCGTGATCGAGGTCAACGTGCAGCCGACGTCCTCGTGGCGAGAGTTGGAGGAGTTGACCACCACGCTCTTCGAGGACGCCCGGCGCAGCCGCCTCGCCACCGAGAAGTTCGATCTCGACGGCACGCACACCGGCACCGGCGGCGGCAACCACCTCACCATCGGTGGCTCCAGCCCCGCGGAGTCTCCGCTGCTGCGCCGGCCTGACCTGCTGCGCAGCCTGATCACCTACTGGCAGCACCATCCGGCACTGTCCTACGTCTTCTCCGGGCGCTTCATCGGCCCCACCAGCCAGTCACCCCGAGTGGACGAAGGACGCCACGAGACGCTGTACGAACTCGAGATCGCTTTTGCCGAACTCGACCGCGTGACAAAGGAATCCGGCGAATCACGTCCGTGGTTGGTCGACCGGCTTCTGCGGCACCTGCTCACCGACATCACCGGCAACACCCACCGCAGCGAGTTCTGCGTAGACAAGCTCTACAGCCCCGACACCGACCGTGGACGGCTCGGCATCCTGGAGCTTCGCGGGTTCGAGATGCCACCGCACGCGCAGATGGCATTGGTGCAGGCGCTGCTGGTGCGCGCCCTGGTCGCGAAGTTCTGGAACGAGCCGTACACCGGATCCTTGGTGCGCTGGGGATCACGCCTGCACGACCGCTTCCTGCTCCCGGCCTTCGCGGCTGCCGATCTGCGCGATGTCGTCGCCGACCTCAATCGCTTCCTGGGTGAGGACGCCCATTTCGACCAGAGCTGGTTCGACCCCTTCCTGGAGTTCCGGTTCCCGCGGCTGGGCGAGACCGACATCGACGGCGTCCACCTCGAACTTCGGCAGGCCGTCGAGCCCTGGCACGTGCTCGGCGAGGAGATCTCCGGCGGCGGCACGTCCCGTTATGTCGATTCCTCGATCGAGAAGGTGCAGGTGGCAGCCACCGGGCTGGTGCCCGGACGCCACGTGGTCACCTGCAACGGCGTCCCGGTGCCGTTGGTGCCCGTCTCCGGATCCGGTTGGGGCACAGGCACTCCCGGCACCGGTGGCGCTCCCGACACGATGGTCGGGGGAGTGCGTTACCGCGCCTGGGCTCCACCGTCCGCGCTCCACCCCACGATCGGGGTGCACTCGCCGCTGATCTTCGACCTGGTCGACCGCTGGAACGGCCTCTCCCTCGGTGGTTTCACCTACCACGTCGTCCACCCCGGCGGCCGCTCCTACGACCGCTACCCGGTCAACGCTGCCGAAGCCGAGTCGCGCAGGAACAGCCGGTTCGAGGCGGTCGGGCACGCGTCCGGCACCGTTGACATGTCGTCGTGGCCGTCCTACGAGACGCAGGTGCGCCACGGCGGAGGGGAATATCCCTCGACACTCGACCTGCGGCGGTTCTCCCCGGGGCAGCCCTCGTAGGCTCTACGCATGACGGCTCAACCGCAGGAATCCGGCTCCCTCCTGCACGAGTACGCCGACCGCGTCCGTGATCTGCAGGTGCAATTGCCGGACGCTGCCGTCTGTGACACCTTCGTCGATGAGTGGCTGCGCGCTGACGGACAGACTCCGCACCACGAGGTGATCGATCTGGCGAACCGGCTCGGCCGCGGCGGACTGCTGGCCCGCAAGGCGGCGACTGCTCGCCATGTGCGCGGCGACGGGCTGACCTATGGATCGACCTCCGGTCGGCGCTGGACCCTCGACCCGCTGCCGATCGTGCTCGGTTCGCAGGAGTGGACGCAGCTGGAACGCGGATTGTCCCAGCGGGCGGTACTGCTCGACCTGGTCTTGGCTGACCTGTACGGCGAGCGCCGGCTGATCTCCGGCGGACTGCTGCCTGCAGCGGTCGTCCTGGGGCACGACGGCTTCCTGTTCGGCGCACATGGCATCCGTCTACCGGGCGCGCACCAACTGGTGATGACGAGCACCGACCTCGCACGCGACGCCTCCGGTGCATGGACGGTGCTGTCGGACCGCACGCAGGCGCCGTCGGGTGCTGGTTACGCGATGGCCGACCGGCGCATCGTCGCCCGCACCATGACGCGGCTGTACCGCACCACCGAACTGGCCCGGCTGCGCGGCTTCTTCGACCACATGGGCGATGCCCTGTTGGACGCTGCACCCGACGTCGATCGTCCGCACATCGCCCTGCTTTCACCCGGGCCGGATTGCGAGACCGCGTTCGACCAGGCCTTCCTGGCCAACCTGCTCGGCATGCCGCTGGTGCAGGCCGAAGACCTCACCATGCGCGATGGTCAGGTGTGGCGCCGCACGACGCACAAGCCGGAGCGGGTGGATGTGCTCGTACGCCGGGTGGACGCCGAATGGTCGGATCCCCTTGATCTGCGCGGTGATTCGCGACTCGGAGTGCCCGGTCTGGCGGAGGCCTGTCGGCGGGGAAAGATCAGCGTGGTCAACCCGCTTGGCAGCGGTGTACTGGAGAACCCTGCGCTGCTGGCGTACCTGCCGGCGATCGCGAAGGAGCTGCTCGGTGAAGAGCTGCTCCTGCCGCAGCCTCGCTCTTGGTGGCTGGGCGACGAGGAGTCAGCACGCGAAGCCTTCGGCCGCCTCGACACATTGGTGATCAAGCCGATCAGCCGCAACTCCGGCGAACTCGCGATCCACGGCTGGGACCTGGACGCCGGGCAGCTGGCGAACCTGCGCAGCCAGATCGAGGCCGAGCCGTGGCGGTGGGCGGCCCAGGAGCAGATCGCGATGTCGACGACCCCGATCATCGGGCCCGATGGGCTGGAACCGCGGCGCTTTGTGCTCCGCTCCTTCGGCGTGGGCGGCGCAGAGGGTTACCGATTCCTGCCCGGAGGCCTGGGGCGGGTGTCGACCGAAGCCGGCAGCTGGATCGTGTCGAACGAGCGTGGGGGAGTCGCCAAGGACATCTGGGTGCTCGCCGGCGACCGGGAACAAGCCGACCTCACTGCCCGTCATCGTTCGCCCGACAGTCTCCTGCTGCCCGACCTCGACTCGCGCATCTCCCTCACGCCGCGCGTTGCTGACGATCTCTACTGGTGGGGCCGCTACACCGAGCGCGCGGAAGCCACCGCGCGTTTGCTGACCGTTGTCGACGACCTGGTCGCCGACAACCACGGACGTGGCGACTCACCCGGCCGCATCGCGATGACGACGATGCTCGACACCCTCTCGGCATCGAGTGGGGTGGCGCAGCGGGCCGACGAGTCACCCAACGATTTCCTACGGCGCATGCTCACCGATGCCTCGACTCCCGGCACGGTGGCGTTCACCGTGACCCAGGTGGTGCGCACCTCCTATGCCGTACGCGAACTGCTCTCCAACGACACGTGGTTGCTGCTGAGCCGGTTGCAAGGGGCGCTGCAAGCACGCGTGGACGACGACGAACCGCTGACCGACACGCTCGCTCAGATGCTCGAGTCACTGATCGGGTTGACCGGTCTCGCGGCGGAGAACACCGTCCGGGACGAGGTCTGGTCGTTCATGGATCTGGGCCGACGCGTGGAGCGCTCGACCGCACTCGTTGCCTTGCTGCGCACCGCCGCCGATTCCGATCGTTCGCCGGTCGCCGATGGTCAGGTCACCGAGGCCACGCTGCGAGCCTGTGATTCAGGCATCACCTTCCGCCGCCGGCTCGCCACCGGAAACGGGCCCGCTTCACCGGTCGCCGGAATGCTGCAGTTGCTGTTGCGCGACCCCATCAACCCGCGCTCACTGGAGTTCCAGATCGACCGGATGCTCACTGTCACAGCGGGATTCGACAACGCCGAGGTGGCCGACGCCCTCCAGGCTTTGCGCCGTTTGACCAGCGTTGCCGACCCGGAGGAGTTCGCGGCCAAGAGAACTCGCCTCGCGGCCTGGGGCACGCAACTGAACGACCAGCTGCGCGACTTCTCCGACCTGCTGAACAGCACATACTTTCGCCGCCAGACCTCCTCGCGCCGCATGACCAGCCAGGTGCAGATCGGAGTGCGCCAATGAGCGACGACCTGCACGGCACGAAGCGCTACGAGGTGCGCCACGTCACCGAGTACACCTATGACGACTACGTGACGGCCTCCTACGGCCGCGCCTGCCTGCGTCCGCGGGCCACCGATCACCAGGTGGTCACCTCCAACCTCATCGAGGTGTCACCGCGTGCCGACGTGATGTCGGAGCACACCGACTTCTTCGGCAACTTCAGCCATTACCTCGAGATCCGCAACCGGCACACCGTGCTGCGAGTGAAGAAGACCAGTCAGGTCGAGGTCAGCTGGCCCCGCGTCGACGTCGACGCCCTCAACAAGTGGACGATCGGGCAGGCTCGGGCCGAGATGGCGCGCGTGGCAGCGGGTCGCGATGTCGATCATCTGACCTATCTGCTGCCCTCGCAGCTGGTGGCACCGACCCCTGCCGTCCAGGCATATGCCCGCGAACATCTGCCGGACGACCGACCCCTCGGTGAAGCACTGGTCAACCTCTACGAACTCATCTACAGCGAGTTCAAGTACGCCAAGGGAGCCACGAACAACAGCACGACCCTGGACGAGCTGTTGGCGAACAAGGCAGGTGTCTGCCAGGACTTCGCGCACCTCGCGGTCGGAATGTGCCGCGTCGTCGGGCTGCCGGCCCGCTACGTCAGTGGCTACATCGAAACCCAACCTCCGCCCGGCAAACAGAAGCTCGAAGGCTCGGACGCCACGCACGCCTGGATGTCGGTGCGCACGCCGCTGGGATGGAACGACCTCGACCCGACCAACAACCACTTCGCCGACTCGCGCTACATCGTCACCGCGTGGGGCCGCGACTTCCGCGACGTCTCACCGATGAAGGGCGTCATCTTCACCGAGAGCAAGAGCAGCAAGCTCAAGGTAGGTGTCGACGTCCTTCCGTTGTCGGACAAGGGAGTTCCGCTCCAGGAGCCGCTCCCAGCCGAGTAGGTGCCCGTCCCTGGGACAAATCGGCGTGAGTTTGTGGGGTTCGTGCGCGTACGAACCCCACAAACTCACGCCGATTCCTGCGAGGGCGGGTACTTCAGTCGCGTCCGCGCAGGGTTGCGACGCCGTCCCCGGTCAGGTCGTCCAGGATGAGCGTCCAGATGTCAGTGCTGGTCATGGCTTCTTTCACGGCGGGCGGCCTGCTTCGGCAGCGAAGTATCCGCGCTACGCGCACTCGCTGTCCAGCGCCCGGCCCGCCGGAGTCGATGCGAGAGTTCAGCCACGTGCGTGCTAATGTTTCGCGTCGTTGGCCACCCGCAAAACGGGTGTCCAGATCACCTAGTCCGGGTGGCGGAATGGCAGACGCGCTAGCTTGAGGTGCTAGTGCCCTTTAACGGGCGTGGGGGTTCAAGTCCCCCTCCGGACACCAGACGAAATCCCGTGTCTCTGCAGGTCAGAGGCACGGGATCGTTGTTTCTCCTCGCCTGGTCAGTCGGCTCGGCCCACCGTGTCGGTGCGGGCTGGGACGATCTGCTCATTGCCCCTTTCCGAACGCAGGAGATCGTCGCCATGAGTGTGTCCTTGGGCTGGCCTCCCCACCGCAGCACTGCACGACCACCGAGGAGCAGCACGTGACGCTCTTCGCCGAGCTTGCACGGACCTCGCGCACTGTCGCCGGCACGCGATCACGCAACGCGAAGGTCGAGGCGATTGCCGAGTTGCTCCGGCAGGTCGATCCGGACGAACAAGCAATCGTGGCCGACCATCTCGCGGGGGTGCTGCCGCAGGGACGCACCGGGGTGGGCTGGCGATCGCTGCAGAAGGTCGAGGCCGAACCCGCCGCCGAAGCGACTCTGTCCATTGCTGAGGTCGACGAGCAGATCAGTGCAATCGCCAGCACCCACGGCAGCGGATCCGCCTCCCGCAGAAGCGAATCGCTCACCGATCTGTGGTCCCGACTCACCACCGATGAGCGCGCATTCCTGACTGGGCTACTCCTTGGCGACGCGCGCCAAGGCGCCGGCGACGGCATCATGCTCAAGGCCGTCGCTGCGGCTGCAGAGGTGAAAGAGACAGAGGTGCGCCGGGCAGTCATGCTCGCCGGACGCACCGGTCCGGTTGCGGCAGCCGCGCTGCAAGGTGGTGCGGAGGCACTGGCGCAGGTGCGCTTGGAGGTCGGCCGCCCGCTGCGTCCGATGCTCGCGGGCTCCAGCCCTGAGGTGGAGTCGGCGCTGGACGACACCGCTCCCTGGAGCGCCGAGGTGAAGCTGGACGGCATCCGCATCCAGGCGCACAAGGACGGCGACGAGGTGCGGTTGTTCACCCGTAGCCTCGACGACATCACCGACCGGCTGCCCGAGGTGGTGGAACTTGTGCGCTCTCTGCCCGCGCAGCAACTGGTGCTCGACGGGGAGGCAATCGCACTCAAGGCCGACGGTTCGCCGGAGCCCTTCCAAGTGACCGGAGCACGCACCGCGAGCAGCGCTGATCCGGAGTCGCTGCGCGAACGCGTGCCGGTGACGCCGCTCTTCTTCGATCTGCTGCACCTCGATGGCGAGGATCTGGTCGACACACCGCTGGGCGAACGTCGCGACCGTCTGGAGGCGATCGTCCCGGCAGTGAACGTTGTCACCGTTCAGCGAGGCGTCACTCAGCAGCAGGCCCGCGCCTTCTTCGACGAATGGGTGGCCCGCGGCCACGAGGGCGTGGTGCTGAAACGACTCGACGCGCCGTACGCCGCCGGTCGGCGTGGTGCCACCTGGATCAAGGTGAAACCTCGTCACACCCTCGACCTCGTTGTCCTCGCCGTGGAAGAGGGCAGCGGCCGTCGCAAGGGCTACTTGTCGAACATCCACCTGGGCGCCCGCAACGCCGACGGCAACGGTTTCACCATGCTCGGCAAGACCTTCAAGGGCATGACCGACGAGATGCTCGCCTGGCAGACGCAGCGTTTCACCGAGCTCATGACCGACCGCGACGACTGGTTGGTGCGCGTCCGCCCCGAGCAGGTCGTCGAGATCGCCTTCGACGGTCTGCAGCGCTCGACCAGATACCCCGGCGGCGTCGCGCTCCGCTTTGCGCGTGTGCTGCGCTATCGCGACGACAAGCGCGCTGACGAGGCCGACACACTCGACGACGTGCTGCGTTTGGCACAGTGGGGCCAGCATGCCGACGCCGATCATGAGGAGCAGGGATGAACACCCACGACGACATCAAGGCCCGCGACGAGGTTGTGCGCATCTGCCAAGACCTCATCGGCATCGACACCAGCAACTACGGCGACGGCAGCGGGCCGGGCGAACGCAAGGCCGCCGAGTATGTGATGTCTGAGCTCACCGAGGTGGGCCTCGACCCTGAGCTCATCGAGAGCGAGCCGGGTCGGGCCAGCGTGATCGTCCGGATCGAGGGCGAGGACACCAGCCGCGGAGCCCTCGTGGTGCACGGCCACCTCGATGTCGTGCCGGCGAACGCCGACGACTGGCAGGTCGACCCGTTCGCGGCAGAGATCAAGGACGACTGCGTCTGGGGCCGCGGCGCGGTCGACATGAAGGACATGGACGCGATGATCATCGCGAACGTGCGCGAACTCGTCCGGTCGGGCAAGAAGCCCCCGCGCGACCTCATCATCGGCATGTTCGCCGACGAGGAGGCCGGCGGCGTCAAGGGCAGCCATTGGCTGGTCGACAACCGTCCCGAACTCTTCGAAGGCGCCACGGAAGCGATCAGCGAAGTGGGTGGTTACAGCGTCACCGTGCCGCGGCACGCTGGGGGAGAGCAGCGCGTCTACCTGTTGCAGACCGCGGAGAAGGGCATCGCGTGGCTCCGCCTGGTGGCCCATGGCCGAGCCGGCCACGGTTCTGTGCCGAACGACGAGAACGCCGTGGTGCGCCTCGCCGAAGCCATCGCTCGGATCAACCAGCACCACTGGCCGCGTGAATACATCGCCAGCGTCTCGTTGCTGCTGGACGGGCTGAGTGAGATCACCGGCATCGCCTATTCGCCCGACAACGCCGACGAACTCCTGACCACGATCGGCGGCGCACGCGGGTTCGTCGAAGGCACCCTGCGCGACACGTCCAACTTCACGATGCTCGAGAGCGGCTACAAGCACAACGTGATCCCGCAGTCGGCATCAGCCAGCCTCGACTGCCGCTTCCTGCCCGGCCACGAGGACGACCTCATGGAGACCATTCGGCGACTTGCCGGTGAATTCGTGGAGGTGGAGGTCGTGCACCGCGACATCGCGTTGGACGCCCCCGTCGAAGGGCCAGTGGTCGACAAGATGACCCAGGCCGTGCTGCGCCACGACCCGGAGTCGGCCGTCCTGCCCTACTGCCTGTCCGGCGGCACCGACAACAAGTCGCTCGCCAAACTCGGGGTCACCGGTTACGGATTTGCGCCGCTGAAGCTGCCCGCAGACCTCGATTTCGCACCGATGTTCCACGGCATCGACGAGCGAGTTCCGTTGGAGTCCTTGCGATTCGGCGCCGACGTGCTCGGCGACTTCCTGCGCGACTGCTGATCGAAGGAAGGCTCAGGCCGTGCGCTGCACGCGAATGATCTTGCGCCGCAGCCACACCCGCCGCAGGCCGCCCATGTAGAGGCGAGTGCGGGCCAACTCCCAGTGCCCGTACTCGGCATGATCGGTCAACATCTGGCGCACGGCGGATCGCTCGACGTCCCGCGGAAACGTCAGCACCTGGTACTCGTATTCGATCATCGGTGCCATTGTGCGCCAGAGCAGATAGCGTCTGGGACATGAGCACCGATCCGCGCGTCGCCCTGAACCAGTTCGTGAATGCCCTCCAGCGTCATTTCGAGCTCGCGGCCAGCGGGCGTGACCAGGACGACCAGCACGTCCAGGATGCGTTCAACGCTCTGTCCGACGCTTTCGACGCCTACGACGAGGCGTTGTACGAGGAGTACGGACTCACCACGCCCTTCTTCCTCGCCGCCGACGACGATGACGATGATGACTTCGATGATGACGATGATTCGGACGACGAAGACGACGAGGATGATTCGGACGACGATGATGAGGATGAAGACGACGAGGATGACGATGTCGACCTCGATGAGTTCGACGACGACGAAGAGGACGATGAGCCCTATCGCGGGCTCGAGGTCGACGAATTCGACTACGAGTCGGAGTGATTCGGCACTGAGCTGAGGCTCATCGCCGTAGCGGTCAACTCATCGAAGGGATGCTGACGTCGTCGAGCGCGTCCCGCACCGCGTCGGCGATGTGCAACTGCTGCGCCGCCAACGCCGCTCGGAGCTGACCCTGCCGGCGGGCACCCACCACCGCAGTGGAGACCCCCGGACGTTCCCGCAGCCAGGCGAGCGCGACCTCGGTCTGCGACACGTCGAGCCCCTCGGCCGCAGTGGCGACCGCCTTCATGACCGGACCGTCGGCAGCCGGAAGCATCTGTGCGGCCCAGCGCGGGTGGTCGCCGGTGTGCGCGCGGCTGTCGGCGGGCACACCCGAGCGGTACTTCCCGCTCAGCACGCCACCGGCCAACGGCGACCAGGCCATGACACCCAGCCCTGTTGCCGTGGCCGCCGGGATGATCTCGTTTTCGGCCGCGCGAGCCAACAGACTGTATTGAATCTGGTTGCAGACCAACGGAATACGCTGGTGGTGGGCTTCCTGGGCGACCATCGCCGACTGCCATCCGGTGTAGTTGGAAACCCCGACATAGCGCGCGGCACCGGAGCGAACAGCGTGGTCGAGCGCCCCGAGAGTCTCCTCCCACGGCACCTCGTCCGACCACGTGTGCACCAGCCAGAGGTCGAGACGGTCGGTGCGCAGCCGACGCAGCGATTCCTCGAGTTGGGTCAACAGGCCGCGGCGGGAGGTGTCGACGACCCGCTCGCCGGTGCGCCGGGAGATGCCGGCCTTGCCGACGAGCACGAGGTCGTCGCGGTGCAGGTCGGCGATGAGTTCGCCGATGAGGCTTTCGCTGGCGCCGTCGCCGTATCCGTAGGCGGTGTCGATGGTGGTGCCACCGGCGTCCAGGTAATCCTCGAGCAGCAATCGGGCGTCATCCTGCATCACCTGCGAGCCCCAGTTCATGGTGCCGAGAGTGAGCGTGGAAACCTGCAGGCCGCTGCGGCCCATCGTGCGCGATTGCATGGCCACACGCTACTGCGGGTGTTCGGCAGGCGTCCGCGGCGATAGCGTTCACTCATGCGACTTGGGCTCAACCTCGGCTACTGGGGCACGACCGGCACCGACGACCTCGAAGGCATGCTCCGGCTGAGCAAGGCTGCCGACGAGCACCACTACGACGTGGTGTGGCTGGCGGAGGTCTACGGCTCCGACATCCCGAGCCTCACCGGCTACCTCGCCGCGCACACTACGAATGTCGGGTACGGCGCGGCGATCATGCAGATCCCGGCCCGCACACCCGCGATGACCGCGATGACGGCCGCCACCCTCGATCGCATCACCGGCGGACGCTTCCACCTCGGCCTCGGCGTCTCCGGGCCGCAGGTCAGCGAAGGCTGGTACGGCGTGCGCTTCGCCGACCCGCTGGGACGCACCCGCGAATACGTCGAGATCGTGCGCAAGGCCCTCGGACGTCGCAACGTGGAGTTCCACGGGGAGCACTTCGAGCTGCCGCTGCCGGACGGCCCGGGCAAGGCGCTGCGCCTCCTGCTGCTGCCCGAACGTGAGGACGTGCCGATCTACCTGGCCTCCCTCGGCCCAAAGAATCTCGAACTCACTGGCGAGATCGCGGACGGCTGGATCGGCATCTTCGTCAGCCCCGAGTACCTCCCCGAGCAGTTGGCTCTCATCGAACGCGGACGCCAGAAGTCAGACACGAGCCTCGACGGCTTCGACGTCGTCGCATCGGTGAACGTCAGCCTCGCCGACGACATCGACGTCGCCGCTGACCGGTTGCGCGGCCACCACGCTCTCTACGTGGGCGGCATGGGCTCGAAGAACAAGAACTTCTACCACGCGCTCGCCGCACGCATGGGCTTCCAGCAGCAGGCCGACCACGTGCAGGACCTCTTCCTGGCCAAGCAACATCGCGACGCCGCCGCGGCGATGCCGCGGGAGTTCATCGAGCGCACCGCGATCGTCGGCGATACCGAAGCAGCGCGGTCGAGGCTGCGGGCGTACGCGCAGGCCGGCGTGACCACGCTGGCGATCTCGCCGTGGATGGATTCGTTGGAAGAACGCGTCGAGTTGGTCGGGCTGATCGCCCGCCTCATGGACGAAGAAGGACTGCGCGACTCGTGACGACCGTTTTGTTGCTGCGCCACGGACGCACCGCGTCCAATGCCCAGGGTGTGTTGGCCGGATGGACTGAAGGCATCGGGCTGGACGACGTGGGGCAGACGCAGGTCGCATCGCTGGGCCAACGGCTGCGCGATGTACCGCTCGCCGGCGTAGTGACCAGTCCGCTGCAGCGATGCGTCGAGACGACCAACGCTGTCGTCGGCGCACGCGATCTGCCGGTGACCCTCGACGCCGGTGTGGGGGAGTGCCGCTACGGCGCCTGGACCGGCAAGCTGCTCAAAGACCTCGCCACGGAACCGCTGTGGCGGGTGGTGCAGGACCACCCGAGCGCTGCCACCTTCCCACCGAGCGACGACTACGAGCACGAATCGCTGGCCGGCATGCAGCGTCGCGCCATGGACACGCTGCGCGCGCATGACGCCCGGTTCACCGACGAAGTGGGCCCGCACGCGGTGTGGGCGCTGGTCTCGCACGGCGATGTGATCAAGGCGATCCTCGCCGAATGTCTGGGCCAACATCTCGACCAGTTCCAGCGAATCACCGTCGGTCCGGCGTCGCTCAGCGCGGTGCGGCTCACCGCCACCCGGCCCTTCGTGCTGCGTACCAACGACACCGGCAGCGATCCGGTCGACCTCGTGCCCGCTCCGGAGACTGCGACAGACACCGATGCCACACCGGGTGGCGGAGCCAGCGCGTCGGGCTAGGGTCGATTACATGCCGTTGATCGAGTACACCGACCCCGACCGGTTCGTCGCGGGCACCGTGGGCCCCGCAGGGCAGCGCACCTTCTTCGTGCAGGCCGTCGAGGGCCGGCGCATCACGAGCGTTTCGCTGGAGAAAGCCCAGGTGGCCATGCTCGCCGAGCGGATCGACGAACTGCTCGACAGCCTCGATGCCACCGCCGATGTACCCGCCATGCAGCCCGACAACGAGCCGCTGAGCACGCCCATCGAGGACGAGTTCCGGGTCGGCACGCTCACCCTGGCCTGGGAGCCGGAGCTGCAGCGCCTTGTCGTCGAATGCATCGACTCCACGGTCTCGGTCGAGGTGGACGATTCTGGTGAGCCCTCGGTCGAGGTCGACGAGCCCGACAGCACCACCCTGCGCATCACCGTCCAGCCCGCAGTGGCCCGTGAATTCGCCCGCCGCGCAGTCGCTCTGCTCGACCAGGGACGTCCACCGTGCCCGCTGTGCGGTGATCCACTCGACCCGTCCGGCCATGTCTGCCCGCGTGCCAACGGATACAAGCGCTGACGACTCTTCGCTGCGGTTGCTGGCCGTCAGCGAACTCGAGATCGAAGGTCGGTTGCTGGACGCTTCGAATGTCGCGTTGCGGGTCTGGGTGACCGACGGCGAAACGCGAATGTCGGCTGTCTACAAGCCGATTCGCGGCGAACGGCCGCTGTGGGACTTTCCGGACGGCTCGCTCGCCGGACGAGAATGGGCGTCCTGGTTGATCTCCGATCTCACCGGCTGGGGCTTCGTGCCTCCCACGGTCCTGCGCGACGGCCCGCTCGGCACCGGCACCGTGCAGCAATGGGTCGGCCCACTCGACGGACGCCATGATCCGGAGTTCGTGCGGATCGACTCACCGAACGATGTTCCAGAGGGAAACATCGCGGTGCTGTCGGCGCAGGACGAGGCGGACCGTCCGCTCGTGGTGTCGCACGCCGACACCCCACGGCTGCGGAGCCTGGCGACCTTCGACGCCGTGCTCAACAATGCCGACCGCAAGGCCAGCGCGCTGCTCGCGGACGACGAGGAGTTCTGGGCAATCGACCATGGCCTCTGCCTGCACCACGAGGAGAAGCTGCGCACGGTCTTCTGGGGTTTCGCCGGCGATCCGATCGAGGACGCCGATCTCATAGTGCTGCAAGCACTTTCGGCGCAGCTGCAAGAGACTGAGGTCGTCGATCAGCTCGGGTCGGTGCTGGACGCCGCAGAGCTGGATGCGCTCAGCAGCCGGGTGCACGCGCTGCTCGCCACCGGTGTGATGCCGGAGGTTCCGTTCGACCGACACCCGCTGCCCTGGCCACTGTGGTGACCTGTGACGGGAGGCACGCCGACAGCGTCCGGGGCACGGCTGCGCGGCAATTAGGCTTGCCGACGTGAAGACCTGGAGCGCTCCGTCGGTGCCGGCCCTCGACGTCGTCTCGCCGCCCCTGCGGCTGCGCGACGAACACACGGGCGAGCTGCGAGAAGTGCCCACCGACGGCCCCGTCGGGGTCTACGTCTGTGGCATCACGCCGTACGACACCACCCACCTCGGACACGCCGCGACCTACATCACGTTTGATCTGGCGATCCGGGCGCTGCGCACGGCCGGCCACGAGGTCACCTACGTCCAGAACGTCACCGACATCGACGACCCGCTGTTGGAACGCGCCGAGCGCGACGGCATCGACTGGCAAGATCTCGCCGCCCGCGAGATCGAGCTCTTCCACGGCGACATGGTGGCCCTGCGCAACATCCCGCCGCAGCACTACGTCGGCGTCGTGGAGACGATGCCGCGCCAGGTGGCCGTGATCCAGCAGTTGCTGCGCGACGGTCACGCCTACCGGTTGCCGGTCGACGACGCCGAATCGGGCGTCACCGGCGCGAACGACATCTACCTCGACCTGTCGACTCAACCCAGCTTCGGCAGCACCAGCGGTTGGACCCGCGAGCAGATGCTCGAAGTCTTCGCCGACCGCGGCGGTGACCCCGACCGTCCGGGCAAGCGCGACGTGCTCGACCCGCTCCTGTGGCGCGGTCAGCGCGTCGGCGAACCCCATTGGGACGGAGGCGAACTCGGCCCCGGACGACCCGGCTGGCACCTGGAGTGCACCACGATCGCCCTCGACCACCTCGGCATGGGTTTCACCCTGCAGGGAGGCGGCACTGATCTGATCTTTCCCCACCACGAGATGTCGGCCGTGCAGGCGGAGGCACTCACCGGCAGCTCACCCTTCGCGCATCGCTACGCCCACCAGGCGATGGTGGCCTACGACGGCGAGAAGATGAGCAAGTCGAAGGGCAACCTGGTGAAGGTCTCGGTGCTGCGTGCCGAAGGCGTCGACCCGATGGCGATCCGCCTCGTGCTGCTCGACCACCATTACGCCACCGACTGGGAGTACAGCCACGACCAGTTAACGCAGGCGCAGCAGCGGCTGGCCACCTGGCGTCGAGCCCTCAGCAACGCCGCAGATGCCGACGCGCAGGAGGTCTCCCGCGAAGTCACCGCCGCGCTCGCAAACGACCTCGACTCACCGAGCGCCATCGCCGCGGTCGATGCCTGGGCAGCCAAGCACCAGGACGCCGCAGCAGGCGACTCTCCGACGGTGCGGGCAGCGCTCGACGCCGTCCTGGGCCTGAGCCTCTGACGTCGGACCTCTGCAGGTCAGGGGTTCTCGTCGCGTCGCCGGAGGTATTTCTCGAACTCCCGCGCGATCGCGTCACCGCTGGCCTCAGGCAACTCGGTGGTGTCCTGTGATTGTTCGAGCGCCTCGACGTACTCGGCGATCTCTTCGTCGCTGGAAGCGAGTTCGTCGACGCCACGCTGCCAGGCAGCGGCCTGCTCGGTGAGATCTGCACGGTCGATCACGGTGTCGAGCAGCTCCTCAAGGCGCGACACCATTGCCAGCGTCGCCTTGGGTGAAGGCGAGGCAGCGGCGTAGTGCGGCACCGCCGCCCAACCTGAAAGCGTCGAGATACCAGTGCGATCGGCGGTATCGGAGAGCACACCGACGATGCCGGTGGGGCCCTCGTAGCGACTCGGCTCGAGGTCGTACCGCTGCTGGATGTCGGGGTTGTCGGCGGTCACCGTGATCGGGATCGGCCGGGTGTGGGGGACGTCGGCCAGCAGCGCGCCGAGCGTGATGATCATCGAGGTGTCGGTCTCGACCGCGAGCGAGAGCAGCTCGGAGGTGAACTGCAACCAGCGGAACGACGGCTCGATGCCGTGGACCAGCAGGACGTCCCGGTCGAGCGGGGTGTCGCGGGCGAGGTAGACCCGTGTCGTGGGCCATTCGATCTGCCGGTCACCGGGATCACCCACCACCCGTGGCCGGTTGACCTGGAAGTCGTAGTAGTCCGCCGGGTCGATAGCCGCCACGAGTTCGGCGTCCCACACGGTGATGAGATGTTCGACTGTCGACGAGGCGACCTCGCCGGCGTCGTTCCAGCCCTCGAAAGCGGCGATCATCAGGGCGTCGTCGAGCAGCGGGATGTCCTCGATCTCGATCACGAGCCGGCTCCTTCGACGGGGATGTGGGACTGCATTCCGACAGCCTACGAAAGTGCTGCGTCTCGCGCTTCGACGTACCAGGCCCGCAACATGGGTGTGTCGTAAACTCTGGCGACTCTACGAAGGGAAACCCACAGTGAGCAGCCGCTCCGATTCCCGCGTCGACACCCCGTCGCGCGATCTCAGCCACCAGCGTCCTGACGCCACTTCCCAACTGCAAGAAGCACTCTCGCAGCGAATGCTGATCCTCGACGGATCGATGGGCGTCTTCATCCAGCGGCACAAGCTGAGCGAGGACGAGTTCCGCGGCGAGCGCTTCGCGCAGTGGACCCACGACGTCCGCGGCAACAACGACCTGCTGTCGATCACCAAGCCCGAGCTGATCGCCGACATCCACCGCGACTATCTCGAAGCCGGCGCCGACATCGTGGAGACCAACACCTTCTCCGCGCAGCGCATCTCGATGGCCGACTACGGCATGGAAGACCTGTCGTACGAGCTCAACTTCGCCTCCGCGCAGCTCGCCCGACGTGAGTGCGACAAGCTCGCCACCGACGACAAGCCGCGCTACGTGGCCGGTGCGCTCGGCCCGACCAACCGCACCGCGTCCATCTCGCCCGATGTCAACGACCCCGGCGCCCGCAACATCTCCTATCAGCAGTTGGTTGACGCTTACCTGGAGCAGGCCCAGGGCCTGGTCGACGGCGGCAGCGACATCCTGCTGGTCGAAACGATCTTCGACACCCTTAACGCCAAGGCCGCGATCTTTGCGCTGGAGACGCTCTTCGAGCAGGAGGGCCGGCGCTGGCCGGTCATCATCTCCGGCACCATCACCGACGCCTCGGGTCGCACGCTCTCGGGTCAGGTCACCGAGGCGTTCTGGAACAGCGTCCGGCACGCCAAGCCGCTCGCGGTCGGTTTCAACTGCGCGCTGGGTGCTGCCGACATGCGTCCGTACGTCGCCGAACTCGGCAAGGTGGCCGACACCTTCGTGTCGGTGTATCCCAACGCCGGCCTGCCCAACGCCTTCGGTGAGTACGACGAGACCCCGCAGGAGATGGCGGACGTCGTCGGCGGTTTCGCCCGTGACGGCTTGGTCAACATCCTCGGTGGATGCTGCGGTACCACCCCGGAGCACATCCGCGAGATCGCGGCGCAGGTCGAGGGTGTCGCACCCCGCAAGCCGGCCGACCCGGAGCCGTCGCTGCGCTTGTCGGGCCTGGAACCGCTCAACGTCGTCGAGGACTCCCTCTTCGTCAACGTCGGCGAGCGCACCAACATCACCGGATCGGCGCGCTTCCGCAAGCTGATCAAGGAGGGCGACTACCCCACGGCTCTCAACGTCGCCCGGCAGCAGGTGGAAGCCGGCGCACAGGTGATCGACATCAACATGGACGAGGGGATGATCGACGGCGTCGAGGCGATGGATCGCTTCTGCAAGCTGATCGCCTCTGAGCCCGACATCAGCCGGGTGCCGGTGATGATCGACTCCTCCAAGTGGCATGTGATCGAGGCCGGTCTGCGCTGCGTACAGGGCAAGCCGATCGTCAACTCGATCTCGATGAAGGAGGGCGTCGAACCCTTCATCGAGCAGGCCCGGTTGTGCCGCAAGTACGGTGCTGCGGTCGTGGTGATGGCCTTCGATGAAGAAGGTCAGGCCGACACCATCGAGCGCCGCAAGGAGATCTGCTCGCGGGCGTACAAGATCCTGGTGGACGAGGTGGGTTTCCCGCCCGAGGACATCATCTTCGACCCCAACATCTTCGCCGTGGCCACCGGAATCGAGGAGCACGCTAACTACGGCGTCGACTTCATCGAGGCGACCCGGTGGATCAAGCAGAACCTCCCGGGAGCGCTCGTCTCCGGCGGTGTCTCCAATGTGTCGTTCAGCTTCCGCGGCAACAACCCGGTGCGCGAAGCCATCCACGCGGTGTTCCTCTACCACGCCATCGGGGCGGGTATGGACATGGGAATCGTCAACGCCGGCGCGTTGGTGGTCTACGACCAGATCGATCCTGAGCTCAAGGAACGCATCGAGGATGTCGTGCTCAACCGGCGTCCCGATTCGACCGAGCGGCTGCTGGAGATCGCTTCGGAGCACAACAAGGCCGGTGAGCAGGTCGACGACTCCGCTGCGCTCGAATGGCGCAATTTGCCTGTGCGCGAACGCATTACGCATGCGCTGGTGAAGGGCAACGACGAGTTCATCGTCGACGACACCGAGCAGATGCGAGCCGAACTCGCCGAGGCGGGGGAGCGTCCGCTCAATGTGATCGAAGGCCCGCTGATGGACGGCATGGGCGTGGTCGGTGACCTCTTCGGCGCCGGCAAGATGTTCCTGCCGCAGGTGGTGAAGTCGGCCCGAGTGATGAAGAAGGCCGTCGCCCACCTCATCCCGTTCATCGAGGCCGAGAAGAAGCCGGGCGAGGCCGAACGCGCCAAGGGCAAGATCGTCATGGCCACCGTGAAGGGCGATGTGCACGACATCGGCAAGAACATCGTCGGCGTGGTGCTGCAGTGCAACAACTACGACGTGGTCGACCTCGGCGTGATGGTGCCGACGGCGAAGATCCTCGAGACCGCCAAGGCCGAGAACGCCGACGTGATCGGCCTCTCCGGACTCATCACGCCGTCACTGGACGAGATGGTCGGCGTTGCCGAGGAGATGGAGCGGCAGGGCTTCGACATCCCGCTCCTGCTGGGTGGGGCGACGACGTCCAAGGCGCACACCGCGGTGCGGGTGACGCCGAAGTACCACGGCCCGGTGGTCTGGGTGAAGGACGCCTCGCGCTCGGTGCCCGTCGTCTCGGCGCTGCTTTCGGACACCCGCAAGGAGGCCCTGCTGGAGGAGGTGGAGGCCGACTACGAGTCGATCCGCCGCCGCCATGCCGCCAAGAAGAACGACCGGCCGCTCATCTCCTACGCGGAGGCCCTGGAGCAGCGCACGCCGATCGAGTGGGCCGACTACCAGCCGCCGCGTCCGCATTTCCTGCTGCAGCAGAGCAAGAACACCGGCACTGATGTGCACCTCGGCTCGATCGAGTCGTACACCAAGGTGCTGCGCGACTACCCGATCGCGACCCTGCGCAAGTACATCGACTGGCAGCCCTTCTTCAACGCGTGGGAGATGAAGGGGCGCTTCCCCGACATCCTCAACAACCCCGCCACGGGGGAGGCCGCCCGCAAGCTCTACGACGACGCAAACGAGATGCTCGATCTCATCGAGAAGGAGCACTGGCTGGAGGCGACCGGTGTCGTCGGTTTCTTCCCGGCGAATGCGGTCGGCGACTCGATCGAGATCTACACCGACGAGTCACGGATGCAGGTGCACACCCAGCTGCATCACCTACGTCAGCAGGGCAAGCATCGCGAAGGAGTGCCCAACAAGTCGCTGGCCGATTTCATCGCTCCGAAGGACACCGGACTGCGTGACTACATCGGCGGGTTCGCGGTGACCGCGGGCCTGGGTGCCGAGCAGAAGATCAAGGAGTTCAAGGACGCGATCGACGACTACAGCGCCATCCTGCTGGAGTCGGTGGCCGACCGTCTCGCCGAAGCCTTCGCCGAGCGGATGCACGAGATCGTGCGCCACGAACTCTGGGGCTACGCGGCCGACGAACAACTCAGTAACGACGAGCTCATCGGCGAGAAGTACCGCGGCATCCGTCCGGCACCGGGCTATCCCGCCTGCCCCGACCACACCGAGAAGCAAACCCTTTGGGAGCTGCTCGACGTGCAGGCGCAGACCGGCATCGAACTCACCGAGTCGATGGCGATGTGGCCGGGTGCAGCTGTTTCGGGTTGGTACTTCTCGCACCCCCAGTCGCAGTATTTCGTTGTCGGGCGGATCTCGCAGGACCAAGTGGAGTCGTACGCGGAGCGCAAGGATTGGACGATGGACGAGGCGCACCGCTGGCTCTCGCCCAACCTCGGCTACGAGCCGGAGGACTGATGGATCAGCTACACCAGCTTCCTGCGGCTGTCCTTTGGGACATGGACGGCACGTCGAGCGCGCTGCGCGAGGTGCGGGAGCACGCATGGTGACTCTGCGCGGCGACGAACGCGAGCATGGGGATAGAGCGTCCCTGCCAGCGGCAATTTTGTGGGACATGGACGGGACGCTCGTCGACACCGAGCCGTACTGGATGAACGCCGAGCACCAACTGGTCGGACGGTTCGGGGGAGTGTGGACCGACGAACTGGCCCACCAGCTCGTGGGTAACCCGTTGCTGGTCTCGGGTCAGATCATCCGCGACAACTCGCCGGTCACCCTGACGCCCGAGCAGATCGTGCAGGAGCTGCTCACCTCGGTGATCGCGCAGATGCGGGAGCACGTGCCGTGGCGTCCGGGTGCAAACGAACTGCTGAAAGACGCTGTCGCACAAGGCATTCCGAACGCACTGGTGACGATGTCGTACGACTCCTTCGCCCGGGTGCTCGTGGAAGGCTTACCGGCCGGCACCTTCTCCGCGGTGATCACCGGGGACGCCGTCACCCACGGCAAGCCGCACCCCGAGCCCTACCTGAAGGCGGCCGAGGCACTCGGCGTCAAGATCACCGAGTGTCTCGCGGTGGAAGATTCTCCACCCGGTGTGCGTTCGGCGGTTGCCTCAGGCGCAGCGACGATCGCCGTGCCTCACGTGGTCGCGGTGCCGGCGGATTCGGGTGCGGTGCATGTCGATTCGCTCGCCGGTCAGACCGTGGTGTCGCTGTGGGGGCTGGCCCGCGGCTGAGCTCTGGTCAGGGCCGACTGCTCCACGGACGGCTCCGAAGCGCTTCGAAGTCGCCGCGGATGAACTCCTCGGCAATCGAGAGCGGTTCCTCCCGGCTGGAGAGTGGGAGGGTGCCGACCTCCCCACCTGATACGTCGACATTCTCGAACAGCACCGAATCAGCACTGAACTCCAGATTCCACTCGTCCGAATCCGTGAGCGAGACGGTGGCGTGCTCTTCATCGGCCGGAGTCAATTCATCGAGCAATGAGCTCAGCCGCTGAAGCGACGAGTCGTCCAGTTCAGCACCGATCCGATCGGTCAACCTCACCTGGCGATCGCTCATGGTCGGTCGTCAATCTACGTGCGATCAGTCCTGCGCCACTTCGGGCACCTCGGCGAACGCCGGATCGACGGCGCGCTCCGCAGCACGCTCGGGCAGCGGCGGGGGAGTGCCACCGAACTGCGGGCACAGCGCCTTGAAGCTGCACCAGTCGCACATCCGCGACGGCGCCGGACGCCAGTCGCCGGTGTGCGCCGAGAGCTCGATGGCCTCCCACAGCGCCTTCACCTTGCGCTCGGTGGCCAGCAGATCGCGTTCGTCGGGTTGGTAGCGCAGGATCTCGCGATCTGCGAGGTAGACCAGCTGCAGCAGGGTCGGCACCTCACCGCGCGTACGCCACAGCACCAACGCGTAGAACTTCATCTGGAAGAGCGCCTTGGCCTCGAACAACGGCGACGGCGAGCGTCCGCTCTTGTAGTCGACGACCCGCACCTCGCCGGTGGGCGCGACGTCGAGTCGGTCGATGTAGCCGCGCAGCGTCAGCCCGTCGATCTCGGCCTCGACGTACAACTCGCGTCCGGCGGGTTCGAGGCGTGTGGGGTCTTCGAGCGCGAACCAGCGTTCGACGAGCCTGGCCGCCGGGGCCAACCATGCACTGACCTCGCCGTCGACGAGGTCGTTCAGTTGGTCGTCCTGCTCGACAAGGGCCTCCCACTGCGGCTGCAGCAGGGAGAGAGCGTGCTCGATGGTGCGCTCGCCGGCATCGACGTCGAAGATCCGCTCGAGCACCGCATGTACGAGCGTGCCTCGCGCAGCAGCCGCAGAGCGGGGCTCATCGAGCCGGTCGATCACCCGGAAGCGGTAGAGCAACGGGCACTGCATGTAGTCGCCTGCTCGGCTGGGCGAGATGGCGCGCTTGACCACGGTCACCGGCAGGGCTGACCGCTCCGGCGACTCGTCCGTCTCCACGACCTCCTGCATGAGAGCGACCCTACGTTCGAGCACCGACATCGCCTGCGGTCGGACGCGCCCGTCCCGGGTAGCGCGCCGAAGTTAGGCTGGTCGACATGGCTCGGACTCCCGTGCAGGCTCCCGGCCTGCGAATCGGATCGCTTCGGGGAGTACCGATCTTCATCGGACGCAGTTGGCTCCTCATCGCTTTCGTCATCGTCGTCACCTTCGGCCCGCAGGTGCGCAACGCGCTGCCCGACCTCGGGGGCGTCGCCTACGTCGTGGCCTTCGCCTACGTCGTCGGACTCCTGATCTCGGTGCTCGTGCACGAGGCAGCGCACGCGCTGGCCGGCCAGTGGCGCGGCTTCGAGGTGCACCAGATCGTCGCCGATCTCTGGGGCGGACACACCTCCTTCACGCGCGAGGGCACGACCGCCCGAAGCAGCGCGATCGTCGCCGTCGTCGGCCCGTTGTCGAACGCCGTCCTGGCCGTGATCGGATATGCCGCACTGCAACTGGATCTGCCTGATGTCGCGCGGCTACTCACCGCGGCGTTTACCTGGGCCAATGCACTGGTGGCGGCGTTCAACCTCTTGCCCGGCTTCCCCCTGGACGGCGGACACCTGGTGGAAGCGGCTGTCTGGGGCGCTACTGGCAATCGCACCAAGGGCACGGTCATCGCCGGCTGGTGCGGGCGCGTGGTCACCCTCGTGATCGTCGCTGTGCTGCTGGTGTGGCCGCTGATCAACGGCAAGACTTTGTCGCTGGTCAGCACGATCTGGGTGGTGCTCATCGCGTCCTTCATGTGGTTCGGCGCCTCCGCGGCGATCGCCCGTGGCAAGGTCACCGGTCAGCTGGGCACCGTGCCGCTGGGCGACATCCTGCGCCCGCTGGCGGCAGCACCGGTCGGTTCGTCAGTGGCCGAACTTCCGCCGCACGACACCGTCCTCATGGGGGACGACGGTCAGCCCGAGGGCTTCGTGGTCGCCGGCAGCGCCATGGCGGTCCCCATGCAGAACCGCGCGTCCACGCCGGCTTCTGCGCTGTTGATCCGGCCGTCCGGACCCTGGGTCGTGCAGTTGGAGGACGACGGCAACTCCGGCGGCGATCTCAACGCGCTGGTGACCAACGCCGCCCAACACGGGCAGGTGGCCGAGCGCACGGTGGTGTTGCAGCGCGACGGTCAGCCGCTGGGTTGGATCGCCCGGGACGACCTGATCCGCGCGGTGCAATCGGCGTTGCAGCCGCGCCGAAACCCGTGACCGAGCCGGTGGCGGGGAGCCGTAAGCTTCCACCCCATGAGTGAAACCCCGCTGGGAGCGCAGTTGCGTCGTGGTCCGTTCATCGAGGGCGAGCGGGTGCAGCTGACCGACCCGAAGGGGCGGATGCACACGATCACCCTGGGAGCCGGCAAGCAGTTCCACACCCACCGCGGCTACCTGGCGCACGACGACCTCATCGGTGGCCCGGACGGCAGCACCATCACCAACACCGCAGGCATCGAATACCTTGCGCTACGTCCTCTGCTGCCCGATTACGTGCTGTCGATGCCGCGCGGCGCGGCCGTCGTCTATCCCAAGGACGCCGGCCAGATCGTGACAATGGGCGACATCTTCCCCGGCGCCGTCGTGGTCGAAGCGGGCGTCGGTTCCGGAGCTCTCTCGATGTCGCTGCTGCGCGCTGTCGGTGATCACGGTCGGCTCTACTCCTTCGAACGCCGCGACGACTTCGCGCAGATCGCGCGCGGCAATGTCAACGCCTTCTTCGGCGCCCCGCACCCCGGATGGACGGTCACGGTCGGCGACCTCGTCGACGCGTTGCCCGAGACCGTTGAGGCCGGCACCGTCGACCGCGTCGTGCTCGACATGCTCGCTCCCTGGGACTGCCTCGGTGTCGTCGGCGACGCTCTGGCGCCCGGCGGCCTGCTCATTTGTTACGTGGCCACGGCGACCCAGCTTTCGCGCACCGCAGAGGCCATGCGCGACCACGGCGGCTTCACCGAGCCCCAGGCCTGGGAATCGCTGGTGCGCGGCTGGCACCTCGAAGGCCTGGCGGTACGACCCGAACATCGCATGCACGGCCACACCGGCTTCTTGATCTCGACCCGTCGTCTCGCGCCCGGGGTCACGCCACCGGTGCGCAAGCGGCGTCCGAGCAAGGGCGCTGCCGACGGCTACGACGAGGCCGATGTGCAGGCGGTGCTGCCGTCCGGCGACTGGAGCCCCGAGGACGTCGGCGAACGCCCGGTGTCGGACAAGAAGGTGCGCAAGCTGGCCCGTTCAATGGGTGAGCCGGAGGCAGATTCGCAGCCCTCGGACAGTTAGGGTCGAAAGCAGGGTCACGCGCCGACGAAGGAGAGTGACATGGCTGACGAACGTCCCACCCCCGAGCCCGCGAAATACGACGAGGTGCAGAGTCTGCGCGCCGAGGTCGAGGCTCTGCGTGCCCGCGTGACGATGAGCCCCGGCGAGCGCGCCGATCTTGACCAGCAGGTGCGCCAGTTGCGTTCGGCCCAGGCCACGCTGTCGACGCAGAACGAACGCCTGGTGCGCACGCTCAAGGACGCTCGTGAGCAGATCGTGTCGCTCAAGGGCGAGATCGACCGGCTGGCCCAGCCCCCGGCGTCCTTCGGCGTGATCCTTGGTCGCGGTGAGGGTGACACCGTCGACATCCTGACCTCCGGCCGCAAGATGCGCGTGGGTGTCAGCCCGACGATCGAGGACGAGGCCATCGTCCCAGGTCGCGAAGTGGTGCTCAACGAGGCCCTCAACATCGTGCGTGCCGTCGGTTTCGAGACGGTCGGCGAGCTCGTGCAGGTCAAGGAAATGCTGTCCGGCGACCGTGTGCTGGTGCTGGTGCGCGGCGACGAGGAGCGGGTCTGCCGAGTGGCAGCAGCGTTGTCCGACACAGCGATTCGCGTCGGCGACTCGCTGTTGCTGGACGGCCGCACCAACTTCGTCTTCGAGAAGATCGCCAAAGCTGAGGTGGCCGATCTGGTGCTCGAGGAAGTGCCTGACATCCGCTATGAGGACATCGGTGGCCTCGCCGGTCAGATCGAACAGATCCGGGACGCCGTCGAGATGCCCTACCTGCATGCCGAACTCTTCCGCGAGCACGCATTGCGTCCGCCCAAGGGCGTCTTGCTCTACGGCCCGCCCGGCTGTGGCAAGACAATGATCGCCAAGGCGGTCGCCGCATCCCTGGCCCGCAAGGTGGCCGAGAAGACCGGCAAGGAACAACCCAAGAGTTACTTCCTGAACATCAAGGGCCCCGAACTGCTCAACAAGTACGTCGGTGAGACCGAGCGGCACATCCGGCTGATCTTCCAGCGGGCCCGCGAAGTCTCCTCCGACGGCACGCCCGTGGTGGTCTTCTTCGACGAAATGGAGTCGCTGTTCCGCACCCGCGGATCGGGCGTGAGCTCGGACGTCGAGACCACCGTCGTCCCGCAACTCCTGGCCGAGATCGACGGTGTGGAGAAGCTGGAGAACGTCATCGTCATCGGTGCCTCCAACCGCGAGGACATGATCGATCCCGCGATCCTCCGACCGGGCCGGCTCGACGTGAAGATCAAGATCGAGCGTCCCGACGCCCAGAGCGCACACGAGATCTTCGGCAAGTACCTCACCGCCGAACTGCCGCTGCACCCGGACGACCTGGCCGAGCACGACGGCGACCGGGACGCCACGGTGGCCGACATGATCCAGGCGACCGTCGAGCGCATGTACGCAGAGATCGACGAGAACCGCTTCCTGGAGGTCACCTACGCCAGCGGCGACAAGGAGATCCTGTACTTCAAGGACTTCAACTCCGGCGCGATGGTGCAGAACATCGTTGACCGCGCCAAGAAAATGGCGATCAAGGAGCAGTTACTGACCGGGGTCAAGGGCATCCGCGTCGAGCACCTCCTGGAGAGCTGCGTGGTGGAGTTCAAGGAGAACGAAGACCTCCCCAACACCACCAACCCCGACGACTGGGCGCGCATCTCCGGCAAGAAGGGGGAGCGCATCACCTACATCCGCACACTCATCGACGGAAAGCAGGGTGGTGGGTCGTCCAAGGCGATCGACTCGGTGGCCACGACGGGCCAATACCTCTAGGACGCAATGACTTTCGACCAGAACGACCCGCAGTGCCAGCCCTACACCTCGGGCGAGCCGATCAAGGGTGGGGTCCATCCGCAAGCGCAGGCGCTGAAGATCATGGGTTTCGCGTTGATGTCGGGGCTCGTGGCGATCGTGGTGGTGATGGCCTTCGTGCTGGAGCCGTACGACTTCGAGATCGTGCCAGCGGCGATCGGACTGTTCGTCGGTGTGATGGCGGCGAGTGTGATCCCGATCGTCAGTAAGCCGCGGCCCTTCCCGGCAGGTGCTCGTCCGAGCCCGGAGACAGTCATCGAGCGCTTCCGCCCGATCATGATTCTCTGCTTCGCGATGGCTGAAGCACCTGCGCTCGTCGGGGTTGCGCTGTGTCTGGCCTTCGGCGCCAATGTGTTGGCGCTGCTTCCGGCCGTGCTCATCTCGTTGGCGCTCATGGGCGTGCTGGTGATCCCCAACCGCAAGAACATCGCCACCGTTGAACGGGAGTTCGACCGCGACGGAGCGACCTCGAATCTGTCGGCGCTGTTCGGCTACTGATTCATCCAGTGGCAGCGTTGCGCTGCCGCACGATCAAGTGGCGGATCGCACGCCATCCGATGAGGAAGGCGGCCAAGGTCAGCGAGGCGACGATGATGAACGGCACCGCCGTACCCAGATCCATCTGGTGCCGCAACAGCATGCCGATGGCCACCGTGCAGATCCACACCGTGACGCCTGAAGGCACGGTCACCGGCACGAGGCGATCCCAGTTGTAGTAGGCGACGATCCAGCCGGTGGCCGTCCCGATGAGGAATGGCCACGCGGTGTCGAGGGCTCCGGCGAGGTTCCCGGAGTCGTGCGACGCCCTGCCGATCGCGGCGAAGATGATGACCAGCGCGACATCGAGAATGAGCAGCGGCCAATTTTTGGTGCTCGGACGACTGGTCACTGGGCAGTCCACCAATCGATGAGCTGGTCAGCGATCTCCATGCGTGCTTGATGGCCCACATTGGTCGCGCCGGGCATGTTGAGGAAGCCGTGCGGCACCTGGTAGTAGCGGGTCAGGCGGGTCGGCACACCGTGACGCTGCAGTTGGCGGGCGTAGTCGATTCCCTCGGCGCACAACGGATCGCGGTCAGCGGTCTGCACCAATGCCGGCGCAACCCCGCGGACGTCCGCACGTGCGGGTGACAGCTTCGGGTCGACGTCCGCGAGCCCGGTGCCCTCGAGGTAGAGCTCCTTGTAGCGGTCCATGTCAGGTCCGGTCAGAGCGGGTGCACGGCGCATCTCGTGCACGATCGACAGATCGGTGGCCGGGTAGATGAGCACCTGGCCGAGCAGATCGCGACGATGCTCGCGGGCGTGGATGGCAGTGAGGGCCGAGAGGTTGCCTCCTGCGCTGTCGCCGCCGACCACGATCCGCGGCGTCGGGGTGCCGCACTCGGTAGGACCGCCACTCAACCAGTCGAAGATGTCGAGCGCGTCGTGCAGGCCTTGCGGAGCCTTGTGCTCAGGGGCCTTGCGGTAGTCGGGGGCCAGCACGGTGCATTCGGCCCGATGGGCCAGCAGCGTGAGCATCGAGTCGTAGTCGCGCGGACGTCCGCGCACCCACCCGCCGCCGTGGATGTAGAGCAACACCCGATCGGTCTGCTTGCTGCCACGGTAACGCCGCACCGGTAACTCGAAACCGTCGCGCACGGGCACCGTGAACTCGTCGATCTCGATGCCGGGGGTGAGGCCACCGATGATGACGGAGGCAGGGAATTTCGGCGCCGGTGACAGTGCCCGGGAGTCAGCCGCGAGCTGCTCGAGGGTCATCTCGGCGAAGGGAACGCGCTGCGTGCGTGCCAGGGCGAAGCACAGCAAACGCGTGCGAAGTGGCATTCCGGAGGTGTCGGACCAACTGGTGCGTGACATGCGCCCAGTATCGCCGCGGACACCCGACATCGTGCGGAAGGGGTGAACGTAATGTTGAGCGCATGAGCGTGCGCCGTGTGATGGGGATCGAGACCGAGTACGGCATCTCGCAGCCGGGCGATCCGAGTGCCAACCCGATGCTGATGTCGGGCAGGGTGGTGACCGCCTACGCCCGCTCTCTGGGGCTGCGCGCCGCACAGGGCGGCTGGGACTACGCCGACGAAGCGCCCCTGCAGGACGCGCGTGGCTGGGCAATGGACCGGCAGATGGCCGACCCGAGCCAGCTCACCGATGAGGAAGACCCGACGATGGCGAATGTCGTCCTCACCAACGGTGCCCGCTTGTACGTCGACCACGCCCACCCGGAGTACTCCTCACCGGAGGTGAGCTCGCCCCGGGCAGCCGTGATCTGGGACCGTGCCGGCGAGTTGGTGATGCGTGAGGCGGTCAGGCTGCTCAACGGGCCGGGCATGCCACCGCTGAACCTCTACAAGAACAACACCGACGGCAAGGGCGCCTCCTACGGCACCCACGAGAACTACCTCATGCGGCGGCTCACCCCGTTCGCCGACATCATCAACGGCCTCATCCCGTTCTTCGTCACCCGGCAGGTCTTCTGCGGCTCCGGCAAGGTCGGCATCGGCACCGAATCGCAGCGGGCCGGCTTCCAGCTCTCCCAACGGGCTGACTTCTTCGAGACCGAGGTGGGTCTGGAGACCACCCTCAAGCGGCCGATCATCAACACCCGCGACGAACCGCATGCTGTCACCGAGAAGTACCGCCGGCTGCACGTCATCATCGGCGACGCCAACCACTGCGATGTCGCCAATTTCCTCAAGCTCGGCACCACCAGCCTGGTGCTCGGCATCATCGAAGCGGGTGCCGTCACGCAAGACCTCACGCTCGCCGAGCCGGTGGCCGCCCTGCAACAGATCTCCCACGATCCCTCGCTGAAGACCAAGGTGGCGCTGGCGGACGGGCGGACGCTGACCGCGCTGGAGATCCAGTACGCCTATCTGGAGATGGTGCAGCAGTGGTTGGAGGCCAGCTACGGCAACGATCTTGACGCCGAGACCGCAGAGACGGTGCAGCGGTGGAGCGATGTGCTCGACAAACTCGACACCGACCCCATGAGCGCCGCACGCGAAGTCGATTGGGTCGCCAAACTGCAACTCCTGCAAGGCTTTCGCGATCGCGGATTGGAGTGGTCCGACCCGAAGTTGCGGGCCATCGACATCCAGTGGAGCGATGTGCGCGCCGACAAGGGCATCTTCCACAAGCTGGCCGCGGCCGGACGCTTCGAGGAGTTGGTGAGTGCCGACGACGTCGCTGCAGCAGTCACCGAACCGCCCACTGACACCCGGGCCTATTTCCGCGGCCGGGCCCTGTCCCAGTTCGGGGCGAATGTCGCGGCCGCGTCGTGGGATTCGGTCATCTTCGACGTCCCCGAACGCCGCGCCATGCAGCGGGTGCCGATGCTCGAGCCCCTGCGCGGGAGCAAGGAACACGTGGGGGAGTTGTTCGACGCGGCAGGGAGCGCCGACGAACTCCTCACCGCGCTGTTGACGCCAGGCAACGGTCGCTGACGGTTGCCCACCCCGGCCGACACCGGCTGGTTAGGGTGGGACAGAAGAAGTCCCCGCGAGGAAAGACGGTTCGAGCCATGGCCCAGGAACGCATCAACCCGCAGCGCCGCGACGGTGGTCCGGCCGACGAAGGCGACGCCCCGGCGCCAGTCGCGCCGCAGGTGCAGACCGGCGAGATCGACAGCGTCCTCGACGAGATCGACAGCGTGTTGGAGTCCAACTCGGAGGAGTTCGTGCGCGGCTTCGTCCAGAAGGGCGGCCAGTGAGCCGTCCCGGCGCGGATGCCTCCGGTCGGCTGCCGGATGAGTTCCTGGTGGCTGGTTCGTCGTCGTTCACCGATTTCATCGGCGCGCACGCGCCCGACCTGATGCCCGGAGCACGGCACGCACCCGGCAGCGTGCAGGTGCAGGCTCCGCACGGCACCACGATCGTCGCGCTGACCTACCCCGGCGGCGTGCTGGTGGCCGGCGACCGGCGGGCCACGATGGGCAATCTCATCGCCAGTCACACGATGCGCAAGGTCTTCCTGGCCGATGACCACTGCGCGGTCGGCATTGCCGGCACAGCGGGAGTGGCGATCGAGATGGTGCGGTTGTTCCAGGTGGAGCTGGAGCACTACGAGAAGATCGAGGGCACCGCACTGTCTTTGCAGGGCAAGGCGAATCGGCTCGCGACGATGATCCGGGGCAATCTCGGCATGGCCATGCAGGGCCTCGCCGTCGTCCCGTTGTTCGCAGGCTTCGATCCCCAGTCGGGATCAGGCCGGATGTTCAGCTATGACGTCACCGGCGGTTGCTACGAGGAGCGGCATTTCCACTCGGTCGGTTCGGGCTCCCTCTTCGCGCGCGGTGCGCTGAAGAAGTTGTGGCGTCCGGAACTGTCGGAGGACGAGGCCGTGCGGGTGATCGTCGAAGCGTTGTACGACGCCGCCGACGACGACTCCGCCACCGGAGGGCCAGACCCGGGCCGACGCATCTGGCCGAATGTCGCAGTGCTCGACGAACAAGGCGCACGATTCGTGCCCGATGACCAGATCGAGCAGGTTGTCGCCGGTGTGGTCGCCTCTCGCCGTGAGGAGGATCCGCGATGAGCATGCCTTTCTACGTCTCGCCCGAGCAGATGATGAAAGACCGGGCCGACTACGCGCGCAAGGGCATCGCCCGTGGTCGCGCCGTGGTGGTGCTGGCCTACGACGGCGGCATCGCGTTCGTCGCCGAGAACCCCAGTCGCGCGCTGCACAAGATCTCCGAGATCTACGATCGCATCGCTTTTGCTGCGGTGGGTAAGTACAACGAGTTCGAAAACCTCCGGGTCGCAGGTGTGCGCTACGCCGATCTGCGCGGCTATTCCTACGACCGATCCGATGTCACGGCGCGCGGCTTGGCCAATGCCTACGCACAGACCCTCGGCACCGTCTTCACCCAGGAGTCCAAGCCGTACGAGGTCGAGATCGTGGTCGCCCAGATCGGTCACACCGCAGCTGACGATCAGATCTACCGCCTGATGTACGACGGCTCGGTGGCCGACGAGCACGGCTTCGTGGCCATGGGCGGGGGAGCCGAGCGGATCGCGGCAGGCTTGGACAGTGCGTGGCGGCCCGACCTCGACCTGAGCTCCGCGCTCCAATTGGCCGTCGGTCTGCTCGGAGTCGACGCCGAGGGCAACCCGCGCCCGCTCGCAGCCGACCAACTCGAGGTCGCGGTGCTCGACCGACAGCGCGAACGTCGCGCGTTCCGGCGGCTACCCGTGCCCCTGTTGAGGAAGTTGCTCGACACCACCGACGCAACCTCGGATGTTTCACATGCCGATCCCTCTGCGGCGCAACAGGATCCGGTGATCTCCGAACCCACCGACTGACGTAGCCGGCGATTCGTGTCGGTACGCAGTGGCATACTCCGCAAGGCACTCAGCACCCCCGTGATGCCCCACAGCCGATGAGGAGGCGTACCCGCTCGTGACCACGGACGAACGCACAACAGCATCCGAACGCCACGCACGGCGCGCCGAGCCAGATGCTTCGTCCACCGAGCAGCACGGTCCACCGGGTGAGTTGATCAGCCGTCCCAGCATTTCCCCGCCCGGCCGCGGGGGGTGGCGTGACAACGCGCTGTGGCGGCTCGTGCCCTATCTGCGGCCATACCGCACGCGGATGATCGTGATGTTCATCGTCGCGCTCGCCTCCATCGCCAGCACCATCGCGATCCCGCTGATGACGCGTGCGGTGATCGACGGTCCGGTCGCACACCGTGACGAGCGGGGCTTGTGGCTGCTCGGTGCGAGCGCATTGCTGCTCGGAGTGGCCGAAGCGGCGCTGTGGCTGGTGCGGCGCTGGCTCGTGCAGAAGGCCAGCACTGGAGTGGAGAACGACATCCGCCAGCAACTGCACGCCCGACTACAGGTGCTGCCGATGAGCTTCCACGGCAGTTGGCAGTCAGGTCAGTTGCTCTCGCGGGTGATGAACGACCTCGGCATGATGCGCCGGTTCATCGGTTTCGGCTCAGTGCTGTTGATCCTCAACATCATCCAGGTCGTAGTCGTGACCGGCATCCTGCTGGCGATGTACTGGCCGCTGGGGCTGATCGTCCTGGCCTCCATCGCTCCGGTGGTCGGAGCGAACCTCCACTACGAACGGCAGTTCAGCAAAGCCTCCCGGCAGGCACAGGACCAAACCGGCAATGTCGCCACCCAGGTCGAGGAGGCTGCACTCGGCCTGCGGGTGGTGAAGTCGTTCGGCCGCGAAGACTACGTCTTCGACCGCTTCGACGCCCAAGCCACGAAACTGCGTGACATCCAGTTGCGCAAGGTGCGCATCATGTCGCGCTTCTGGACACTGCTGGAGGTCATCCCCACGGCCACCCTCGTGCTGGTGCTTGCCATCGGCGCCCGCGCCGTCGGTAACGGCGACATGACGCTCGGCACCCTCGTCGCCTTCATCACCTTCATGCTCAACCTCGTCTGGCCGATCTCCGCACTCGGTTTCCTGCTGTCGATGATGCAGGAGACGATCACCGCCGCCGACCGTGTGGCAGAGATCTTCGACACCGAACCCGACATCGTCAGTGGCACCTCCGCGCGTTCGATCACGCGCGGACGACTCGAACTGCGTGATGCCGGATTTCGCTTCCCCGACAGTGAGCAGTGGGCTCTGCGGCATCTGAACCTCACGATCGAGCCCGGGGAGACGGTGGCCTTGGTCGGCGCCACCGGTTCCGGCAAGTCGACGCTCACGGCCCTCATCCCGCGACTGCGGGACGTCAGCGAAGGGCAGGTGCTGATCGACGGCATCGACGTGCGTGACCTTCCGCTACCGGTGCTGCGATCAGCGGTCGCGACCGCCTTCGAAGACCCGACGCTGTTCTCCATGTCGGTGCGTGAAAACCTCACGCTCGGCCACCCGAACGCCACCGACGACGACATTTCCCACGCTATCGAGGTGGCCCAGGCCGGCTTCGTGCACGACCTGCCGTTCGGGCTCGAGACCCGCATCGGCGAGCAGGGTATGAGCCTGTCCGGCGGTCAACGGCAACGACTGTCGTTGGCTCGGGCGGTGCTGGCCCACCCCCGGATTCTGGTGCTCGATGACACCCTCTCGGCACTGGACGTGCACACCGAGGCGCTGGTGGAGAAGGCATTGCGGCAGGTGCTCACTGATGCCACCGGCATCGTCGTTGCCCATCGCGCGTCGACGGTGCTGCTGGCCGACAAGGTGGCACTGCTGGAGAACGGCACGATCACCCATGTCGGATCCCACGCCCAGTTGCTTTCCGGCGTCCCGCAGTACCGCTATCTGCTCGCCGCCGACGACGAACTCGACCCAGACCGCGAACACCACGAACCCTGGGAGAGCGACGTCGAACGCGAGGCGATGGACGAGGCCGTGCTCGCCGGTCGCGCGCCCGCAGGTGGCCGCGACGACGACTGCGAGGGGCAGCGATGAGCACCACCAGCGACAAGCGCAGCTCCGAGCTTCCGGCCGGTCAGGGCTCGGATCCGTCGTGGGAGTCGTGGCGCGGACGCGCCGCCGACCAGGAGCAGGACACCGTCGAGAAGACCGCCGAGCGCGGACAGGCCAAGGCGTTGCTGTGGGATCTGCTGCGGCCCTACCGCCGAACCGTCGCACTGCTGGGCGTCGCGGTGCTGATCGAGAACGCCGCTCGGTTGGCGGTGCCCCGACTGGTGCAGATCGGGGTGGACGACGGTGTGCCGCCCCTGCGCGAGTCGGGCGATGGCAGCGTGTTGACCCAGGTCGTCATCGCGTTGTTGGTCGCGCTCGTGCTGCAAGCGGGCCTGCGCATGCTGTTCATCCTGCAGTCCGGACGCATCGGTCAGAACCTCCTGCTCGAAGTACGCCGCCGGGTCTTCAAGCACTTCGGACGACTGGACGTCTCCTTCCACGACAAGTACACCTCCGGCCGGGTGGTGAGTCGCTCGACCAGTGATGTCGAAGCCATCCAGGAGATGCTGGAGAACGGTTTCGACGGACTGATCACGGCCGTGCTGACACTTTTCGGCACCGCGATCCTGCTGCTCACCCTCGATCTGCGACTGGGCGCCGTCTGTCTGATCAGCTTCCCGTTCCTGGTGGCGTTGTCGTTGTGGTTCCGCCGAGAGTCAGCCGCGGCATACCGGCTGGTGCGGGAGATCTCGGCGCTGGTGATCGTGCAGTTCGTGGAGTCGATGACCGGCATCAAGGCCGTGCAGGCCTACCGACGCGAGCCGCGCAACCAGGTGATCTTCGGCGAACTGGCCGACCGCTACCGCGACATCAACATCCGCACGATGCGCCTGATCGCCATCTTCATGCCGGGTGTGAAGCTCATCGGCAATCTCACCACCGGAGTTGCACTCCTCTATGGCGGTTACCTGGCGATGCACGGCGAGATCACCATCGGCGTGCTCACCGCCTTCCTGCTCTACCTGCGCATGTTCTTCGAACCCATGCAGGAGATCACGCAGTTCTACAACACCTTCCAGTCGGCCACCTCGGCGCTGGAGAAGCTCGCGGTCGTGCTGGCCGAACAGCCGCCGATCGCCGACCCGGCCCATCCCGTGGCCCTGCGGGATGTGCGCGGCGAGATCACCTTCGACGACGTGCACTTCTCCTACGTGGCCGATCGCCCGGTGCTGCCGGGTCTCGACCTCGTGGTGCCCGCGGGCCAAACCGTGGCGCTGGTCGGCACGACCGGAGCCGGGAAGACAACCATCGCCAAGCTGATCGCCCGCTTCCACGATCCTGACGAAGGCAGGGTCCTGCTTGACGGTCTCGACCTGCGCGACCTGGCGCAGTCCGATCTGCGCCGACACGTGGTGATGGTGACCCAGGAAAACTTCATGTTCGAGGGTTCGGTGGCCGACAACATCCGCTTCGGACGACCGGAGGCCACCGACGCACAGGTGCGTGAGGCAGCCGAAGCAGTGGGTGCCGACACCTTCATCGCAGCCTTGCCTGACGGCTACGACACCGATGTCGCAAAACGCGGCGGACGACTGTCGGCCGGACAGCGACAACTCGTGGCCTTTGCCCGGGCGTTCCTCGCTGACCCCGACGTCCTCATCCTCGACGAAGCGACCTCATCGCTCGACATCCCCAGCGAACGACTCGTGCAGCAGGCCCTGCGCACCATCCTGGCCGGCCGCACGTCGCTGATCATCGCCCACCGGCTCTCCACGGTGGAGGTGGCCGACCGGGTGCTGGTGCTCGAGCACGGGAGGGTGTTGGAGGACGGTCCGCCGCACCGCCTCATCACCGAGCAGGGACGCTACGCGGCGCTGCAGCAGGCCTGGATCGACTCATTGGCCTGAGCCCACCTGTTGTCACCACCGAAGAGCGTTGTGCGGCAACGAATCACGGGAACGTCGGAGCGAGCGGACCGGTTGATCCGGCACGGACGTTTGGTCACCGAACGGTCACGATTGGCCATTCCATGAGGCCTGAATCACATTTTCTCCTCACGATCCGGTGCCCTGAGTGTCATGAATGCCACCACCGTGACATTGCAATCCTTCCGATCTGAACCAACGGACAACACCTCCGGTGTGCTCGCGAACATCGAGGACGCCGTCAACAAGGTCTTCGAACCCCTGACCAAATGGTCGGGCGAGATCATCTTCTGGAGCCCGTCGTGGTTCCCGATGCCCTGGATCGTTCTCTGGCTGATCGTGGCTGCCGTCTTCATCACGATCTATCTCGGTGCGATCCAGGCCCGCGGTCTGAAACCCGCGTATCGGACGCTGCGCGGAGAGTTCTCCCGGGACGACGATCCCGGCGAGATCCCGCACTACCAAGCACTTACCTCCGCCGTCTCCGGCACCGTCGGTCTGGGAAACATCGCCGGTGTCGGTGCAGCGGTGACCATCGGTGGCGCCGGCGCGACCTTCTGGATGATCCTGGCCGGACTGTTCGGCATGGCCACGAAGTTCGCCGAGTGCACCCTCGGTGTGAAGTACCGCGAGGTGCGGCCGGACGGCACGGTCTCCGGCGGACCGTTCCGCTATCTCCCGGAAGCTTTCAAGAGATTCCCGAAGCCGTTGTCGGTGGGGCTGACCGGCCTGTTCGCGGTGGCGATCCTGTTCTTCGGCGTCGGTGGCGGCAACATGTTCCAGGCCAACCAGACCTACGCGCAGGCGGTCACGGTCACCGGAGGCGACGACAGCTTCCTGGCCAACAAGGGAGCAGGGCTGGTCTTCGGTATCGGACTGGCATTCCTCATCGGTCTGGTCATCATCGGCGGCATGAAGTCGATCGGTCGGGTCACCAGCACGCTCGTGCCGGTGATGGGCACCATCTACCTGGCCGCCTGCCTGGTGGTCATCCTGATGAATGTCGACCAGGTGCCGAGCGCCATGGGCGACATCGTCTCCGGCGCCCTCTCACCCCAGGGCGTGAGCGGCGGATTCATCGGCGTCCTGATCGTGGGTATGCAGCGTGCCGCGTTCTCCAACGAAGCCGGTCTCGGTTCGGCGCCCATCGCGCACTCGACGGTCAAGACGCGTCGTCCGGTCTCCGAAGGCTTCGTGGCGATGTTCGAGCCGTTCATCGACACCGTCGTCGTCTGCACCATGACGGCGCTCACCATCGTGATCGCCAAGACGCAGTTCTGGACCGACACCCAGGCGAAGGTCGCTGCCGACTCCACCCATGAGTACGGCGGCGGTGTCGCGGTCACCTCGGATGCCTTCGAGCAGTCGATCTCGTGGTTCCCCTACGTCTTGGCGTTGGCTGTGGCGTTGTTCGCGATCTCGACCCTCATCACGTGGAGCTACTACGGCAACCGGGCGTGGGCGTACCTGTTCGGTGAGTCGAAGACCTCGACGCTCGTCTACCGCGTCGTGTTCCTGACGTTCACCGTCGCCGGTTGCATCCTGACCTTTCAGAACGTGCTCGACTTCGCCGATGCGTTCCTCTTCGTCTGTGCGTTCGTCAACCTGCTGGGTGTCTACCTGCTCCTGCCGGTCATCAAGCGCGAGATGAAGGCCTACCTCGCCGACTACAAGAACGGCACCCTGGCCGCCTACGGTGCCGGTGAGATCGACTACGAAGACACCAGCGCCACCGAGGTCGACCACGAGAGCGCCGACAATTTCGACGGACGCCAGGTGGGCATCGTGCCCGACCCGGACGACGACGGTTTCGGACGCGGTGCGGCCACCGTGCCCTACACCCGCAAGGGAATCCGCGCCGGCGCGCAGCAGGCGCGTGATCGCCAGCAAGCCCGACACGAGGAGCGTCGTCGGCGCCGGAAGAAGGACGAGGACGCCGACTGATCGGCCGTCAGCGCTCAGTTCTCACGTAACCACTGGGTGATCAGGTCGGCCTCGTCAGCGGGGGAGAGACCCGCTTGGCGGGGTCGGCCCGGCCCGGTGCGCAGTTCCCACTCCAACACGTCGGTGAAGGTCTGTGGCAGTGGCCGTGATCGGAGCCCAGCGGCCTCCGCCGCGCTGGTGTCGACGGTCATCATCCCCGCCAACTCCGGCCAGGGCAGCCACAGCGGCAGCGAGCGTTCGCCCGCCCAGTGCGCAACACCCTTCTGCGCCAACCACTGAGAGCTCGCGGGCACCAGCTCACCGGTGTGACCGGCGACGGCTCTGGCGGCAGCGAGCACCGCGTGCAACGGCACCGACGGACCGGTGGCGTTGAAGACGCCAAAGGTCTGGTTCTCGACGCAGGAGATGAGCCAGTGCGCCAGGTCACGAGCATCGATGAGCTGGGTCTGCGCCGGTGGGTCGTGGGGCACGAGCACCCGTCCGTCCGGCCGACTGGGGTGAGCGAAACGCAGTGGCCAGTAGCCCGACCGGTCGGTGGAATCCTCCGGACCAGCGAGCAGGCCCGCTCGCGCGATGAGGTGGCTATCTGGAAATGCCTGGGCTACGAGGCGCTCGCAGGTGACTTTGCCGGCGCCGTAGTGCTCCGGCGTCCACTGCTCACCGTCCCAGGCCGGCAACAGCTCAGTATCCTCGGCGGCGCCGATCGCGGTCGGTCCGGCATCGGCGTACACATTGATGGTGGAGACGAACAGGTAGTGCTGCGATCGGTCTCGCAGGTTTTCGACCGCACCTCTGACATGCCGTGGTTGGCGGGCCAGATCGATCACGGCATCGAAGTCGCCGTGGACGCCCGCGTAGGCGTTCGGGAGGTCACGATCGGCGCGCACCACCTCGACACCTTCGGCGAAGGTCCCGCTCTCGCCGCGTGCCAGGGCGACGACGTCGTGACCACGCGCGATCGCATCGCGGGCGATCGCACGCCCCAGGAAGGCATTTCCGCCGAGCAGCAGCAGTCTCATGGCAACAGTTCATCAGGCAGATGACGCACGGCACCAGAGCGCTTCGCTCACAGCACAATCCGGCGATCCGGTTCGGCACCACGGCCGATTGGTGACCGGAACGGTCCAGGCAGGTACGCCTGCGCCTATGGTCGATCCATGCAGCGGCGGATCTTTGGCATCGAGACCGAGTACGGCGTCACGTGCACCTCGAACGGCACCCGGCGACTGACGCCGGATGAGGTAGCGCGTTACCTGTTTCGCCGGGTGGTCAGTTGGGGACGCTCGAGCAACGTCTTCCTCGCCAACGGAGCCCGTCTCTACCTCGACGTCGGCAGCCACCCGGAGTACGCCACCGCTGAGTGCGACAGCATCCGCGAGGCGGTCATCCAGGACAAGGCGGGCGAGCGCATCCTGGCCGACCTCACGGTGGACGCCGAGCAACGGATGGCCGAGGACGGCATCACCGGTGACATCTACGTCTTCAAGAACAACACCGACTCGGCCGGTAACTCCTACGGCTGCCACGAGAACTTCCTGGTGGCCCGCTCCGGCGACTTCCAGCGGGTGTCCGAGCACCTCATCCCGTTCCTGATCAGTCGCCAACTCACCTGCGGCGCAGGAAAGATCGTGCAACTCGGCAACAAGCCGGTCTACTCGGTGAGCCAGCGCGCCGACCACATCTGGGAGGGCGTCAGCAGCGCCACCACCAGGTCGCGGCCGATCATCAACACGCGCGACGAGCCCCACGCCGACGCCGAGCACTACCGCCGGCTGCACGTGATCGTCGGCGACAGCAACATGTCGGAGACGACCACGATGCTCAAGCTCGGCTCGGCGCACCTGGTGCTGCAGATGATCGAGGAGGGCAGCCCGATGCGCGACATGACCCTCGACAACCCCATCCGGGCCATCCGCGAGATGAGTCACGACATCACCGGCCGCACCAAGGTGCGTCTGGCCAACGGCAAGGAGATGTCGGCGCTGCAGATGCAGTCGGAGTACTTCGAGCGTGCGGCGGCCTTCGTCGAGCGCGAAGGGCTGACTGACGACATGACGCGCAAGGTCATGGACCTGTGGGAGCGCACCCTGACTGCCGTCGACACAGACAACCTGTCGTTGGTCGACACCGAGATCGACTGGGTGATCAAGAAGAAGTTGCTCGACCAGTACGCCGCCAAGCACGGCCACGACCTCGACCATCCGCGGTTGCAGCAACTCGACCTGACCTATCACGACATCAAGCCCGGACGCGGAGTCTTCGACCTGCTGCAACGCGCCGGACGCGCTGCCCGGATCTGCACCGACGAAGAGATCGAGCAGGCCGTCACCACACCGCCGCAGACCACCCGCGCCAAGCTGCGCGGCGACTTCGTGCGCGCCGCGCAGGAGCACCGCCGCGACTTCACCGTCGACTGGATCCACCTGAAGCTCAACGATCAGGCGCAGCGGACGGTGCTGGTCAAGGATCCTTTCGCCCACGAAGATGCGCGGGTGGCGGCACTGATCGACTCGATGGGCTGAACCAGCCTTCATAGGTTCGGCGGTTAGGGTGGGGCAGACCACCACCGTCGATCACGAGGTATTTTCGCGTGCGCCGTTCCACCCGCCTGCTCGCTGCAGGCGCTCTTTCCGCCGTCGTCCTGTCCGGCTGTGGCGACGAATCCAGCAGCAGCAAGTCGAGCACGGCAGCCAGTTCAGCCGCCTCGCCGCTCACCGTCGCCGCCGACAAGGTCGCGCCGATGAACGCGATCAAGGTCGACACCAAGAACGCCAAGGCGCCCAAGGTCACCCTGGCCAAGAAGCCCTTCCAGGTGAACAAGACCACGGTCACCACCGTCAGCAAGGGCACCGGTGCGGCGGTCAAGCCGACCGACATCGCCTACGTCAGTTACGTCGCTGTGAACGGCACTGATGGCAAGCAGTTGGTCAACACCTACGACAAGCCCGATGTCGCGGTGCTCATGGACGACAAGACGCAGTTCCCGGGTCTGGTGACCGCGCTCAAGGGCGCCACCACGGGTTCGGTGCTCGACGTCGCCATCCCGCCGGCCGAAGGTTTCGGCGGCGCGGGTAGCCAGGCGCTGGGCGTTACCGCCAAGGACACCCTGATCTTCCGCATGACCGTCAAGGGTGCGGCAGCACCGCTGGACAAGCCGGACGGTACCGCCGTCGCGCCGAAGGCCGACCTGCCGACTGTCGTCGTGAGTGACGGCAACCAGAGCAAGAAGGCCGCCACGATCACCATGCCGAAGAAGGACGGCAAGGTGGTCAAAGCTCCGACCAAGCTGGTGTCGCAGGACCTCCTGGCCGGAAAGGGCCGCAAGATCGTCGCCGGCCAGACCGTGCGCCTGCGCTACACCGGTGTGATCTGGGATTCGGGCAAGGCCTTCGACTCCTCCGCGGTCAGCGGTAAGGGTGAGACGGTCGACTTCCCGATGACCAAGGCCGACCCGAAGAACCCCGCAGCAGGCGGAATGATCCCCGGTTTCGTCGACGGCATCGTCGGCAAGACCGTGGGCAGCCGTGTGCTCATCGTGATCCCGCCGGCACAGGGCTACGGCTCGACCGGTAACACCCAGGCCGGAATCAAGGGCACCGACACCCTTGTCTTCGTCGTCGACGTCCTCGCTGCACTGTAAGGAAATTGCTACATGTCTTTCGACCCGAATACCACCAAGCCGGAGATCGACTTCCCGGGCGACAACCCGCCCACCGAGTTGCTCATCGAGGACATCACCGAAGGTGAGGGCCGCGCTGCTGAAGCCGGCGACATCGTCAAGGCGCACTACGTCGGTGTTGCCTGGTCGACCGGTGAAGAGTTCGACGCATCCTGGAACCGCGGCGCACCGCTGGACTTCCAGGTGGGCGTCGGCCAGGTCATCCAGGGCTGGGACCAGGGCATTGTCGGCATGAAGCCGGGCGGACGCCGCAAGCTCACCATCCCGCCGGAGCTCGGCTACGGCGCGCGCGGTGCCGGCGGCGCAATCGGCCCCAACGAGACGCTGATCTTCGTGGTCGACCTCGTGTCGGCCAGCAAGCGCGGCGCCGGATCGGCCTTCGGCCTGCGCTGAGGCTCACGAGTCACGCAACGAAGCGACCCACGACTGATGTCGTGGGTCGCTTCGCGTCGGGGACCGGTTTGACGATCAGCACGTCCAGGGCGATCAGCATGTTCAGTCGGTGGGACCGATCATCGCCGCGTGCCGACCTGATGCCGCCGCGGCGAGGAACGAGGCGGGGTCGGCGTCCAGGTCTCGGCCCATCGTGCGCAACGGAACGGGGGATTCGCGCAAGGCATCGAGCAGGCCATCCACGCGCACATCGATCCTGGTGAGGCGCTGCTGCGAAGCAGTGACCATGTCATCGGCCTGAGCCGACACCTTCGCGCCGAAATCGCCGGGCAACTGAGGCACAGGCAGCTCGGCAGACACGAGAGCCACCCTCGTGTAGGCGGTGCGACTGTGGTGGGAGATACCGAGGTGTCGCTCCCGGGCATCCGCCTGGGAGACCCGCAATCCAGCCACGGCTCGACCGCCGAGGATGTGTGCGGCGTTGAGCGCTTCGCCGGCGGAGGTGCCGGAAAAGCCCCAGCGCGTGCCGGTGCCGAGGTTGCCGGGGCCCTGACTCACGATCGCCACATCGGCGTCCAACACCAGGCGCGCGGCGAGCAGACCGGTGTGCACGTTCACTGCTTCCAGGTCGCCACCGAAGGCCTGACCCACGGTCACCACCCCCGCCAGCCAGCCGGCCTCACGGAGACCGTCGAGGGTGCGAGAGAAGGACGCCGGCAGCGCGCCGCCGTCGGTCATCACATACGCAGCCTTGAGTTGAGGTCGATACTCTCGCAGGCCCGCCAGCACGGCCGGGAGCGCTGAATGCAGGTCGGCGGTGACCACCGGCATGCCCGCAAGATCGCCGGCGTCCTGCAAGGCCTCGTAGTGCGGACTCTCCTGCTCGTCGACGCCGAGCACCATCATCTGCAGTGGGGTGTACCGCGCCTTCACGATGTGACCGGGCGAAGGCTGCGGCACCGGCGGCAGGCGATCGGGGATGGCGACCACCATCGCCGCGCCACCAGTGCCCAGTTGCCGGTCGATCGCGTTGGTGTTGAGCAGCACGCGGTCACCTTCGACCAGCTCGCCGACAACGTCGAGATAGGCGAGTGCACGCACCGGCACATCAACGCCCGTCACCTCGACCAGCACCTGTTGCACCTGCCCCCAGCGCGCGTCGACGCCGACGACGATGCCCTCCCGCCACGTGATCACGCCTCGTACACTAGTGCGAGTCGATGGGATAGTTTCGTTCCCATGAGCCCCTCGTCCCCAGCGGCCAAGACCGAGCGGCTGCTCAACCTGGTGATCTGCCTGCTCTACACGCGGCAGCCGCTCAGCAAGCAGCGCATCCGGCAGGCCGTGCCTCAATACGGCGAAGCCGCGTCGGACGAAGCCTTCGACCGGATGTTCGAGCGCGACAAGGACGAACTGCGCGATCTGGGCATTCCGCTGCGCGCCGAGGTGGTCGACCCGCTCTTCGAGGACGAAACCGGTTATCGCATCGATCGTCGTGAGTACGCCCTGCCGGAGCTGCACTTCGAGCCCGACGAGCTCGCGGTGCTCGGCCTCGCCAGTCGCACCTGGCAGCAGGCCAGCCTCGCCGGTCCGGCCGCGAGCGCGCTGCGCAAGTTGGAGGCGGCCGATGTGCAACGTGACGAGGGCACCCTCGTCGGTCTCGAACCGCGGGTGCGCACCGCCGAGCCGGCTTTCCCGGCCATGAAGGACGCGCTCGTGCGCCGCACGACGGTGCAGTTCGCGTATCGCAAACCCGATGGTTCGGTCTCCGATCGTCGACTCCAGCCGTGGGCGGTCACCAACTGGCACGGACGCTGGTACGTCTCCGGTTTTGACCTCGACCGCGATGCGCCACGAGTCTTCCGGCTCGGTCGCGTCGAAGGGGCGGTGCGCAGCCAGGGTCGCGCGGGCGCCTACGAGATCCCCGACGACCACGACGCGCTCCGCGCGATCCGCGGCAGCGAGGTGGAGCGCGAACCGCAGCCGGCGATCCTGCACGTCCTCACCGGCAGCGGTCATGCGCTGCGTCGGCGGGCCCGCACCACCGGCGAAGTGGACGACCGCTGGACCCAGATCGACATCGACTACACCGACACCGAGATCTTCGCCGACCAGATCGCCGGCTACGGACCCGCCGTGATCGTGCTCCAGCCAGGCGATCTGCGCGATGCCGTCGTCCGGCGTCTGCGCGGCGCCTCCGAACGCAACCAGGAGAGCATCTGATGGCCGCCGAGAGCGCGACCCAGCGTCTGGCCCGGCTTCTGACGATGGTGCCGTGGCTCATGCACCGCCAGGGCATCGACATCGAGCAGGCTGCCCGCGAACTCGACGTCAGCCCGGCGCAGGTCGAGGCCGATTTGAGTCTGCTTTTCGTGTGCGGCACGCCCGGGCACATGCCCGACGACCTCATCGAGGCCGAATGGGAAGGCGGGAAGGTCTTCCTGGGTAATGCCGACACCATCGCCCGGCCGCTGCGCCTCGGCGTCGACGAGGCCCTCGCGCTCATCGTGGGCCTGCGCACCTTGGCAGCCGTCCCAGGACTGGGGGAGCGGGACGCCATTGACCGGGCCCTCGCCAAACTCATCGACGCCGCCGGTGATGTCTCCGACGTCTCCGACCGTGTCCGCATCACCCCGGCTTCAGGCACCGACTGGCTCGCTGTCATCCGCACCGCGATCAGTGATCGTCGCCGCCTGCATTTGCGCTACCTGGTCGCTGCCCGCGACGAGAGCACCGAACGCGATGTCGACCCGATGCGGGTGCTGCTGATGGACGACCACTGGTACCTCGAGGGCTGGTGCCATCGCGCGGACGGCGTCCGCATGTTCCGACTCGACCGCATCGATGATCTGCAGGTGCTCGACCAGGACGGCACCCCACCGGCCGGTGTGGCTCCCCGCGAACTGGGCGATTCGGTATTCTCCCCGGTAGCGGATGCGGTCACGGTGCGACTGGAACTCCAGCCGGGTGCGTCCTGGGTGGTCGACTACTACCCGGTCGACAGCAGCGAACGGCGCGAGGACGGATCCCTGGTGGCAACGCTGCGCACCAGCGATCTGCACTGGGTGCGCCAACTCGTATGGCGCCTCGGCGGATCCGCGACCGTGCTCGAACCCGCACACCTGCGCGCCACCGTGCACACCGGCGCCGTTGAGGCCCTGCGGGCCTACTCGACCTGATGAGCCAATCCGCGCCCGTCGCGTAGACTCGGCAAGGCTCTTAACATCGGGCGCGCGAGCGCCCATCATCTCCGGAGGATCTCCTTCATGTTCCGTGGCGCGTTCCAGCCTTGGCACCTGCTCATTCTCGTGATCGTGATCGTGATCGTCTTCGGTTGGAAGCGACTCCCGGACGCGGCCCGTTCGCTCGGCCGTTCGGCTCGCATCCTCAAGAGCGAGATGGACGAGATGAAGAGCGAGAACGGTTCGTCGGCCTCCAAGGAGACCGTGAACGGTGAGACGGTCGAGGAATCCGAGGCACGGATCAAGCGTGAGGACGGGCAGCACCGTTCGGCGCAAGCCGGCCACCCGGACGGTTACCCGCAGCGTCCGACCGACCAGAACCCCTCGGCCTGACGCCGCCGCACGAGTTTCTGAGCAACCCCACAGATGGCCCTACTCGGTCGAAAGGACAATCCGGATGCCCGGATGTCCTTGGGCGAACACTTCCGTGAGTTCCGTCGGCGTGCCCTCGTCGCGGTGCTCGCGATCATCGCGGGAGCGTTCCTCGGCTGGATGTTGTTCGACCCGATCAAGTGGAACCTCTTCGGGCAGCGCATCGACAACCAGGGCATCTTCAACTGGCTCAAGGAGCCGTTGACTCAGGTCGCGAGCACGCGTCGACACCCCGAGGACGTCAACCTCAACTTCGGCGGCAAGGGCGTGACGAGCGCCTTCGAGATCAAGCTCAAGATCGCGCTCTGGGTCGGTCTCATCGTCTCCAGCCCGGTGTGGCTGTGGCAGATCTGGGGCTTCCTGGCCCCCGGACTGACCAAGAGGGAGAAGCGCATCTCGCGCCTCTTCCTCGCTGCTGCTGTTCCGCTCTTCGTCGCGGGCTGCTGGGTGGCCACCCTCGTCCTGCCCAACGCGGTGCGCTTCCTCATCGGCGTCACCCCGGACGACGCAGTCAACTACCAGGACGGCAGCGCCTACATCACCTTCGTCACCCGGTTCATCCTGGTGTTCGGCATCGCCTTCCTGCTGCCGGTCTTCCTCGTCGGCCTGAACGCCGTCGGCGTGCTGCCCGCACACGTGATGATCAAGGGCTGGCGCGTGGCGGTGCTGCTGATCTTCGTCTTCGCCGCGGTGATGAGCCCGAGCCCGGACGCGTGGTCGATGCTCGCGCTCGCTCTCCCCATGGTCGCGCTCTTCTACTTAGCGGTCGGCATCGGCGCGATCCTGGACAAACGACGCGGTAAGAAGCGTCCCGAGTGGCTCGACGTGTCCGACGGCGACGCCTCCGCCCTCTGAGCGTAGCCGTTAACTAGGCTCGGGCGCATGCCCGCATCGACGACTGACAGCACCACGCGGCGGCCCTTCGACAGCACGCATCTGGAGCGGTTCGCGCAGGGTTACGACTTCCCGCTCGACGATTTCCAGCGTCGCGGCTGCGAGGCGGTGCAGGCAGGACGCGGCGCACTGGTCGCGGCGCCGACCGGTGCGGGTAAGACGGTCGTGGGTGAGTTCGCGGCCTATCTCGCCCTGCAGACCGGCCGCAAGACCTTTTACACCACCCCCATCAAGGCGTTGTCGAACCAGAAGTACGCCGACCTGGTGGCCCGTCACGGCAGCTCCAAGGTCGGTCTGCTGACCGGCGACTCCTCGATCAACGGCGAGGCGCCCATCGTGGTGATGACCACCGAGGTGCTGCGCAACATGCTGTACGCCGGCTCCGGCACGCTCGATGGTCTCGGGTTCGTGGTGATGGACGAGGTGCACTACCTCGCCGATCGCTTCCGCGGCGCAGTGTGGGAGGAAGTGATCATCCAGCTGCCGCAGACCGTGCAGCTCGTCTCCTTGTCGGCCACGGTCAGCAACGCCGAGGAGTTCGGCGACTGGTTGCGCACGGTGCGTGGCGACACCGAGGTGGTGGTCGAGGAACACCGGCCGGTGCCGCTGTGGCAGCACATGATGGTCGGCCAGCACATCGTCGACCTCTTCGCCGAACAGGATCACGAGAAGCGGGTCAATCCCGAACTGCGGCAGCGGATCTCCGCGTTCCGGCAGCGCAACGATCCCCGTGGCGTCCGCATGGACGCCGGCGCTCCACGTGGCCGACGAGGTAAGCCCGCGAAGGGGCCGATCGGTCCCGTGCGCGGCGGACGTCCGTCACGCGGCCCGAGCCGGGCCGAGGTCATCGAGGCGCTCGACAAGGAAGGTCTGCTGCCGGCGATCACGTTCATCTTCAGCCGGGTGGGCTGCGAATCAGCGGTCTCCCAATTGTTGGCCTGGGGCATCCGGCTCATTCCGCCGCAGGAGGGCGAGCGCATCCGCCGCCTGGTCGAGGAGCGCATCGCCACCCTGCCCGAGGAAGACCTTGCGGTGCTGGGCTACTACGACTTCGTCGAAGGCCTCACCCGCGGTTTCGCCGCCCACCACGCCGGAATGCTCCCCACCTTCCGCGAGATCGTGGAAGAACTCTTCTCCGCCGGCCGCATCCAGGCGATCTTCGCCACCGAGACGCTCGCGCTCGGCATCAACATGCCGGCGCGCACCGTCGTCCTGGAGAAGCTGGTGAAGTTCAACGGCGAGGCTCATGTGCCGGTCACCCCGGCCGAATACACCCAGCTCACCGGGCGCGCCGGTCGCCGCGGCATCGACATCGAGGGCCACGCGGTGGTCCTCTTCGGTCGCGACGTGGACCCCGAGGCAGTCGCGGGCCTCGCGAGCACCCGCACCTACCCGCTCAACTCCAGTTTCGTGCCCACCTCCAACATGGCCGTCAACCTCGTCGACCGGCTGGGTCGCGGGCCCGCCCGCGAGACCTTGGAGTCGTCCTTCGCGCAGTTCCAGGCCGACCGTTCGGTCGTGGGTCACGCCCGCTCGATCAAGCGCAATGACGAAGCGCTCGAGGGTTATGCCGAGGCGATGCGTTGCCACCTGGGCGACTTCGAGGAGTACGCCGCCCTACGCCGCGAGCTGTCCGACGTCGAGAAGCAACTGAGCCGGCGTACAACTGCGGCCAACACAGCGGCTGCCGCGGTGTCCCTGTCGAAGCTGGCGATCGGCGATGTGATCCGGGTGCCCGAGGGACGGCGCACCGGCCTGGCGGTGGTGCTCTCGATGGACGCTCCGCGGCGCGGCCTCGCCCAGCCGTTCGTGCTCACCACCAACGGCCGCACCACCCGGCTCACCGAGTCCGACGTCAAGGGGCCCGTGCACACCATCGGGTCGATCGCCGTGCCCAAGCGGTTCAACCATCGCGACCGCAGGGCACGCGCCGACCTCGCCTCCACCCTGCGGATCAAGATGCGCGATGCCCGCGACACCCGGGCCGAAGCACCCGACAACGCCGAGTTGCGCCGGCTGAACGGTGAGATCGGCACGCTGCGCGAGAAGATCCGCAAACATCCCTGTCACGACTGTCCCTATCGGGAGCAGCACGCGCGGTGGGCGGAGCGTTGGTGGAAGCTGCGCCGCGAGACCGATGGGCTGCAGCGCATGGTCGACGGCCGCACCCACAGCGTCGCGCGTACTTTCGAGCGGGTCTGTGACCAGCTGGCCGAGCTCGGCTTCCTCAGTTCGGACGGGCAGAGCGTCACCACCGACGGGCGCACCTTGCAGAACATCTACGCCGAGAAAGACCTCCTGGTCGCCGAGTGTTTGCGCCAGGACGTCTGGAAGGGCATGGACGCGCCGTCGCTGGCTGCGGCGTTGTCGGCGCTCATCCACAAGTCGCGCAGCAAGGACGGTCCCGACCCTGATCCCAAGATGCCGAACCGCGACGTCGCCGAGGCGATCGAGCGGCAGAAGGACGTCTGGGAGGGTCTGGTCGACCTCGCGCAGCGCCACCAGCTCGCGCCGATGGCCGAGCCCGATGCCGGCATCGCCTGGCCGATCCACCGATGGGCATCGGGTCAAAGGCTGGACGTGGTGCTGCGTGGCAGCGAACTCACTGCGGGCGATTTCGTGCGCCGCTGCAAGCAACTGGTCGACCTGCTCGATCAACTCGCCGACCTCGACGGATATCCCTCGATCTCCACCACCGCCAAACGAGCCGTCGACCAGATCATGCGCGGCGTGGTCGCAGCGGACCGCCTCGACTAATCCCCGGCGATGGAGCTCGGCTCTGCCATGATGAAGTCATGGCCTTTTCCAGCAAGCACCTGACCCAGGGCGAGAACATCGAGCTCGAGTTCCGCACCCACATCAAGAAGATCGTGGGTCCGATCCTGCTCATCCTCGCGATGCTGATCGTGGTGATCCTGGCGTGGGTCTTCCTGCCCGACGACCTCTCCGGTCGCACGTGGATCTTCCTGGCGATTGCCGTGGCTGCCGCGCTGGTCACGATCATCTGGGCGATCATCCCGATCTGGAAGTGGCGCAACACCGTCTTCGTGCTGACCAACCGCCGACTGATCACCCGCACCGGCATCATGGCCAAGTCCGGACGCGACATCCCGCTCTACCGGATCAACGATGTGCAGTACGAGAAGGGCGTCAGCGACCGCATTCTGGGCTGCGGCACCCTGCTGGTCTCGGACGCCTCCGACCAGCCGCAGCTTCGGCTGGACGACATCCCGCACGTCGAGAGCGTGCAGGTGAAGATCAACGAATTGCTCTTCGCCCACTACGGCGAGGGCGACAACCGCGGCGTGGAAGGTGGCGCACCTGCCGGACGCGGTCAGGCACCACGTGCGCAGGCCCGCCCCTTTGACCAGCAGCAGTACGACGCCCCGCAGCGCGACCAGTACGACCAGCAAGGCCGTGGGCGTTACGACCAGCAGCCCGTCGCCGACACCCGTCCGCAGCCCAGCACGCCGCGCGATGGCGCACCCTACGACCAGGGTTACGAGCAGCCGCGACACGACGCCACCCCGCCGCGCGACGACGACGGCCAGACCCGTCCGCTGCCGCGTCAGGACGACCCGCCCCAGCGTTACTGAACGACTCCAACCCAGTCCAACAGAGAACGAGATCGGCTGTGCGACAGCCGATCTCGTCTCTGTTTGGGGAGGGGTTCCGGGATGTCAGCCCAGGCCGAGAGCTGAGGTGAGGCGGCCCACCGAGCTGCCGATGCCGAACTCCTCCACCAGTTCGTGCAGACGTTCCGGGTCGGCGATCGCGCGGGGGAGCGCGGTGTCGAGATCAGTCGGCAGCTGCGCGTCCCGCACCACATTCACCACGGCCGGTGCGACATCGAGGTAGTCGCTCGCCGCCTCGAGCTTGGCGCGACGGGCACCCTTGATCTCGGGGTCGCCGCTGTCGATGGCCGCGCGCAGACCGGCCAGGTCGCCGTACCGGGCGATCAGTTGGGCGGCCGTCTTCTCACCGACTCCCGGCACGCCGGGAAGTCCGTCGCTGGTGTCACCGCGCAGCGCCGCCATGTCGGCGTAGGCCGCGCCAGTGGGCACGGCGTACTTCGCCTGCAGGAATGACTGGTCGACCAGGTCGGGCTCGCGCACCCCGCCCTTGGCGGTGTAGAGCACGCGGACGTCCTGCTGGTCGTCGACCAATTGGAAGAGGTCGCGGTCGCCGGTCACGACATCGATCGGCATCTCACCGAGCCGGTGCTGCACGAGCGTGCCGATCACGTCGTCGGCCTCATATCCGTCGATTCCCAGGCGGCACAACCCGATTGCGGCCAGCACGTCACGGATGACCGGCACCTGCGGAGTGAGGTTCTCCGGCGACTCCTCCTGCACCTCGCTGCCGTCCTTGAGGCGATGCGTCTTGTAGGTGGGGATCGCCTCGACCCGGAACGCCGGGCGCCAGTCGTTGTCCCAGCAGCACACCAGGTGGGTCGGCTTCTCCCGGTCGACCAGTGTGGCGATCATGTCGAGGAAGCCGGTGACGGCGTTGATCGGCACGCCCGCGGGGGAGCGGCGATCGGGTACGCCGAAGAAGGCCCGGAAGTACAGGCTGGCCGAGTCGAGCAAGAGCAGGCGCGACGCGGCGCGCGGATCAGATGCCTCCATACTGCAATACCGTAGAGCCATGGAGGATCTCGATCGGCGCATCGTCACCTTGCTGGCGACGGACGGCCGGCGCAGCTTCACCGATCTGGCAAAAGACACCGGCCTGTCGGTCAGCGCCGTCCATCAGCGGGTGCGCCGTTTGCAGGAGCGCGGGGCCATCAGGGGCTTCCGCGCCGAGATCGATCACGACGCCGCCGGGCTGCCGTTGACGGCGCTCATTTCCATCGCGCCCTTCGACGCCTCCGCTCCGGACGACATTCCCGACCGCTTGCGCCATCTCACCCAGATCGAATCCTGCTACTCCGTCGCCGGCGACGAGAACTACGTCCTCACCGTCCGAGTGGCGAGCCCGGCTGCCCTGGAAGACCTCCTGGCCCGCATCCGTTCGGCGGCAGCAGTGACAACCCGGACGACGGTCGTGTTGAGCACCCCGTGGCAGAACCGCTCCGTGCTCACCGACCTCACCGACTGATCGCGGCGAAGCTGCCTTCGGTGAGCCGGCGGAGGTCGTGTGGGTCGAGGCCGAGGTCGAAGCCGCGGCGGCCACCGCTGACGAAAACCTTCTCGAACCCCTCAGCGCTGTCATCGATCACCGTTCGAAGCAGTCGTTTCTGCCCGAGCGGACTCACTCCGCCGACCACATACCCGGTCGTGCGTTCGACCAGCGGCACCGGCGCCATGGCCACCTTCTTCGCTCCGACAGCGGCAGCGATGGCCTTGAGGTCGAGCTGCTTGTTCACCGGCACGACACCGACCACCAAGCCGTGATCGCGCCCCGCATCAGCCTGCACCACAAGGGTCTTGAAAACCTGTTCGGCATCAAGACCGAGAGCCTGCGCAGCCTCCAGGCCGTAGCTGTCGGAGCGCGGATCATGCTCGTACGGGTGCTCGCTGAATTCGACACCCGCGGCAATCAGCAACTGGACGGCCGCAGTCGCCGCTCCGTGGCCGGCGGCCGGCTTGTTCTTCTTGGCCACCTCTGACCCACCCCCCTTGGCGTGTCTGCGACGACACGCCGAGATTCTTGAGATTTCTATCAATCGGTTGCCGCAGCACATACCCCGCTGACCAGCAGACTTGCGCGTTGTCGCAGGTCAGCGCCGTGTTGACAGGACCCAACCGATCGGTAGCGTAGCTCGCACGCCAGATGGGCCCCCGTCATCCAGTAGATAACTTTCGCCATGCGGCGATCGGTCCCAACGATGACACTCCAGGGGGCCCATCTGCATACCGCTACTCATGGGTTCATATCGCCCCATCTACGCTGATCCGGTGATCCGGAAGTCCTACGAAGCGCTCGCCCTGCGGCGACGCCCGACGACGGCTTCCACGGCTTCGCATCCGGCTGGACCCAACTGGCTCAAGACTCCGATCCGCGCGCTGCTCGCCGTCGTGGGTGGCCTGGCGATCTGGCTGTCGTTCCCCGACACCGCGTGGTGGTTCTGCGCCCCGATCGGCGTTGCTCTCATCAGCATCGCCACCATCGGTGCGCGCGCCCGCCTCGGATTTCTGCTCGGTCTGCTGGCCGGATTCGCCTGCTTCGCCCCCACGCTGCACTGGAGTGGAATCTACGTCGGCAATTTCCCGTGGCTGGCGTTGTCGGTCACCGAAGCGCTGTACGTCGCGTGCATGGGCGCCGCGATCGCCTTCGTCCAGCACACCGGCCGCGTGCGTCCGTTCGCCGTCGCCGCGCTGTGGGTGTTGCAGGAGACGCTGCGTTCCAACGTCCCGTTCGGTGGTTTCCCCTGGGCACGACTGGCCTGGACGACGGCTGACTCGCCGCTCATGCGTCTGGCATCGATCGCCGGCGCCCCGGGGCTCACCTTCGTGGTGGCGCTCATCGGTGCCTGGCTGGCGGTTTTCGCCCTGCGCCTGACGCACCGGCACAACCTGCGCACCGTCGCCGTGCCGCTCGCCGCGACCGCAGCTGTCGCCGCGCTGGCCTTCGTCATACCGGTGCCGACCTCCGGCACGCCGCTTCGCGTGGTCGGCATCCAGGGCAACGTGCCGACGGCCGGGCTCGACTTCAACTCCCAGCGTCGTGCCGTGCTCGACAATCACGTGTCGACGACCAAGCAGGCGGCCGCGATGGTCGCAGCCGGCAAGATCCCACAGCCTGACCTGGTGGTGTGGCCGGAGAACTCCTCCGACATCGACCCCACCCGCAACGCCGACGCGGCGACCGAGATCGTCCGTGCGGTCGCTGCAGTGAAGGCACCCACCATCGTCGGTGCCGTGCTGGAAGAACCCAGCCCGAAGGTCTCGAACACCTCGCTGCTCTACCTTCCCGGCAAGGGGATCACCAACCGCTACGTCAAACAGCACCCCGTGCCGTTCGCCGAATACATGCCCTACCGGTCTTTCTTCCGCAACTTCTCCGACAAGGTCGACCTGCTCACCACGGAGTTCGCCCACGGCAAGTCCGTCGGCGTCTTCGACGTCCCGACCCGCCTCGGCACCGTCAAGGCCGGCCCGGTGATCTGCTTTGAGGTGGCCTACGACGCGATCACCCGCGCACCCGTCAAGCGCGGCGCACAACTGCTGTTGGTGCAGACCAACAACGCCACCTTCGGCTACACCGCCGAGTCACGCCAACAGCTCGCGATCTCACAGGTGCGGGCCGTTGAGCACGGCCGCTCCATCGTCCACATCTCCACCGTCGGCGTCAGCGGGCTCATCACTCCTGACGGAACGGTTCACGACACTTCGGAGTTGTTCACTCGTAAGGTGCTGGCGGGGGAGTTGCCATTGCGTTCAGCGACGACGCTGGCTGACAAGTGGGGCGCCTTCCCCGAGTACGCGATCGACCTTCACGCTGTCGGCGCCGTCATAATGGCGTGGCGCTCGCGGCGGCAGTCGGTCGATGCCGAGCACACGCCACGCGAGGTCCGCACCAGTCCGACAGAAGAGGATGCACGTGTCTGAACTCCCCACCCGGCCTGCCTTGGACCGGGTGCTCGTGCTGCTCCCGACGTACAACGAGCGGGAGAACCTCCCGCTGATCATGGAGCGCATCCGGGCCGCGGTGCCGCAGGCCGACGTCCTCGTGCTGGACGACAACTCACCCGACGGCACGGGTGACCTCGCTGACCAGATCGCGGCGCAGGACGCGCACGTGCAGGTGCTGCACCGCGCCGGCAAGGAAGGCCTGGGCAAGGCCTATCTCGCCGGTTTCGCGTGGGGTCTGGAGCAGGGCTACGACGCGATGATCGAGATCGACGCCGACGGTAGCCACCCGCCGGAGGTGCTGCCGCGGATGCTGGAGGTGGCCAAGGAGGCCGACCTGGTGATCGGGTCGCGTTGGGTGCCCGGCGGATCGATCGTCAACTGGCCCAAGTCACGCGAGGTCATCAGCCGCGGCGGCAACCTCTACATCCGCCTGGCGCTCGGCATGCCGGTCAAGGACGCCACGGCCGGCTATCGCGTGTACCGCGCGGACGCCCTGCGTGCGATGAACCTCGATGACGTGTCGTCCCAGGGCTACTGCTTCCAGGTCGACCTCACCTGGCGGGCCGTGCAGCAGGGTCTGGTGGTGGCCGAAGCGCCGATCACCTTCGTCGAACGCGAGATCGGCGCCTCCAAGATGAACGAGTCGATCGTGCGCGAGGCGATGCTCAACGTCACCCGCTGGGGCGCGGAACATCGCGTCTCACAGTTGCGTTCCCTCATCGGACGCGCTGAGAGAGGTTGATGATGGCGCGACGCGGCGGCCTGGGCTGGCCCCTGTTCGTCCTCCTGCTGGTGATGCCGATCCTGGAGATCTTCGTGATCATCCTGGTCGGTCAGCGAATCGGCGGTTGGCGCACGTTCGGGCTGCTCGTCATCACCTCGCTGGTGGGTGCGTGGCTGGTGCGGCGCGAGTGGCGCACGGCCTGGCGCTCACTGCGATCGGCGTTGCAGTCGGGCAAGATGCCAGCGCGCGAACTCACCGACGCTGCCCTCGTCCTCATCGGCGGCACGATGCTCCTGGCGCCGGGCTTCGTGAGCGACGTCATCGGGCTGATCATGATCCTGCCGTTCACCCGGCCACTCATGCGACCGTTGCTACAGGCAGCGGTCGCCCGACGACTCCTGGCCGGACCCTCTTTCGTCACGAGCACCGCGCAGCAGACCCACCCGCGCAGCGTGCACGGAGCACAGGGACCCCACGGACCACAGCCGGGCAGCACCCCTCCGCCGCGGCGGTCAGCAGCTTCCGACGACGTCATCGAGGGTGAGATCGTCGACGACTGACGCCTATAGCACATGCACGCAAACGCCGAAGCGCCGTCCTGAGTGGGACGGCGCTTCGGCGTTCGAGCTGAGAAGTGGGTATCAGGCGCTGCGCTTGCGACGCGGCTTGACGCCACGCGATGCACGCAGCAGCGTGAGGCGCTCCTCGAGAAGTTCTTCCAATTCCGGAATCGAGCGGCGCTCGAGCAGCATGTCCCAGTGGGTGCGCTGCGGCTTCACCGGCTTACGCTCCGGCTCCGGGCCGTCGACCAGCTTGGCCTCGGCTCCACAACGGCATTCCCAAATCGCCGGAACGTCGGCCTCCACCGAGAACGGAAGCTCGACCACGTGTCCCTGCGGGCACTCGTACTTGGTCATCTGGCGCTCGCTGAGGGTGACGCCGTCGTCGCTTTCGTGCGAGACGGTGCTCAGATTCGTTCCGCGCAATGATCGCTCTGCCATGGTTATCCCCTTTGCACAAGGCCGCGGTGTCTTCGCCGATTCCGCGGCTTTCTGTTGGTGCAAACGGCGGAAGGCCCCTCATTGTTCCAATGAGCCCAAAACGCTTCACGTGGTGGACACCTCTGGCACACCGCCGGACGCCGGAGAGCGCCTCAGATGACCTGGGGCACCTTGTTACCGACGTCGGAGATGCCGCGGCGCACATCCACCGTCCGCAGCAGCAGGCCACCGACCACGAAGAAGATGATCAGCGCGATGATCGAGAGGCGGTAGCTGTGGAAGAGCTGGTAGACCAGACCGAAAACGAAGGTGCCGAACCAACTGGTGCCGCGTTCCATCGCCTGGTAGAGGCTGAAGAACTCCGACTCCTTGCCGCGCGGGATCAGGTGGCTGAACAGTGATCGCGACAGCGACTGGCTTCCGCCCATCACGATGCCGATGCCCACACTCAGCACCAGCCACGGCATGAATCCACCCTTGGGGATGAAGTAGGCGCCCGTGACCACTCCGGTCCAGAGCACGAGGCTGAGCAGGATCAGCTGCTTGGATCCGCGGGAGCGGGCCATGCGGCCGAAGAGCATCGCTCCGAAGAAGGCGATGAACTGCACGAGCAGGATCGTGATGAACAGCTGATTCTCGGAGAAGTCGAGTTCGAGGGCACCGTAGATGGCTGCGGCGGCGATGACGGTCTGGATGCCGTCGTTGAAGAACAGGTAGGCCAGCAGGAAGCGCATCGTCTGCGGGTAGGTGCGCAGCTCCTGGAAGGTGCGCTTCAGCTGCTTCAACGACCCGCTGAAGACCGGCTGACGACCGGCGGCATTTCCAGCGCTGGGCACGTCCTTGAGCCCGATGACCGGCACGATCGCGAACACGATCCACCAGATTCCGGCCGCGGCGAAGATGATGCGCACGGTCATGCTCAGTGACAGACCCATGGCCTCGTGGAAGCTCAGCAGTGCCAGCGATGCGGCCAGCATGATGCCGCCGCCGAGGTAACCCAATGCCCATCCGGTGGTCGACACCCGGTCGCGGTCGTCCGGGGGAGTGATGCGGATCATCAGTCCGGAGTAGACGACGAGGCTCGCGCCCATACAGAGGTTGGCGATGACGACCAGCAGCACCGCGAGCTCCCAGTTGTCGCCCTCGAGGAAGAACATCGCGGTGGCGGCCAGACCACCAACGACGGTGAAGGCACCGAGCAGCTTGGTGGGGCGAGGCGAACGGTCTGCGATGGCGCCCACGAAGAGCAGGACGATCGCGGAAATGATCGTGGAGACCGTCAGGGTGTATGGCACCAGCGAGCCAGGCGGAATGCCGAAGCCGAGCACCGAGAGATTCGTCAGGCACTTCTCGTCCGACGGCTGGGTGGGACAGGCTGCCTTGTTCGCCAGGCTCGTGACATAGGGCCCGAAGAGGACTGTCATGGTGGCGGTGACGAAGGCCGAATTGGCCCAGTCGTACCAGTACCACTTGCGCTGGAGCCGGCGTTGTTCCGGGGTCGAGCTGGTGCGTGTCGGCTCGCTGGTCAGATCCACGGGTGAACTGTGACACATTCCGGCGAGTTCGTCCCGCCTTGACCGGTGTTCGTGCCCGCCGGGCCCCACCGGGTCGTCAAACCCGATGGGACGCCGGACGAGAGATCAGCGACGCTGGATGCGACCGAGGTCGCGCACGGCGCCGGAGGACGCCGAGCTGGCCAGCGCTGCATACGCCCGCAGCGCGGCGGTCACCGGACGGTCGCGGTCGACCGGCTGCCACGGACGCTCGGAGGCCTCCATCTTGGCCCGACGGTCTTCCAGGGTGGCGTCGTCGACCTCGAGCGACAGGGTGCGGGTGCGCACGTCGATGAGGATCTCGTCGCCGTCCTCCACCAGGCCGATGAGACCGCCCTGGGCAGCTTCGGGTGAGATGTGACCGACCGAGATGCCCGAGGAGCCACCGGAGAAGCGACCGTCGGTGACCAGCGCGCATTTCTTGCCCATGCCGGTGCCCTTCAGGAACGCGGTCGGGTGCAGCATCTCCTGCATGCCCGGACCACCCGAGGGGCCTTCGTAGCGAACGACGATGACGTCGCCCTCCTTGATGCGCTTGGTCAAGATGGCGTCCACTGCATCTTCTTGACTCTCGACCACGAGGGCCGGGCCGCGGAAGGTCCAGAGGTCTTCGTCAATACCGGCGGTCTTGATGACCGCGCCGTCGACAGCGAGGTTGCCGTGCAGCACGGCGAGGCCGCCGTCCTGGGTGTACGCGTGCTCGGCCGAACGGATGCAGCCACCCTCGGCGTCGGTGTCGAGGGAGGACCACGTGTTGTCGGTGGAGAAGGCTTCGGTGGTTCGCACGCCACCGGGAGCAGCGTGGAAGAGATCGATCGCCTGCTGCGATGCCTTGCCGCTGCGGATGTCCCACTCGGCCAGCCACTGGTCGAGCGAGGGGGAGTGCACCGAGTGAACGTCCTTGTGCAACATGCCTGCTCGGTTCAACTCGCCCAGGATGGCGGCGATCCCACCGGCGCGGTGGACGTCCTCCATGTGATAGTCGGAGTTGGGCGAGACCTTCGACAGGCAGGGCACCCGTCGGCTGACGGCGTCGATGTCTTCGAGGCCGAAGTCGACCTCGCCCTCCTGCGCCGCCGCCAGCACGTGCAGCACGGTGTTGGTGGAGCCGCCCATCGCGACGTCGAGCGCCATGGCGTTCTCGAAAGCCTGCTTGGTGGCGATCGATCGGGGCAGCACCGAGGCGTCGTCCTGCTCGTACCAGCGCTTGGCGAGGTCGACCACGACTCGGCCGGCCTCCTCGAAGAGGGCGCGGCGCGCGACATGCGTGGCGAGCGTCGAGCCGTTGCCCGGCAACGACAGACCCAGCGCTTCGGTGAGGCAGTTCATCGAGTTGGCGGTGAACATGCCCGAGCACGACCCGCAGGTCGGGCAGGCCGACAGTTCGACCTTCGCCAGGCCCTCGTCGTCGACCTCGGACGACGCGGACGCCGAAATGGCGGTGATCAGGTCGGTGGGCGCCTGTGCGACGCCGTCGACAACGACCGCCTTGCCGGCTTCCATAGGCCCGCCGGAGACGAAGACGGTCGGGATGTTGAGCCGCATCGCGGCGTTGAGCATGCCGGGTGTGATCTTGTCGCAGTTGGAGATGCAGACCAGCGCGTCGGCGGCGTGGCCGTTGACCATGTACTCCACGGCGTCGGCGATGACCTCGCGCGACGGAAGGGAGTAGAGCATGCCGCCGTGCCCCATGGCGATGCCGTCGTCGACGGCGATCGTGTGGAACTCTCGGGCCACTCCGCCGGCCGCTTTGACCTGTTCGGCGACGATCTCGCCCATGTTCTTCAGGTGCACGTGACCCGGCACGAACTGGGTGTAGGAGTTGGCGATGGCGACAATCGGTTTGCCGAAGTCGGTGTCTCCCATGCCGGTCGCACGCCAGAGCGCGCGGGCCCCGGCAGCGTTGCGGCCGTGGGTGGTGACGCGTGAGCGTAGTTCGGGCATGTGTCGACTCCTTCCGTTCACCGCGGCCGTCGTGCCACAGTGATCTGGTCAATCATCGCATCGCGCATTGTCAGCCATGCATCCCGTCCGCTGGTCGGATGAGTTGTCCATCATGCGGACCTCCAGTGTGTTGTGTTCGGACGCATCCGAAAACCCCGTAGCGCTGACCTTCGGCACTAGCGTTGGGACGTAGGAAATTCCGTCTCGACGAAAGGTGCCCTGATGGCCCTCGTACGCATGCTGGCCCGTCCGCTTCTCGCCGCTCCGTTCATCTTCGGCGGCTTCAACCAGCTGCGCTCCAGCGACCAGCTCGCCCCGAAGGCCGCACCGGTCACCGACCACTTGGCTGCACCGTTGAAGCTGCCGACGAACGACGCGAGCACCTTGGTGAAGGCGAACGGCGCCGCGATGGTCGCCGGCGGCGTGCTTCTTGCCACCGGCAAGGCACCGCGGATTGCCTCGACGCTGCTGTCGGGTCTGCTGATCCCGACCACGCTCGCGGGCCACGCGTTCTGGGAGGCCGACAGCGTGGAGGAGAAGCGCCGCCACCTGGTCGCCTTCGTCACCAACCTCGGTCTGCTCGGCGGCCTCATCACCTCGGCCGTCGACACCGCCGGCAAGCCCGGTCTGCCCTACCGCGCCGGTATGGCCAAGGACGCCGTCGGCCGCGCCGCACACACCGGCGCTCTTGAGGCCCGCCTGGCCGCAGCCCAGGCGCAGAACAAGCTGCCGATCTGATCTGAGCCACAAGAAGTCGACACGCGGTGACCCCGAGCAGAGATCCAGCTCGGGGTCGCCGCATTTCGCACGGTGCTCAGTCAGCAGTGCTGCGGCGACACTTGGCAATCTCGTCCGGCACGACACCATCGGCGTCGATGGGCGTCCACTCCTGGCTCGGCACCCACTCGCTGCCACATGACCGACAGGCGAACAACGGTTCGCCGTCAAGCTCGTGCTCCGTTGCGCCCCAGGCGCATTCGTCGCGGCAGGGCTCAATGCGCAGGTTCGTCATCGGTTCTCAGACGGCGAAGCCGAGATGCGCCAGCGCTTGGCGCAGCAGCACTCCGTGCCCGCCGCTCATCTCGTCGGTGCGAGCCAGATCCATCGCCTCCTGCGGACTGAGCCACGCAAGGTCAAGGGCGTCCTGGCTGGGTGCGCAGTCGCCCATGACGACCACGACGTGTGCCATCGACACCGCGTGCTGGCGCGGGTCGTGGAAAGGCGTCACACCCGGAGTGGGGAAGTATTCCGCGATCGCGAATGGTTGCGGCGCGAGTGGCACCTGGGGGAGCGCCATGGGGCCGAGGTCCTTCTCGATGTGGCGCATGATCGCGTCCCGAATGCGCTCGTGGTAGAGCACACGTCCGGACACCAGTTCGCGACGAATCGCTCCCTCGCTGGTGGCGCGCAGCAGCAGGCCGATGGAGGTGACGGTCGATCGCTCGTCCACCCGCACGGGCACCAGATCGACGTACAGGATGGGCAGACGCTCACGGGCGTCCCGCAGTTCATCGCGTGAGAGCCAGGCGCCGGTGGTGTCTGTATCCATACGGCCCATCTTGTCAGCGACACCATCGCGGACGACGAAGGGCACGCCGGAGGTCAGCCGGAGCGCACCTGGCGCTCGGTGCGCCACATCCGGAACAGCAGGTAGGCCGCCACCGCGTCCAGCAGATGCCACGCAGCGTGGCCCTGCAGCAGCGAATGCGGATCGCACCAACCGTGCTGGGCTGCGATCCAGATGCCGAAAGCGCTTGCCATCGTCGCCACGGCAGCAACGCCCCATCGCAGATCAATGTCAGTCCCCGGACGTCCAGCCATCCGCAGCTCGGTGACCAGCGCAACGATCAACAGCAGCGCGAAGGCGGCATTGCCGGTGAAGTGAATGAGCGGCACCTGCACCGGCAATTGCGCGACGGCTTCACAACTGATGAGCAGCAGGATGAAGACCGGCACCAACCACTGCCGCCTGCCGAAAGCTCGGGTCAGTGCATACGCCGCGGCGAACGAGGCCACGAGGTACATGCTCAGCATGTCGAGCCGGCCGCCCCACTGCGACTGTGTCGCATGCATGGCCGCGCTCGCCGGCCCGAGCAGCGACACCACGCAGGCGTACACCGTGGCTTGGCTGCGCGACATCACCGCCGGCGACGCCGTGGCCCGGCCTGCGTGCCATGCGACGGCGAGACCCGCGATCACGAAGCCGGCATTCGACCAGGTGTTGGCCGGCTGCTTCACCAGCCCGTCACGCGCGGCTTCACAGAAGTTGGCCCCGCGACCGACGTCTGCTCCCAGCCATCCGTATCCGATGGCCAGTACCAACGCGGTCGTGGCAAGGAAGGCAGTCACGGCGGTGATCAGCAGGGGCCGAACACTGTGCGACCTCAAGGCCGTTCACCTCCTGGACACGATTGAATGAACGCATGACGACGCTCGACCTCCGAAACCACCATCGTGCCGGCCGGTCCCGCTGCCGCGATCGTGCTGAGCGACGAGCAGGTGGCGCAACTGGGTGGTGCCAAGACTGCGCCGGTGACGGTCACCATCGGTGAGGTCACCGTACGTGCGCGGGTGGCGCGCATGGGCGGTCTGAACATGATCGGCTTCCGCAAGGAGTTGCGCACCGAGCTCGGCATCGCCGCTGGCGATGAGGTGCAGGCCCGCATCGCCCTTGACGACGCCGAGCGCACGGTGAACGTGCCGGCGCAGCTCAGTGCGGTGCTGGCCGCCGAGGGTTTGCGTGAGCGTTTCGACGCGTGGTCGTACACGCGCCGCAAGGAGGCAGCGCAGGGGGGTGTCGGAGGCCAAGCGTGACGACACCGCGCAGCGAACCCGGAGAGCACGAAAGTCGCTGACGTGCCGGCAATACCGCTCAACAGACCGAGAGCCGTTCTTGATGCTCGGCCGACGACGAAGAAGACGACCAGGCCGACGAGTACCGACACGATCAGTCGTAGGCCGGGGGAGCGCACGAGGTGAGCCATGGCGGGAGGCTAACAATGTGCGTGCGTTCCTCTACCTGGCCGCGAGGCGACGTCCTCACCGGCGTCGTCCACGGCGAACGTGGGCTCAGCTACCGCCGGCGATGATCGCAGGCATGATCGAGGCGCTCATGATCGCCGCATTCAACGACTGAACGGCTCGGGCAACAGCATCACCGGTTGCATCGCCGGACGCGACCTGCTCGATCCGCTTCTTCAGGTCGCGTTTGCTCATGCCGCCCGACTCCTGCTTCAACACCCGGTGGGCGGCGTCCAAGCTCTGCAGGACCGCCAGCAGCGTGGCGTCGATGGAACTCGGTGCTACTGAGCCGGCCAGCACTGCGGCCAGGCGTGCCCGGATCTGCTGCTCCGGCAACGGGTTGAGCATCGGGTAGCGCTCAGGCACCAGCCCAAGTGCCTTGCGCTCGACGACCTCAAGAATGCCGGCAGCGGCGAGGCGCTGTACGACGATGTGTTCGGGGCTGAGCTTGCGGTCGCTGATGACAGAGGAGAGCTTCTTGCCGTTGAACTTCTCGGCAAGTCTGGCGAGCCCGTGATCGAGCACCGGGTCGCCGGTGGGTGAGGTATCGACCAGCCCAAGGCGAGGGTGCTTCTCCTTGGAGATCGAGATGCGGCCGGCTCGAATCAGGTCGGAAAGCATGGCGCCCACCAGCCCGTAACCGCGCTGGGTGCTCATCCCCTCAAGCTTGCCGTCGTCAGTGGTCAGGAGCAGGAACATCTGATCGGTGATCGGCATCATGCATTCCACCCTAAGAAGTGTCGAATTGCGTTGTGGTTGATCGGGGAACACAAATTTTGCGAGTGCGATGATGCGGTCATGGACCCGCTGAAGTCGATCGTGCTCTTCGTCGCCGCGGCAGTGGCCGAGATCGGTGGTGCCTGGTTGGTGTGGCAAGGCGTTCGTGAACACCGCGGATGGTTGTGGATCGGTGCCGGTGTCGCTGCACTCGGCCTGTACGGCTTCGTCGCCACCCTGCAACCCGACGCCAACTTCGGACGCATCCTCGCGGCGTACGGCGGTGTGTTCGTGGCCGGTTCGCTGGTCTTCGGGATGGTCGCCGACGGGTTCAAACCCGATCGGTATGACGTGATCGGTGCGTTGGTCTGCCTGGCCGGCGTCGCAGTGATCATGTACGCGCCGCGATCGGCGTGACCGCGCAGACCTGGTCGGTGCTGCCTGGTTAGATCGAGGCACTGCAGCCGCACATCCGTGCGTTCGTGGAGCGGGCGATCACCTTCCAGGTGTGCCCCGACTGCGAGGTCACCCGACTCACCCCCGAAGCCCGCTCGTCCAAGATCAAGGGCATCAACATCGCCGATGCCTGTTCGATGCAGATCAGCGATCTCGCGGTATGGGTGCGCACACTCGATGAGCCGTCGATGGCACCGCTGCTCAAGGGCTTGCAGCACCTGCTCGACTCCTTCGTCTACATTGGCCTGGGCTATCTGTCCCTCGACCGCCCCTCGGGCACGCTGTCCGGTGGAGAGTCGCAGCGCACCAAGATGATCCGTCACCTCAGTTCTTCGCTCACCGATGTCACCTATGTCTTCGACGAGCCGACGATCGGGCTGCACCCGCACGACATCGACCGCATGAACCAGTTGCTGATCCAGTTGCGCGACAAGGGCAACACCGTGCTGGTCGTCGAGCACAAACCGGAGGCCATCGCGATCGCCGATCACGTGGTCGACATCGGCCCGAAGGCCGGCACTTCAGGCAGCGAGATCGTCTTCGAAGGCAGCGTCGAACAGTTGCGCAAGAGCGACACGCTGACCGGTCGGCACCTGGATGACCGAGCGGAGTTGAAGGACGTCGTCCGGCAGCCCGCCGGCACCCTCGAGATTCGTGGGGCATCGACAAACAACCTGCAGGACGTCGACGTCGATGTGCCGCTCGGCGTGCTCACCGTCGTCACCGGTGTCGCCGGGTCGGGTAAGAGTTCTCTCATCCACGGCGCGCTCGACGACCGCAATGACGTGGTGTCGATCGACCAGGGCGCGATCAAAGGCTCGCGGCGCAGCAACCCGGCCTGCTCGACCCCATCCGCAAGACCTTCGCAAAGGTCAACGGCGTGAAGCCGGCGCTGTTCAGCGCCAACTCCGAGGGTGCCTGCCCGGTCTGCAACGGCGCGGGAGTCATCTACACCGAGCTCGGCTTCATGGACACCGTCACCACCACCTGCGAGGAGTGTGAGGGCAAGCGCTTCCAGGCTGCGGTGCTCGAATACAAGCTCGACGGCCAAGACATCAGCGAGGTGCTTGCGATGTCGGTCGGCCAAGCGGAGGCGTTCTTCAGCGATGGCGAGGCGAAAACGCCTGCGGCACAAAAGATTCTGCAGCGGCTGTCGGACGTCGGCCTCGGCTATCTCACGCTCGGCCAGCCGCTGACCACTCTCTCCGGTGGCGAGCGTCAGCGCATCAAGACCGCGACGCACCTGGGGGAGAAGGGTGGCACCTACGTCCTGGACGAGCCCACCACCGGCTTGCACCTTGCCGACGTCGACAACCTGCTAGGGCTGCTCGACCGGTTGGTCGATTCGGGCAAGACGGTCATTGTCATCGAGCACCACCAGGCCGTGATGGCGCATGCCGACTGGATCATCGACCTCGGTCCGGGCGCCGGTCAGGACGGTGGACGGATCGTCTTCGAAGGGACGCCTGCTGACCTGGTGAAGGCAAAGTCGACCCTCACCGGCGAACACCTGGCTGCGTACGTAGGCGTCTGATCGGTCGGGCGCTCGACCGCCATCGTGAGCCTGTTGCCCTCTACCTTGGAGCGATCAACATCGTTCCTGGGGAGGAAACCATGGCCCGGTTGTCACGCACTTTCGCCATCGCGCTCGCCGTCAGCTGCGCGGGATTCACGATCAGCCCCTCTGCGGACGCCGCTGATCCATCCGCCCCGCAGCTGCTGTTGCCGATCGGCGGAGGCTATGAGACGACCGCGCTGCGCACCTTCTCACTCGAAGTGGCCGCCCGGGCAACGGGTGCCACCGTCGACATCCTCGTCGTGCCCTCCTCGTACGGCGATGCTCCCGAAGACCGCGAAACCAACCTGCGGCAGGCGGGCACGCGTGCCGCCCAGCTCGACCGCGAGTGCGACACGGCGGTGGCGAACTCCCCGCTGAGCACGCGTTTCCCGGGCGGTTGCACCGCCACCCTGCTGACCCTGCTCGATCGCAACGACGCACTGAACCCGTTGAACTCCAACGCTTTCCGGTCGCCGGAGACCGACGGTGCGTTCATCCTGGGCGGTGACCAGGACGTCGCCATGCAGGTGCTGGCCAACACGCCGGCCGAAGCCTCCATGAACTACGCGGCATCCCGTGGGGTCGCCTTCGGTGGCACGAGCGCGGGTAACGCGGTCGAATCGCGCAGCATGGGCGCGGGCTACACCGCAGCCGGCTACCCCGAGAATGCGATGGAGCGTGATAAGGCGCTGATCTTCTGGGGTGACGACCCTTCCACCGATCAGCGCGGCCTCATCTTCGGCTCGAAGCGCACGATCCTCGACCAACACTTCCACCAGCGCGGGCGCTTCGGCCGGTTGCTGAGCTACACCGCACAGTCGGTTGAGCGTTACGGCGGCGCAGGCAAGCTCGGGGTCGGCGTCGACTACGGCACCGGAGTCGCGATCACGAACGACCAGACGATCTCTCGCCCGTTCGGCGAATCCTCGTCGGCCCTCATGGACTTCACCACCGCCAGCCAGCCGCAGTGGGTCGGGCCCAACCAGACCCTGACGGTGCGAAACGTACTCACTCATCTCATGGCGCCGGGCACCGGCATGAGCTACGACATCGTGGCGCGCAAGGCATCCGTCAACGGGGAGCCCAGGACTGCTGCCAAGCCGTCGGCATTGCCGGCGCTAACCAGCAAGCGTCCGTTGCTGCTCGGTGGCGGTCAGAACGACAGCGCGACCTCGGGCGCATTGCGGGCATTCGTCGGGTCGGCGATCGGCAAGGGGCCGATTGTCGTCATCGCCGCCGGTTACTCCTCGGGCACTGACTCGTCTGCTGCACTCGCGTCCTACAGCAAGGCCATCAAGGGTGCCGGCTGGAAGGGTTCGGTGACGACCAAGGCGCACTCCACGGGCAGCATCAACCCGTCGGCCCTGGCCAACGCGTCCGCAGTGCTCTTCGTCGGCGGCGACCAGCAGAACATGCCAAAGGTCTTGCAGGACAAGGGCTTTGTGCAGGCCGTGAAGGTCGCGACCACCAAGACCACCGTGATGACCGACGGTGCGATGACCGCGGTGATGGGCAAGGACTACTTCGCAAACCCTGATCCCGAACTCTTCGACGAGGACGCCGCGATCGAGGCCTTCCGCGCCGATTACCCCGTACTGAAGCCCGGTCTGGGCATCGTCGCCGGCTACCGTCTCGACCCCTACTTGACCGAGGGCTACCGCTGGGGCCGGCTCTACACCGGTGCCAAGGCCTCTCCGTCGGCGATCAGCACCGGCATCAGCGAAAAGACTGCCCTGCAGATCTCGGGTGGCTCGGGCACCGTGGTGGGAGAGCGAAGCGTGGTGACGGCTGACGGTCGCTCCGCCCGCTGGTTGCCCGGATCGAACGGCGCACTGGGCGGCTTGGACGTCTACCTGAGCACCTTCGGTCCTTCAGCACGCGTCGGCTGAGGCCAGGGCACCGCATCGAGGTAGGTCAGCCGGGTTCACTGAGCACCTGGTTGATCTTGCCGATGCCGTCGCGCGCAAACTATGGCCAGGAGTGCCAGTAGTAGGGAAGAGCGAGGAGCGACACCAGGATTGCCCAGCCTCGCGCTCGCTGCCACGTGTCCTCGTCGACACCTGAGCGCTCGCGGTATGCCTGCCTCGCGGCGACGGGGAGTTGCCACACGGCGGCGTGCTCGGCGGTCGGGTTGCCGATGCTCAATGCGCCGAAGTCGATGACGGCGGCGAGTCTGCCGTCGCGAGCCAGCAGGTTCGCGGTGCGCAAGTCGCCGTGCAGCCAGACGTCCGGCTGCGGTGGGTCGGCAATTTCGGTCAGCTCTCGCCACGTGCCGGTGACGGCGTCCAGGTCGAGGTCGATGCTCTCTGTCTTCACCAGTTGCCGGATCTCCTCGATCACCTCAAAGCCGTTGGCGGTGAACTCCCGCAACGGTCGTCCGCGGTACCACTGCAGCGACCCGGTGGGTGCGACTCCGTCCGGGATCTCGATCGAGTGGAGCGCACCGACGAACGCGCCCAGCTGGATGCCGAACTCGCGCCAATCGGTCACCGTGGCATCGGCAGGTTCGGCGCCTTCGATCCAGCGCAGCACGGACCACTCGAACGGGTAGTGCTCGTCTGGTCGTCCACGGAAGACCGGTTCCGGGATCGTCAAGGGCAGCTGCGGTGCGAGCCACGGCAGCCACCGTTGTTCCTTGTCGACTGCTTCGGCCGTGCCTGGCCGAATCGGTAGGCGAACCAGCAGTTCGTCACCGACGCGGAACATTCGGTTGTCGGTGCCGTCGCCGGCCATCTCGATGGACAAGCCCGACCAGTGCGGTGCTTGTGCGCTGATCAACCGGCGGACGTCTGACGCGGTGATTTCGACTTCGTCGTCGTGGAGGGCCACGACGTCGACAGTGCCTCAGGTTCTCTTTCGACTCAACTGAATATCTGACTCTCCAACCAAAGGAACGGATTTCTTCGTGGGAGCGTCCTGCGGACCTCTGATCGAGACGACGATCGCCCCGACCCGCCCAGATTTACACAGTGGACCGATGCGGCTGTCGCACACCGTCGACAACCTGTCGGTCACCGCCATCAACTCCTATGAGTGCAATTGGAGGAAGTCGGCAAGCCAGGAGCGGATCTCCGCAAGTGTGGCCGCGTCGACGCGGCCGGCACTCTTGGAGATCCGGCGACGGTCAACGGTTCTCGGCTGCTCGGTCATGGCGAATGAGTGCGACGCGTTCAAGTCGGTCGCTCCACGGAGTCGGACATGGTTCGGTAGCCCGCGGTCGCGAGTCGTTACCGGAAGCACGATGACCACGTTGGGGATGCTGCCCAGGTAGTCGTCACTCGACACGATGACGGCTGGCCGACGTCCGGCCTGCTCAGATCCAACAACTGGGCTGAGGTTCACCCAGACGACCTGGCCGCAGGTCAGATCAATCACGGTCAAGACCGTCGGCGTCGGTGACGGCCCACTCAGTCGTCTCAGCCTCGTAGTCCCGATCGTTTGACAGTTCTGCGTACCGAGCGCGGATCGCGTCGAATCGCTGGGACCGCTGGTAGTCGTCCAGCAGCCGCTCCAGAAGTACCGCAGGCGTCACACCGAGCGCACGTGCCTCCGCATTGATGCGATCACGCGCGTGCGTAGTCACCTTGATGGTCGTAGTCGCTGCCATGTCGCAATGGTAGCCGCGCATGCGGCGTTGAGGTATACCGAATTGGATACGACCAGTACACACTGAAAAGCACGATGCCGATCAGTTGCGAGCTGAACATGGGGATGGTCGACTAACGTCCGCGGTTTCGAGGGTGATTGCGGGCCTGGCGCTCATTGCCTCGGCGGTAGTTGCCGGTCAGCCGCGCCATCAGTTCCTGCGGGTCACCCGTTTCGACGTCCTCCAGGAAGGCGGCCGCCTTGGCACCTCGAAGAGTCGTTGCGGTGCGGCCGTGGTGAGTGATCACGACTTCCGAACCGCGCTCCATGTATTCGAAACCCTCAGGACCAGGCATCGCGACAGATGAGCGAGAACGGCCGTCGGCTATCACTGATGAGCCTCACGCAGCCCGATGACGGGGCGTGACTTCTCCTTGCCCCGGCGAACCACCTTCTCGATCAACAGCACCACGCGCCACTGCAGCTTGTACTTCGCGGCCAAGGCGCGCTCCGCACCTTCGATGACCTGCGGATCTCTCGACACCGTGGCTTGGGCGGTGACCACCGGCGTCCCTTCGCGCGGCACGCCACGGCGAGAGCACGGTTGAAGTGTCACGCGGGGAGTGTGTTTGAGCCGCTTGAGCTTTCCGGTGCCTTCCGGCGTACTCACCACTAGTTGATCGTCGAGTTGCGCGATCCAGACCGGTGTCGGCACTTCGCGTCCGTCTCGGCGAAAGGTGGTCAGCAGCACGAAGTCCTCACGGGACAGTTCGGCAAGATCGTGGGGGAGTGTCACCTGTTGAGTGTGGCACCCATTGTCCCCATCAGGCAGCGAATAGACCGCGGGTTCGCCCCGATCGAGCCTCGCGGTTCGCAAGAGTGGCTGCCATGCGAGTCACCGACACGAGCGACCTGTGCTGGAAGAGCGCGGTCATCTACTGCCTCGACATCGAGACCTTCTACGACGCCAACGGCGATGCTTGCGGCGACCTGGCCGGCCTCGCACAGCGCATCGATTTGGGTGGGCACCGAGAACCTCGAGATGCGAGTCGGGAACGACTTCGTCGATCGCCGAATTCTCGAACGCCTGAATATCTCTGCGGACATCCCGTATCGCCGATCAGCATCGCCAATCCGCCTGCCGAGCGCATGACCGCGGGCGATTGACACGACGGAAGTGAGTCCTTACCATCCTGTAAGGATTCACAGAAATGGAGCCCCCAGATGGCCATCGGAACGATGACAAGCAAAGGGCAGATCACCATCCCAAAGGATGTTCGCGAGGAGCTCGGACTCACTCCAGGTACGCGAGTTTCGTTCAGTCGCAACGCATCTGGCGAGATTGTCCTCAGCAGGCAGTCGCGACCAATCAGCGATCTCTCCGGAGCGCTCAAGTACAACGGCCCGCCTGTGCCACTGGAAGACATGGGTGACGCGATCGCCGGCGGCGCGGCCGGACTAGCTCAGTGATCGGCCTGGATACAAATGTCGTCGTTCGCTATCTGGTGCAGGACGACGCCGAGCAGGGCGCACGCGCAGCAGCCGCGATCGGGCGACTCACTTCGGATGAACGCGGATACATCACAAAGATCGTGCTGGTCGAGACGTTCTGGGTGCTGACCCGGGCCTACAAGCTGCCACGTGACACCGTCATGCAGACACTCGCACAGTTGGTTGAGCGTGACGAGATTCTGGTCGAGGATCACGCTAGGACAACCGCCGCCATCCAACGCGCGTGCAACGGAGGCGACTTGGCTGACGCGCTGATCGTTGAGACCTGTCGTGCGGCAGGAGCCTCCGAGACGATCACGTTCGATCGAGACGCCGCCAAGCGTGGGATGACGTTGATCTAGCCGAATCTCAAGAGCAGGAAAACTGGCAGGCACGGGAGCTCCTGAGGAGGGAGTAACCTCGTCAGGCCGCTCGGGCCGCGGCTTCCCGATGCCTCGCTTCTGACAAGATCGGCTGCGTGGATTCAGTCGTCGTCGCAGCCGATGACGGCGTGAGCCTGCATGTGGCGGTGTGCGGCCAAGGCGCCGACGTACTTGTGCTCTCCGGCGGACCTGGGTGCGTGCACTACCTAGCGGACGAATCCTTCGCACCGACTGGGTTCAGGTGCTGGTTCCCGGACCCTCGCGGCGTGAGTCGTTCTGGGGGCGGTCCGCACGACATGGCGACGGCGGTCGCCGACCTGGAAGCCATTCGTCGCGTCACAGGTGTCGAGTCGTGGATCGTGCTTGGACACTCAGGTCGCCGTGGGTGGCGGCGGCCTTCACCAACCTGGCCGGCTCCTGCGCGTCGCTCAGATCGGCGGGATGGACGTCGGCCCTGCGCCCGAGCGCCCGACAGTCGGCCGCGATGTCGTCGACGTCCGACGCTCCCCGTTCCAGGCCGACCCGCAGGTTGTACGGCGCCCAGTGACTCAGGACGAGATTCCAGCCGTCCTCGGCGAGCCCGAGGGCCAGGCCGGCTCCGATGGAACGGCGGCGCCCGACACCGGTGACCAGGATCGTGCCGCGGGTGTCATCGGGGTCTGCCATCTCTCATCCTTCGTGCGTGGTGTGCGTGATCTGCTCGGTGGTGCCGGTCTGCGGGTCCCACCGTCGCACGGACGCCAGGACGATCTCGGGCACCGGATCCGACAGCGTCTCGAGCGCGGCGCCCACCTGCGGCGCACTCATCCGCCGGCCCAGCGTCACGTGGGGCACCCACGATCCTGCGCGCGGGTCCTCGACGGCGCGGGCCAGCGCGTGGGTGGCGTCGATGAGCGGGGCCGGCGGCGTCAGCAGCAGGACGAGCGTGAAGGATCGGCTGCCGAACACGGCGTACCCGGCGACGGGTGCCACGACCGGCAGCATCCCGGCGATGCTCCGCGCGGCGTCGAGGCGTGCGTCGCCGATCGTCGGCGCGGACGCCAGGGTGACGTGCGGGGCGTTGGTGGCGCCGGGATGGGCCGCCTGCGACGGCAGGCCCGCCTCGGCCAGGAGTCGCCATCGGTCGCGTACGGCCGCATCGGATGTCCCGTCGAGCAGCAGCTCGACCGCGGCGTACGGCATCAGCCGAGCCACCGGGCGGCGCGATCCAGATGTTGCTGACGGCGGTCGTCGGCGAAGCCGTCCCACAGACCCGTCATCCGGCGGGACCGGTGGTTGCCCTCGAACACCTCGCGGTGGTCGTTCACGAACGTCCAGAACAGCCCGTCCCAGTCGTCGGTCCACTCACCCGCGGGCAGATCGGACATCTTGCGCAGGTAGTTGCTGCCCGACACGTACGGCTTGGTGGTCATCGCCTCGCCGACCGCGAACTGGCTCATGGCATAGACGTTCGGCACCATCACCCAGTCGTAAGCATCGACGAACAGCGACATGAACCACTCGTAGACCTCGGTCGGATCGATCCGCAGCAGTGACATCGCGTTGCCGAGCACCATCAGCCGCTCGATGTGGTGGGCGTATCCGTTGCTCAGGACCCGGCCGATGACGAGGTCGACCGGATCGAGACCGGTGTCGCCGGTCCACCACCCGTCGTCGAGCGACCGCGTGTGACCCAGGTGGTTCGCCGAACGCATCCGCCGGCCGTACAGGTGGTAGGTCGCGCGCATGTACTCGCGCCAGCCGATGATCTGCCGCACGAAACCCTCGAGGGACGCGATCGGTACGCCGTGGTCGTCGGCGGCGTCCAGAGCCGCGTCGAGCACCTCCTGCGGTGTCAGCAGTCCGGTGTTGAGCATCGGGGTCAGCAGCGAGTGGTTGATGCTGTCGTGCGTGGCGCTGATCGCGTCCTCGTACGGGCCGAACTCCGCGAAGCGCTCCTCCAAGAACTGCGTCAGGTGGGCCTGCGCCTCGGTGTGATCAGTGGGCCACGCGAACGTTGTCGGGTCGCCGGGTGCGTCGGGGAACTCGGCACCGATCTGCCGTACGGCCGATGCCACGTCGGCGCCGTGGTCGGTGGCGAAACGCACCGGGGGAGGGACGTGCCCACGGGGCAGCTTCTTGCGGTTCTCGGTGTCGAAGGACCAGCGACCGCCGACCGGCTGGTCGCCGTCCAGCAGCACGTCGAGGCGGCGCCTCTGCCACATGTAGAAGTGCTGCATCCGAGCCGGGTGTTCGGCGAACCAGGACGTGAACTCGGCGCGGTCAGTGAGGAATCCGGGCGACTCCAGAACGTCCTGCTGTTGTAGCCGGTAGCCGCCGGCGCGCAGCGCCTCGGTGATGCGGCCGGACAGCCAGTCGTCGACGACGTCGTACACCTGCACGGCCGAGGGTTCCTGGTCGCGGACGACCTGCGTGAGCCGCTCGTCGGTGGAGTGTTCGCTGCTCGAGTCGATCACCGTGACCTCGAACCCGCGACCGCGCAGCCGCCGGGCGAACCGGCTCATCGACGCGCGGTGCAACACCAGCTTGTGGGCATGGAAGCAGTACTGGCGCATCATCAGGTCGTCCTCGACCAGCACGAACGAGGTGCCGGCCGGAGCGTCGAAGTGTGCCTCGAACAGCTGATGGGGGTAGACGAGCCGCAGGTTCGGGGTCACCACCCGGCGGTCCCCGGCTCGCCTTTGAACGGCCCGCTGACGCGCGAGGTGACCCAGCCGCCGTAGAACGAGCCGGGTTGGGGCAGCACGATCTCGCCGTCCATCCGGCACTCGTCCATCGCGCCGGGATAGAGCGCGACCCGATCGACGAGCTCGAGGTAGCCGGGCGTGGGATCCGGGTAGTACCAGGCGGCGCGCTCGGCCACGCGGTCGCCGCCGACGACGTCGAGGTAGCGGGCATGGCCCTTGAACTCGCACCACGACGAACCCTCGGCGGGGCGAAGCGCACCGTCGACGAAGTCGCTGCGCGCGATGTAGACGGTCGGCGAGTGGCTCGTCTCGAGCACCTCCGCGACGCTGCTCGCCCGGGCGACCACCACGCCACCGAGGCGGACGACGACGTCGCGGTCGACCAGACGGACGGCAGGGGGACGCGGATAGTCCCAGACGGATTCGGTGCCGGGGACGCGGTCCGGCTGTGGGCGAACGGCCATGGATTCACTGTAGGTCCGTGCACCGCCGAACTAGCGTGTGCGCATGACGGTCATCGATCCGAGGGAAGCCCCTGCGCTGCGCTGGGAGTGATCGCCCCGGGAGGCATCGCCCGTACGTTCGCCCACGCCGTGCGATCCGCGACGAGGTCGACCGTCGTCGCGGTCGGGTCGCGGGACGCCGGACGCGCTGCGGCCTTCGCGCAGGAGTTCGACATCCCTCGCTCGTACGGCGACTACGCGAGCGTGGCGGCGGACCCGGAGGTCGAGGCCGTCTACGTCGCCTCACCGCATTCGGAACACCGCGACCACGCGCTGCTGGCGCTGCGGACGGGCAAGCCGGTCCTCGTCGAGAAGGCGCTGGCGCGCAATGAGCGCGAGGTTCACCAGATGTTCGCGGCCGCCGAGGAGGCGAACCTCTTCGCGATGGAGGCGATGTGGACCCGCTTCCTGCCGCATATCGACTGGGTGCGGTCGCGCATCGCCGCAGGCGCGATCGGCGAGGTCGTCACGGTCACTGCCGACCACGGCCAGTCGCTCGACCTGCCGGACGCCCACCGCCTCAAGAATCCCGATCTGGCCGGGGGAGCGCTGCTCGACCTGGGCGTCTACCCGATCTCGTTCGCCGTCGACCTGCTCGGCGGGAAGTATGGAATCACTCGAAAAGGTCTCTCGCGTCCTAGGATGCAGTTGAAGATTTGCTCAAGCGCCACCGGTGGCAGAGAGTGCCGCGTCGATTGGAAAGCAAGGGCCAACTCGTACTATCGCGCACGACAGATTGAGTACGGATACATCTATGGTTACGCCAGGAAATGGGGGCACTGCCCTCCGGGGCAGCTCCGTTCATGCAAGTAATAGGGTTCGATCATGCCACTGCTCCGGCAGCTACAAATATGGCCAGACGCTCCGTCGGGTAGAGGTGATGCAAAATGGGGGGACATGCTCTACCTCGATGGTGCTATCCGCGAGTTTGGCATAGACGGAATTCTCTCGTCTGCCAACCTCACCCTCTGGGCGATGTCAAACCCAGTCAGGTGCGCACGGCGGGGATCATCTCGTCTAATCTTGAACAAAAGCTCGCATGTTCCACTGGTTGAATGGAACCCGAGCGAGCATCAGCCGATTTCCTCCGATGGAAGCGTGGGGACGCTCTTGTCTCCAATTGACTATAGCACTCTCACGATTGATCAGCGGGATTCTTTCTATCGAGCCGCGTGGCAAAGGATGCTGCTTGCCATTGGCGCGGAGACAGGGCTGGGCGACCTGCCGCGTAGACTATTCGATCCTGTATCCATGCCGGTCCCACTAAAGAATATCGCCAATCGATACAAGATTAGCGCCATAGGGCACCTGGATGCCAAAGGCAGTGCGTCAATATCGTTCTACATGCAAAACCGGCCAACCCTTTTGTTTAAGCAGGCTATGGGGCCGACATTATCTGACTGGCTAGGCTTCGGCAGGCTGCTGAGGGTGCGAGACGGAATGGTCATGCTTGACGTGCCGCACATGGAGCCAGTCCACCTATTTGAGATCTAGGGTCCAGTTGGTGACGGCGTAGAGCTCGTGATCGTTGCCGACATACCGGTAGCGAAGGGAGATGGATCCTGGTCGCGGTATGCCGCTGTTTACGAGGCGCGTCCAGATCAGCGCGGAACATGGCATCGATCACGTCCTGAACGGGTCCAACCACGGCGAGGACCGCACCGGGGCCTTCCGTATCGGCGGCGTTGCGACGCCAACGCTTGCCGGACCGTACGGCGATGGACCCCATGACGACGAGCCAACGCCCGAATCCCAAGCCCTTCAACCCGCGTGTCCCGGCGGATCGCCGCGAACAACTCCACCCTTGATCCATCCCATGCCCCGATCCCCGAGAAAGCCAGCAGATAGGTGCGGGCCGGAATGCGCTCCGGTGTGCCGGGACCGGCGTGTCGTTGCTCATCCATCTCAACGGGGTGGTTGACATACAAGAACGTGGTCGACGCCGAGAGACGGGAGTAGTCGCATCTACTTCTACTCCCGTTGGTCGATGTCCGATAATCTACATTATGTCAAGTCGATCAGTCATTATTGCAACGGATGCACGATCTGCTGATTCCTTGGATCGGCTTCCCGATGCGCTTCGCGCAGGCCGCTGACCTGGGTGTTTGTCGGTGTTCACAAGTCCTGCGGGTCTCGTTTCTGGCCACATCGTCGGTGGGTGACGAGTGTCGCGTGACGCGGTGGCAGGAGCCTGAACTGCGCGTTTGTCGCCTTTCATGCATCCAATGCATGATACGTTCACCACACGTGCTCGATCTGGAGGTGCTGATGGCGGTCGACAAGGCTGGCCGGTTCGTCGAGGTTGACACGGTCGCGATGCTGCGTCCGGATGAGCAGATCCTGCGGGACATGTTGACCGGGTGGCGCAATCAACAGTTGAGCCGGAACCTCCAGCTACGCACGATCGAGGCGCGTGAACGTCTTATCGAGCGGTTCGTTGACGCCACGAACGAGTACCCGTGGGCGTGGACGGTGTCGCACATTGATGAGTTCTTCGGTGACTTGCGAAGCCTCCGTCACGTGAAGGCGACCACGGTGCGTGGATATCAGACCAGTCTCCGCTTGTTCTGCGAGTACGTCACCAGTACCGACTACGGGTGGCCGGCCGCGTGCGAGCGGTACTTCGGTGCGACGACGTCGCAGGTGTGCTTTGAGTGGAACACGGTCGCTCACGTTCAAGACACGCAGTCCGCGCCCACCAAACGCGCCTTCACTCAGGCCGAGCTCCAACGCCTTTTCGACCGCGCCGATGACGAAGTCGAGCAGATCCATGCGCACCAACGCAAAGGCTGGTTGGCGGCATACCGTGACGCGGTGTTACTGAAGACCGCCTACGCCTGGGGGCTGCGCCGCAATGAGGTGCGCCACCTGCAAAGCGTCGACTTCTCACGTAATCCGCACGCACGCGAGTTCGGCCGCTACGGCGTCGTGCAGGTCCGTTACGGCAAAGCGAGGAAGGGATCGCCTCCGAAACGGCGCAGTGTCCTGACCGTATTCGATTGGTCCGTGGACATCATCAAGGACTGGATCGACGTGCACGACCAGCTTCCTGACCACGGGCTGGACCTCTTCGTCAGCGAACGCGGCACGTTGGTGTCGGAAAGTGCGCTCACCACCAGGTTCCGCCGCTACTGCAACGACCTGGCCCTCTCCCCTGGCCTGGATTTCCACTCGCTGCGGCGCAGCTACGTCACCCACCTGATCGAATCAGGCATGGATGCACAGTTTGTCCAAGACCAAGTCGGACACGAACACGCCTCCACAACCGCCCTGTACACATGCGTCTCCAGCGACTACCGCGTGACAACCTTGCGGCGAGCACTGGACAGCACCATCAAGGATGCGTTGGCCGGCATCGATCTGGAGGAAGCCTGATGCGCCGCACCATTACCTACACCTGGCACCTGGCCGAACTCATGGCCCGCGACGGGATGCACAACTCCACCGACCTACTCCCCCATCTGCGCGAACGCGGCATCGACCTGTCTTCCTCTCAGATCTACCGGCTGGTGACCGGCACTCCTGAACGTGTCTCTCTGCAGTTCCTAGTTGCCTGCTGCGACATCTTCGCCTGCACACTCGATGACTTGGTCACCAGCACGGTCACCACGAAAGCCCGCAAAGCCGCGAACGCTGAGGTCGTTGACCTCAACCGCGCGGCACGGCCACGACGCGCACGAGTTCTGCCCGATGCCGACTAACACCACCCCGACAGCCCAACGCCCGGACCGTGTGTGCGACCGATGCCGACAACCCATCCAAGCCGGCCGCATGCACGTCGTCTGGCCAGAAGGTCGCATCTGCGACCAGTGCTTCGAGGGGACCAGGCCCACCACTACCTCGTGCCTGCGGTGCGGGATCTCGATCACGGTCCCCAAAAGCACAGCAGCACAGTCCAATTCGGTCTGCGCGCAATGCAGTACGGAACAAGTCAGTGACTGCGCTGACTGCCGTGAGTGGGCCGATCGCTACCGCAGCGGCCGATGCACGCGGTGCCGACTGGCCATAGCGCTGCAGCAGCTCCTTGGGGTCGGGCGCTCTGACCCTGCCCCGACTCTGAAGCTAGCGAATGTGCTCGCAGCTTCCGACCGTCCCGAAAGCGTCCTGATCTGGATGCGATCCGACCACGTGCACCACCTGCTCACCAGAATCGGTACCTCGGAACTCCCCCTGACACACGCCGGTCTCGACGCGGAACCACCAGGACGTCACGTTGAGCACCTACGCAGCATCCTTGAACACCACGGATTGCTCGAACCGCGCGATCACTACCTGTCGCTATTCGAGCGGTGGCTCAGCAACAAACTGACACCGATTCAGGACACCGCCATCCGGCAGCCCGTCGAACACTTCGCGCGCTGGCACCACGTCAATCGCATCCGCGCAATGCACAACGAGGGGACATCTCGGTCCCGTGGCCCCGTGCACTCGGCCAAACAAGAAATCACCGAGACCCTGAAGTTCCTCAACTGGTTGAACCTCACGCACGGCAAGCAGTTGAGCGCCTGCACCCAACAAGATGTCGATGAGTACCTCGCCGACGGACCGACCACCAGGCAACTGATCCGCACCTTCTTCGTCTGGGCCGACCGTGCCCACGTCAAAGACGGCATCGTGATCGGCCACCGCCCCGCCCGCACTACACCAGCGATGACCCAAGATGACCGGCTCGCCAGCATCCGTTCATTACTCACCGGCGACGAACAGAACCGGCCCTACCGCGTAGCCGGGGTTCTGCTGCTCCTCTACGCCCAACCGCTGGTGCGTGTGACAGCACTCAAGGTCGACGCTGTCGTGAGCACGTCCAGCGGGCTCGGAATCAGTTTCGGCTCCGACCCTGCCCCGCTCCCCGAACCATTCGCCAACCTCGTGCGCCAGCACCTTTCCCACCGACCCAACCAACGCGTCGCAAACGCCGACAGCGACTGGTTCTTCCCCGGCACACGAGCAGGCAAACACCTTCATCCCAATACCGTCATGATCCGGCTCCGCAACCTAGGAATAGACCTGCTCGGCGCCCGGAACACCGCCCTGCGTCAACTCGTCACCACAGCGCCCCCGCCAGTAGTCGCAACCATGCTCGGCTACAGCGCCCAAGTCGCCCACCTGCACGCCGCGGCTGCAGCCGCTCCGTTCGGGCTCTACGCGACCAGCGCGCCCACCAAGGCAAAGCCCTGATGACAGGAGGGAGCCGAGTTCGAGCGGTGGCGAAACGGCATGAAGCCAGAGCGAAGCGACTTGGACTCGGCGCTCTCGCGCTTCTCGCGATCGTCGTGGTGGTGCTGGTCGCCTTTCGCCTGTCGGATTCGCGCCTTACTCAGCCAGAGGCCACAGCGATAGCAGGCCTCATTGCCGGATCCGGCGCAACACTTGCTGCGTCCGTATCTGGGTTCATGGCGTGGAAGACCAGGCAGAGCCTAGAGCGTCAGATCACGCAAACCGGCAAGATCTCAGATACGGAGTTAGTGCAACAGCGTGAGGAGGCACGCGATCGCCACAACCTCGCTGAAGTCCAAGCGCTCCGTGACCGATTCATCACAGCCTCGGACCAACTCGGTCACCAGACAGCAGCTATCCGGATCGCTGGTGTTTACGCCGTCGCCTCAGTCGCGGACGACTGGATCAGACGCGATACGACGCTCGGTCGAAGTGAAGCGCAAGTCTGCATCGACGTTCTCTGCGCATACATGCGCACGCCTTGGCCAGCAGAGGGAACACACAGGACCGCAGAAGCCAGTGTTCGCCAGACGATCGTGGGGGTCATCACGAACCATCTGCAAGACGCAGAGGATCCCGTCTCCTGGGCCGATCGCACGTTCGACTTCTCCGGCGCGACCTTCGAAGGAAACTATTCGTTCGACCGAGCTACCTTCCGTGGCAAAGTCCGCTTCGATGGCGCCACGTTCACCGCGGGCAAGGTCCGCTTCGTTGGCGCTCGGTTCGAGTCCGCCCTCATCACGTTCGACCGTGCGAAGGTGGACGGTGGTGCGCTTTCTTTCGATCGAGCCACGTTCGCAGGCAAGACGGTCCGCTTCGAGGAAGCCGAGTTCATCTCAGGTGTGGTGACATTCGGACGTGCCACATTCTCTGGCGGCAGGGTTTGGTTCACGCGGGCAAAGTTCAACGGTGCCGAGATTCGCATGAACGGGTCCGAGTTTTCCGGTAGCACAGTGGGGTTCCTTGAAGCCGAGATGAACGACGGCTGCATCTGGTTCGGCGGCTCGGTGTTTAGGGCGGGCGAAGTATCCCTGGATCGCGCGTTCTTCAGAGGCGGCGAGGTGGTGTTCCGCAACTCGATCGCCATCGGTGACAAAGTAGTATTAAACCCCCCGCCTCACCTGCACACTGAGTTCGCCGGCGGACAGGTCACTGGCCCCTGGACGTCGACGACGCCACCCGAGGTATGGCCCCCGACTACTCCTTGAGCATGGCCCTCCAATACGCCGCTCTGTCGGCGGACGCGAGTTCGCGTCCTTGCGAGGAGCCTTGGTGGTAGGCGGTTCTGGTGACTTCCTGACGACGGGATTACGGCAGGGTTGAATATCGACGTTGTCCAGTCGCGCAGTCGACCAACAACACTAGAACACATGATGAACTTCGGAGCCGCCCACGCTGACCCACTTCACTGGCTACCGGATTGATGCCGACACCGACGCCGTTGTGAGATACGGCGTCGTGGCCATCCCCACCGTCCTCCTGCTTCGGGACGGCCGCGAGATCGCTAGACTCGGCGGGCTGATCCGCGACCATAACCTCGAGGACGCCGTCCGGGCAGCAACGTGCTGACGCCGACGTCGAGCTCATGAAGAGGCCACGGCACGCCGAGTAGTTCCCCCGTAGCGGGATCGGCAAACGGTGGCCTCCGTCCACTTGGCAAGGCTCCAGTGACCGGCATGCCGTCGGTTGTCGTGTCGAGCCCTCGCCTGCCGCTTCCCGTAGAATCAATCTATGAGTAGTTCCGCGGTCGAGCCGTCCCTACTGCCACCTGCCGACGAGGCGATGGTGCGGAGCCACGGCGACGAACTGCGGGCGCTGGCGGCCAGATACGGCATCAGCGAGTTGCGGTTCGCCTCGCCTGGGCGGCTGGTAGGGCACGTCGCGGACGACAGGGATGCTCTGGACACTGCGGCTTTCGAGATCGCCGCGCGGGCATTGCTCGGCGCTGAGATCGGCCTGTATTCGGACCGCGTTCTTGACAAGCCACATGTCAGCCCGGACCTCATCACAGCCCAACCGGTGTGAACGGGGACGTCCGAGCCGACCGGCACGCACTGCTTGAACTCGATGCGCTGCTCGCGCGGATCGAGACGATGGCCGCAGACCGGCAGCTACGGCGCTGGCTTGGCGTCGGCGCTTGCCACCAGGGGCGAGTTCGTCATCGAATTCGATCACCCCGCCACGCGACCGTCGAAGGATGGGGCGAAGTCCGACTCCCTGGACGCCGTCCGCGCCGCACGTGAGATCTTGGGCCGCAGGACCTGGGCGACGCCTCGCTCGCGCGGTGCCCGTGAAGGCCTGCGGACGCTCATCACCGCCCGGGACAGCGCGAAACTCGCGCGGGTCGCTGCGATCAACGTCCTCAAGGCACTCGTCGTCACCGCGCCCATCGACCTGCGCGAGGAGTTGCGTGGCCGCCCACTGATGGACTTGGTCGGCCGTTGCCAGCGTCTGCGTCCAGACACCGCCATCGATCCCGAGCACGCAGCCACCAAACTGTCATTGCGCAGCACCGCGAACCGCGTCCGGTACCTCACCGATGAGTGCCGTGAACTCGAGCTGGCGATGATCCCACTGGTGCGCGCGATGGCGCCGGCGCTGCTCGACGAACCCGGCATTGGCGTGCTGATGGCCGCCCAGATCCTGGTGTCGTGGTCCCACCCTGGCCGCTGCCGTAACGAAGCCGCTTTCGCCAGGCTCGGTGGCGTCGCGCCACTGGAAGCGACCTCGGGACAAACTCAGACTCGCCACCGGCTCTCACGCGGCGGCGATCGCCAGCTGAACCGGGCACTTCACACGGTGATCCTCGCGCGGGCGAAGCACCACCAGCCGACCAAGGAGTACATCGCCCGCCGGATCACCGAAGGCAAGACCAAGAGAGAGGCCATGCGGTGCCTCAAGCGTTACTACGCCCGACACCTCTTCCGTCTCCTTGAAGCCGCTCCGATGACCGCTTGACACTGATAGGAGCATCTCCATGGCAGCGTTGTCCGCCGAGGACGCGACCCGGCCCATGGACCCGCGCAGCCCGTGCCGGTGCAGCGCGGCGACGCAGCGGCGGGAGCGGAACTGGCTGCCCCTGTCGGCGTGGACCACGCAGCCGGGCACCTGGTCGCGGCCGCGGCGAACGATGGCCATCTCGAGCGCGTCGACCGCGAGGTGGCTGGTCATCCGTGAGTCGATCGAGTAACCCACGATCCGCCGGGACCAGACGTCCTTGACCGCGCACAGGTACAGCTTTCCCTGCGCGGTTGGGGTGCTCGGTGATGTCGGTTAGCCACAACCGGTTCGGGCCGGTCGCAGTGAAGTCCCGCTCGACCAGGTCCTCGTGCACCGGCGGACCCGGCTTCTTGGACCGCCCCCGCTTGCGGGAGTGCGCGGAGACGATCCCGGCCTGCGAGCACACCTTCCACACCCGCCGCTCCGACAGCTCGTGACCGGCGTCGGCTAGCTCGTCGGCGATGAACCGGTACCCGTAACCCGGGTCGTCCCGGTGGACCTCGAACGCGGCGTTGGTCGCGTACGCATCGACCAGGTCCCGCTCACTGACCGGGTCCGCACGCCAGGAGTAGAACGCCTGCCGGGAGAACCCCAACAACCCGCAGGTCACCGCGACGGGGATACCGTCGGCGGCAAGGTCGAGGACCAGCGGATACGTCATTTTGGGGACTGACCCAGCCTCAGGTTCGCCTGCGACAGGTACGCCGCGGCGCGACGCAGCACCTCGTTCTCCTGCTCCAGCGCTCGGTTGCGGCGCTTGAGCTCCTTCAGCTCCTCTGAGTCGGCCCGACTGACATCGGGACGGATCCCGTCCTCGACGTGGGCGGCCTTGAGCCAGTTCCTCAAACACGACTCCGAGATCCCGAAGTCCTTGGCCAGTTGCGCGATTGGAGTCTCACCCTTGCGGGCGACCGCGACCACGTCGTCACGGAACTCCTTGGGATGTGGTGCAGGCATGTCGACATCCTTCCAGCGGGGCCTCTTGGCCCCACAGAACTGGTGTCAACCGAACCTTCAGCAGTCCCGGCTTTCCTGGTGCGTGGCGGTGCAGATGCAGCACTGGCCCCGGCGCGGGAAGCTCACCGCGCGTGGGGAGGACGCACGGTGTCCACCTCCCGTCGAAGAGCTGCAAGGGGCAACGAGTCACTTCACTCGCTGGCTGCGCCTCACGCATGCCCACGTCCAGTGCCTACTGGGGCCGGGTGCTGTTTGCAGGCCGAGGCAGAGACCCCCATTGGGCCCGCGGGTTGGGGGCTCATCACCACACGGAAGGGGCGGTCCGCGTTCGGAAGAGGCCGAAGTGCTGAGGACGGCCACGAGGACCGCCCTCAGCACTTCCTTGTCTATGGGTGGGGTCAGCTGATCCGTTCGGCGCGCAGTCGGAGGGCGTTGAGGATGACGCTGACGCTCGAGAGCGCCATGGCGGCGGCGGCGATGATCGGGGAGAGCAGGAGCCCGAAGAACGGGTAGAGCACGCCTGCGGCGACCGGGATGCCGGCGACGTTGTAGATGAAGGCGAAGGTGAGGTTCTGTCGGATGTTGCGCATGGTCTTCTCGGAGAGTCGTCGTGCGCGGACGATGCCGGTGAGGTCTCCTCGTAGGAGGGTCACTCCTGCGCTCTCCATGGCGACGTCGGTGCCGGAGCCCATCGCGATGCCGACGTCTGCTGCGGCCAGGGCGGGGGCGTCGTTGATCCCGTCCCCGGCCATCGCCACGACCTTGCCTGCCTCACGCAGGCGCTTGACCACGTCGCTCTTGTGGTCGGGCAGCACCTCGGCCTCGACGGTGTCGATCCCCAGCGATCGGGCGACGGCCTGGGCGGTCACGCGGTTGTCGCCTGTGAGCATGACGACCTCCAGGCCTTCGGCTTTCAACGCTTGGAGGGCTTGGGGGGTGGTCTCCTTGACCGGGTCGGCGATCGCGAAGAGCGCGGCCGGTTCGTCGTCCAGGGCCATGTAGATCACGGTCGCGCCGTCTGCCCGGAGCTCGTCTGCTCGCTGGGACCAGGTGTCGGTGTCGATCCCGAGCGAGCCAAGGAACTGGGAACTGCCCAGGGCAACCCGCTGGCCGTCGACGGTGCCGACGACGCCCTTGCCGACCGGTGAGTCGAAGTCGGCGACCGGGGGGAGGTTGATGCCTGCCTCTTCGGCGGCTTCGACGATCGCCAGTGCGAGCGGGTGCTCGGAGGCGCGTTCCACGGCTGCGGCCAGGCGCAGGAGGTCCTCGCGTGAGGTGCGCTCGTTCGTGGACTCGATGTGGGTGACGGTGGGTCGCCCCTCGGTCAGGGTGCCGGTCTTGTCGACGACCAGGGTGTCGACCTTCTCCATCCGCTCCAGCGCCTCGGCGTTCTTGATGAGCACGCCCAGGCGGGCTCCGCGTCCCACGCCGACCATGATCGACATCGGAGTGGCCAGTCCCAGGGCGCACGGGCAGGCGATGATGAGCACGGCGACGGCGACGATCAGCGCGTGAGCGAGCTTGGGGTCCGGGCCGACGATCGCCCAGACGACGAACGCCAGGACTGCGACGGCGATGACCGCGGGGACGAAGTAGCCCGAGACCTTGTCCGCCATCCGCTGGATGGGTGCGCGTGAACGCTGCGCGTCGGCGACCATGGCTACGATCCGCGCGAGCATGGTGTCACGGCCGACCTTGTCCGCCTGCATGACCAGGCCGCCGCTGCCGTTGATCGTGCCGCCGATCACGACGTCGCCGTCGGTCTTGGTGACCGGCATCGACTCTCCGGTGACGAGGGACTCGTCCACGGCGGATCGGCCCTCGAGGACGGTGCCGTCGACGGGGACGGCCTCGCCGGGGCGTACTCGGAGCCGGTCGCCGATCTGGACCTCCTCGAGAGAGATCTCATTCTCGGATCCGTCCTCCTCCAGCCGGCGCGCGGTCTTCGGGGTGAGGTCCAGAAGGGCCCGGATGGCTCCCGAGGTCTGCTCTCGGGCGCGCAGCTCGAGGACCTGACCGAGCAGGACGAGGGTGGTGATGACTGCTGCGGCCTCGAAGTAGACGTCCACGGTCCCCTCCGCGCTGCGGAAGGAGTCAGGGAACGCCCCGGGCGCCAGGGTGGCGACGACGCTGAAGATCCAGGCGACGCCGGTGCCCATGGCGATGAGGGTGAACATGTTGAGGCTCCGGGCACGGATCGAGGCCCAGCCACGCTCGAAGAACGGCCATCCGCTCCAGAGCACCACCGGGGTGGCCAGGATCAGCTGGGCCCAGATCGAGGTGGTCTGGGAGATGTTCTCGTGGATCCAGGGGACGAAGTGCCGGCCCATCTCGAGGATCACCACCGGGATGGTCAGGGCGACCGCGATCCAGAACCGCCGGGTCATGTCGGCCAGCTCCGGGCTGGGGCCGCTGTCGGCGGTGATCTCGACCGGCTCGAGGGCCATGCCGCAGATCGGGCAGGAGCCGGGGCCGGCCTGCCGGATCTCGGGGTGCATCGGGCAGGTCCACTCCCCAGCCGCCGGCTCGTCCGCCGGCTGCGGGTCGATGGTCGGTGCGGCGGACTTCTCTGCGGCGTCCTCGGTGTACGCGGTGGGGTCGCTGACGAACTTGTCGTGGCACCGGTCCGAGCAGAAGAAGAACCTCTGGCCGTCGTGTGTGGCCGTGGCGGCGGTCGCGGGATCGACGCTCATCCCGCAGACGGGGTCGGTAGCAGTGCTGCCCCCGGTCCCGTGCGGGGTGTGGTGGTGCTCGTGGCTGGCCATGTGCTGCTCCTCTGGGGTGGGCACCGGGTGGATGGGTGCCGGTCGTGTGCGGGGACGTGGAGGTTCGTGGAGTGCAGGTCAGCGCATCGTGGTGTCGCGCCCCATCCAGGCCATCATCAGACCCATCATCGCCAGGCAGGCGATGGCGTAGACCACGCCGACGGCCCCAATCGCGCCGGCGGCGAGCAGGGCGCCCAGGAGCAGGAGCATGGGCAGGCACATCAGCCACATCCACCACCCGTGTCGGTGCGGGGTCGACGACGGGCCCGGGTGGGTGGTCCCGACGCGGCCTGCGGTGTGCTGCTGCTTGGAGCTCATTGCTGCCTCCTTGTCCTGATGGTGGGTGCTGCTCTTACTCTGATCGTGGCGCTCTGCTGTGGTGCTCGTGCTGCGGGATGACGATGATCTGGTCAAGATCCGTCAGGACCGAGCAGCGCCCTGGTCGTTGCGCCGAGGTCGGTGGTGGTGCTCACCGTGTCGCTGCTGACGAAGAGGACCTCGACCGTGCCGTCGGCGCCCCTCCCGGCCCACATGGCATCGACGGCGCCGACCGACTGCGACCCGACCTTCCAGGTGTCCCCGCGGTCGGTGCTGATCGCCAGGTGACCGTCGGTGGTGCTGATAACCACGCTCTGCTCGTCGGCCCAGGAGGCGAGCACAGCGGGCTTGGGGGTGGGGATGGTGCGCCACGTCGACCCGTCGTCGGTGCTGGTGAGCAGACCCATCTGCGTCGTGGCCAGCAGCTGCCCCGATGAGGGGGCCGACGCCAGCCACCGCGGCGGCGCAGGGATGGCGCGAGTGGTCCAGGTGCGCCCGTCAGAGGTGATGCGCAGCTGTCCGTCGAAACCGACGACCTTCGTGGGTCCTGCGGCCAACGCGTGGAAGTCAGAGCTGCCACCTCGCGAGAGCACCGACCATGACCGTCCTGCGTCGCTGGAGCGGATCAGCCCCAGCGGCTGAGGCAGGTCGGTCGCCGCGACCCCGGGATGCCCGGAGGCGTACAGGCGCCCCTCGGCGTCAGCGGCGAAGCCCATGAGGTCCATGACCGGCCCCCGGCGTCTCAGACCGTCGGGCTCGTCGACGAAGAGGCCCTCGTGGGTGGCCAGCATCAACTTGCCTGTCTGGGGCTCGCGGGCCAAGGCGTGGATGTGGGTGATGGCCGTGCCGGTCCGCGGGCTCGTGCCTGGCGCGCCCGGTGCCCCGCTTGCGCTCAACGGGCTCGGGGCGGATGCATCCCCCCGGCCTGGGTCCTGCCCGGCGCCGCAGGCAGCGGTCAGGGACACCACGGCCACGACTATCGCCATCGCCGAGGACAGTCGCCGTGCCTGCCTCATGAGGTGTACTCGAGGGCGATCATCATGCCGGCCTCGGCGTGGTAGATGTTGTGGCAGTGGATCATCCAGCTGCCGACGTTGTCGGCATCGAGGTCGATGGCCAGGCTCTGCATGGGGGCCATGAGGACGGTGTCCTTCCGCAGCCCCGAGGGGAGCGCGAAGGTGTGGCCGTGCAGGTGCAGCGGGTGGGTCATCATCGTCTGGTTGACCGCGTTGAGCCGCAACCGTTGTCCCTCGGCGACCTCCAGTGCGTCGTTGTCGCCGAAGGGCCCCCCGTTGATCCCCCACCGGTAGGGGCTCATCGAGCCCTGCAGTCTCAGGTCCAGGGTGACGTCGGGATCCTTCTGCGGTAGCCGGGCCGCGTCCGTCGGCGTGAGCTCGGAGCCGACGAGAACGTCGCCGTGCAGCTCGACCGGGGTGACCCCGGGATCGGGGGCCGTCCCGGAGCCGGTGCGAACCAGCGCCAGGCCCTGGCCTCCGGTGGTCTTGCCGAACGGCCGCGCGACGAGCGGGAAGACTCCATCAGCGAGGGTGACGACGGCGTCGTAGCGCTCGCCCATCCCGATGTAGAGGGCGTCGACCTCCTCCGGCTGGACCGCGTAGCCGTCAGTGTGGGTCACCGACATCTGGTGGCCACCCAACGCGACGGTGAAGATGGTGTCCGACGCAGCGTTGATGAGCCGCAGGCGGATCTTCTGCCCGGGCTTGGCGGACAGGACGTCCGGGTCGCTGGGGGCCTTCCCGTTGATGAGGAACATGGGGTACTGCACGTCACCGGCGTCCCCCCACGGCGCCGCGCCGGCGCCGCCACCGCCCATCGAGCCGTGATCCATCCGGGACATCGACCCATGGTCCATGCCGCCCATGCCTCCGGAGCTGGACGCGCCGCCGTCGCCGATGAGCTTCTTGAGCACATCGTCAGGGGTTGTCCCCGTCCCGTCGATCCAGTCGTCCAGGACCAGCACCCATTCCTCGTCGTAGTCGCCGCGCTCGCGCGGGTCGTCGATGATCATGGGTGCGTACAGGCCACGGTCGAGCTGGACGCCGACGTGCGGGTGGTAGAAGTACGTTCCGGGATCGGGAGCGGTGAACTCGTAGACGTACTTCTGGCCCGTGGCGATGGGGTCCTGGGTCAGGCCCGGGACACCATCCGCGGCGTTGCGCAGGCGCAGTCCGTGCCAGTGGATGGTCGTCTCGTCGGGCAGCTGGTTGTCCAGGGTGACCCGCAGGAAGTCTCCGGCCTCGGCCCGGACCACGGGGCCGGGGAGGGTGTCCCCGTACGCCCACGTGGAGACCTGCCTCCCCCCGAGGTCGAGGGTTACCGGGCGTGCGGTCAGATTCTTCGTGACGGTGCGCTGCCCCGGCGAAGGGGAGGCCGGGCTCGGGGTTCCGAAGGTCCGGGTAGTGGACTCAGCGGTTCCGGCGCACGCGGACAGCGTCGCAGCCGATGCCAGGCCCAGTCCCCCGAGAAGGACATGCCGGCGGGTCAGGGGCGAAGGGGTCATACGGGGTCTCCTCGATGTCTCGACTGGGTTGCCGGTGTCAGCGGTTCTCGAGGATCCGTCGGCGGTCCTCGTACTCCTCGATCGAGATCTCGGCACGCGCCAGCGACTCGTTCAGGAGGGTCATCGGGTCAACGCGTGGTGGCTGCTGCCCCTTGCCCGCAGGGAAGAGGGAGCGCAGACCGAACGCGATCGCGACCCAGAAGGCGAGGGCAGCAACGCCCATTAGCATCCACATGCCCATGCCGCAGCTCTGGCCCCACATCATCATGTGCTTCTCCCATCCTCAGGTCCGCGCGGACCGCGACGATCCGCCCAGCCGTCAGATTCGCCGCGAGAACTGGCGATCTGGCATCCGCTCGATTAAGATTTGACGAAGAAGTCAGCGCTCCCCCTGGGGAACGGCGTGCGCTGAGGACGGGTCGGGTGACACTGGGGGCGTGACCGCCACACGAGCAACGCACAGCCCGGCAACAGCCGGCCGCGTCCTCATCGTCGAGGACGAGGTGTCCCTGGCCGAGATGGTCACCGCCTACCTCGAGCGAGCAGGCTTCGAGACCCACGCCGTGCACTCCGGGACCGACGCGGTCGCCGCAGCCCGCACCCTGCACCCCGACGTCGTCGTCCTCGACCTCGGCCTGCCCGGGCTGGACGGTGTCGAGGTCTGCCGCCAGATCCGCACCTTCACCGACTGCTACGTCATCATGACCACAGCACGCACCGACGAGGTCGACACGCTCATCGGGCTCTCGGTCGGCGCGGACGACTACCTCGCCAAGCCGTTCAGCCTCCGTGAGATGACCGCCCGGGTCCAGACCATGATGCGGCGGCCACGAACTCCGGCTGCCACCTCCGAGGAGCTGAGCAACGGAACCCGGTCGTTCGGGACCCTTCAGGTCGATCCTGTCGGCCACGAGGTCCGTCTCGACGGCGAGCCCGTGGCACTGACCCCCACCGAACGTGACCTCCTCATCACCCTGGCATCCCGCCCAACCATGGCGTTCACCCGCCGCCAGCTCATCGACGAGGTCTGGGGCGGCGGCTGGGTCGGCGACGAACACCTCGTCGATGTCCACGTGGCCCACCTGCGACGCAAGCTCGGTGACGACCCCGACGCCGGCCGCTTCGTCACCACCGTCCGAGGCGTGGGGTACCGAATGGGCAAGGGATGACAACCAGAGACACCAATCCACGCACGCGAGGCCTGACCAGCCGACTCCTCCTCGGCCAGGCCATCGTCCTGGTCGCCGGCGCCCTGACGACAGGCCTGGTCGCCGCCGTCGTCGGCCCACCGCTCTTCCACGACCACCTGCTCCAAGCCGGTCACGCGGAGAACTCCCCCGAGCTCATCCACATCGAGATGGCCTACCGAGATGCGTCCTTCCTCTCCCTCGGCCTCGGCCTGATCATCTCTCTAGCGGCTGCTGGCGCCGTCTCATGGCTTCTCGCCAAGCGGATCCGCCAACCGTTGACCACACTGACCTGGGCCGCACGCGAGCTCTCCAGAGGGCACTACTCCACCCGTGTCCCAGACATCGGGTCCAACACCGAGCTTGAGACACTCGGCGAAGCGTTCAACCACATGGCGGCCCAGCTCGAAGGAGTCGAGGCCACCCGCCGTCGCATGCTCGCCGACCTGGCCCACGAGCTGAGGACCCCCATCGCCACCGTTGCCGCCTACCACGAAGCCCTGCACGACGGTGTCACCAAGCTCGGCCCCGAGAGCCAACACGCACTAGCCGAGCAAACCCAACGGCTGACCCGACTCGCCAACGACATCGACGCCGTATCCAGCGCGGAAGAAGGACGACTCAACCTCAGCCTCGAGCCGATGCGGATCTCCGACCTCATGTGGCGCGCCGGCGAGAACATGCGAGAGCTGTACCGCGAAGCCAATGTCAACCTCGCCATCGAAGAACAAGCCGCAGCAGGACTCACCATCAACGTCGACCGACAACGGATCGGCCAGGTCCTGGACAACCTCCTGACCAACGCACTGCGACACACACCCGCCGGCGGCATCGTCGTCCTGACCTGCGCACGCTCAGACGACGAGATCAACCTCATCGTGAACGACAACGGCGCCGGCATCGCCGCCGACCACCTCCCCCACCTCTTCGAGCGCTTCTACCGCGCAGACCCATCCCGCTCACGCAGCGACCACACCGGATCAGGGATCGGGCTGACCATCAGCAAGGCCATCACCGACGCACACGGAGGCACCATCCGCGCCCAGAGCCCCGGAGAAGGCCAAGGGTCCACCTTCATCGTCACCCTCCCACTGATCAACAACTGACTGTCGAGCAGGTCGGCAACTCGGCCCGCCTTGAGGTTCGCGATGACGGGGACGGCATCGCCGCCGAGCATCTGCCGCACGTGTTCGAGCGGTTCTATCGCACTGACACCGCGCGAGACCGCGACCACGGCGGCGCCGGGATCGGCCTGGCGATCTGCCAATCGGTGGCGCGGGCGCACGGCGGCACCGTCACCGCAGCCAGCGACGGCCCCGGACAGGGTGCCAGCTTCACCGTGACCCTGCCGGCCGAAACTTCATGAAATCTCCAGACAATCTCGACCGGACGTGCGTGGTACGGCGCCCAGGCTGAGACGGATCGCAATCCGTTGCCTGGAAGGAAACTCTCGCTCATGTTCTCTCGTCGTTCGCTGACTCTCACTCTCGCGGCCGTGACCGCGACCGTCACCTTGGCCGCGTGCGGCTCCAGCGGAGGCGGGATGGGTGGCATGTCCGGGATGGACCACGGCTCCACGTCCGCCACTGGCGGCTCCAGCAGCAGCCCGTCCGGGCGCGCCGCGGACATCACGTTCGCGCAGAGCATGATCCCGCACCATCAGCAGGCCGTGGAGATGGCCGACATTGCCCTGGGCAAGACCACCGCCAGCAAACAGGTGCGCACCCTCGCCACGCAGATCAAGAAGGCACAGGACCCGGAGATCACCACCATGACCGGGTGGCTGAAGACCTGGGGCACCCCCACCACCATGCCCGGCATGACGGGCCATGACATGAGCGGGATGACCGGGATGATGAGCAAGAAGGAGATGGCCGCGCTCAAGTCCGCCAGCGGGTCTGCGTTCGATCGCAAGTGGCTGACCATGATGATCGGGCACCACCGCGGTGCGATCACAATGGCCACCGACGTGCTGAAGACCAGCCAGGACCCGGATGTTAAGACACTTGCTCAGTCGATCATCAAGGGCCAGAAGAAGGAGATCACCACCATGACCGACTTGCTCGGGCCGGTATCCCCGACCAGCGCCACGGTGACCGGCTCGACCGACAGCCTGTAAACCCCACCATCGTTCATATACCCCATGGGGGTATACTCGGTCTCATGGAGCCGGGCCAGCGGATCCGGTTGCGCGTGATCAACGCGTCCGGGGACACGGCATACCGCATCGGGATGCCTGGGGTGCCGATGACGCTGACGCACACCGACGGGTTCCCCATTGTCCATCGGCGGGTTGACGCGGTGGTGCTCGCGATGGGCGAACGCGTCGACGCCCTGATCACCGTGCCGGACCGCCCGGTGCCGTTCGTCGCTCTTGCCGAGGGCAAAACCGGGTCCACCTTCGCGGTGCTGGCGGCCGGGTCAGGCGCCCGCCCGACAATGGCGTCCGTCCCGAAAACGCTGGGTGGCCGCGTCATCCAGAGCGCATCGACGACCGCCGACCCGTCGGTGCGGCTGAAGTCCCGCGAGGTGGACGTGACGCACGCGTTGATGCTGACCGGGTCGATGAACGCCTACGACTGGGGCATCAACCATCGCCGGTATGACGAGAACAACCCGTTCGCGCCCGCGGTGAACATCAAAGAGGGTCAACGGGTTCGGCTGGACAGTTGGAGTGCTAAGGCAGCACCGATTAGACGCCCGTCAACTGTCCTGTCTCAGTGCCCGCCACCGGCGACAACGAACCGTGGCGGGCGTCCACCCGCCTGCAGACCGTCCTGTTCACGCTCCGCGCCCACGTCCGGCAACGCGACACGATGACGGGCCAGGTGCCAGCGGACAGGTGGAACCTGCTCCGGCACACGCAGACCAGCCCCCTACGGTCCGCCCCGGGGATCGTCTACGCCGACGCCGGGTAGGTGCCAGCCCGCACTCGCCTTGACCGGGACCACGGTCCTGACGAGGGACGCGCGGACCGCCCGAACCCACGGGGAGTCGACCGTTTCCAAGCGGGGAGCCTCGTCGTCCTCGGCTCCGTCGGTACCGGCCGGTGTACGCGCTTCCCACAGACCGAGGACCATCCCCCGCGGGATCATGCCGTCGGCCAGACCCGCGCCCGCCACGACAACGAGGAACGCCGGGTAGTCGCCGCTGCGGTGCCGCAACGCGGCGTCCACGTTCGACCCGAACCCGCCACGCAACATGGACAGCGCGTCGTCCGGGTCTGACCGCAACACCGCCTCGACCGAGACGCCCCCGGCAACCGACCGACGGTGACGAAGAACGTGTCACGGTCGTGCGGCAGGGCACCCGGGCGGGCCAACACCACCCGGTCCAAAGTCTCGCCCGAGTACGTGAACCCCGGCCCGCCACGGAACACAGCACCACCGAACGGCTCCTCGCCCCAGATGACCTCCTCGACCAGGCGTTGGCCGAGCTCGACAGCCGCTACAAGCTGGGATGCGGCGAGTTCGAGTTCGCACTGGAGATCTCCGCCTGCGGAGCGCAGTCGGTCTACGTCTGCAGGGATCCGATCCACGCGGTCGGGCTAAACCTCTCAGGCAGCGCCGACCACGACGAACTGGCGTCACAGCTCACACCCGGTCGTCATGTCATCGCGCAAGTGGGCCAGCAGCTCATCCTGCAGAACCAGCAGGGTGCTCTCTGCCTCGTCGACCTGCTCGCCGTCCAACACGAGGTGACACAGCCCGAGTACACGCCTGCCTCCGTGCGCTTCCGGTACCGCATCCTCACCGGCTCCTGAACGCCCTGCCACGACCGACGCTCGACCTGCCCCGCCGGATCGCCTCCGGCGAGTTCGGTGAGGCCGGCGACCGGATCCCGACGCTGGCGGACCTGATGGCCGCGTACCGCTTCGCCGGGGTGCAGACGATGAGGGCCGCACAAGCAGTCTTGGTCGACGAGGGCGTGTTGGAGACCCGGCATGGGTCCGGTGCGTTCATCGTGCGGGTTCCCTCGGCCGACACTGTGGGCGTAGTGGCGATCGGTGACGAGCTCGAGCAGCTGCACGAAGCGGTGGCCCGGGTTCGCCAGCACGTCACCGCGTTGCGCGATCGCGCCACGAGTCCGGCACCCGAGCCTGCGACGGCGGGTCGGTTGTGGGAGTGGGCGTCCTGGACGCACTGCGCCACCTGTGACTCCGGGACCGGCGGCACCACGCGTGGGTGGGCCAACGACATCGACGAGTACGACCGCCTCGAGTACTGCCGCGAGCAAGGCCACGACTACTCCAGCGGCGTCGGCCTCCTGCCCGAGCAGGACCCGGAGACGGCAGCCGCGATCGAGTCCTGGTGGGAGCACCACGCCCACACCGAGGAAGCAGCCCGGCTCGTGCTCGCCGGCGACATCAACACCGCACGCTGGCACGCCCAGCGCGCCCACGACCTCGCCAACCACTATGACGACTTCGCCGGGTTCTCCTCCCCCGTGTCCCCGCCAGTCCTGCATCGGCCGTGGACCGGATGAACGGTGTACCACAATATTGGCGGACGTTCCGTCATTGAGAGCAGGCATTGTTTAGCTCGGCTCGGCGGCGCTCTGGAAGGATAGAAGGGACTGCTGCACGGATAGGTGACAGGTTCGGTCACGCCGCCTGTGTGGCGGGTGTGGTCATGATGGTCTCGAATTCGATGGGGGTCAATCGGCCGAGTCGTTCCTGACGCCGGCGGCGGTGGTAGGTGCGTTCGGTCCAGGTCACGATCGCCGTCCGCAACTGCTCACGGGTGTCCCAGGCATGCCGGTTGAGCACGTTCTTTTGCAGCAGCGCGAAGAAGGATTCCATCGCGGCGTTGTCGCCAGCAGCTCCGACTCTGCCCATCGACCCGAGCAGGTCGTGGCTTCGCAGCGCCCGGACGTATTTCCGGGCGCGGAATTGAGAGCCGCGGTCGCTGTGCACGATGCACCCGGCGACGGGCATGCCCTCAGCACGGCGTCGCGCGACTGCTGAATTCAACGCCGCCACAGCCAGTGTCGACCGCATCCGCTCACTCAGGGAATACCCCACGATCCGACCCGAGTACACGTCTTTCACCGCGCACAGGTACAGCTTTCCCTCACCGGTGCGGTGCTCGGTGATATCGGTCAGCCACACCTGATTCGGTGCCGTCGCGGTGAACTCGTGCCGCACCACACCATGCTGGTCGGTGACGGCGAGCAGATCGTCATGGACCGGTGGGCCCGGTCGCTTACCGTGCCGGCCAGGACGTTTACCGGCTCTTCGCCGTTGAGCGTGGGTCATATGTTGAGTCCGCCTCCGATGAGGAGCATTCGTAGTCGGTAGTTGTCACGGTTGCGGAAGCCTCGTGCGATGCGTCGGTGGAGTTCGATGAGCCCGTTCATGGCTTCGGTGCCGCCGTTGGATGCGCCGTGGGTGTCGAAGTAGCCCAGGAACTCGGTGCGCCACTGCTTCAGGGTGCGCCCGAGCCGTGCGACTTCGCGGATCGGGCAGGTGGCGAAGGTGGCCAGGACCTGTTCGGCGACCTGGCGACCGGCCGCGTGAGTGTCTTGGTGGTAGACCGAGCGGACCTGCTGGGCGCACTGCCACGCCACCTCGACCTCGAGGTGTGCCTCGTTCGCGGCGAATGCTGCCGGGCCCTACCCCCGGATCTTGGACACCGGGTGTGATTACGCAGCGGTCGGTAGCGTAGCGGCCCGGCGGGCCTCGTAGGTGGACGGGGACAGGTAGCCGCACCAGGTGTGACGGCGCCGGGTGTTGTAGCGGACGAGCCACCTGAAGACCTGCCTGCGGCAGCCCAGTTCGTCATTCCAGCACGCGGCGTCTTTGGAGGACCTCGCGCTTCATCGTGGCGTTGAACGACTCCGCCAGCGCGTTGTCCGCGCTGGATCCCACGGCGCCCATGGATTGGGTGACCCCGAGCTTCTTGCACAGCGCGGCGTAGGCCTTCGAGCAGTAGACCGACCCATGGTCGCTGTGAAAGATCGCGCCCTTGAGGCTGCCCCGGGTCGCGGCAGCGGCCTTGAGCGCGTCCTCCACGAGCTCGGTGCGCATGTGGTCAGCGACCGCCCAGCCGGCCAGTCGACGGGAGTAGCAGTCGATCACGGTGGCCAGGGACAGGTTCGTGCCGTCGGCCAGCGGCAGGTAGGTGATGTCGCCGACGTAGCGCCGGTTCGGGCGCTCGGCGGTGAAGTCCCGCTTGAGCAGGTCGGGGTACTTCTGCCCCGAGGGCTCGGGGATCGTGGTCCGCACCCGCCGCTTCTTCACGTAGCCACGGATGCCCTCAAGCCGCATCACCCGCGCGACGCGCTTGTGGTTGACCCGCTCACCGGCAGGAGCGTTGTCGTTGAGCTCGGCGGTGATCCGCGGCGCCCCCTGGGTGTCGTCCTCGGCATGAACGGCCCTGATCCGTTCCGCGAGCTCAGCATCTGCCCGGGCGCGCTCTGCGCGAGCGGGGGCGGCGTTGAGCCAGGCGTAGTAGGACGGACGCTCGACCTCGACGAGCGCGCACAGTCGCTTCACCTCGAAGGTGGCGGAGTTGTCGGCGACGAACTGGAAGCGACTCACCAGCGCGTCTCCCCGGCGAAATACTTGGCCGCCCGCTGGAGAATCTCCCGCTCGGTGGTGAGCTTGGTCGTCTCGGCACGTAGCGCCGCGTTCTCGGCCTCGAGTCGGGCGATCCTCTGCTCGGGCGCCTCACCCTCGGGTACCGCGGGGCTCGGCCCTGGAGGCTTGGACTGCAACGGGCTGGAGGTCAGCGTTCCGTCGGCGGCGGTCTTCTTGCCGGTCCCGTAGACCTCGAGCCAGCCCCGCAGCGTGCCGCGCACGATGCCGAGGTCCTCGGCGATGCCGCGGACCGTGGCGCCCGGGGTGGACTCGTACAAGTCGACGGCCTGACGACGAAACTCCTCGGAGTAGTTCTTCCTGGCCATAGTTCCTGGATCATCTCGCTTCCCCAGCACCACGTGCTGGATTCAGCGTGTCCAAGAACCGGGGTCAGGCCCCGAGGCCGCACGCGCCGCACTCCCGCGAACAGGCAACCATTCAGGGAAATAGGTGCTGGTCCGGAGTTTGGGGACAGCGACATCGATCGTGCCGACGCGAGTGTCCAGAGGCCGGTGCCGGTACCCGTTGCGTTGAGTGGTGCGCCCGGGTGTGGGGCGGCCCCACTCGGCACCCACGACGGCGTCGGCGTCCGCGGACAGCAACGCGTTGATCATGGTTTGCAGCAGGGTGCGCATCAGATCCGGTGATGCTTCGGACAGGGCTTCACTCAGAAGCCCGGCAGGGTCAACAATGTGTGGAGCGGTCATCGTGATGACTCCATTCGAGAGAGCTGTGAGAGGTTCACTCGAAGGATCACGCGGTGGCCGCACCCACGTCCACAACCGGGACCAGGCGAGCGACCGCGCTACACCACTATCAGGGACTCAACTGAACAGACCGATGGACAGAAGAAGAGTTGCCGGTGCCCGGTCGACCGTCAGTACCGCCGGATCATTGTCTCCACGGCAATCTCGCATTGCACTCCGCAGCAGCCCAATAACCAAGCGTCAGCGTGCAGATCCGCCGTCGACAGGCCGTTCGGCCCAGAGCCAGCGGAGCGCGTCTGGCAACAGCACGCCGCCGTGATTGGGGCTGTGGGCGCCATCTCCGACGATGAGCCTGAAGTCATAGCCGGCACGAGCGAAAGCGGCTGCAGTCTCGAGGTTCTCCGCAAACCAGTTGAAGTCCGGCTGATTCCAGTTGATGTCGCGCTGCGCGGCATGGAGAAACACCCGCATGTCGCGGTGCGGCTCGGAGGCGAGCAGCTTCGGGTACGGGTTGCCGCCGGGCATCTGTGCGAAGCTCGAATTGAACGCGATGACACGCCCGATCGCGTCTGGGCGGCACCAAGCGGCCGTCACCGCGGCGTTCCCCCCGCTGCTGCCTCCGCAGATACCCCGCATCATTGGGTCCGCGGAGATCCGAAAGCGGCTCTGGAGGAGCGGCAAGACTTCTTCCACGAAAAAATTGGCATACGTGCCGTCGAAGGCGTCGTATTCAGCATTGCGATGCTTCGTCACGACGCCATCAACATTGAGTACGCCCGGGTCGACAAAGACACTCACGAGGGGCGGGAGGTCTCCTGCAGCAGCGAGGTTGTCAAGGACGATCGCCCCGCGCACGTCCCCCTCGGGGTCGAGATACCACCAACCGTCGTTGAAGAACATGACAGCGCTCTCGTCATCAATCGAATGGCCAGCTGGCCGGTGCATCCACACCCTGCGCGATGTTCCCGGAAAGCGCGTACTCGCTCCGAGCACCAACTCTTCGATCGTGCCGGCTTCTCCCCGGTTCCGTGAAACGGAGTCTGGGCCGTACTCGTATGAGATCTCGCCGAGCGAACGTGGAAGCGGGGCGAACGGCACCGTTGGAGACACGTTGCGACTGTATCGGAGAGGCCGACCGAACGAACAAAACTCCTTCCCGCAAGACGTTCCACGTGCGGAACCTCGAACGGTGACCGCGCCCGTCGAGCCCGATCCCGTCCCGATCCCGTCCCGACCGGGTCCTGGCCGTCCCGCAGGGGTCGTCCGGCCACTGTCACCGGGACAGGGGCCGCTTGTGGCACACGTCCGTACGCACTGACCGGGACTCAACCTGCGCCGCCCACCTTGTGGTCGGACCTTCCGCCGAATCACGCATGCTCATAGCGAATGACTTTCGATCAGCTTTCCGCATCCGCAGAGGGTTCTACGGGTTGAAGAACATGGACTCGCGCTGTCGAGGCGTCTTTGCGACCCATTGAGGCCAGAACGTCACGAGTGGTCTTCTCAGCGGCGGCGAGCTCGGTGCACTGTGTCACGCCGACATCGTCCACGTGAAGTTCCAACCCCAGCCGCCAGGGCACCGGGCGAACCCAATACCCCTTACGCCAGGTCTTACCTCCCTCGCGCCATGCACGTTCGGACAGTCAGCAGCGCAGCAACCACACATCGGACCACGGCCGAAATCGATGTTCTGCTTCGTTCCCGCACGCGCAGTCTGGGCTCGTGCATCGGGCGCCATCCTCGAGTGACGGCATCTGTCGACGCTAGCCCACACAGGATCCATGGAGCGAGTCAATATGCCGACGAATACGCACGAACTTGATACGCAGGGTGTCCACCAAACAGTTGACCAACAACACTAGAACACATGAGACACTAATGATGGGTTCGTGCGCGGATTCACACCCCGAATTCACTTCAATGGTCCGCGGCTTCCGCACGCACCGACGAGTCCCAGGCCCACGACGTCTTCCTGGGCAGGGTGCCCAGTGGGGCGCGGCCGCAGCAGTAGAGCAGCACGTCGCCCGGCGCGCCCTCTGGCGCATCGGGGAAAAGGCGATCGAGGACGGCTCGAGACAGGTCTGTCGGCGGGCGCCACTCAAAGCCAAGCCCTTGGGCGATGTCGTAGGTATGCACCAGCACCTCGACCGCCCCCATGGCCGCGAAGCCGTGGGGATCAGAGGTCCCGTTGGGGTGCCAGCCACGACTGCTCGACGGAGTCAGGACCACGGCGTTCTGCAACAACGTGCCGCACATGACGACGGCGTCCATCAGCTGGCGGTTCGTCGCGTCCTTGTCGACGACGACCTCGATCGGCAGATAGCCGTCCGCGGGCTGTGCGAGCACCTGAGATGCGTACGAGAAAAGGTCATCCGCGACGTGGGCCGCGGTGTCCCGGCAGGACCACGTCACATCGCCCGACGGAACATCCCACGACTCTCCGAGCGCAGACTGCAGCGCGTCGTTCATCGCCTTCGTGGCGGCTCCGACCAGCTCAGTGGACTGCATGCTGCGACCCTAGGGCACGGCGCCGACACCCTGACGTGGTCCGGGCGGGGCAGCGACCTCGACTTCATGGTCCCCGATCGTCTCCTCACGCCATGAGCAGACAAAGGCTGACGAAGAGCATGATTGCTGCCGTCACTCCGTGAACACCGAAGCCAACGGCGCGGGATCCGTTGCAGCCGAGGACGATCAGTGCGTCACCGACAGGTATCCCAAGGAAGCAATGGCACGCACGACCGAGGACGGATCATCATGAAGCGCAAAGTCGACTACACCTGGCGGCTGTCCGAGCTGATGGCCGCTCGAGGGCTGCACAACACGACCGACCTCATCCCGTTGCTCGCCGAGCGCGACATCGCTTTGTCTCGACCGCAGGTCTACCGCCTGGTTATCCAGCGCCCCGAACGCGTCTCCCTGCAGGTGATCGCCGCGCTGTGCGACATCTTCGAGTGCACACCCGCGGACTTGCTGACGACCACAGCAGCCGACGTGCGCACCCGCAAAACCGGCACCGCGTCGGCACCGAATGTTGTCCAGCTGGATCGCACCGTGCGACCACGCCGCGCGAACATCCTCGACGAATAGGACTGTGGCAGTGAAGGATCCGAAACCGGTCGGCCTTCTCCCCTCGCCGTACCGTCCGCGGTCGGCCGCGAGCCACGAGCGACCGTCACGACCCGTGCGCACGTTGCGGACGCAACATTCCACGCCTGGCTGCGACCTGGCCCGAAGGACGGCTCTGCTTCACCTGCTACTTCGACGCCGTCCACACCCGCGGAACCTGCCCCGACTGCCTGCAAGAACGGCTTCTGCCCGGACCACCCAATGCCGATGGCCACCCGATCTGCTCGACCTGCGCCGAAATCCCTTACGACTTCCACTGCGAACGGTGCCACGTCGAAGCCGGCCACCACCGCGGCAAGCTATGCGGCCGCTGCGCTCTGCGCGAAGACCTGCACGACATCCTCGGCGGCGAACCAACCAATCCAGCCCTCGTCGGTTTGATGGACGCGCTCTGTGCCGCCGACAGACCCGAATCGATCATCGTCTGGGAACGCTCCGCGAAAGTTCAAGAGCTGCTGCGCGCGCTCGGTGACGGAACCATTCCCGTTACCCACGAAGGTCTCGACACGGTGCCAGGCAAACCGACCGAACACCTGCGCGCGATCTTGCAACACCGCGGGTTACTCCCCCAGCGCGACCAGTACCTTGCCCGGTTCGAGCAGTGGATCGACGCCAAGCTCGAAGGGCTACCCGGCGAAGTCAGCCAGCCGGTGCGCCACTTCGCCGCCTGGCATCATCTGCGCCGGATCCGCGCGAAGGCGGCCGCCGGAGCCTCAACGCGTGGACCGGTGCACTCCGCTAAGCAGGAGATCACTGAAACGATCAAGTTTCTGCTGTGGCTCCACGAGACCTACGAACGAACCGCGGACACCTGCACGCAACAGGACGTCGATGAGTGGCTTGGCGGCGGGCCGACAACGCGCAGCGCCATCAGGACGTTCTTCGTCGTTGCGAAGCGGGCACAGCTCAACACGGCCGTGACGATCCCACACCGGTCCCCCAAGACGAGCCCGTCGCTCAGCCAGGACCAGCGGCTCGCCTGGATCCACCAATTGCTCACCGGCACAAGCGAATCGCTCCCCTACCGCACCGCAGGCATGCTGCTCCTGCTCTACGCGCAGCCACTGGTCAAGGTCGTCACCTTCCCGACGACCATCATCAACGACGACGCCGAGATGACCATCAGACTTGGCGGTAAACCCACCGACGTGCCCGAACCATTCGCCGGCATCATCCGAACGCACCTCGCGGCCCGGCCCAACTTGCGCACAGGTGCAGTGCCCGACAGCCCCTGGCTCTTCCCCGGATACGTCGTTGGTCGGCATCTACACCCGAACACCGTGATGGACCGCCTACGCGACCTCGGGATCAACCTCCTCGGCGCCCGCAACCGAGCAATCGGTGAGCTCGTCCTCGAGTGCCCGCCGTCGCTGGTCGCCGACGCGCTCGGGTACAGCCACCAAGTCGCCTTCCTCCACGCCAACAAGGCTGCCGAACCGTGGGCCCGTTACGCCGGACGACGGATTGGATCCCCGTGACACTGCGTCGATGGACGACTAACGATCGAGAGTTCCACAGGTGAGTCATCAACCAGCAGAGGACACCTCGCGGCAAGCATGCGGAAGGCTGATCCTGATTTGCGGGCTGCCTGGTAGCGGTAAGACGACACTGGCTCTCAGTCTCGCAGGCGAGCCAGCCAGCATCCGGATGAGCGCGGACGCCTGGATGACCGCTCTCGACATCAATCTCTGGGAAGCCGACGTTCGATCCCGCGTCGAGGCACTTCAATGGTCGGTCGCGAAGGACCTACTTGTGGCGGGTATGACCGTCATTATCGAGTGGGGCACCTGGGCCCGAACAGAACGCGACCAGCTGCGATCAGAGGCACGCGCCTTGGGCGCCGCTGTGGAGCTGCGGTTCCTCGACGCGTCCGACGACGAATTGTGGCGGCGAATACACGCAAGGGATGCCGAGGACCCACCAGTCACTCGACACGACGTAGCCGAATGGCGCACGTACCTTGACCGACCGACCGATGCCGAACTGGCTTTGTTCGACACGCCGGGCAGTTAGCCGGTTGGCAGCGACTGGTCTCCGGGCGCACAAGCCCGGAGACCAGTCGTCGATTACCAGTCCGCTGCGACCGCCTGGGAGCCCGCTCCGGGAAATGTCCTCGCATTCGCGAGGGTCGGACTGTCAGGATGATGGTGCGTTGATGAGCCATCGCCTGCAATGGGCTGTACTCCCTTTCACGTCTAGGAGCGGATTACTGACTGCCTCGGCTCCGCCGTTGTCGACTCTGCGTCAGCTACAGGTGGCTACTCCCCAGCACTCGCGGGAACAGCGATCTTGGCGGACGGCCGATCTGTCGTCATCAAGGCAGCATCACCTGCGCAGAACCCAGACACGCCGCACATCATGCGCACCGAGGCCAACAACAACCTCCAGATCGATCACCGTCGCGCACCCGCAACCCGTCTCCTGGACCGCATCGACGATGGGAAATGGGTGGTCCTCATCTTCGAGGCGATCAACGGCCACACCCCCGGCGCCCCATGGAACGACCAAGACCTCGCGGCCGTGCTCGACGCACTCGATCTTCAGACACCTTCGATGAGGAAATTGCGTAGACCCATGCGCTCAGTATCGGGCTTCGGAGACGAGGCGATCAGTAGTTGGCGCCAGCTCATCTGCCGACCCGCGGAGGACTGATCTCAGGTACTCCCCCGACCCCTCGGCCACCCGAGTAGGCGTCATTGGCCGTCAACTGGACGCTCGGGCCATGACGTTCAGCCACTGCTCCTCCAGCTTGCGGCCAGGCGAATGTTGTACATCGATCGGTGTCCAGCCGGCTGCCTCAAGGACCTCGCGCAACTGCTGTTCACGCCAGAAAGTGAAGTGACGAGCGGCCTGCACACTTCCATGCCGCGACCAACCGTCCCCGGCTCCTTCTTTGAGCGTGCACATGAGCACTCCCCCGTCGACGACCACCTGCCGTAACCGGTGCAGCACGATCGCCATTTCCGGGCGACTCAGATGCAGCAGAACGGCATTGGCCCACACCCCGCGATAGGGACCACCGAGATCATCGCGTAGCGGATCGACGACCTTGGCGTCATAACCCGCGTCGATCAGGCGCTTGACGAAGGCGGGTGTGATGTCGGTGCGCTGCACAGTGAGGCCGCGTGCTTCGAGAGCTAGAGCATCACGCCCCGGACCGCTTCCAATCTCCACCACTCGGCCGTCACCAACAAGGGACGCGAAGCGGTCGAGGTTGGTCGACATCGGCTCGTTCAGGTCGGGCGCGTTGTCGGCGTACGCGTCGGCGTTACTCTCATATGCCTGCACGGTCTCGGCACGGGCAGCGTCCCGACCCAGATCATTGCGAGGAAGACGATGCACCCAAGCGACGGCGTCCGAGGGGTAGAGCGGCAGAGGCACTTGCTGCTCATGGAACGAACGCCAGACGATCGGCGCGGTCGACCCGTCCCCTTCGGTGAGGACTGCCCCCGACTCGGCAGGAAGTGGGTCGAGTCGACCGGTGTAGAGGAAGACAATTTCGTGCCCGAGTCGACCATCGATGGTGAAGATGCTTTCAACGCAGGCCAAGAACTGCAGCTCCTCGACCTGAGCGCCAATCTCCTCCTCGACCTCGCGGCGCAGCGCTTGCTCATGCGTCTCACCGGGCTCGACGCTGCCGCCGATCAGGCGGTGGTAACCGTCCGGGTTCTCGGCGGTCGGCGGGAGAAGACTGACCGCGTGCGCGTCGAACTCCTCGTTCGGAGCGATGAGCATCGCTTTGACACGGATGGGCGCAGAGTCGACAGCCATGTATGTCAACGTAGTTCGGGCTCCGTGAAGGTTGGACGCTTCAGAACTGACGTCTTCGAAAGGAACGCCCAGCTCGCCTCATGATTTGCGAGACTCCTTCACCAACGCCTCGACGTTGTTCCCATCGGGGTCACTGACGAATGCCGCATAGGCGCCGTATTCGGACCAGTACTTTGGCGACTCGCGCTCGCTGCCGCCGGCCATCATTGCCGCGGCGTAGAACGCGTCTACCGCCGCCCGGTCTGCAGCTTCGAAACCCACGTGTAGGCCACGCGTGACCTCACCAGTCGTAGGCGCCGCCTCCAAGGAGAGGCTCGGCGTGTCGATGCCGGTTACCCAGTACTCGGCGATCGAGTGGGTGCGGTAGCCGGGCTGGATGTTCAGCGGTGCGAGGGCTGCAGTGTAGAAGCGCTCGCTCGCAGTGAAGTCGCTGGCGAAGACACCGAGATGGTGGATGAAGTGGGGCTCAGGCACAGCCGTCATGAATAGCGAACCTACCCGGACACCTGCGCGGCCAGCACGAACCGACAGCGCCATAGATGGCTGACCTTCGGTGTCACGGCCCGCGCTCAACGCGGCTACTGCAATCACACCCGTCCCAACACTGCCCCCGGGCTCATCGCGCGGTTAGTGTGAAAATCCCCCGCTGGAAGGTGCGCCCATGCCCTCTGCACAGCAAGTGTCCGTCCGACTGATCGTTGACGGCCAGGAACATCACGTCGAACTTGATCCTCGCGTGAGTGTGATGGACGCGATCCGTGACCGGCTCGGCATCACCACCGTGAAGAAGGGCTGCGACCACGGCCAGTGCGGAGCCTGCACCGTGCTCGTCGATGGTCGGCGCATCATCAGCTGTCTCACACTTGCTGCGTCGTACGACGGTGCGCAGGTCACGACGGCTGCTGGCCTCGGTAGCACTGATCAACTCAGCGACATCCAGGCGGCGTTCGTAGACCGCGACGCGCTGCAGTGCGGATACTGCACGCCCGGCCAGATCTGCTCTGCTGCAGGCATGTTCGCCGAGGCGGAAGCCGGTATGCCCTCGCATGTGACCGCGGACGTCAGCGACCTACAGAAGGTACGGCTCACGCCGGAGGAGATCAGCGAACGGATGAGCGGCAATCTGTGTCGATGCGGCGCCTATGCCCATATCCGTGAAGCGCTCACCGATGTGGCGCAGGAGCGGGGCCAGGCATGAAGGACTTCGAATACGTCCGCGCCACAACGGTTTCCGACGCGCTCGCCCAACACGAACGTGAGACGACTGCCTACCTCGCCGGCGGCACCAATCTCGTCGACCATCTGCGGCTCGGCATCCGACGTCCCGACCGAATCGTCGACATCAGTCGGCTCGATCTCGGCGGCATCGAGGAAACTCCGGACGGTGGTCTGCGCGTCGGTGCGAACGTCCGCAACGCTGACCTCGCGATGAGTCCGCTTGTGCGGCAGCGTTTCCCGTTCGTCAGCCAAGCCCTGCTCGCGGGAGCATCCGGACAGATCCGGGCGATGGCTTCGACCGGTGGCAACCTGCTCCAGCGTACGCGCTGTGTCTACTTCCAAGACCGGTCCACTCCGTGCAACAAGCGCGAACCAGGCTCGGGTTGCTCGGCGATCGACGGTTTCGGCAAGTACAACGCGCTCATTGGTCAGTCCGACCAATGCGTCGCTGTTCATCCATCCGACCTCTGCCTGCCGTTCGCCGCGCTCGACGCAGTCGTCCACGTCACGGGCCGGTCTGGCGACCGAGCGATTCCTTTCGCCGAGTTCCACCGCCTGCCGGGCGACGACCCGTCACGCGACACCAATCTCGAGCCCGGCGAACTGATCGTTGCGATCGAGATTCCCCCACTCCCCTGGGCCACCCGTTCGCGGTATCGGAAGGTGCGCGACCGTGCGTCCTACGCGTTCGCGCTGGTGTCCGTTGCCGCTGCCCTGGACATCGCCGACGGCCACGTGCAGGACCTCCGACTCGCGCTCGGCGGCGTCTCGCACAAGCCCTACCGGGCTTACCTCGCCGAAGAGCAGTTGCGCGGACGTCCGGCGACTGCTGAGGTTTTCGAGGTCGCCATTGATGCAGAACTCGCAGCCGCGCATCCTGGTGGGGAGAACGCGTACAAGCTGCCGATGCTTCGACGCACCGTCGTGGCGGTGCTGCAGGAACTGGCCGAAGGAGCCGTCCGATGAGCACTGAAGCACCAGCCCGTCCGCACGCACCCGACATCGAGACCGCGGCCCTTGACACGCCTCGCGAACGGAGCGTCGGCACCCCCGTGCGCCGCGTGGACGGACCCATGAAGGTGACCGGCACGGCGCCGTACGCCTACGAGCACGATGTCGAAAACCCTTGCTACCTTTGGCCGGTCACGGCACCGATCGCCAAGGGCAGGATCGTCCGCATCGACACGAATCGGGCGAACGCTGTGCCCGGCGTGTTGCACGTGCTCACTCACGACAATTCGCCGCGGCTGAAGGTCAAGACGGACGCTGCGCTGTGGATTATGCAAGGCCCCGAGATCGCACATTTCGGACAGATCGTCGGCGGTGTCGTAGCCGAGACGCCTGAAGCTGCTCGCGAAGCGGCCGAACTCGTTGAGGTGATCTGCGAGCAGGAGGACGCGAAGGTCGAGTTCGACCCACACGACCCCGACGTGGAGAGTCCACGCCTCGTGCTCATGCGGCGCGGCACGGAGACCAAGGGTGATCTGGACCAGGGGTGGCGCGAAGCGGTGCATCGGGTCGACGCGCACTATGCGAACCCGGCTCACTTCCACGCCCAGATGGAGCCGCACGCCGTCATCGCGATCTGGCACGACACCGAGACGCGCGATCCCCGGGCGACCCGACTGACCCTCTTCGACACCAACCAGGGCCCGATCATCCACCGCACCCTGCTGCCACCACTGCTGGGATTGCTGCCCAACCAGGTCGAGATCATCTCGCCATACGTCGGTGGCGGCTTTGGCGGAAAGGCATTCCCCCACCCGCACATCGCGCTCGCTGCGATGGCCGCCAAAGTCGTGCGACCTCGCCCGGTGAAGCTGGCACTCACCCGCCAGCAGATGTTCATGAATGTCGGCCACCGCCCCGAAGCCAGCCAGCACATCCGGCTCGGCGCGACCGCCGACGGTCAACTCACCGCCGTCGAGCACTTCAGCACCCAGGCCGCGTCGCGTCTGAAGCGCAACATCGACCAAGCGTGTTGGGCGACCCGCATGATGTACGCGACGCCGAACCGGCACACCCAACATCGCGCGGTGAACCTCGACCTTCCGCCCGAGACGTGGATGCGCGCACCCGGTGACTTCAACGGCATGTTCGCGCTCGAGTCAGCCATGGACGAACTCGCGCACCAGGTCGGCATCGACCCGCTGGAACTACGCGTGCGCAACGAGCCGGAGGTCGACCCTGAGAACGGGAAGCCCTGGAGCACGAGAGCATTGGTGCCCTGCCTGCGGCGCGGGGCCGAACTCTTCGGCTGGCACCAGCGTCAGGACGTCGGAGGGCGACACGATGGCGAATGGCAGATCGGTCTGGGCCTGGCGTCCACCTGCTTCCCCAACCAACACATCACCAGTCTCTTCGCACGGGTCACTTACACCGGCGGCAAGTACGTCGTGCAGATGCAGGCTTCCGACATCGGCACCGGCGCCCACACCGTCCTGCGGCAGATTGCCGCTGACGCGCTCGAGGTGCCGGTCGATCATGTCGAGACCGACATCGGACGCACCGGCACACCGATGGCGATCATGGCCGGTGGCAGCCAGGGCACTTACGAATGGGGCAACGCAGTTGTGGCCGCCTGCGAGAAGCTGCGCCGCAAGCACGGAGACAACCCGCCGGACGGAGCATCGGCACGCGCGCAGGGACGTCCGCCCCGCGGTGCGAGCAAATACTCCCGTCACGCGTTCGGTGCCCAATTCGCCGAAGTGGCAGTCAGTTCCGTCACTTCAGAGGTGCGGGTGCGCCGACTTCTCGGCGTCTATGCGGCTGGCACGATCATCAACCCGCTCACCGCCCGCAGCCAGATGATCGGCGGCATGACAATGGCGATGTCGGCCGCGTTGTTCGAGGAGTCGTACCGCGACCCACGCTTCGGACACGTCGTCAACGGTGACCTCGCCGGCTATCACATCGCCGCGCACGCTGACGTCGCCGAACTGGAGGTCGAATTCCTCCCAGAGCACGACGAGTGGTTCGGCGCGAATGGCGCAAAGGGCATCGGCGAGATGGCCATGGTCGGCACGCCCGCAGCGATCGCCAACGCGATCTTCAATGCCACCGGAATTCGCCTACGGCACACGCCGTTCACCCCGTCGGCCCTGATCGAGGCGGCTCGTTGACCCTGCGCCGGGCGTCATGCCGATAACCGGAATCGTGCTCGCCGCCGGACAGGGCCGACGGATGGGCACGCCCAAGGCACTCATCAGCGATGCTCGCGGGTCGTGGCTCACGCGAGCCGTCGTTGCGCTCCGGAACGGCGGGTGTTCGCCGGTCGTGGTCGTGCTCGGAGCCTCGTCCGACGAAGCTGCCCGACTGGTCCAAGACGCCGAGATCGTCGTGGCCGACGACTGGCACGAGGGCATGAGCGCTTCCTTGCGCGCGGGGCTGCACGCCTGTCCCGACGATGCCGACGCAGCGCTCATCACGCTCGTCGATCTGCCCGACGTCGACCATCGCGTCGTGTCGCGGGTGATGGACGCAGCCGGTGCTGGTGCCAGGAGGGCGCTCGTCCGAGCCACGTTCGACGGGACGCCTGGCCACCCTGTCGTCATCGGCCGACACCACTGGGCGTCCGCTCTCGACCGCGCGACCGGCGATCAGGGTGCGAGAGCGCTCTTCGCAAACAGTCCGCACGTCCGGGTCGAGTGCGCCGACCTTGCGACCGGCCGCGACATCGACACCCGCGAGGAGCTGGAACGTGCGTGAGGTGCTGCCGGAACTGCGCCGTCGCTTGTCGAACGGCGAATCCGTTGCTGTCGCAACGGTTGTCGACACCTGGCAATCCGCGCCACGCCAACCAGGAGCGACGATGCTCGTCGCCGAAGACGGCACGATCACCGGATCCGTGTCGGGCGGGTGCGTGGAAGGTGCGTTGTACGACCTGTGCCGTGAGGTGCTCGTCCACGGCAATCCCATGCTGCAGCGATACGGAGTGAGCGACGACGACGCGCTCGCGGTCGGACTCACGTGCGGCGGAATCCTCGATGTCTTCGTGGAACGCCTCTCCCCCGCGACCTACCCAGAGTCCGACGATCTTTTCACCGACATCGACGGGGAGCGTCCTGTTTCGACCGCGACGATCGTCGAACACGACGACTCGTCGCTGGTCGGACGACGCCTCATGCTGCGTCCAACAAACAGCGAATCATGCTGCCACGTGGGCACGCTCGGTTCTGACCGCATCGACTCGGCCGTGGTGGACGACGCCCTGGGCCTGCTTGCCAGCGGGCGGTCCGGCACCCTCACCTACGGCCCGGACGGTCAGCGTCGCGGCGACGGCATGCGCGTGTTCGTGCAGTCGTTCGCGCCCAAGCCGCGTCTGCTGGTTTTCGGAGCGATCGACTTCGCCGGCGCGGTCGCCCGGATGGGCAGCTTCCTCGGATACCGCGTCACCCTGTGTGACGCTCGCGCGGTGTTTGCCACCACCGTCCGATTCCCGGAAGCAGATGAGGTCGTTGTCGATTGGCCGCATCGATACCTCGCGTCCCAGGCAGAGGCTGGCGCCATCGATCAGCGCACTGCAATAGCCGTGCTCACCCATGACCCGAAGTTCGACGTGCCGCTGCTGTCGGTCGCGCTTCGCCTGCCGGCGGTCGGCTACATCGGCGTCATGGGGTCTCGCCGCACCCACGAAGACCGCCTGGCACGACTACGCGACGAGGGGCTCACCCACGACGAACTGGAGCGCATGTCGAGCCCAATCGGGCTCGATCTCGGCGCCCGCACACCGGAGGAAACCGCGGTTTCGATTGCGGCAGAGATGATTTCGCTACGTTGGGGAGGCGACGGCGGCCGGTTGTCGAAGCGCTCCGGGCCGATACACCACGAGCAACCATGATCACACTGCGCAGCGCCCATGTGAGTGTCGACGGACCGGACGATCCCGACGTCGTCTGGGAGCGGTACGCGGCTCCTGACCTCTGGCCGACGTGGGCTCCCCAGATCACCGCAGTCGATTACCCTCTCCCCCGCATAGCGCCCGGTGTCGGCGGCACTGTCCATGGGCTGGCAGGCGTGCGAGTCAAGTTCACGATCACGCAGGTCGACGAGCCCCGGCGACTGTGGACCTGGCGGGTGCGGATCGGTCCGCTGCGCATGCACCTGGATCACACGGTCTCTGCTGGTCCGAGAGGCGGTACGACCACAGAACTCACTGTTGACGGTCCACCAGTGCTGGTCCACGCGTACGCACTCGCGTCCACGATTGCTCTGCGTCGTCTGGTCGGTTTCTCGAATGGTTGATGCACGGGTTGTTCCACCGAGCAGTCGTCCAGTCCGGTGGTGGTGTGTCGGTCGCGCTGCCGGACGACCTGGCGAACGTCTCGAAGGCCCTCGCGGAAACGCTCGGTTGCGAGCCGACTGCGGCTGCGACACTCCCGAGTCTCGAAGCGTTCAACTGTTCGGCACGTCGCCGGACGTCCAGAAGGATCCGCGATCGGATGACCGTCGGTCGTGGGGTGCTGGCTAGCACTCCACGACTGGACTGCTTGCGCGGACGGGACCTCATCAGGGCAGTGCCCGTAGCACTACCGAGCGCTGGTCTCGTGCCACACTCGCGTCGATGGCATTTCCTGTGGCGCACAGACGAATCCGTGGTGGGTTGACCCGTCGTCGCGAGATCGTTGGTGTCGTCCGGACGGGTTGGGTCGAGCGATCAGTCCGACGTCCGGAGCGACCGCTGGTGCTCATTCCGGGACTCTCCATGTCGTGGCATGCGTATCAGTGGTTTCTCGAGCAGCACCCGGACAACCGCCCGATCCTCGTCATTGACCCCCCGGGCTGCGGACGCAGCACCCGCCTCCCTGGCGCGATGGACGCTGACGCCCAAGGTGCGCACATAGCCGCCTGGCTGAGCGAGCAACAACTAGGACCGGTTGACCTCGTCGGCCACTCACTGGGTGCCGTGACCGGCGCTCGGCTGAGTGCACAGCATCCGGAGCTGGTCGCGTCCCTCACGATGGTGTCGCCCTCGCCTGACGCTCGTTGGCCTCGGATGCGCCAGCACGTCTCCGCGCTGGTTCGAGGGGTGCCCGCGGAGGCTCCGCGCGTCATCGCCCAGGCCGCCTTTGACTACGTCCGCGCGAATCCGTTGGTGCTCGCCGATTTCGGCAGGCAGGCCGGACGGCCGGCGGATGAGGTGATGGACGGCGTCCGGACTCCTGTGCTCGTCGTGCGTGGCACGGCCGACCTGGTCTCGAGCCACAAGTGGTGCGCAGACCTGGCGGATGCTGCTGGCGGCGAGCTGCTGGCGGTGCCGGACGGTGCCCACGGTCTGCCCCAACAGATGCCGGCCGAACTCGTGCGCATCGTCACCGAGTTCACCCAGACGCCGTAGTCACCGTTCTGCCACCGTGGCTACCGCCCCGACAGCACTCAAGGCTGGGCAGCTCGAACTTGTTGGCTGCTGCCGCACCCGCTTCAGCATCGTGCTGGGCGGGATCACCCGTCGCACCTGCTCGACGCTAACCCCCGGTGCAGCGAGCACCATCTCCTAGACGTGGGCGCGCTCCGGGATCGGCTCGGAGTGGTCCATCAGATCGGCGTAGAAGGTGATGATGTCATCGACCGTTTTCTCGTGGTCGAGCATGCCCCTCATCCTCCAGTACTGCTGGTCCGCAGCGGGCTACTAGGTCGTTGTCGAGGCTGTGTGGCGGCCTGCTGAAAGCACGGAAATGATCGCTGTCGGTGGTCGGTGCTTAGCTGTTCTCCATGAAGCAGACGCAGCCTCCCACGTTGGACGACATGGTCGCCCAGCTGATCGGAATGCGTTCTGCAGCAAATGATTTCGACAAGATCAGCCAGATCGAGACGCTGGAGAAGCTCGAGTCGGCGCTGGTGCACGCGCGGGCTGCGATCACCGCCGATTTCGATCGTTCGCAGCGAGAGGAGCAGCTCCGGGCGAAGGTGCGCTCCCGAGAGCGTGGCCGCGGCATCGCAGACCAGATCGCCCTTGCTCGGCGCATCTCCCCCGCCAAGGCTTCGCGGGAGCTTGCCTTCGCTCGAGCGCTGCGCGACGACCTCCCGGCGACTGCCGAGCTTCTCGCACACGGGCGCATCAACGGCTCCGTCGCCCATGCGGTTCACCGCGAGACTGATCACCTCGACCACCTGCAACGTCGGGCGGTGGACGCCGAAATCTGCGCTGCGCTTCCAGACGTGAGCCCGATCCGGGCGGGCGCTCTCGCCAAGGCGGCAGCGCTGAACATCGATCCTGAAGGAGGGACGGCACGAGCTCGGGCCGCCGCGAAGAAGCGCTCGGTGTGGAATCGTCCCGGCAAGGACGGCATGTGCCGGTTCGGTGCAGACCTACCGGCGGCGATGGCGACTGCGATGGCCGCCACGCTGCGGCGAGACGCCTTGGGCATGGTGTCGGACGGCAGCGCCGAGGGCCGCACCCTGCAGCAGGTGAGTGCCGATCTTCTGTTTGAGCGCGTCACTGGTCAGTGTCCGGCCTCGGGGCCCGGCGTCGAGGTGCAACTCGTCATGACTGCTGGGCAGTTGTTCGGCCAGTCGCCCGAGTCATGCCACCGCCACCACGCTGGTGCCGCGTTCGGCATGGAGAGTGAGTTGGACGGCGCAGCATGGCTCGACGGGTACGGCCCGATCCCCGCCGCGATCGCCCGCGCTATCGCCGCCGGTGCACCTGATCTGCTCCTGCCCTCACCTGACCAACTCGACAGCTCGCAGGCGTGGGTGCGCCGCATCTTCACCGACCCCACTACCGGGCAACTCACCGGCTTCGACACCAAGCGGCGCCGGTTCGATGCCACTGTGCGCCGCTTCATCCAGCTGCGCGACCGAAGTTGTCGGATTCCGTTCTGTGATGCGCCGATTCGCGACCACGACCATGTGCAACGCCATACGGACGACGGCCCTACCAGCATCGACAATGGTCTCGCTGTCTGTCGGCGGTTCAACCTGGTCAAGGAGATGCCGGGTTGGTCTACTCGGGTCATCCACGGTCATGGACCGCCAGGAAGTCATCCGCATACGGTCGAGATCACCACGCCGACCGGAAAGACCTACCGCTCCACCTCGCCTCCGGTGCACAGCCGTGCACCCGATCCCCCGCTGAGCGGAATCGACATCCATCTCACCGCCCGGCTCGGCCTGGCGAGCTAGCCACACCGACCCTCGCGGCGTCCAAGTCGTCTCACGGTGACCATGCGAACCGGTGTCGTGGCGACCTCAGCGTCCGCGAATTTGTTCAAGTCGTGCGCGCACGATCGACTCCACCACTTCTGTGGGCAGGACGACGCTGTCAGGCTCCTGGATGGCACCTTTGGTGGTCGAGACCCCCAGTGCCGCAAGCGGTTCGGCGAGCTGTTCGACGACGCTGCTGGAGTAGGGATAGATGCCGATGTGCTTCTTGGTCGACATCACTGACAGCAGTCCCTTGCCGTCGAACACCAGCGCCGGCATCGCGTACTTGACACCCTCGGTCGCTTCGGGCGCGGTGTTTCGTGCCACTTCGTAGATGGCGTGGATTCGCTCGGCCCGGAATGGCGTGAGCGTTTCCAGGTAGTCAGCGATGGGCGAGCCAGCCGACTCAGATCCGGGCCTGGTCGCTTCGTGGTCAATGTGCATATCGCACCGCGTGTCCGGCTCGAGCATTCATGACTTGGACGCGGATCGCGGCCATGATGAGTTCGGTCGCTTCGCGTGCATCCTGCTCGTCGGTTCGTCCGTTGAAAGCGGTCAGGTCGACCTGCGGCCCCACACTCAGATGCGCTGAATGTCGGTGCCACAGATGGTCATTGCCCTGCTTGGGTCCCCACAGACCCACCGGGAAGACGGGGACCTCCGGGTACCGCAACGCCAAACGGGCAGCGCCGGTGCGGGCCGGACCGGGCATCTGATCAGGTTCAGTGGTCAGGCGTCCCTCTGGGTAAAGCACCACGACCTGGCCGAGTTCGAGCCTGCGGCCGGCCTCGTCCAGGGCAGCGGCTGCGTTCGACGCACCTCGTGACACCGGGATCTGTCCGGTCGCCCGCGCCAGCCACCCGATGACCGGCCACGAGAAGACCTCCCGCATCGCCAAGAAGTGCGGAAACCGCCTGTGGCCGATGACCATTCGTGCCACTGCGAGTGGCTCGCTCATCGTCATGTGGTTGGCGACGATGATGACCGCGCCTTTGGCGGGGATGTCGTGCGACCGGGTGAAACGAACCCGGTGAGCGACCTTCGCAGCCGTCCACACCAACGCGAAACCCGCGGCGTCTTTCGCCTGCAACCGCAACGGCTTCCGTGCCTTCATGAGGTTCCTTCACGTGGTCGACGATGTCTGGGCGGATTCTTCCGTAGTGGCTCCTGCTGCACACACTTTGCCAAGTTCTTACCTGTGAATAACGCCGATTTGAGGGTGCGCATCGCAAGATGCTGTGGCAGCACCGTTGAAAGAAGCAGGGAGGAACGATGCTGAAATCGACCAGGCGACGCGCGTCGTCGGGAGTGTGGGTAGCAGCACTCGCCGCGGCTTCGATTGCCGTGGCGGGGTGTTCGGGCGACTCGTCAGCCGGTGAGTCGTCGACGGCACCGACCACGACATCGTCGTCAAGTTCGCAACCGAGGACGAGCAATACGACGACCAGTTCGGCGGCACCGTCGAGCCAGTCGAGCAATGCGACCTATGCCGGTGCGCCGGGCGTGCCCGAGGCGGCAAAGCACAAGACGGACGCTGGTGCGATTGCCTTTGCGAGGTTCTTTACCAATGAACTCAACCGGCTCGGCAAAACTCCCCGGGCCGGTGTCCTTTCTAAGTTGTCGCTACCGACATGCAAGTCGTGCGCAGCACATGAGGAAACGATCCGAAGTGTCGCATCGGACAGCCAGCACTTCGATGGTGATCAGTTCGTCATCAAACGCGGCTTTGTGAATCCAGACGGGACCGTTTCTGTCGTCGTTGACGTGCCGCGTGTGTCGATCGTCGACAAGAACAACGCAGTTATTGAGACTTTCGACGCAGGGCCCAGCCGAGCACGCGTGCACAAGCTCAGCTGGACGGCCAGTGGGTGGCGCGTGGCCGAGATTCAATACGATCCGTCCGTTACGTCGTGACGAATCGAATCACCGCGAGATTCGTTCTCGTACTCGCCGTAGTCGTCCTGAGTGCTGGTGTCGCCCCGAATGTAGAGGCTGGAGGGACTGGCCCGAGATGTCGTGATTGCGACGTCTCGAAGGGTGGTATACACACCGGTTTCACGAGGGCCGAGACTGCCGCGTTGCCAAAGACACAGCGGTCCTCTGTCGCTCCGAGCACGGACAAGCCCGGCAGCAAACCCGCGATACAGCAAGTGCCGTTCGAATACACGACGCGAATCGCGTGCTCGGGTAACGAGCCAGGTCGAGAGACAGAGTCCAGTTGCCAGAGCGCATTGGTCGCATGCGAAGAGGGCGAAGGGCCGTTGAGCGAGATTTACCGGCGACTTCATCCCGTCGATCCAGCAGAGGAGCCGGGCGCCTGGTCCCATGTGGGGCGCACATGCTTTCCGACCGTAGTGCCCAATTCCGACGCCCGTCCACGGTTGACGCTGGCGATGATCAAGTCGGCTTGGGAGCGCACCCCGTTCAGCAAGCCGACGGTGTCGATGCAACCGGTGGGTGGGCGCACGTTGGTCACCTTGCCGACGTACTTCCAGTTGCAGTACCCGACCGAGGGATTCGCTCCGAGCGAGGTGAACACCGTGACCTTGCTAGGGCATCAGGTGCGCATCAAGCCGACCTTCAAGTCGAACACCTTCACCTACGGCGACGGCGCAACCAGTGGGCCGACGTCTTCGAGCGGTGGCGTGTACCCCACCGGCGACATCACCCACGCGTACGAACGCGCCGGCAAGTACACGGTGAGCGTCTCCACGACGTACGGCGGTCAGTACTCGGTGGACGGTGGCGCTTGGGCAGACCTCGACGGCACGACGACCGTCGCTGGTCCGTCTTCGATGATCGAAGTCGTGACCACGAAGAACCAGTTGGTCAACGAGTAGGAAGCCGACCGCATTCACGCCAGCGTGTAAGGATCTCCGGGCGGCCTCGGCTGCCGTAGCGCACTCGGCGCACGACGCGTCCGGAGTCGGCGAGGTGTTCGAGATAGCGGCGGGCGGTGACGCGCGAGGCGCCGATGGCGTTGCCGACCTCAGCGGCCGCTACTCCCCCGTCGAGGTCGCGCAGTGCGCCGATCACCTGGTCGAGGGTCTCGGTGCTCATGCCTTTGGGCGGAGCCGAACTAGGAGCCGCGCGGAGTGCGCCCAGTAGTTCATCGACGTCGCCCTGCTCCACAGCCCGGGGTCTCCTCCAGCGTGCCGCGGTACTCGCCATAGTGCTGCAGCTTGGCGCGGAACGAGGCATAGGTGAATGGTTTGAGCAGATAGGCGAACACTCCCTGCGTCACCGCCTGCCGCACCACCTCAACGTCCCGGGCGGCGGTCACCGCGATCACGTCGCAGCCGCGGCCCGAAGCGCGCAACTGCTGCAGCACTGCCAAACCATGCGCGTCGGGCAAGTTCATGTCGAGCAGCACCAACGCGATCGTGTCGTCTGCGCGCAACGCACGCATAGCCTCCTGCACCGTACGCACCACCGCGGCGACCTCGAATCCGGCTGTGCGCTCTACGTATTGGGCATGAGCTTGAGCGAAGACGGATTCGTCCTCGACGATCAGCACCAGAACTGCAGCAGTCATGATCGACCTCTCAGCGTCACTTCAACCCGTGCCCCACCCAGATCAGATCGACCGATCGACACTGATCCGTCACATCGCTGCGCGACCTGTTGCACCAGCGCAAGCCCGATGCCTCGGGAACCGGGTGGACCGGCCTTCGTCGACCAGCCTCGTCCCAGCACGTTCTCGGCATCCTCCGGCCCGATGCCCGGTCCGTTGTCGTCAGCCGCGAGCACCAATCGCTCTGCGGTCCAATCGACTTCGATTCGCACCCGGCCGGGAGTGGCATCGCCGACCGCGTCCAGCGCACTGTCGGAAAGGTTGCCGACCACGGTGATGAGGTCTCGTCCGGAGATGGTGCACCGCTGCTCGCTCACCTCACCGACAATCTCCAGCGAGGCGCCACGCTCGGCCGCCTCTGCCGACTTGCCGAGCAGCAGCGCCGCCAGCACCGGATCACCGACGTCCTCGATCACCTGGTCAGCGAGCAACTGAGTGATCTGGAGTTCTTCGGTCGCCACCTCGATCGCCTCCTCCGACCGGTCCATCTCGATCAACGACACCACCGTGTGCAGGAGATTGGCCGACTCGTGGTGCTGGGCGCGAAGCGCCGAAGTGAGCCGCCGGACAACATCCAATTCGCCTGACACGTACTGCAATTCCGTGCGATCACGCACGGTCATGACCGCACCCACATCAGCCCCTTCCCAGCGGGCCGGTCCGGAGTTGATGACCGGGGCACGACCGCCGACCAGGTAGACGTCGTCGCTCTCGGTCTCACCGGAGACCACGGCGTGCGACAACGCGATTGCGCGGCAGCTCGAGAAGTTCACGCGCTTCGTCATTCGCCAGCCGCACCGGACGTCGCGGTCGGCTTCAAGTCGCTCGGCACCGCCTTCGTCGGGCTGATCAAGATGATGATCCAGCCGGTCATCTTCTGCACCATTGTCCTGGGCATTGGCAGCCTGCGCAGCGCCGCCAAGGTCGGGAAGGTCGGCGGTCTCGCCCTCGCCTACTTCCTGTCGATGTCAACCTTCGCCCTGGTCGGCAACCTGCTGCACCCCGGTTCCGGCCTGCACGTCACCGACGAGATGGCCTCTGCCGGCGCCAAGCAGGCGTCCAAGGGCCACGGCAGCACCGAGGAGTTCCTGCTCGGCATCATCCCCGACTCGCTGCTGTCGTCCCTGACCTCCGGAGACGTCCTACAGACGCTGTTCGTCGCTCTGCTGGTCGGCTTCGCACCCCAGGCAATGGGACGCTCCGGCGAGCCGATCCTCAAGGGAAATTGGGCACATGCAGAAGCTCGTCTTCCGCATCCTGGCGATGATCATGTGGCTCGCTCCGGTGGGTGTCTTCGGCGCGATCGCCTGCGTTGTCGGCGAGAGCGGGGCAGGTGCGCTGAAGAGTCTGGGCGTGCTGCTGATCGGCTTCTACGTCACGTCCGCGCTCTTCGTCTTCATCGTGCTCGGCGCCGTGCTGCGCGCTGCCACCGGCATCAACATCTGGGCGCTGTGCAAGTAGCTCGGTCGTGAGTTCCTGCTCATCGTGTCGACCTCTTCCTCCGAGTCGGCCCTCCCCCGTCTCATCGCCAAGATGGAGCACGCCGGTGTCGACAAGTCGACCGTGGGCGTCGTGGTGCCGACCGGCTGCTCCTTCAACCTCGACAGCACCGCGATCTACCTGACGATGACTTCGCTGTTCATCGCCACCGCCATGGACATGCCGCTCTCGCTGGGCGAGCAGGTCTCGCTGCTGCTCTTCATGATCATCGCCTCCAAGGGTGCAGCCGGCGTCACGGGCGCAGGTATGGCCACCCTGGCCGGCGGTCTGCAGTCGCACCGCGCCGAACTGGTCGACGGTGTGGGCCTGGTAGTCGGTATCGACCGCTTCATGTCGGAGTGCCGCGCGCTGACCAACTTCGCCGGCAATGCAGTTGCGACGGTGGTCATCGGTCCGTGGACCGGCGGCCTCGACAAGGCGCAGTTGCAGCAAGCCGTGAGCGGCGACGACCCCTTCGACGAGACGACGATGCTGGACGACGACCACCACGGCGGTGCGGTCGAGCAGCCTTCGAAGGAGAAGGCTTCGAAGGAACTCCAACCGGCCTGAGACGGGCGGATCGCAGTGGGCGGGTGGCTTCGGCCGCCCGCCCACTGCGTGTTCGGAAAGGCACACGAGCCGCGAAGGTCAGACGGTGCTGGTGTCGGTGTCGGCAGCGCCTATCCTCGAACGATGCAGTGCGGGTACTTCGATCGGCACGAGTGCCGCTCGTGCACCTTCATGAACGTGCCCTACCCGCAACAACTGGACGACGGTGCGCGCTCGGTGGCCGCGACCCTCCATGACCACGTTTCGCCCGAAGCGTGGATGCCGCCAGCTCACGGCGCTGAGCAAGGTTTCCGCAACAACGCGAAACTGGTGGTGGGCGGACGACGCGGGGCGCCGACACTGGGCATCCTCGACGGATCCGGCAACGGCGTCGACCTCACCGGCTGCGGGCTCTACGAGCCCGGGTTGTCGCGCGCGCTCCCGGGGTTGCGGGAGGTGATCGCGCAGACCGAACTGACTACGTACGACGTACCCAGCCGCAACGGCGAGCTGAAAAACGTACTGGTCACCCACTCCCCCGACGGCGAACTGATGATCCGCTTCGTGCTGCGCTCCACCGGCCAGCTGAGCAAGGTGCAGCGGGCGGTTCCCGTTCTGCAGCAACGGATTCCAGGCGTACGAGTGGTGTCGGTCAACCTTCTGCCTGATCACCGCGCCGTGATGGAGGGTGACGAGGAGATCATCCTCACCGAGCACCAGACCCTGCCGATGCGGGTGAACGACCTCACCCTGCACCTGCGACCGGCGAGCTTCTTCCAGACCAACACCGGCGTCGCCGGTCAGCTCTACGCACAAGCTCGCGACTGGACGCGGGAACTCGCGCCGCGTGCAGTGGTCGACCTCTTCTGCGGCGTGGGCGGTTTCGGGCTGCATGCTGCGGGGCCGACGGTCGAGCAGGTCTTCGGGGTGGAGCGCTCATCCGAAGCGGTGGAGAGCGCGCGCCGCTCAGCAACCGAACTACGTGCGGAAGGCTGCACGACACAGTTCGAGTTCGTCGCCGCAGATGCCTTCCCGCAACTGGATCAGGCACCCGAACCCGACCTGATGATCGTCAACCCACCACGTCGCGGCATCGGAGCTGATCAGTGCGAGCGACTCGATGCGATAGCGCTGGACCACCTGATCTATTCCAGCTGCAATCCGCGCACTCTGGCCGACGACCTGCGCCGGATGCCCGGCTTCGGGGTCGACCGGGCACGGCTGTTCCACATGTTCCCGCAGACGCCGCACCACGAGGTGCTCGTGCTGCTGAGCAGACAATGAGTCGCAGTCGGCGGCACCGACCGATCTCGCCCTTCCCCCAGGAGCACGGCATCGACGCCATGCGGGTTTCGATGCCGATGGACGGTGCGTGGACGACACTGCGCGACCATCTGGTCGACCGCTTCACCTCGCTCACCAGCGACCAGGTGGACGGCGCGATCGCCGCCGGTGATTTCGCAACCACAGACGGGCGCGCTATCACCGCGCAGACGAAGTTCGTCGCCGGTCAGGTGGTTTTCGTGCGGCGAGCCTTCGAGCCGGAGCCGGTCGTCCCCTTCGACATTCCGGTCGTCCACGAGGACGCCCGCATCCTCGTCGTCGACAAGCCACCCTTCCTGGCGACCATGCCCCGCGGCGCGCACATCACGCAGACCGCGGTGGCCCGGTTACGGGTGCAACTCGACATCCCGACGCTGAGCCCTGCGCATCGCCTCGACCGACTCACCAGCGGCCTGTTGCTGCTCACGAAGGAACCGCACTGGCGCGGCGCCTATCAGCAGGTGTTCGCCGCCCGTCGGATCGAGAAGACCTACCTGGCGCTTGCGCCCGCGATCGAGGGATTCGAACGGTGGGTGGACATCAGGCTGCACCTGGCGAAGGAACACGGGGTGCCCGCCGCACACATCGATGCCGACCATCCACAACCCAACGCGCACACGATGATCCGCCGTGCCCAGGACATCGGTGACAATGCCGTCTACGAGTTGCGACCGGTCACCGGGCGCACCCACCAACTGCGCGCGACGATGGGCCATGTCGGTGCCCCGATCATCGGCGACCCGCTCTACCCGCAGATCGTGCACCGCGCACGGGACGACTTCAGCGTGCCGCTGCAACTACTCGCACACTCGTTGGCCTTCGAGGATCCGGTGACCCGCCGACCCCTGCAGTTCACGAGCCGGCGGGCCTTCCCCTTGGAGAACACTGCAGCTCAGTGACAGCCGACGCGCGCCGGTCGAGCGCCCGAGACCTCCACTGCATAGAGGCGGGCATGGTGGATCACGGCGAATCTGGAGGGTCCGCCCACCACAGGCTGCCGTCATCGGCTTGAATCAAGTGACATCCGCCCACGATCAGGAGATGACTGATGGACGTCGACGGCAAGGTCGCGATCGTCACTGGAGCAGCGGCCGGGATCGGCCGAGCCCTCGCCGAAGCCTTGGTGCAGGACGGCGCAAAGGTGGTGCTGGCCGACGTCTCCCCCGATGTGGAACGGGTCGCCACCCAACTGGGCGAGGCCGGAGCCAGCGTGGTGGGCGACATCTCGTCCATCGATGTGATCGACGCCGTCATCGACGCCGCCGACACCAGGTTCGGCACCGTCGACCTCTTCTTCGCCAACGCCGGCATCGCGGGCGCGCCGGGCCTGGACGCCAGCGAGGCGGACTGGGATCTCAGCTTCGACATCAACGTGCGCTCACACATCCGCGCCGCCCAGCGCTTGGTGCCACGTTGGGTGGAAGCGGGCAGTGGCTATTTCGTCAGCACGGCGTCTGCCGCCGGACTGCTGACCCAGATCGGCTCGGCCACCTACTCCGTCACCAAGCACGCGGCTGTTGCGTTCGCCGAATGGCTCAACATCACCTACGGCGATCGCGGGGTGCGGGCGAGCACGCTGTGCCCGATGGGCGTGGAGACGGCCTTGCTGTATGCCGGACGCGACAGCGGCGACGTGCTCGGCGCAGCCGCCACCAATGCCGTACTGACTGCTGGCGAGGTGCTCACCCCCGAAGCGGTGGCCGCCGCCGTCCTGCAGGCGGTGTACGACGAACGCTGCTTGATTCTTCCCCACCCCCAGGTGCTGGAGATGATGCGCCAGAAGAGCGCTGACCACGAGCGGTGGTTGCGCGGCATGCGCCGCTACCAGGCATCGCTCCTGGCCACATCCGACGTTGCGGACAACCGAGAGGACAACCAATGAGCACGATGTTCGAGATGACCGAGCGGGGCGCCGACTACCACCGTCGGGTCACTGCGTTCATGGACGCCCACGTCTACCCCGCGGAGGAGGTCTACGAGCAGCAGATGCGCGAGTCGGGCGACCCGCACCACCAGCCGGCGATCCTGGAAGAGCTGAAGGCGAAGGCGAAGGCCGAGGGTCTCTGGAACCTCTTCCACCCGCACCCGCAGTGGGGCCCGGGGCTGACCAACTCCGAGTACGCCCCGCTGGCCGAACTGATGGGCCGGGTGCATTTCGCGCCGGAGGTGTTCAACTGCAACGCCCCTGACACCGGCAACATGGAGGTGCTCACCCTCTTCGGCACTGACGAGCACAAGGAGAAGTACCTGCGTCCCTTGCTCGATGGGGAGATGGCTTCTGCCTTCCTCATGACCGAGCCTGCCGTGGCCAGCTCGGATGCCACGAACATCGAGATGTCGATGGTCAAGGACGGCGACGAGTACGTGCTCAACGGCCGAAAGTGGTTCTCCTCCAACGCGTTCCACAAGAACTGCAAGGTCTACATCGTCATGGGCAAGACCGACCCGGACGCCGACACCCACCGTCAGCAGTCGATGTTCGTCGTCGACGCCAGCACCCCCGGCATCACCGTGCTGCGCAACCTGCCGGTCTTCGGGTATGACGACCGTGAGGGCCACGCGGAGATCTTGTTCGAGGACGTCCGGGTGCCTGCCTCCGACCTGCTCAAGGGCGAGGGCGAGGGTTTCGCGATCAGCCAGGCGCGGCTCGGTCCGGGCCGCATCCACCACTGCATGCGCACGATCGGCATGGCGGAACGAGCTCTGGAACTGCTCTGCAAGCGAGCACTCGCGCGGGTTACCTTCGGTAAACCCGTTGCCGACAACGCCAACATCCAGGACTGGATCGCCGAAGCCCGCATCGAGATCGAGATGCTGCGCCTGCTCTGCCTCAAGGCGGCCTACCTGATGGACACCGTCGGTAACAAGCAGGCCCAGACCGAGATCGCGGCGATCAAGGTGGCTGCCCCGACCATCGCGCTGCAGATCATCGACCGCGCCATCCAGGTGCACGGCGGAGCCGGCGTCACCGACGACTTCCCGCTCGCCCGTGCCTACGCCGGCATCCGCACGCTGCGCCTCGCCGACGGTCCGGACGAAGTGCACAAGCGCTCCATCGCCCGCCGCGAGTTGCGCAAGTACATGGCGCCGCGAGACCCTCGCTGAAAACCGTTGTGACACAGTGCAGCCCGCGAATGATTCGCGGGCTGCACTGTGTTGTTCAGTTGTCTTCGTCCGTGGTCGGGCTCTTCGATGAGGCCGGCTCAGTACCCCGCGCCGGGATTGAGCAGACCGAGCGGATCCCACACCTTCCGCATGCCGTGCTGCAGTTCGAGCACGTCGTCACCGAGTTGCTGCCGTAGGAGCGGACGCTTCAACCGGCCCACGCCGTGCTCCCCGGTGATCGTGCCGTCCAACGACAAGGCGAGCTCCATGATCTGGGTGAACGCCTGCCCCGCCCGCGTCTTTTCGTCCTCGTCGGAGCCGTCGTAGACGATCACCGGGTGGGTGTTGCCGTCACCCGCGTGCGCCACGACCGTGATGAGCAGTTGCTGCTCCGTCGCGATCCGGGCAACCCTGTCGACCAGTTCGGGCAGGCGCGGCACCGGCACGCCGACGTCCTCCAACATGTAGGCACCCAGGCGTTCCAGCGCCGGGAAGACCGCCCGGCGAGCGCCGACGAAGAGCGCACCTTCCTCGGGATCGTCGGTCTCGAAGACTTCAGTGGCGCCGAACTCCTCGCACGCCTGCCGCACCGCGGCGATCTCCAACTCGCGTGACTCACCTGCCGCGTCCGACTGCACGAGCAGCAGCGCGCCGGCGGAGCGGTCGAGACCCATGGGCTGGAAGTCCTCGACCGCGTTGATCGATGCGTTGTCCATGAACTCGACCATGGACGGGCGGGTGGTGCTGCAGATGCGCACCACGGCGTCGGCCGCATCGGTCAGGCCCGCGAAGGTGGCAACGAGCGTGGCTGGTGGCGCGAGGATCGGCACCAGCCGGCAGAGCACCTCGGTCACCACCGCGAGCGTGCCCTCACTACCGACCAGCAACTTCAACAGCGGCAGACCGGCGACGTCCTTGACCCTCGGGCCGCCGAGGGTGATGACCCGGCCGTCGGCGAGCACGGCTTCCAGCCCGAGCACGTAGTCGACCGTGACGCCGTACTTCACGCAGCACAGGCCGCCGGCGTTCGTGGCGACATTGCCGCCGATGGTGGAGATCTCGAAGGACGAGGGGTCGGGCGGATACCAGAGACCGTGCTTGGCTGCAGCCGTCTTGAGCTCCTTGTTGAGTGCGCCCGCTTGCGCGCGCAGCGTGCGTGTGGCGGGGTCAACCGTGATTTCGTTCATGCGTTCCAAGCACAGCACGAGCGCAGCTTCATGAGCGCTGGCGCCGCCGGAGAGTCCTGATCCGGCGCCGCGAGGAACCACCGGGACGCGGTGCTTGGTGGCCCATCGCATGACGGCCTGCACATGCGCGGTCGAGCGCGGCAGCACGACAGCCACCGGCAGTGCCGCCTCCGGATCACGTGCCCAGTCGTAGCGATACGCCTCGCGCTGCTCGGATGAGGTGCGCACAACGTCCGCACCGAGTTCGTCGACCAGTTCTTGCACAGCGTCCATGAGCTCAGCCTAGGCATGGAAGAAGTTCGACGGGGGGATGGTTGGACCATTCGTGTCGACTCTACGAATCCCCCTGAGTGCCCTCGATCTCGTCCCGTTGAGCGACGGGATGTCCCGACCGGATGCCTTCGAGCAGTCGCGCATCCTGGCTGGCGAACTGGATCGCTCCGGCTATCACCGGCTCTGGGTGGCCGAGCACCACGGCAGCACCACCTTCATGGCGTCGGCGACCTCGGTGATCCTGGCCGACCTTGCGCGACACACCGAACGCATCCGGCTCGGTAGCGGCGGGGTGATGCTGCCCAACCACGCGCCGCTGATGGTCGCGGAGTACTACGGCACGCTCGCCACGCTCTACGGCGACAGGTTTGATCTGGGCATCGGGCGCGCACCGGGCACCGACCCGATGACGGCCGCAGCGCTACGGCGCGGCAACCCCGATCTGAATACGTTCGCCACCGATGTCGTCGACATCATCGATCTGCTTGGCACTCCCCGATCGCTGCCGGGGGGCGTGCGGGCGATTCCGGGTGAGGGCACGAACGTCCCGGTGTGGATGCTGGGCTCATCGACCGGTGGCGCCCAGGTGGCCGCTGCCCTGGGGCTGCCCTATTCGTTCGCGTCGCACTTCGCACCGCAGCAGATCAACGAAGCCCTGGCGCTCTACCGGGAGCACTTCGACGCGAGCGCCCGCACCGCGCAGGTGTCGCGTCCGACGGTGATGGCCGGGGTCAACGTGCTCATCGCCGACACCCATGCAGAAGCGGAGCGGCTCTTCACCACCGCCCAGCTGATGCGCGTGCATCTGCGCACCGGCACCCTCGGGCCGCTGCTCCCGCCGGTCGACGACCTCGCGTCGGTCATCCCCAGCGAACTGCTGCAGTTCGCCGGACGCCCCAATGGCCAGGCCAGCTTTGTCGGCACCGCCGACGACGTCGTCGAACGCCTGGAAGGCTTCGTGGCCCATCACGAGCTGGACGAGTTGATCGTCACCACCTACACCTACGACCCGGTGCCCCGCCGTGAGTCGTACGCGGCGCTGGCACAGGCGTGGGGCCTGGACGCAACAGCACAGCACTGATGTCGACCGAGTAGGCAACACGGCCGGAATGTACTTTCAAGTCACAACGTGTGATAAGTAGGCTGACCCCCAACCAGCCCGGGCACTCGTGCGTCCGCTGGTCGAATCACATCAGCTGTTGTTGGGGGTCAAACGCTGTGCCACGTCCGGTCGAACGAAATGCTGCCTATTTCCCGGGTCTCGATGGCATCCGCACACTCGCGGTGACGCTCGTCATCCTCTACCACCTGGGCTTCGAACGGTTCTCCGGCGGACTGCTCGGTGTGGGCGTCTTCTTCACGCTCTCCGGCTTCCTGATCACCAGCATCCTGATCAACTCATGGGGCAAGGGCAAAGGCCTCGGCCTGAAGATGTTCTGGGTGCGTCGCGCTCGACGTCTGTTGCCGGCCGTGATCCTGCTGCTGATCGTCGGCCTCATCGGGGTGGCCGTACTCGACATGGAGAACTTCGGTCGACGGTTCACCCAGGCGATCGCCGCGTTGTTCTACGTCGCCAACTGGCACACGATCTTCTCCGGCGACTCCTACTTCGATGCCACCAACGGTCCGGGGCCGTTCGGTCACCTGTGGTCGCTGGCCATCGAGGAACAGTTCTACATCGTGTGGCCGTTGTTGCTCGCCCTCCTGCTCATCGTCACCGGCGCGAAGCTGCGCCGCACCGCCGCGGTCACCGCTGCACTGGCCGGCGCGTCATTCTTCCTGCTCAACGCCCTGGCCGTGGCCGGTGGCGACAACACCCGGGCGTACGAAGGCACTGACACCCGCGCGGGCGGCCTACTGCTCGGCGCGGCCTTCGCGTTGATGTGGCAGCCACACGTCTCGGCCACCAAGGAACGCAGCCGGCTGCACCTGATGCGCACCGACGTCATCGGTTTCGCCGGCGTCGCGGCGATCCTGTGGTTGTCGATGACCACCAAGCAGAACTCCCTGTCGCTGTACTCGTGGGGTCTGTTGGTGCTCTCGGTCGCCACCGTCGCGGTCATGTACGCCGCGTGCTCGGTCGGATCGGTCACCGCCATCATCTTCGGTCTGTCGCCGATGCGGTGGATCGGCGAGCGCTCGTACGGCATCTACCTGTGGCACATGCCGGTCGCCGTCTTCACGCCCGAAACTTTCTTCGCCGACAACCTGTGGATCCGTTCCGGGGTGCAGGTGGCCTTCACCGTTGTGCTCGCAGCCCTCAGCTGGAGCCTGGTGGAAGACCCGATCCGGCGTCACGGCTTCCTGGTCGCCCTCGGTCTGCGCGGTCGCCGGGCACAGTCCGGTCGACGGGTCGCCTGGCTCACCGCGAGCACCGGTGCGGCACTGTTCGTCCCGGTCGCCGCGGTAGCGCTCCTCGCTCCGACGTACGTGCCGACCCCCGCCGACAGCTCCAAGACCCAACAGGCTGTTGCCCCCAATCCGCTGGCCGGATCAAACACTGCAGACCCATCGGGCACACCGACCCCGACCGTCCGCCAGGGGCCGGTGGCCACCAAGTGCGAGAAGACGATCCACCTGGGCGACTCCACGTCCGTCGGCCTCATGTCACCTGATTACCTGCCCGTGGCGTCCGATCGGGAGGATGCCCAGCTGAAGAAGTTCGGCGTCACCACCTTCATCCCGGAGATCTCGGGTGCGCGGTCGATCGTCGAGACCGTCGGCGGCTCACCGAACGCCGAAGCGGTCGTCGACAAGCACCTGGCTCAGGGCTACAACGGCTGCTGGATCATTGCGATGGGCACCAACGACTCTGCCAACCAGGTGGTCGGTGGCACGTGGCCCTACGACAAGCGCGTGGCGCTGCTGATGGACAAGCTCAAGGACCAGCCGGTGATGTGGCTGACGGTCAAGACCTTGAAGACGGTCGGGCCGTACGCCAACAAGCACCAGATCGAGTGGAACAACACCCTCAAGGCCGGATGTGCGAAGTACCCCAACATGCGCATCTACGACTGGGCTTCGGAGGTGCAGGACCCTTGGTACATCAAGGACGGCATCCACTTCACCACCCCCGGTTACCAGGAGCGCGCCCGACGCATCGCTCGTGCGTTTGCGATCGCCTTCCCCAAGGAAGGCGACTCCCCTGCCGAGTGCGTGGTGGGCTCGAACTAGCTGTCGCTCAGTCGATGGTGAGCAGCAGCTTGCCGGTCGTCTCCCGGCCCTCCAGGGCCTGGTAGGCCTCGGCTGCGCGCTCCAGCGCGAAGCGTCCACCGATCTCGAGGTGCAGTTTGCCTTCGGCGAGACCGCCCAGCACATCGCTCGCGCGCCACAGCAGTTCGTCGCGGTCGAGCAGGTAGCTACCGAGCGTCGGGCGGGTGACGAAAAGTGAGCCGCCGGTATTGAGGCGCTGCAGGTCGAAGGGAGGCACCTGACCGCTCGCGCCGCCGAAGAGCACCATCATCCCGCGCGGTCGAAGGCTGGCGAGGGAAGCGTCGAAGGTCGCCTTGCCCACGCCGTCGTAGACGACGTCCACCCTGCGCCTGGCCAATCGGCGCACTTCGTCGCTGAGGGCCTCACCGGTCACCTCGCGGTAGTCGATCGTGTGCGTAGCGCCGAGGTCGCGGGCGATCTGTAGCTTCGCCTCGCCGCCGGCAGTGGCGACCACGTCCGCGCCCTTGGCGGTGATCATCTGCACCAACAGTTGACCGACGCCGCCGGCCGCGGCATGCACGAGAGCGACCTGTCCCTTCTGCACGGGGAAGGTCGACTCCACGAGGTAGTGGGCGGTCATGCCCTGCAGCATCGCGGCCGCCGCGATGTCGAGGCCGAGCCCGTCTGGCACCGGGACGACGACGCGTGCGGGCACATTGACCAATTCGGCTGCGCTGCCTGCGGATTGGCCCCAGGCGACGCGATCGCCCACCGCCAGGTCGGTGACGTCTGCTCCGACGGCGACGACCTCTCCCGCGGCCTCCTCACCCAGGACGAACGGTGTCTGACCGGGGTAAACGCCCTGGCGCTTGTAGACGTCGATGAAGTTGACCCCGATCGCGGCCACCTTCACCTGCACTTGGTCTGCCGCCGGTGCAGCCACCTCGACGTCCTGCACTGCCAGGACGCTGCCGTCGCCGTGTTCGGTCACTCTCAATGCGCGTGTCATGGAGCAAGCCTAGGAGGACGCCGGGCCGCAGAGGGCCCGAAGGCTTCCGCCGGCGCTCGGCGAGGCGCATACTACGGTCATGGACGACCGTTCAAGTCTGCACATCGATCATCTGCCACGGCACGCGTTCGGCGATGACGCGCTCGGATCGGGCGATGCCACGGAGGTGGGCGAGCAGGTGCGCACCGGTGAGGTGAGCCCGGCTGAACTCATTGATGCCGCCATTTCGCGTCTGAAGCGAGTGCAGGATCAGCTCAACATCGTCGCGCACACCGACTTCGACCGAGCCCGTGAGCGCGCCCGATCTGATGCCGCTTCAGGGGTGTTCGCGGGGTTGCCGACCTTGTTCAAGGACAACGTGTGGGTCGCGGGTGCGCCGATGACACACGGGACGAACGCACTGCCGTCGGCGCCACGTGATCGTGACGGCGCGTTCACGACGCAGTACCTCTCCACCGGAGTCATCCCGATCGGCACCTCCCAGATGCCCCCCATGGGATGGACGGCCACCACCGAGCGGGTCGCCGGCGATGTCACCCGCAACCCATGGAACCCTGCTCACTCGTCCGGTGGGTCTTCCGGTGGCTCCGCGGTCGCCGTGGCGACAGGCGTCGTCCCGATCGCACACGGCAACGACGGTGGCGGCTCGGTGCGCATCCCGGCATCGGCGTGCGGACTGGTGGGCCTGAAACCGTCCCGCGGGCGGGTGCGACCCGACCTGTGCACTGCCTCCATGCCGGTTGACATCGTCAGCAACTCAGTGCTGACCCGCAGCGTCCGAGACACCGCGGCTGCCTTCGCCGCCTTCGAACAGCATTGGCGCCCGGCCAAGCTCGAACCGATCGGTCAGGTCACCGGCCCGGGCGAAGACCGGCTGCGGATCGGGGTGCTGGTCGACTCACCCTTCGCACCACCGTCCGATGCCGACACCCGGGAAGCCGTGAACACTGCGGCCGAGTTGCTCGGTGGTCTCAGACACCACCTGGACGACTACACCCCCACGGTGTCGCCGCACTTCAAGGACGACTTCATCGACTACTACTCGATGATGGCGCTCGGGTCGTACAGCGACGGCAAACGGCTGTTCGGTGAGGGTTTCGATCGCACGAAGTTCGACCCGATGACCATCGGTCTCGCCCGTCGTGCGCGCCGTCGGCTGCACCGCGCACCGATCTACCTCGCCCGCATGGCAGCGACCGCCCGTCAGTACGAACGCAACTTCGGCGATGTCGACGTCGTGCTCACCCCGGTGCTCACCCACGAACCGCCGAAGATCGGCTATCTCGCGGCCGACATGGACTGGCGCGTGCATCTCGACCGGGTGAGTGCCTTCGCCGGTTTCACCCCGCTGCACAATGCCGCGGGCGCGCCGTCCATCTCCGTGCCGATGACGTTGTCACACAACGGACTTCCCATCGGGGTGATGCTCTCGGCACGTCGCGGTCAGGAGCGTCTGCTGCTGCAGATCGCGTACGAGATTGAGCAGGCCCGGCCGTTCGCCTCACTGCGCGACCAGCCGCACGCGAACGCTCATTCGAAGGGTGTCGGATCTCCCGCTCCTACCCGCACGACCTCCGGATAGCCGGAGGAGAAGTCGACGACCGTCGTCGGCTCCACGCCGCACTCGCCCGAGTCGATCACCGCGTCCACCTCGTGGTCGAGACGCTCCTTGATCGACCAACCGTCGACCATCGGCTCCTCCTCGCCCGGCAGCAACAAGGTGCTGGTGAGCAGCGGCTCCCCCAAGGTGCTCAGCAGTGAGTGCACCACCGGGTGGGTCGGAATGCGGACGCCGACCGTCTTCTTCTTGGCGTGCATGAAGCGCCGCGGCACTTCAGTGGTGGCCGGCAGGATGAAGGTGTAGCTCCCTGGCGTCGCGGCCTTCAGGGCACGGAACACCTTGTTGTCGATGATGACGAACTGCCCCAACTGGGCGAAGTCGTGACACATCAAGGTGAAGTGGTGCTTGTCGTCCAACTGCCGGATGCGAATGATGCGGTCCTTGGCATCGGCGTTGCCCAGCATCGCGCCGAGCGCGAAACAGGAATCGGTCGGGTAGGCGATCAGCCCGCCGTCGCGCAGGATGTCGACCGCCTGCGCGATGCGACGGGGCTGCGGGTCGACCGGGTGGACATCGATGTATCGGGCCATGCACTCAAATCTAGGCCCTGGTCCACGTGGGTGGCCACGGTCAGTCGGCGATGTCCATCGTGACGTCGGCGCCGAGCTGGACCGTGCGGCTGACCGTGCAGAGGCGATCGTGGGAGAGTTCGACGGCGTCCGGCAGCACGGCCCGCGCGGCGTCGCCGGCTTCGCCCTCGGGAAAGGTCACTTCGAATCTCACGGTGATCGGACCCATGTGGTTGTGCTGCTCGTCACGCAGCTTCTCCCCCGATGCGGTCACTTCGAAGGAAGACGGTTCGCAGCGGCGCGAGGTGATGATGTCGACATCGATCGCCGAACAGCCGGCAATGGCGGTGAGCAGCAGCTCCACCGGAGTGAATCGTTGGTCACCGCCGCTGCCGAAGTCGAGTTCGCCGCCTCGGGCGTTCACCGCACGGAACGAACCGGCCTCGGTGCGTCGAAGGGAAATGGAACGCATCGCCTCAGGGTTGGTCATGGCATCAAGCCTGCCACTAGCGTTGCCCGGCATGAGCCTGCCCGTGGAAAACTCCATCGTTCTGATCCGGCACGGCGAGACCGAATGGTCACGCTCCGGGCAGCACACCGGCACCACCGATCTCCCCCTCCTACCTGAAGGTGAGGCATGTGCGCGGCGTGCGGGTGACCTGCTGCAGGAGATGAATTTCGTTGCGGCGTACAGCTCCCCGATGCTGCGCGCCCGGCACACCGCTGAGCTCGCCGGGCTCACGGACGTCCGGATCGCGCCGGAACTACGTGAGTGGGACTACGGCGGCTACGAGGGCCTGACCACGCCGCAGATCCGCGAGCTCACCGGCGATCCCACCTGGGAGATCTTCAAGGACGGCACCGTGCCCGGCAAGACGCCTGGCGAGTCGGTGTGGGACGTCGCAGCGCGGGTGTCGCACGTGCTCGCCGAGGTCACCCCGATGCTGGATGAAGGCAACGTCGCACTCGTCGCGCACGGTCACTCCCTGCGCATCCTGACGTCGGTGTTCCTGCAGATGAGCCCGCGCTTCGGGATGCGCCTGTTGCTCGCCCCCGGCGCGGTGTCGATGCTGGGTTTCCACCACGGTCAACCCGCGATCCAGGTGTGGAACAGGCAGACCTACGCCGACTGATACGACGCTGACCCGATCAGCTCGGCAACTCCCAGGTGTGCACAGGCGCGTTGTCGTTCATACCCACCAGGTAGCGCTCCATCATGCCCACCAAGGCATCGGCGCGTGTCATTCCCTTGGCTTCCAACGCATTGACGCACGCGATCTGCCAGGTCGCCCCATTGACTCCCGCTCGGCAGCGGTCTTCGACCACCCCGAGGAAACGATCGCGGACGCTCTGCGCCACACCCCACTTCGCCAGACCCTCGTGGGCCAGCGGTAGGAGGTGCCGCAGGATGAGCTCGTCGGAGGCCACCTCGCCGAAACCGGGCCAGTAGACCTTGGCGTCCAGACTGCGACGAGCGCACTGGGTGAAGTTTTCATCGGCCGCCGAGAAACTCATCCGGGTCCACACCGGACGCTCGTCCTCGGCCAGCATCCGCACGACGCCGTAGTAGAAGGCGGAGTTGGCAATGGTGTCGACGATCGTCGGGCCCGCCGGCAGGACGCGGTTCTCCACGCGCAGGTGCGGCTTGCCGTCGACGATGTCGTAGATCGGCCGGTTCCAGCGGTAGACGGTGCCGTTGTGCAGGCGCAGTTCGGACAGCGCCGGAGCGTCACCGGCCTCGAAGACCGCCACCGGGTCTTCGTCGCTGCACTCGGGCAACAAGGCCGGGAAGTAGCGGACATTCTCCTCGAACAGGTCGAAGATCGAGGTGATCCAGCGTTCGCCGAACCACACGCGCGGCCGCACACCCTGGTTCTTCAGCTCCACGCTGCGGGTGTCGGTGGCCTGCTTGAACAGCGGGATGCGGGTCTCGTGCCACAACTGCTTGCCGAAGAAGTAGGGCGAGTTGGCGCCCAGGGCCAACTGCAGCGACGACAGCGCCTGCGCCGCATTCCAGTAGGCGGCGAACTGCAGCGGCTGCACCTGCAGGTGCAATTGCACTGAGGTGCAAGCAGATTCGGGTGCGATCGTGTCGGCGAAGGTGGCCAGACGTTCGCCGGTCGGGCCCTCGATGTCGATGAAGAGGTCTTCGCCACGTGCGTTGAAGATGGCTTCGTTCAGCGCGGCGTACCGGGTGTTGGCGCTCATCCACTCGGTGTGGAAGTGCTCGGGCATGATCGTCGGCAGGATGCCCACGGTGACGATCCGGGCCCCGGCCTGCTGCGCGAGGTCGTCAGCGCGGTTGAGGCTGGCTCGGAGGTCCTTCTCCAGCTTCAACGCCTCGTCGCCGGGCATCGGCCTGGGGCTGACGTTGAGCTCGATGTTGTACTGCCCGAGCTCGGTCTGATAGTCGCTGTCGTGGATGCTCTCCAGCACCGCGGCGTTGTTCATGGTGGGCTGCATGTCGGCGTCGACGAGGTTCATCTCGATCTCCATGCCGGTCAGCTGCCGCTCGAACTCGAAACCCCGTGTGTGCAGCATGCGTTCGAATACGTCGAGATCCTGTCGCACCTTCTCGCGGTAGCGCTGCCTCTCCTCGCGGGTGTACGCAGTGCCTGCGATGTCGGAACCCATGGCCACTCCTTGTGATGAGAACTGCGCACAACGTAACTGCAGGACGCCGTCGATGTGGCCCTGTTCGCCAATGGGATACCGCACATTTTCCCAGTCGGTCCGGTAGCCGGATCCGTGTTGCTGCCGAACCTTGTCGGTGGCGGCACCTAGCCTCGCAGCATGCGCTTGCTCCACACCTCCGACTGGCACCTGGGACGTTCGTTCCATGGCGTCGGGCTGCTTGATGCGCAGCGCACCTATCTCGACCACTTGGTGCAGGTAGTCCATGAGCATTCCGTCGACGTCGTGCTGGTGGCCGGCGACGTGTACGACCGCGCGTTGCCCGCTCCCGACACCGTCAGTGCGCTCGACCACGCGCTGGTGCAACTGCTCGACACCGGCGCTCAGGTAGTCATCTCCAGCGGCAACCATGATTCGGCCCGACGTCTCGGCTTCGGCTCGCGCCTCCTGTCGCAGGTAGGCCTGCACATCGTCACCGATGTCAGTCAGATCGGGCAGCCGGTGCTCGTCGGCGACACCGCGATCCACGCCATCCCCTATCTGGAGCCGGCGGTCGTCGCTGATGCCCTGGGCGCCACCAAGCGCACCCACGCCGCCGTCATGCGAGCTGCCATGGAGAAGGTGCACGCGGCCTCGCCCGGTGATCGTGTCGTGGTGATGGCCCATGCTTTCGTGGCCGGTGCCACCACCAGCGACTCCGAGCGTGATGTCTCGGTGGGAGGCCTGGGCGTCATCCCGGTCGATGTCTTCGACGGCATCGACTACGTCGCGCTCGGCCATCTGCACCGGCCGCAGCAGCTACGGCCGCACGTTCGCTACAGCGGTTCGCCGATGGCCTTCTCCTTCAGCGAGGCCGGCCAACAGAAGTCGTCCGTGCTGGTCGACCTCGAAGCCGGCACGCAAGACGACATTCCTACGCCGGTGGCACGGCCGCTCGCCCGACTGCAGGGCGAATTGGAAGCACTGCTCGACGACCCCCAGCACGAGTGGGCCACCGATGCGTGGTGCGAAGTCACGCTCACCGACGCCTTACAACCGGTTTCGGCGATGGACCGCATCCGCAGCCGATTCCCGCACACGCTCGCGCTGCGTTTTGCACAGAACGCGTCGCCCGGCCAGACGACCAGCTACGCGCACCGCCTACGGGCTCGTGCCGATCTGGACGTATGCTGCGGCTTCGTTGAGCATGTGCGTTCCACACCGATGGACGACGCGGAGCTGACGCTCGTCGAGGACGGCCTGGCTGCGGTGCGCCTCGCCCGGCTGAGCGCTGACGACGAAGCCGGGGCCGACACCTCGCGGCAGGGCGTGGCGTGAAGCTGCACCATCTGCAGTTGCGGGCTTTCGGACCCTTCGGCGGCGACGAGCAGATCGACTTCGACACCCTGGGAGCCAGCGGGCTGTTCCTCATGCACGGCCCGACCGGCAGCGGAAAGACGAGTGTGCTCGACGCCATCTGTTTCGCCCTCTTCGCCTCCGTGCCCGGCGGGCGCACCGGCCAGGCCGAACGTCTGGTCAGCGACCACGCCGAGGCCGGCACCAAGCCGATGGTGCGCCTGGAGTTCACCCTTGCCGGGCGACGCCTGCGCATCACCCGCACTCCTGCCCATCTTGCAGCCAAGAAGCGCGGCTCTGGCACCACCCGCAGGCAGCCCTCGGTGCTGATCGAGGAACGCCTCGCAGGCGCCTGGCACGCACTGAGCAACCGCGCTGACGAGACCGCCGATCTGCTCGACGACCTCCTCGGCATGGGCCTGCACCAGTTCACCCAGGTGGTGCTGCTACCTCAGGGTGAATTCGCCGCCTTCCTGCGCGCGAAGGCCGACGACCGTGCGGCACTGCTGCAAAGACTCTTCGACATCTCCCGCTTCAGCGATCTCGAGGCGTGGCTCGCCCAGGAGCGCCGCGAATGCGTTGCCGCGGTCGCCGCCAATGACCAGGCCATCCAGACCGCCGTCGTGCGCGTCGAGGAGTCGTTGGTCGATCACGCGGCGGTGATCGAGCGCTGGCGCGCAGCAGAGGTCACCGCGCTGCCTGCGCAGATCGCGGCGACCGAAACCGTTGTCCAGCAGCAACTGACCGAGGCGATGGCACTCGCCGACGCCTCGGCCGCCGCCGCCGAAGCAGCGCAGACCGCCCACGACCACGCTGTGGTGGTGGCGCAGTTGCAACGTCAGGCCGGCGAAGCGCGTTCGGTGATCAAGGCGTGGTCCGAACAACAGGACGAGGCCGACGCGACCCGTTCCGCCCTCGACCAGCACGACCGCGCCCTGCGGGTCGTGCCCTTGCACCGGTCGGCGACCCGCGCGGCCACCCGGCTTGAGGCCCGCCGCAGCGAACTCACCGCACTCGAAACCGGCTTGCTGGCCGACCACGGCGAAGATGTCGACACCGACGAGCTGACGCGGGCGCTTGCTCGTGGTCGCGAGTCATTGCAGCTGGCTGGCGAAGCGATGCGCGAACATCGCAGGAGCAGCACCCGGCGTCCCGGGTGCGATCGTGACGTCGCTGCCGCACAACCTCACCGCGACGCGCTCGCCCACCAGATGGTCGACCTCGACATCCGGCTGACGATGCTCGACGACACCATCGCGGCGGCGCAGCAGGTCATCGATGAGTCTGCGCACTGCGAACGCCAACGTGAGCTGCTGGACGAATGGCGAACGGCCGAACGTGACCGCATCGGCGCCGAATCCGTGCGGGACGAAACAGCCACCCAGCAGTCGGACGCACGCACGAGGTTCACCGCCGCTGAGAGCACGGTGCTGCGCCTGCGGACACAGCGTCTGGCGGGCATGGCCGCCGAGCTGGCTGCTGGCCTCGACGACGACTCACCGTGCCCGGTGTGCGGATCATGCGAGCACCCACAACCAGCCACCCTTGCCGAACGCGTCACCCAGGAAGCCGTCGACGCCGCCGAACAAGCCGCGGCCACTTCCCGCACCCAACTGGACGACGCCTCCGCCCGTTTCGCCGCTGCACAGGCAAATGTGATCGCGGCGCAGAAACGTGCCGAACAGATCAGCACGCAGTGGGAGCAATTGGGCGGCAGCACCCTCGACCAAGCGAGCAGCCCTGCACTTCGACTCGAAGTTGAGGCTGCGGTGCGCGCGCTGCAGCAGGCGCGAACCACAACCAGAGCTGCCCGCACCGAACGCGCGACCATCGAACCCGAGGGTGATGCGCTGCGGAGCCGCCTGAAAGGTGCCGAGGAGTCGCTCACCGAAAAGCGTGCTGCCCTCGCCGCGCTCGACCGACAGATCGCCGAAGCCGACGACACCCGGCAGCGCGCCTGGCAGACCCACCTGGAGCGGTGCGTGTGCAGCGCCAGCGACCACGGCGTCGAGCAAGCCATCAGCCGCCACGCCGCCCTTGGTGATCGCCTGGCCGAGCTAGACCGCCGTCGTGCTGCGGTCGCCGTCCTGATCAGCGAGTTGGACGAGGCCACCACGTCGTTGAACCGTCAGGTCGAAGATGAAGGTTTTGACTGCCTGGACGACGCGCTCGCAGCGGTCATCCCGGCCGCACAGGCTCAACAGATGCGCAGCCAGTTGGCGCAGGCCGAAGCCGCCGTCGAGCGGGCCCGCGGCGTCCTGGCCCAATCCGATGTCGCAGCGGCGGATGCCCTCGAGCCGATCGATCTGCCGAGCAGCGAGGCGCGTCGCCGAGAGGCGATGACTGCTGGGCGTCGGGCCCGCACCGCGCTGGACGACGTCCGGCGAGCAGCCCACAGCCTGCGACGACTCGACGCCGAAGTGACCACTTTGTTGCAGGCGTCCGCCCACGACCGCGACCGCCTCCCCGCGCTGCAGCGAATGGCCGACCTGGCGGCGGGTAGCGGCGACAACTCGTTGCGCATGCGACTGTCGGCCTACGTGCTGGCGGCGCGCCTCGAAGAAGTGACGGCGCTGGCCAACCACCAGCTGAGCGTGATGTCGGCCGGGCGTTACCAACTGGCCCACACCGACGCCCTGGCGCGTGGCGGGGCCCGCAGCGGCCTGAGCCTGCAGGTGCGCGACTCCTGGACGGGCACCAGCCGCGACACCGCGACGCTCTCCGGCGGCGAGACCTTCATGGTGTCGCTGGCCCTGGCGCTCGGCCTCGGTCAAGCCGTGCTGCACGACACCGGCGGACGTCCGCTGCAGACCCTCCTGGTCGACGAGGGCTTCGGCACGCTCGACGACGAATCCCTCGAACTGGTCATGCACGTGCTCGACGAACTGCGCTCGGGCGGCCGCACGGTCGGCATCGTGAGCCATGTCGGAGAGCTGCGCATCCGGGTGCCTGCACAGATCCAGGTGCGCAAGACCGAGCAGGGATCGTCGGTGAGGGTACATGTCGCCGCCTGAGCCGCGCCATCCCGGCGCGGCCGTACGACGAGACAAACATCACGTGGAACACTTGCGCCATGCGCACGATTCGTCAGTCCCGCAAACTTCAAGGCGTCCGTTACGACGTGCGCGGCCCCATCCTCGTCGAGGCCCAGCGACTGGAGGCTGAGGGTCACCGCATCCTGAAGCTCAACATCGGCAACACCGCACCATTCGGCTTCGAAGCACCGGAGGCGATCGTCGCCGACATCGTGCAGGCGCTGCCTGACTCCCAGGGCTACAGCGATTCGCGCGGCATCTACAGTGCGCGCACCGCCGTGGCGCAGTACTACCAATCGAGAGGCTTCCGCGAAGCGGTCGTCGACGACGTCTACATCGGCAATGGCGTTTCCGAGCTCATCTCTATGGTCTTGCAGACCTTCATCGACGACGGCAACGAGATCCTCGTGCCCGCGCCCGACTATCCCCTCTGGACCGGCGCGGTGACCCTGTGTGGCGGGGTGCCGGTGCACTACCGGTGCGACGAGGAGAACGGCTGGAATCCCGACCTTGCCGACATCGAGTCGAAGATCACCGAGAACACTCACGCGCTGGTGATCATCAACCCCAACAACCCCACCGGCGCCGTCTACTCCGCCGACACGGTCAAGGGCTTGATCGACATCGCTCGTCGCCACGATTTGGTGGTGATGGCTGACGAGATCTACGAGAAGATCATCTTCGATGGAGCCGAGCACCACCACGCCGCCACTTACGCCGGCGACGATGTGCTCTGCCTGACCTTCAGCGGCTTGTCGAAGGCCTACCGGGTGTGCGGTTACCGCGCCGGGTGGGTATTCGTCACCGGCCCGAAACACCTCGCCACCGATTTCCTCGAGGGGCTCACGTTGCTGGCAAATATGCGCATGTGCGCAAATGTTCCGGCACAACACGCAATCCAGACTGCCCTCGGCGGCTACCAGTCAGTGGACGACCTGTGCGCCCCGGGCGGCCGGTATTACGAGCAGTCCAAACTCGCCGCAACATTGCTGAACGACATTCCGGGCGTGAGTTGTGTTGAACCACGGGGAGCTTTGTACTGCTTTCCCAAGCTCGACCCCGCGGTCTACCCGATCAAGGACGATCAGCAGTTCGTCATCGACCTGCTGCGCGCCAAGAAGATCCTGGTCACCCACGGCACCGGCTTCAACTGGTTCGAACCCGATCACTTCCGGCTCGTCACCCTCCCGGACGTCGAGACACTCACCGAGGCGATCGGCCGCATCGACGACTTCCTCGCCGCGATGCGCTGAGGGCTGGTCAGCCCTCAGCGCACTCAGTCTCAGCCGTTCGACGACGCAGACTCACCGGAGCCGGTCGTCGATACCGACGCCTGAGTGCTCGTGGGAGCCGGGCTCGCAGTCGATGTCGGCACAGCCGTCGACGTCGGGGCCTGGGTGATCGAGCTCGACGACTTCGCTGATGGCGCGGGGGCGGTGCTGGTCGAAGGGATAGGCTGCACGTCGACGATCTTGCAATCCTTGCACGGTGGCGTGGCCGAAGCGGTTAACCCGAGCAACGGGTCGGGCGTGGGACTGGAAATACCTTGCGACGGTATGTACCAACTGTACGGAGCCGTGCCGGCGATCGAAACATTGGAACTGTTCGGCTCACCCTCGATGCCGAAGTCGATCACACAGCAGGCATCTGCCGTCGCGGTCGCAGCAGGCATCTTGAGCACGACGTCCGCTACCTCACCTTCAGGATCGCTGATTGTGCCAATCGTGGTGCCAGTGCAGTTGACCGACCCCTGCACCGCCTTGACCTGCCACAAGCTGAACGGCCCGCCGCCCAGGCTGACCGTGGCGTCACGAATAGTGATCTCGGTGTCGTACGGGATGTTGTGGCACACCTGCACCCGCACCACGTAGCCCTTGGTGATGCCGGTCGGCTTCTCGCAGGAGGCACCCGGCGTCTTGCAGGCGACACCCAGCGGCTTAAACCACACCTGATACCCCGAAGCCGCGTGCGCCGCGACATGAGCTCCGAACGCGATGGTCGGTGCCGCCCACGCAACCCCTCGCGTGAGGTTGCGCCGGGTGACCCCTCGTCGCAGCTGGTCAGGATCGGTGTTGATCGGCGCTTTGATGGTGGTCATCGCTCTCCCTGGGTAGGTACAGGTGAAGTCAACCACCATGTCCACTCACATATATGCAGTTTCATCGCATGAATTGGGAAATTGCGGATAATTCATGTGGTTGCAACTAACCTGTACCTGACACAACGAGTTTCTTCGTAAGGGTTTGCCCCAAATAGCACCCTTAAGGGTGAGTGAATTTCTTGAGACTCTATTGGTCATCGATTCAGCCACCGATCCCGAAACGGGATCAGTGGCTGAATGAGTGCTCCGGACGTGGCGCCGATCAGTCCTCGTACGCCTCCGGCGACGGGCACGAGCAGATCAGGTTGCGGTCGCCGTACGCACCGTCGACCCGGCGCACCGGCGCCCAGTACTTACGCAACGGGTCGAGGCCTGCCGGGTAGACCGCGTCCTCACGTGAGTACGGGTGGTCCCAGTCGCCGACCAGACTGCGGGCGGTGTGCGGTGCGTGCCGCAGGACGCTGTCCTGCGCCGGCACCTTGCCGTCGATGACTTCCTGGATCTCGGCACGAATCGCGATCATGGCGTCGCAGAAGCGGTCGATCTCCTCCAGCGACTCTGACTCGGTCGGCTCCACCATGAGCGTGCCCGCAACGGGGAAGGACATCGTGGGTGCGTGGAAGCCGAAGTCGATGAGGCGCTTGGCCACGTCGTCAACCGTGACGCCGGAGTCCTTCGTCAAACCGCGCAGGTCGAGGATGCACTCGTGCGCAACGAGGCCGCCTTCGCCGGTGTAGAGCACCGGGAAGTGCTCGTCCAGACGCTTGGCGATGTAGTTGGCGTTGACCACAGCTGCCTCGGTGGCTTCGGTGAGGCCCTCGCCGCCCATGAGCCGCACATAGGCCCAGGAGATCGGCAGGATCGAGGCCGAACCGAAGGGCGCGGCCGAGATCGGACCGACTCCGGTCTCCGGGCCGGCGTGTGCCGACAGCGGGTGGTTCGGCAGGAACGGCGCGAGGTGCGCGCGCACACCCACCGGACCGACACCGGGGCCACCGCCACCGTGCGGGATGCAGAACGTCTTGTGCAGGTTCAGGTGCGACACGTCGCCACCGAACTTGCCCGGCTGCGCCATGCCGACCAGGGCGTTGAGGTTGGCACCATCGACATACACCTGGCCGCCGGCTTCGTGCACGAGGTCGCACAACTCCGTGATGGTGTCCTCGTACACACCGTGCGTCGAGGGATAGGTGACCATGATCGCGGCGAGGTTCTCGCCGTGTTGCTTGAGCTTCAGCTTCAGGTCGTCCATGTCGATCTCACCGGTCGGAGCGGTCTTGACCACCACGACCTTCAGGCCGGCCATCGCGGCCGAGGCAGCGTTGGTGCCGTGGGCCGATGCCGGGATCAGGCAGACATTGCGGTGGCTGTCGCCGTTCGACTCGTGGTAGGCGTGGATCGCCAGCAGGCCGGCGAACTCTCCCTGCGATCCGGCGTTCGGCTGCAGCGAGACCGCGTCGTAACCGGTGATCGCACACAGCCATTGCTCGAGTTCGCCGACCAGTTCACGAATGCCGACGGTCTGCTCCGCGGGCGCGAACGGGTGCAGGTTGGCGAACTCCGGCCAAGTCACCGACTCCATCTCGGTGGTGGCGTTGAGCTTCATCGTGCACGAGCCGAGCGGAATCATTCCGCGGTCGAGGGCGTAGTCGCGATCGGACAACGAGCGCAGGTAACGCAGCATCTGCGTCTCGCTGTGGTGGGAGTTGAACACCGGATGACCCAGGTACTCGGACTCGCGGACCAGGGACGCAGCAAAGGTCGGCTCACCATCAGCCGGTACGGGCGCGTTGACACCGAAGGCTGCCGCGACACCGGCGAGTTCTTCGTCTGTCGTGGTCTCGTCGACGCTCACGCTCACGTGGTCTGCGTCGACCCGCCAGATGTTGATACCCCGATCAAGGGCCGCCTCGACGACGGAGTCGGCGCGTCCCTCGACGGAAACGGTGAGGGTGTCGAAGAAGCTGTCAGCGACGAGGTCGGCTCCACCTGCACGGAGCACTGCTGCCAGGCCGACTGCCTTGCCGTGCACCTCGGAGGCGATGCGGCGCAGGCCGGCGGGTCCGTGGTAGACGGCGTACATCGAGGCCATCACCGCCAGGAGCACCTGAGCGGTGCAGATGTTGCTGGTGGCCTTTTCCCGCCGGATGTGCTGCTCACGCGTCTGCAGAGCCAGGCGGAACGCGGGTGCGCCATCGGCGTCGACCGAGACACCGACGAGCCGGCCCGGGAGGTTGCGCTCGAGGCCCTCGCGCACACACATGTATCCCGCGTGCGGGCCGCCGAAGCCCATCGGAACACCGAAGCGCTGGCTGGTGCCGACGGCGATGTCGGCGCCCCACTCCCCCGGCGACTTCAGCAGGGTGAGCGCAAGCAGGTCTGCTGCGGCGGTCACGAGGCCACCCGCCTCGTGGGTTGCGGATGCCAGGGCACTCCAGTCGACGATCTCGCCGTTGGCGTTCGGGTACTGCACCACGACACCGAAGACCGGACGTTCACCAGCAGCGGCACGCAGTTCATCGGCGGTGGAGATCGAACGCAGATCGGCGACCACGAGTTCGATGCCGACGGCGTCGGCGCGTGTCTGGGTGACCGCGATCGACTGCGGCAACACCTGCGCGTCGACCAACAGCACCGAGTCGTCCTTGGCACGGGTGGAACGGTGCATCAACGACATCGCCTCGGCGACCGCCGTGCCCTCGTCCAGCAGGCTCGCTGAGGAGGTCTGCAGACCGGTGAGGTCGGCGACCACCGTCTGGAAGTTGAGCAGGGCCTCGAGCCGCCCCTGTGAGATCTCGGGCTGGTAGGGCGTGTAAGCGGTGTACCAGGCGGGATTCTCGAGGATGTTGCGCTTGATGACACCCGGCGTGTGGGTGCCGTAGTAGCCCAGACCGATCATCGAGGTCAGCACCTGGTTACGACCGGCCTTGTCGCGCAGCTCAGCCAGCACGGCCGCTTCGCTGGGGGCGACCACGACATCGAGAGCGTCCGACATCCGGATCGTGCCGGGGATGGCGCGGTCGATGAGTTCGGACACACTGGAATAACCGATTGTCTTGAGCATCGTGTCGACCTCGTCCTGGGCCGGGCCGATGTGACGGCTGACGAAATCGGGGGTGTTCTGGGACGTCATGCTCTTCCTTCGACGAGGGTGCGATGCGGGCGCCTCCCCATCTGTCGGCGTGCGCCTTCAGAGCTGCCTCATCCGGGCGGTCCGGTGGCCTGAGAGGTTCTGGGGAGAATTGCCCCTTCGGCGCCACCACCGTTGTGGGCGGAGGACTCTCCCGCCCGGTGTCGTGAGCTGCGCCAAATTTAGCATCGAGCGATCTGCATCACTCCCCTGGCGTGAGGTGCCCACGCAAAGAACCCTCCGCCTGGGAAGGCGGAGGGTTCGAGCGCGAGAAGTCGGTGCCGCTCAGACTGCCTTACGGCGCTCGCGGCGTGAACGGAGTTCGTCGCCGGGGTGCTCGGCCGGGGTGTCGGCGTCGGGGCGCTCGGAGGGAAGCTCCGACAGCGTGAATTCGACCTCGCGCCAGACGGTGCCGAGCGCGATGCCGAAGACACCCTGACCGCCGCGGATGAGGTCGATGACCTGATCGTCGGAGGTGCATTCGTAGACGCTGGCGCCGTCGGACATCAAGGTGATCGTGGCGAGGTCGTCGACGCCGTGGTCACGCAAAGCAGCGACGGCGATGCGGATCTGCTGCAGTGAGACTCCGGTGTCGAGCAGCCGCTTGACCACCTTCAGTACGAGGATGTCGCGGAAGCTGTAGAGACGGTGGTTGCCCGAGCCAGAGGGGTTGCGCACGGACGGCTCGACCAGACCGGTGCGGGCCCAATAGTCGAGCTGGCGGTAGGTGACGCCAGCGGCACGGCAGGCGGCGGGACCGCGGTAACCCAGTTCGCCGGCGTCGACCTGCTGCGAGGCAGCATCGAGCGGGGCCTCCAGCGGAGCCGGAGCCTGGGAGCCGGCGGGCTGCACATCAGCGCGGGCCATGGCTACCTCTTTCCTTCGTACGTCCGTGGCGCGCACTCGCGCGCCTGCCAAGAAAGGTACGGCCCTTACCGGTGGGGGTCAACGACGACAACCGGCGTGTCACGGCCGGTTTGGACACGAATCCAAACTTCAATGTCTAGTTGACGGTTAAGAATTTCAGTCTCGATCGTCCGGTTTTTCGTCGGTTTCGGCCGTCTCGAAGTCCTCGGCGGAGACCTGGTCGAGGAACTCTCGGAACTTCTCCACCTCGTCCTCCTGTTCCATCTCCATCACCACGCCGACTTCGTCGAGAATCGTGTCGTCGACGTACACCGCAGTGCCCGCACGCAGTGCCAGTGCGATGGCGTCGGAGCTGCGGGCGTCGATCCGGCGTCCGTCGGCGAGTACGAGCTCGGCATAAAAGACACCTTCGTCCATCGAGACGATGTCGACGTGCGACAGGCGCGCGCCCAGGGTGTCGACCAGGATCAGCATGAGGTCATGGGTGAGCGGACGCGGCGGCTCGACACCTTCCAACACATGGGCGATCGCTGCGGCCTCGGGCGCTCCGATCCAAATGGGCACACAACGCCCACTGGCCGTCTCCCGCAGAATCACGATCGGCTTGTTCGTCGGCATCTCCACCCGGACGCCCAAGACCTCAACCTGCTTCACGTTGCCGCCTCGCCTTCCGGAATTGCAGAACCTTGTGGCCGACGCACGGCACCGATGTGGAACATCGGCTGCCGCACTGGGCTCAACGCTACCCCTGCAGACCGGCGCGGACGAGTGCGAGGTGCAGCGCGAGACACTCCCGCATGAGTTCGGTGCGATCGGATTCGGTGGGGCCGTAGCTGAGTTGTTGGATCAGACCCAACTCACGATCGGCCGCCAGCCGGAACGGGCGCAGATGGCGGGCACCAACACCGTGGGCCATCAGGGCCCCGGCCGACCGGGCGATCTGCAGCGCCCCCGCATCGAAGTAGCCGTCGCTGTCGGGCTTGACCAGACCGAAGTCGACGATGTCGCGCACCGCCTGCGCGTCGAGCTGCGCTGCGGTCGCCAGTTCGGTGGCCGACAGACGAAGTCGCCCACCGTCGACCTCAGCCAGATCGGCGACGGTCGGGGCGTCGGGGTCGATCGGCACCGAAGGAACAGCCGGACGCTGGTCGGCGGCTGGTTCGAGGCCGCGGTCGAATGCGTCGAGAGCCTCTCGGATGACCTTCAGCGGCCAGAAGCGGTCGCGCTGGCAGCGCAACACGAAGCGGAGACGTTCGACGTCACGCTCGGTGTATCTGCGGTAGCCACTCTCGGCGCGCTGCGGACTCACCACGCCCTGAGCGTCCAGGAAACGCACCTTCGACAGGGTGAGGTCGGGGAATTCCTCGGTCAGCCGTCCGAGTACGGCGCCGATCGCAAGGGTCGGCTGCTGATCGGTCACGAACCGACGGGGGCGCCGTAGTAGACGAATCGGAACTTTCCGATGTGCACCTCGTCACCGTTGCGCAACTGCGCGGCATCGGTGATCTGGCCATTGACATAGGTGCCGTTCAACGACCCGACGTCGACCACGGAGTAGCCCTCGGGTCCGCGGCGGAACACTGCGTGCCGGCGAGAGACCGTCACGTCGTCCAGGAAGATGTCACTGTCGACGTGACGGCCGCTGCCGATCTCTTCGTCGTCCAGCAGGAAGCGTGCTCCTGTGTTCGGCCCCCGCAGGGCGATGAGCAGCGCGGTGCCGGGCCGCAGTGCGTCGACCATTGCCTGGTCGGACTGCGACAGACCCAGCTCCCCGGCGAATTCGGCCGGTACCAGGGCGTCGGAGCCCACGGTGAAACGAGCCGTGGCGTCGCCCGCGGGCTGGCCTGCGTAGGGGTTGCGCTGATCATTCATCCGGAGAGCCTATGTCAATTCGTCGTCGGGACAGGTCAGCTCAGCGATGCCTTGTAGGCGTCGACGTCGAGCAGTTCGCCAGCAGCATCGGCGTCGGCCAGCTTGAGTTCATACATCCAGCCCTCGCCGTAGGGGTCGGAGTTGACCAACTCGGGCGTGGCCTCGAGCTGCTCGTTGACCGCGGTGACCTCGCCCTCGAGGGGCGCGTAGAGGTCGCTCACCGACTTGGTCGACTCGACCTCGCCGCACGAGTCGCCCGCCGACAGGGTGTCGCCCACGGTCGGCGTGCTCACGTAGACGACATCGCCGAGCGCGTCCTGTGCGAAAGAGGTGATGCCGATGCGCACGACACCGTCGCCCTTGTCCTGCACCCATTCGTGGTCGCTCGTGTAACGAAGGTCGGCCGGGTAGTCGAGCTCGCTCATCATGTCTCCTGTCGCAAGGCGCGTTATCGCGGTGATGTGTCCGGCTGAGCGTATCCAGGCGTCTTCTCGGACCGCAACGCAGTCACCGCAATTGAGCTCTTCGACTGCACGGCGGCGCTAATTCCCAACTGGCGCAACGTCTCCACGACTCCACCGGGAATGGCGAGGGCGGTCGACATGGTGTGGGAGTCGCCGATCGCGCGAACGACATAAGGGCCGGTCAGCACGTGCCCATCGACGATCAATTTGCCTTCGAGCGAGGTGCCGAACCAACTGTTCGCCACCACCCGCACCGAGCCGATCTGGATCGCTTCGGCGCCGGCGTCCCGCAACTCCTGGACGGTGTCGAGCATGTTGTTGGCGGAGATCTTGCTCGAGGGATCAGTCACGGTGATCTCGATGCCCGGGCCGGTCGCCGGCATGGTGCCGGCGAGGATGCCGAGCGCCGCGAGACGGTCTTCGGCGGCCTTGACCGCTGCGGCGTCACCGCCGCCGGAACGCAGCGAGTCGCGGGTGCGGGTGAGCCGGTCGATGTCCTGACCGAGCTTGTTCCCCTGCTGGTTGACACCGTCGAGCAGCGTCACGAGGTCTTCCTGACGCATGTTTTCCAGGCCCGAGGCACGGTACTGCTGCACCTGGGTGACCATCGCGAACCCGAGCAGCAGCGCGAGCACTGTCGACAGCAGATTGGCCTTGGTCAGGCGTGGCCGGCCCATGCGGGCCAGGCGTCCCCAGCCCTGCGACTTGGTGCTGACCGGGCCCTGACCAGAGGTGGGAGTGGAGTCGTCCTGTTGCTGGCTCATGCGTGGAAGAGGTGTCGACGGATGGAGGCAACATTGCTGAAGATGCGCAGACCCAGCACGACGACCACACCCGTCGACAGTTGCGAACCGACTCCCAGCTGGTCACCGAGGAAGACGATGAAGGCGGCGACCAACACGTTGGACAGGAACGACACGACGAAGACCTTGTCGTCGAAGATGCCGTCGAGCACCGCTCGCACCGCGCCGAACACTGCGTCGAGCGCGGCGATGACGGCGATCGGCAGATACGGCTGCAGCCACAGCGGGACGTCCGGGGACAACACGACACCGAGCACGAGACCGGCCACCAGGCCGAGAGCAGGAATCACTTGTTCTCCTTCGCGGAACGTGCATAGTTCAGGGCGACCGACGGTGCCGCCGGGATCGAGAGGTTCTTGCGGGCGTCGTAGGCCGAGGAGATGCCGAAGCCCTTCGTCAGACCGGCCAGGTAGGTGCCGCCACTGTTCTTCTGGAAGTCGGCGTACATCGTCGAGGGTCCGATCGCCGAGATGGCGTAGGGCGGCACGAGTGGACGGAAGTTGACCAGGATCGCCTGCCCCGCGAACCGGATCGCGCTGAGCGAGGTCAGCCGTTGGCCGTTGATCGAAATGGCCTCGGCGCCGGCCTGCCACAACCCGTTGACGACCACCTGCAGGTCGGAGGAGCTGACCCGGCCGGTATCGGAAGAACCACTGCGTGGGTCGCCCTGCGCGTCCGTGCCGGCACCGGTGGAGTCCTTCACCGTGAGCACTCCCCCGGCTCCGGTGACCGCGACCGCCCCGGTGAGGGTCTCCAGGTCGCGCAGGTCATTGCTGACGTCCGGCTTGTTGCTCCGGGCCAGGGCGGAGTCCTGCAGCCGAGCGATCTCGCCGTCGAGCGACTTCACCGAGCCGGAGCGGGTGTCGATCAGCTTCTGACCGTCGTTGATCCGCGAGACGAGTTGGTCATGGGTCTTCTTGGCCTCGCCCAGCGGCACCCGCAGCGCCATGGCGCTCATGGCCAGGCCGAAGCCGATGAGGAAGACCGCGAGCACGAGCAGGGGCGAGTGGGTGCCGGACGACGGCGGCAGGCCCGCGGCCCGGCGCTTCTGCGCTTCCGCCTCGTACGCGGGGTCGAGCGGATGCCGGATGACGTCATTGATGAGGCTCATGGACGCCGCCGGATCTCGGGGACCAGGCTGTCGCTCGGGCGCGAGCTTGGGCAGGCGTAACCGCATCAGCGTGTCCGGGCGCTCTTGTCATGAACCATCTGGCGCACCTGGACGGCGTAGAAGAAGCCGGCCACCCAGTAGAGCGCCGTACCCCACCACACGAAAGCCCAACCCAGCGGACGTGCGAACTCGCCGACTGCGCCGCCCTGTTCGCCGAGCAACACCAACGGGAAGGCGTAGATCAGATTGAACGTGGCCGCCTTGCCGATGAAGGAAACCGGGGGCAACGGCAACCGGTGACGGCGAATGACCGGGCCGAGAGCAGCCACGAAGACCTCGCGACCCAGCAGCACGCTCACCAGCCACCACGGGATGACCTCGCGGATGGCGAGCGCGACGATCGTTGCCAGGATGTAGAGGCGATCGGCCGCAGGATCGAGCAGTTGGCCCAGGCGGGAGGTCTGATTGAGCAGGCGGGCCAGTTTGCCATCGGCGTAGTCGGTGAAGCCCGAAATCACCAGCACCAGCAGTGCCCACCAGTCGTGCTCGGCAAGGATCAGCCAGAAGAAGAAGGGTGCGCCGAGCAGCCGGAGGAACGACAAGGCGTTGGGCACTGTCACGATGCGCCCGCTCACCCCATTCGTCGATTCCACGCGGCGAAGCCTATGCGTCGACGCCGACAGCGTCCGATGCAGGTGCGGGCTGTGCTCCGATCGTGATCCGTTTGGCATGGGTACAGATGGTGAAGCGGTCACCACGGTCGAAGGCCACCAGGGTGACTCCGGTTTCCTGAGCAGCATCGATGGCCAACTCCGACGGAGCCGAGACGCAGCACAGCACCCCGATTCCGGCCATGGCTGCCTTCTGCACGATGTCGAAGGAGGCCCGGGACGACACCATCAGCACGTCCGCGCTGCGGTCGTGGTCGTTCATGACCGACCAGCCGATCACCTTGTCGACGGCGTTGTGTCGCCCGATGTCCTCCCGGGCTACGACCAGGTCTCCGCTGCGGGTGAACAGACCGGCGCCATGCGTCCCGCCGGTGCGAGCCCGGACCGGTTGCTGTGCCAACAGCTTGTCAGCGAGCCCGCGAATGACGCTCGCGTCGACGACATCCACTTCGACCGTCGCGGGCGGGCAGGAGCCGGTGATCGCGTCGATGCTCGCCTTGCCGCAGAGCCCACAGCCGCCGTGCATCACCAGCGTGCGCTGGGCGTTCACCGGGAGCGGACGCGGGCCGTCGCTGAGCGTCACGTCGATGACATTCATGGTGTCGGTGTCGGCGCAGTACCTCGCGACCAATACATCGTCCTTGGCGTGCACGATGCCCTCGGCCACCAGGAGCCCGTGGACGAGTTCCATGTCGTTGCCGGGGAGCCGCATCGTGACGGTGACGGTCTGCCCCGCCACCCGGATCTCCAAGGGCTCCTCGACCGCAACCTCCTCGGCGCGCTCCCTGATGCGCACCTGCGCGCCGGTGAACGAGACCTGGGTGAGCCGCCTGCGTGCCGTGCGACGCCCCATCAGTTGTCCACAGCCGGGAGGCGCCCGAGTTCGGCGTCGAGTGATGAACGTAGGGTCGGGACGGACATGGCACGAGAGTACGTCGGAGGTCGGGGCACGTGACGAAGACTGACGTGGAGGCATTGGGCGTCTCTGCAGTGGTGTTGTTGTTCGCGGTGATCGCCGTGGTCTGGTTGTGGTGGCGCCGCCGCGACGAGGAGTTCACCGGCGTCACCCCAGGACTGTTGCCCGCCGACCCGCGAGCGGCGTCGACCAGGCGGGTGCGCGGGGGCAAGGAATGGAAGGGCACGGTCGCGGTGGCCTTCTCCCCTCCCCGGGGCATCGGCCCGGCGGTTGCCGGCACCGTTGTTGACGGCAAGGTCGATGCGCGCGACCTCGCGGCGATGCTGGTCGATCTGTCGTTGCGCGGGTGGTTCGTCATCGAGAAGCTCGGCGCGAACGACTGGCGCTTGGTGCCGAACACCCATGCGCCGCAAGACGATCAGCTCTCCCCGGCCGAGCAGAGAATGATGGCCGCGCTCTTCCCGCACGGTGCACCCGTGTTGATGAGCACGCTCAAGCAGCACTTCGGTCTGACGCTGCGCCAAGTGCAGATCGATCTCTACCGAGAGATGATCAACCGCGGTTGGTATCGCAGGCACCCGCGATCGCGCAGCTCATGGACGACGGTGATCGGCATTCTGCTGTTGATCGGCAGCGCGGTGGCAGCCGGTGGGGCGTACCAGCTGTGGAAGCAGCAGGACGCCGTGTACGCCTTTGCGATTCCTGCCGCGACGGCGGTTGCCGCCGTGCTGTTCTTCACGCTCGGACGCGGACGTGCTCCGCGCACTGCAGAAGGCACCGCCGCCCGCATCCAGACTCTCGGCTTCGAGAAGTACCTCGCCACCGCCGAGGCCGATCAGATCAAGTTCGAGGAAGCGGCCGGGCTCTTCACCCGCTACCTGCCGTTCGCCATCGTCTTCGGGCTGGCCGACCGATGGGCGAAGGTCATCGGCGACGTCATGAAGCGGGCCCAGTTCGACGGGGCGATGGGCGATTTCGGCGATGTGATGTTCGATCCGATGGCGTGGTATGCGATGGACGGCGTCCTCAACCTTGCCGGTGACGGAATCGGCGCCCTGATCGACGTGGCCAGCGGTGTCGACATCGCCGGCGGCCTGGCCGACGTCACCAGCGCCTTCGGCGACTTCACCTCCTCGGCCAGCGACATCTTCAGCGAGGCGGACGGGTGCCTGGACGGCTGCGACGGCTGCGACCTCGGCTGCATCGACTTCTGAGGCCGCTCAGAGCGAACGGCCCAACCAACCCCGCTTGCGGAAGACCCACCACAGCCCACTCGACAGGGCGACGATCAGCACCGCGCTCATCCACAGACCCGCGGGCTTGGAGAACCCTGGGTAGGGCACGTTCTGTCCGAACCACCCGGTGATTGCCGTGGGTACGGCAATGATGGCCGCCCAGGCTGCCAGTTGACGCATGGTGGTGTTGAGTCGTGCGTCCTGCAACGACAGGTTCGTCTCGAACAGCGAGGTGACCATGTCGCGCAGGGATTCTGTCCATTCGGCGGCGCGCAGGATGTGGTCGTAGAGATCGTCGAACCAGCTGTCGAGCTCGGTGTTCGTTCGTCCGGCGTGCCGTAGCAGTCCGTTGACCACTTCGCGCATCGGCAGCACGACTCGCCGCAGCGCGACGAGGTTCTTGCGCATCGCATAGACCTCCCGCAGGAAGTGCGGACCGGTGCGGTCGGCTTCGAAGAGCACGTCCTCAAGGCGTTCGATCTCGTCATCGAGGGTCTGGATGGTGGCGAAGTGACCGTCGACGATCGTGTCCATCAGCCCGTGCACCAGCGCGCGGGGACCGTACTGCAGCAGGTCGGCGTTGTCGTCCCAGGTGCGCAGTACGGGCTCCATGTCGAAGTCGCTGCCCCTGATCGTGACCAGCGCCGCCGGCAGCATGAAGCCCGATATCTGGTGCACCTCGAGCCGGTCCTGGTGGTCGTCGCGGCGATCGCCACCCACGAGTTGCGCCGAATATGCGGTGAAGAACAGGTGGTCACCGTGTCGGCTCACTTTCGGGCGCTCGTGCCTGGCGAATGCGTCCTCCACCTCGGTCGGCGGAAGGTGCAGCGCCTCGATCAAGGGCTCGAGGTGCGCCGGGCTGGCGTCGACGAGGTCGAGCCACACCAGCGTGGTGGGGTCACGCAGCGATGCCAGGATCTCGTCGCGGCCCACCGTCTGCGCGACCAACTCGCCGTCGCGCCACACTCGGCAATTCAGTTGAGCCGTGCCGCTCCCCATACCCATGGCGATCAGGCTAGGGCAGTTCTGGAGCAGAGCGCGGGGCCGGCATCCATGGCTCGTAGGCTCCAGGTCATGGAGTACGAGATCCTCACGGCCACCTCCGCCCAGGCGCGCTCAACCCACACCAGCGTCAAGTGGGAGGCCTTCGGCCCAGACGTGCTGCCGTTGTGGGTGGCTGAGATGGACGCGCAGCCGTGCCCGGCTGTGGTGGAGAGCATCTCTGCAGCGGTGCGACGCGGCGACACCGGTTACGGCTGGGGGCCGCGGTATGCCGAGGCGCTCGCCGAATTCGCCTCCGACACATGGGAATGGCGGATTCCGGCCTCGCGGGTGACCGTGGTCGCCGATGCGATGATCGGCGTGGCAGAGGTGCTGCGCGAGGTGACCGATGTCGAGGGCAGCATCGTGGTCTCCTCCCCCTGTTACGACTCCTTCCACGGATTCATCGACATGCTCGGACGGCACGCGGCTGACGCACCGCTGGGCGCCGACGGCCGTCTTGATCTGGCCGCAATCGAAATCGAGTTCGCCCGGGTGTCAGCAACCGGCCGCCGCTCGGCGTACCTGCTGAGCAACCCGCAGAACCCGACCGGCACCGTGCACACCGCGGCTGAGCTGACCGCTCTCGCCAAAGTGGCGAACCAGTACGGCGTGACCGTGGTGTCGGACGAGATCCATGCGCCCTTGGTGTTCGAGGGCGCGTTCACCCCCTACCTGACGGTGCCTGGAGGGTCGACCGGTTTTAGCGTGATCTCGGCGTCCAAGGCCTGGAACCTCGCGGCTCTCAAGTCCGCCGCGGTGATCTCCGGCGAGAACGTCGACCCGCGGCTGCGGCTCATGCATGACATGCACACCCACGGAGCCAGTCACTTCGGCATCCTGGCGCACGTCGCTGCCTTCCGGGACGGCCGAGACTGGCTGCGCCAACTCCGCACCGAGCTGGACGCGAACCGGCACCTGCTCGCCGACCTGCTCAGCGAGCACCTGCCGAACATCGCCTACACGCCGCCGGCGTCCACCTATCTGGCCTGGCTCGACTGTCGCGCAACGGGATTGGGCGACGATCCCGCGTCCCACTGGCGCAGCACCGCAGGCGTTGCGTTGTCGAGCGGCATCCAGTACGGGCCGGTCACCGGGCGCGGCTTCGCGCGGCTCAACTTCGCCACCTCACCGCAGATCCTGACCGAGGCGATCACCAGGATCGCTTTGGCCGGATGACCGTCAGAGGCCGTACCAGCCTCCGAGGTCCATGATGACGTCGGTGACGCCGGCGCTGTTGTAGACCGAGGTGGCTCCCCCGCTCCCCACGACCGTGGAGACCAGGTTGGGCACGGTCTGACCCGCTGCCCAGTTGAGGCTGGAGGCTGTCGGGCGAGCGTTACCGGCCGGCCACACGGTGAGGTAACTGCCTGCCGTGGTGTTGGCCGCCGTGGCGTTGACCACCACAGCCTTCGCGTCGTCCGGAATGCCCGTGGTGCCCCCGGTGAGATCGACGGTCATCGTGCGGGCGGCGCCGAGGCGAGCCTTGGCGGGCACACCGAGCGGCACCCGGGTGTCAACGATCCGTTTCGGCGCGGTCGGGTGGTAGACGAACTGACCGGACGGTCCGAACCAGCCCACGACATCGGCCAACAGGTGAGTGTTTCCAGCGGAGTTGTAGAGGCGCACCTGCCCGTTGGTACCGACGGGGGTGTAGACGAGGTTGGCGATCGCGGCCGTGCCGCTCGGCCAGTTCAGATTCGACGCGGTCGGGCGGGAGCGTCCGTTCGGATAGACCGTGAGGTAGGAACTCGCCGTTGTGTTGGTCGCAGTCACATTCATCACGACACCGGTGGCGTTGCTCGGCACGCCGGTCGTGCCACCGGCCACGGTGAGCGGCCGCGTCTGCGCGGCTCCGAGTGCTGAGTCAGTGCGGGTGTCGAGAATGCGCCGTGGGCTGGTCGGGGTGTACTTGCTGCCCGCCGGCGCGCCGGCCTTCAGGTAGTAGCCGACGACGTCGGCCAGGTAGTGGGTCCCTCCCGAGGAGCCGTTGTGGATGGTGACGGCACCGGTCGCTCCGACCTTGGCAATGACAAGGTTCGCGGTCGCCGTAACTCCAGACCTGAAGTTGAGGTTGGAGGCTGTCGGCCGCGTGGTTCCGGCCGGGAACATCGTGGCGTACCCGCTCACCGTCGGCTGCACGGCGGTCACGTTGAGCACGACGGCGTCGACCTGCGACGCGATCGGTACCCCGTTGCGACCCGTCACCTGCACGTCGACCGCCTGGTTCGCCGCCACCTTCGTCGTCGTGCGGGTGTCGAGGTCACGGGCGGGGGCGACGGGAACGAAAGTGCCCGCCGAGGGTCCGGTCGGGCCCGCGGACAGCGTGGCGTTCATGGTCGACGCGCAGCCGCCGGTAGCTGTCATTGCTGCGGGGGTGCTGGCACCGGCATTGGTGAACGAGTTGGGCGTGGACGAAGAATTGAACGATGTTTGTCCGGTCACACCGTGCCACGGATCAGCGGCGGACCCGACGTACCGCGGACGGTCAAGGCCGTTGTTGCCGTCCGCTTCCTCGACGTCGACCAGTCGCGCCCCGTCGTTGTCGTTGTCCCGCCGGGTCTCGTCGACGTGGTAGACCAGCAGGCCACAGCCGGGAAGGGCGATGTCGAGCCCGGTCGGCTGGCGGTTCTCCACCAGGAAGTACTCACCGGTGCCGCCAATTCTCCAGTTGTATTCGGCACCGCCGGGGTTGTCGAGCAGTCGATAGGTCGAGTTGGCGGTTGCTGCCTGACCGACTGCCACCGTCGAGGTGCCGGTGATCGGCGTGGGGTTGATCCATCCCTGCACGTACTTGCTCCAAGCGTCCGGAAGAATCGGTGCGTCCCCCGGCGTCTGACTTCCCGGCTTGGTGCCCCACGCACCGGACGCCATGAGGCTCCAGTCGCCCACTCCTTCGCTGGAGAAGTCGGTGTCGTAGAGGTCGGGCCACCCCAGGTCGTGGCCGAACTCGTGGGCCATCACACCGATCGTCGCCCGGTGAGCCTCGCCGGGATATGCCTTCTCGCAGTGCGATTCGCCGAACTGCGTGTACCCCTGGCCGCCGACCCTCACGCCGTCGACCGTGGGCGGCGTGGACAAGCTCCACTGGTGGGCCCACAGGTTCGGCGCACAGGAAGAGTCCTGCCCGGCGTACGACGCTTCGTAACCCGCGGCGATCACGGTGATGTGCAGCTCGTTCGGTGAGATGACACCGTCACCGTTGGTGTCGTAGGACAAGTAGTCGATGTAGGGATTGGCCGCCTTGATGGCTTCCGCTGTCACCTGCTGCGCCGAGGCGCCCACTTCCGCGCCATAGTTTGGATGCGCCATCGGAAGCGTCACCCATCCGATCACGCCGTCAGCGGCACCGCTGGTCTCTGCCGCGGGTGCGACATCGAGCTTGTTGTAGCTGGCCACCTTGTAATACGCCCGCACGCTATTGGTGCTGCCGAAGAAGCTGGAAGCCCACTGCGCCGGCGTCGATCCGACTGAGCTGCGATTGCTGAATTGCGCAAGGATGACAACCGTCTTCTGCGAACCCACGTTGGTCAGCGCCGAAGCGCCTTGCGGCGCGGGATTGGTCGGGACGGCGACAGCGTCACGGCTCGGCTTCAGGCCCTTGGCGGCCTTCGGCGCGGGGGCTGCATCCGAGACCGGTGCGCCTGCCGCGGCGGGCTGACCCTTGGCGTCGAGGGATGTCGCATATCGCCACGTGCCGGTCTTATCCTTGACGATGGTGGCGCCGTTGCTGGTCCACCAGTTACGCGCCGAGTCGCCGTGCCGCCGCGCCACGATCTTGCGGCCGTCGGGCTGAGTGAGCACGTGCTGCTTCGGGTTGACCGGCACACCGCGAACCGCACGCTCCGAGCGCGGGCCGGGCTGCTTCACCGGCGCCGAATCAGCAAGCGTCGCAACAGTCCTGAGGTTCGAGGGTGCGGACGCCGCCTCCGCGGAGCCGCCCGTTGCCACCAAAGCGGTCGCGGCCAGCGCCGTGACGCCGGCGCGCAGGAATCGGAGCGTGTGTCGGTTCACGAAGAATCTGTCCTCTGGTGTGGGATCCGAGGTGGATCGAACGCCATTGTTCCCTACTGCCCACGCGGTTGAGATCGGCCCGGCGTCCGGTCAGGCGAGGCCGATTCGTGCGAGGCGGGAGGGGTCGGCTAATATTCCGGAGGTTCAGCAACGAGCCGACGGGCTGTGGCGCAGTTTGGTAGCGCACTTGACTGGGGGTCAAGGGGTCGCAGGTTCAAATCCTGTCAGCCCGACACAGCAAAACGGGCTCTGACCTGCGGAAACGCGGAGTTAGAGCCCGTTTTGGTTTTGATGAGTTCGACGCCGCCAGGCTGGTCTTGTTCGCCCTCCGGACGAAGTGCGGAATCAGCCGACGCGGGCGAACCTGCTCACCTAGCCTCGGGCGCAGAGCAGACCCATCAGGAGGAAACGCATGCCCGAAGAGCTGACCCGAGTCGTCCTCGACGAATCGCAGATCCCGACCCATTGGTACAACCTGTTGGTCGACTTCCCCGAGCCGTTGCCGCCGCATCTGCACCCTGGCACCAAGGAGCCGGTGGGTCCGGATGACCTGGCGCCGCTGTTCCCCGTGGGTCTGATCGCCCAGGAAGTCTCGGACGAGCGGTTCATCGAGATCCCGGAGCGGGTGCGTGAGATCTACAAGACGTGGCGGCCCTCTCCCCTGGTGCGTGCCCGCAACCTGGAGAAGGTGCTCGGCACCCCGGCGCGCATCTATTACAAGTACGAAGGTTCGTCCCCGGTGGGCTCGCACAAGCCGAACACCGCTGTGGCACAGGCCTATTACAACCACCTGGACGGCGTGAAGAAGGTCACGACCGAAACCGGTGCCGGCCAATGGGGCAGCTCGCTGGCGATGGCGTGCGCGATGTTCGACATGACCTGCGAGGTGTGGCAGGTCGCCGCGTCGTACGAGTCGAAGCCGTACCGCCGCATGATGATCGAGACCTACGGATCAACCATCCACTCCTCTCCGTCCGAACTCACCGAGTCGGGCCGGCAGATGCGTGAGCAGTTCCCGGGCACCACCGGCTCGCTCGGTATGGCGGTCTCCGAAGCCGTTGAAGCTGCCGCAACGGACCCTGAGGCGCGCTACGCCCTCGGGTCGGTGCTCAACCACGTGATGCTGCACCAGACGGTGATCGGCGAGGAGGTGCTCAAGCAGCTCGCCATCTTCGGCGAGACGCAGGCGGACGTCGTCTTCGGTTGCGCCGGTGGTGGGTCCAACCTCGCCGGGCTCACCTTCCCGCTGCTTCGGGAGAATCTCGACGGCAACACCACCTCACGACTCGTCGCGGTCGAGCCCGAAGCCTGCCCGTCGCTGACGAAGGGCACTTATGAGTACGACCACGGTGACGTCGCGGGCCTCACGCCGCTGATGAAGATGTACACCCTCGGCCGCGACTTCGTGCCCGACCCGATCCACGCCGGCGGGCTGCGCTACCACGCGATGTCGCCGATGGTCTCGCACGCAGTGCACCTGGGGCTCATGGAGGCTTTGGCGATCGGCCAGGACGAAGCCTTCGAGGCGGGCGTCATCTTCGCGCGCGCTGAAGGGTTGATCCCGGCACCGGAGTCGACCCACGCCATCGCCGGCGCGGTGCGCGAAGCCAAGCGCCTCGCCGAGACCGGCGAGGAGAAGTCGATCCTGATCGGCTTGAGCGGCAACGGCGTCCTCGATCTGCCCGCCTACGCCGATCACCTTGCCGGACAAGGCAACTGACGCCTCACGGCACGATCTTCACCAACGAGGCGGGCGGAACTCTTGAAGAGTTCCGCCCGCCTCGCATCTACTCGAAACAACCAGCGCGGATCAGTCGCGCATCTCGTTCTCGCCCATCTCCTGCTCAACGGCCCGCGCCTGAGCGGCACCCGAAAGCTTGGAGTGGCTGCGGCAGAGCGCGAAGCCGACGCGCCCCATGGCGACGATGTCGACGAGGATCACCGAGATCAAGCCAGCCGCGGCAATTCCGACGAGCACCTTCGCCCGGCCCATCCCGACCTGGTCGAAGGCGTCGGCGATCGGCTCACCTTCGGAGATCTGGTCGAACTTCACCATTCCGGTGAGCACCAGGCACACGGCCAGGTAGAGCACCGTGCAGATGACGCCCGAAGGATTCCTGGAGATATCCCGACCAGCCACGAGACACGACCGCGGCTCCGAGCGCGAACTCCAGGATGAGGTCCCGCGCGATGATCCAGGCGAAGATCTCACCCGATCGCGGTGTAGGCGTAGGTGTAGGAGCTACCTGCCGCGGCACAGCCGCAGCGAGCTCCGCGTAACAGAGCGCGGCGAGCATGGCCACCACACCGGCGATCGCGAACGAGATCACGATGCCCGGTCCGGCATGGTTCTTCGCCTCGACACCGGTCAGCGTGAAGATGCCCGTTCCGATGACGATGCCGATGCCGAAACCCATGAGGTCACAGGGACGACAGGCGTTTGCTCAGGCGGGCGTGATGGTGGCCGTCTCCCTTCTCCTCGTTCTGCTTCAGGACGTCGTCGACGTCCTTGGTCCGGAACACCCCTGTCGAAGTCACTCGCGACAGCTAGTCCTGTCGCCGGTCGTGTAGTGGCTTGCGCTGACCACGAAGTTTTCAGCGTGAATTGTTGACATCGAAAAACGATATGCATATCGTTTTTCGATAGCACGAATCCACAACCGACCTCTGGAGTGATCGACATGACCCGAACCACACCGCGCAGCCGCATGTCTTTCGGTGCCGCCGACCGCGCCTTCCTCAGCATCGTGCTCGGAATCGGCGCCATCGCCGTGGCCATCACGGCGGTCGGCGTGCCGCTGTGGCGCTGGATCAACGGCGACCCGATCCCGGTCACCTACGACGGTGACGCCACCGCCCCTGCCCTCGACTCGGCTCAGCTGAAGTACGACTTCGGATCGGCACAGGTGGAGGTGCCTTCGCAGGGAGCGACCGCCCATCTTGCTTTCCTGCTGCCCGGCCTGCTCATCGCAGCATTGATGATCACCGGACTGTGGCTCATCCATGCAGTCGCGCGAGACGTGTCGGCTGGTCGTCCTTTCCGACCGCAGAACGTCCGGCGACTGCGGGCGCTCTCGGCGCTGCTCATCGTCGGCGGTATCGCGGTCCCGTTCGCTTCCAGCGCAGGCGACATCGTCGTCATCTCACAAGCCGGCCTGACTGACCTGCTCCAACCGAACGGATTCAGCGTGCAGATCAGCTTCCTACCGCTTGTGCTCGGTCTGTTGACGGCCGTGATCAGCGAGGCTTTCGCAGCAGGATCCCGGATGCGCGAAGACCTGGAAGGCGTGATCTGAGTGCCGGTCGACGAACCGCACCGGATCGTCTGTCACCTCGATCAGTTGCTCGCCGAACGCGACATGACCCTGCAGGCCCTGGCCGACGCGGTGGGGGTCACCGTGGTGAACCTCTCGGTGCTCAAGAACAACCGTGGCAAGGCGATCAGGTTCACCACACTCACTGCCCTGTGCGATGTGCTGCAGTGCGAGGTCGCCGACCTGTTCAGCTGCGAACGCTGACCAGACCCGATCAGCGCTGCTTGCGCTTCTCCCGCACCCGCACCGAGATCTCGATGGGCGTGCCCTCGAAGCCGAACTCCTCGCGCAACCGGCGCTCGAGGAATCGCCGGTAACCGGCCTCGATGAAGCCGGAAGCGAAGATGACGAAACGCGGCGGACGCGTGGAGGCCTGGGTGGCGAACAGGATGCGAGGCTGTTTACCGCCGCGCACCGGGTGCGGGTGGGCCGCGACGATCTCCCCGATGAACGCGTTGAGGCGACCGGTCGGGATGCGGGTGTCCCAGGAGTCGAGAGCGGTCTCCAGCGAAGGCACGAGCCGGTCGACATGGCGGCCGGTCTTGGCCGACAGATTGACCCGCGGCGCCCACGGCATCTGCACGAGTTCGCGCTCGATCTCCTTCTCCAGGTAGTAGCGACGCTCCTCGTCCAGCAGATCCCACTTGTTGAACGCGATCACCAGCGACCGGCCGGCGTCGATGACCTGCTGGATCACGCGGATGTCCTGCTCGGCGATCGACTCCTCGGCATCGATGAGGACGACGGCCACCTCGGCCTTCTCGATCGCGGTCTGGGTGCGCAGCGAGGCGTAGAAATCGGCGCCGCGCGTCTGGTGCACCCGGCGACGGATGCCGGCGGTGTCGACGAATCGCCATGTCTTGCCACCGAGTTCGATGAACTCATCGACCGGGTCACGGGTCGTGCCGGCAACATTGTCGACGACCACGCGGTCTTCGCCGGCGAGCTTGTTGAGCAACGACGACTTACCGACATTGGGACGTCCGACGAGAGCCACGCGGCGCGGGCCACCGCGCTGGTAGGCACCGGACACCGCCGACTTCTCCGGCAGCACGTCCAGCAGCGCGTCGAGCGCGTCACCGGTGCCACGACCGTGCAGCGCCGAAACGGGCCACGGCTGACCCAGACCGAAGGACCACAGCATCGCTGCGTCGGCCTCGGTGCGCTGGTCGTCGACCTTGTTGGCAATGAGGATGACCGGCTTGCCCGAACGGCGAAGCAGCTTCACGACTGCCTCATCGGTGTCGGTGGCGCCGACCGTGGCGTCGACGACGAAAAGCACGGCATCGGCAAGATCAATGGCCACCTCGGCCTGCTCGGCCACGCGCAGGTGGATGCCCCGGGCATCGATCTCCCACCCGCCGGTGTCGACGAGGGTGAAGTTGCGCCCGCTCCATTCGGCGTCGTAGGCGACGCGGTCACGGGTGACGCCGGGGACGTCCTCGACCACGGCCTCGCGGCGCCCGATGACGCGGTTGACCAGCGTCGACTTGCCGACATTGGGCCGTCCGATGATCGCCACCACGGGCCGGGCGTCCTCACCGGCAGCGTCGGGGTCGAAATCGCCGCCGGCCTCCAGAAGCGCGTGGTCGTCCTCGTTGAGGTCGAAGTCTTCCAGGCCCACCCGCAGCGCGTGCTCGACCGAGGAGTCGTCGGGCGTGGTCGTCGGCGTCTGCTCAGTCATTGACCCATCATCCCCGACGCCACCACTGTTGGCGAAACGGGTTGGTCAATCTGGCCGCGCCGTCGAAGTGGTCAATTCGAGGGTGGTGGCGGTGCATCGCTCGGCAGCACCAGCCCGGTCTCGACGACGGCTGCGGACACCTGCCGCGCGAGGCGCTCGCGGATCTCCTCGGTGGCAAGGGCCAGCTTCTGTCGTCCGGGCACGCCGGTGTAGTCGGGCAACGCAAAGGCCTCACCGAAAACCACCCGCAGGCGGGCTCCCGGCTTGGGCCACGACTCGCGTCCGCTGCCGGTGCCCCGCGTGCCGAGCGTGGCGGTGGGGATGATCTGCGCCCCGGTCTGCAGAGCCAGCCAGGCCGCGCCCTGGTGCGCGGTCTCGACCGTGCCTGAGCCGCGGGTGCCCTCGGGGAAGATACCGACCGCATATCCCTGTGCCAGAAGCGATTTCGCTGCCGCGAGTGCTTCTCTGTCACCCGTGCGCTGCTCGATCGGGATCTGCCCCACTCCGGTCAGCACCTTGCCCCAGACCGACTTGAAGTAGCTCTTCTTCACCAGGAAATGCACGGTGCGGGGCGCGAGGCAGAACACGACGGGGCCGTCGAGAAAACCGGTGTGGTTAGAGACGATGATCACCGGACCAGTTACTGGCACGCGCTCTGGGTGGAGGGCCTTGGCCCGGTAGCCGGTCTTGACCAGTCGGTTGCCGATGCGGCGTCCGCGATCAGACCACCCTCGATCGAATTCCACCTCAGCCACGCCCGGTCGCCTCCCCGATCACCTGCAGCACTGCCTGCACCGATTGTTCGAAGGTGAGTTGCGAGGTGTCAATGGTGGTCACGCCGTCGGCGGCTGTCAGGAACTGCGACACGGTGGCGTCGGATCGGTCACGGTCGACGATCTGGGCGCGCGTGGCCTCGACCGATGCGCTGAGCTCCTTGGAACGGCGCGCGAGACGAGCTTCCTCGCTCGCCGTCATCAGGATGCGCACCTCGGCGTCGGGGGCGACGACGGTGGTGATGTCGCGGCCTTCTGCCACGACTCCCCCATGCTCGGCAGCCAGCGACTCCATGAGGTCACGCTGCCGCTGCTTCATGACGGCGCGCACGCCGAGGTTGGTCGCCACGGGCGCGATGAGCACGGTCAGCGCATGCTCGCGGATCTCCTGGTCGATCGACCGTTCGCCCACTGCCACCGTCGGATTCGAGGGGTCGGTGCCCATGCGCAGGTCGAAGCTGTTTGCCTGCGCCACCACGGCATCGACATCGGCGAGGTCGATCTGCTGGTCGACGCACCACCAGGTGAGGGCGCGGTACATCGCACCGGTGTCGAGGTAGCCGTAGCCGAACTCGCGGGCGACCATCTTGGACACCGACGACTTGCCGGTGCCCGACGGTCCGTCGATCGCCACCCGGATGCCAGTCCTACTCATGAACGCTCCAGCCCTTCTTCGAAAGTTCTTCGTGCAGTCGCTGGGCCACCGACGGAATGACCGACACCTCGGCCAGACCGACCGGCGCGCCCTCCCCGTGCTCCAGTCGCAAATCTTCCAGGTTGATGCCGGCATCGCCGATGTCGGCGAACAGTCGGCCCAGTTCGCCCGGACGGTCGGGTACGACGACCACGAGCGTGGCGTACGTGGTCGGCGCACCACCATGCTTGCCCGGGATTCGGGCGTGACCTGCCTGGCCGTCGGCAATGGTGCGGGCCAGCACCTGCCGGGCGCCGGTCTCGTCGCCGTTGGCCAGCGCATCGATCGCTGTCCGCACGCGGGCGAGGTCGTCCACGAGCGCGTCGATCACCGGCGCGATCGCTACGGCATTGCCCGACAGGATCTGCGTCCAGAGCATCGGGTCGCTCTCGGCGATGCGGGTGACATCGCGAATACCCTGACCCGACAGTCGAATTGCCTCATCGGAGAGGTCTTGCAGTCGCGCTGCCACCAGGCTTGCCGCGAGCTGCGGCACGTGCGAGACCGCCGCGACTGCCCGGTCATGTTCCTCGGCGGGCATGGTGGAGACGACTGCTCCGGTCGCAGTGGCCAGTTCCTGCACGGCGGCAACCGCGACGCCGTCCGACTGCTCATTGGGACAGATCACCCAGGTGCGGCCGTTGAAGAGATCAGCACGTGCCGCCACCGCCCCGGAGCGTTCGCGCCCGGCCATCGGGTGAGAGCCGACATACCGGCGCAGGTCGGCCCCCAAGGCGGCGACGTCGTCCAGCACCCGCAGTTTCATGGACGCGACATCGGTGACGACTGCGTGCGGCCACCGTTCGAGGGCGTCGGCGATCGCACGGGCCGCGACATCGGGCGGAGCAGCGACCACGACGACATCGGGGTCGACCTCGTCGCTGAGCTCACCGGCTCCCATGTCACGCGCGATCGCCTGCGCGGTGGGCGAGGGATCGCGCAGCGTCACCGGATAACCGGCTCGCGAGAGCGCCAGCCCGATCGAGGTGCCGATCAGGCCGGTGCCGATGATGTGAACCCGCGTCACAACCCGGCTGCCTTGTAGAGGGCAGCCACCTCACTGGAGGAGAGCGGACGCAGCTTGCCCGGACGCAGGTCGCCGAGGCGCACCGGTCCCACATCGGTGCGCACCAGCGATTCCACCGGGTGGCCAACCGCCTCGAGCATGCGGCGCACGATGCGGTTGCGGCCCTCGTGCAGCACCACCTCGACCATCGCCCAGCCCGGCCGCGAGTCGACCACCTTGAAGGAATCGACCCGGGCGACGCCGTCTTCGAGTTCGATGCCGTCGCGCAGTTCCTTGCCCAGACCTCGCGGCAACGGTGCCGGGATCACCGCGAGGTACTTCTTCGGCACGCCGTACCGCGGGTGCTGCAGTCGGTTGGCGAGCTCACCGTCGTTGGTGAGCAGCAACAGTCCCTCAGTGTCGGCGTCCAGCCGGCCGACGTGGAAGAGACGCTCCTTGCGCTGGGTGAGGTAGTCGCCCACCGACTCGCGGCCCAGGTCGTCGTTCATCGTCGACACCACGCCCAGCGGCTTGTTGAAGGCCAGGTAAACACGGCTCTCGTCCAGCACGACGCGCTCGCCGTCGACGTGCACCACCTGCTTGAGCGGGTCGATCCGCACGCCGAGTTCGGTGACCACCTGGTCGTCCACCGACACGCGGCCTTCGCTGATGAGGTTTTCGCAGACGCGGCGGCTGCCGACGCCCGCTGCCGCCAGCAGCTTCTGCAGGCGGACGCCATCGGGGTCGTGCACGTCGACCGGCTCGGGAGCCTGCCGCTTGGGCGGACGCGGCGCTCCCCCGCGGTTGGCGCTCGTGCCCGAACCCTTGCGGTGATTGCTCTTCTTGGCCGGGCGTCCGCCCTGGTTGCCGGGTCGTCGTGGTGTGCTCATGCTTGTCCCTGCTCAATCAGTTCGTCGATGACGTCGGTGTCGGGAAGGTAAGGGGCCAGCGCCGGCAGTTCGTCCAAGGACGACAGCCCCATGCGCTGGAGGAAGAAGGGCGTCGTGCCGTAAAGCATCGCGCCGCCCTCGCCGTCGGTGCCCATCTCGGCGATGAGACCGCGGGTGGTGAGGGTGCGGATCACGCCGTCGACATTCACCCCGCGCACCGCGCTCACCCGCGAGCGCGAGATCGGTTGCCGATAGGCGATGACGGCAAGGGTCTCCAGCGACGCCTGGGTGAGCTTGGCCTGCTGGCCGCCCATGAGGAACTTCTCCACCGCGGGCGCGTACGCCGGACGGCTGTAGACACGCCACCCGCCGTTGATCTCGCGCAGTGCGAATCCCCTGTGTTGCGAGGCGTATTCGCTCTCGAGTGCTTCCAGGTGTTCGCGGACCTCAGCTTCCTCGAGTTCGAGGGCGTCGGCGAGATCGAGCACGGTCAACGGCTGGTCGACCACCATCAGGATCGCCTCGATGGTGCTGCGCGCACCGCCGGGGAAGTCGTCGACGTCGAAGCCCTCGGGCTCGGCTGCCGGTGCCGACCCGGGTAGTTCGACATCGAGGTGCTGGGGTGGCTCACTCATCGGTGCTCGCTTCGTCGGTGCCGGAAGTGTTCGGGGTGGACGTGGGGGCCGGATCATCCTCGTCGAACTCCGCGCTGACCTCCACGTGCGCGTCGGCGTCCGCCGTCCACCGGACGGTCAGGTCACCGAGAGCTTCTACTTGTTCGAAGACGATCACGGCCTCCTTGAAGAGTTCGAGGACGGCCAGGAAGCGCGCGACGATCACCAGGGTGGAATTGGCATCGGCCACGAGCTCGCGGAAGGACGAGATCGGCTTCGCCTTGAGCTTGGTGGCCACGATGTCGGCCTGCTCACGCACGCTCACCGCGGCCTGGTGCAGGTGTTCGAGACCGACCGACGGCACAGCTTTGGGCACCATCGCGGCGGCGGCGATCATCGCCAGCTGCTCCGGCGTGACGTTCATGACCAGTTCTGGGAGCAGCCCGGCGAACTGCTCCTCCAGGCCCGCCTGCCGGGCGGTGATGCGACCTGCGGTGGCCATGCGCTGATCGAAGGCAGCAGCGACCTGCTTGTAGGCGCGGTACTGCAGCAGCCGGGCGAAGAGCAGGTCGCGGGCCTCGATGAGCGCGAGGTCTTCCTCGTCCTCCGGCCCGGAGTTGGGCAGCAGGCGCGCCGCCTTGAGGTCGAGCAGCGTGGCGGCGATCAGCAGGAACTCCGAGGCCTGCCCGAGATCCCAGTCGGCATGGGTCTTCTGGGCCTGCCGGATGTGGGCGATGAACTCGTCGGTCACCTTGTGCAGGGCGATCTCGGTGACGTCGAGCTTGTGCTTGGCGATCAGGCCGAGCAGCAGGTCGAACGGACCGGAGAAGACGTCCAGATGCACCTGGAAGGGCGTCGAGACGGCGCGTTTGGTGAGGACGCCGCCGGGCACGGCCTCCTGGTTCGGGGTCGCCTCGGCGTCGTCAGGCGGCGTCGCCGCGGGCGATGAGCTCACGAGCCAACTGTCGATAGGCCTCGGCAGCGCCGTGGCTGGACGCGTACTTGGTGATGGGTTCGGCGGCCAGGGTGGCGTCCGGGAACTTCACGGTGCGGTTGATCGTGGTGTGGAAGACCTTGTCGCCGAAGTGGTCGACCACCGAGCGCACGACGTCGCGACTGTGCAGGGTGCGGCCGTCATACATCGTGGCGACGATGCCGTCGATCTCCAGGCGCGGGTTCAAGCGGTCGGTCACCTTGTCGATCGTCTCGACCAGCAGTGCCACGCCGCGCATTGCGAAGAACTCGCACTCCAGCGGAATGATCACCCCGTGCGCCGCGGTGAGCGCGTTGACGGTCAGCAGGCCGAGGCTGGGCTGGCAGTCGATGAGGATGACGTCGTAGTCGTCGGTGACCGGCCGCAGCACGCGGGCGAGGATCATCTCGCGGGCCACTTCGCCCACCAGCTGCACCTCGGCGGCCGAGAGATCGATGTTGGCCGGCAACACGTCGAGGTTGGCCACCCCGGAGGGCTCGATGACATCGTGGATGTCATGGCCGCGTTCGACCAGGAGGTTGTAGACCGTCAGGTCGAGTTCGTTGCTGCGGACGCCGAGGCCCGCCGACAGCGCACCTTGCGGGTCGAAGTCGACGACGAGCACCTTGCGGCCGTACTCAGCGAGCGCGGCACCCAGGTTGATCGTCGTGGTCGTCTTACCCACTCCGCCCTTCTGGTTGCACATCGCGATGATGCGCGCGGGCCCGTGGCTCTCCAGACGAGGAGGGGAAGGAAAGGTCGGCAGCGGCCGGCCGGTGGGACCGAGGGTCTCCTGCTGGCTCAACATCACTCCTAGTACGTGCTCTGGCTCTCGCCGATCGCAGGCCAGCCTATTGGAAAGTCCGTGGCGGTGAGTCGTCGGCCCGTCACCGTGCCCGCGGGTGCGACCCGGCGAAGACCTCGCGCAACTGTTGCACGGTCACGAGCGTGTAGATCTGTGTGGTGGTGACCGAGGCGTGACCGAGTAGTTCCTGCACGACCCGCACGTCCGCACCGCCGTCCAGTAAGTGGGTGGCGAACGAGTGCCGCAGGGTGTGCGGCGACAAGTGTTGCTTGAGTCCCGCCCGCTCACCGCACACCTGGACGACGTTCCACACCGACTGCCGGCTGAGCCTGCCGCCGCGCTGGTTGAGGAAGAGCGCTGGTGTGCCTTTGCCCTTGGCGGCCAGACCGGGCCGGGCGCGCACCACATAGGCCTGGACGGCGTCCTTGGCGAAACTGCCCAGCGGCAGCAGCCGTTCCTTGTCGCCCTTGCCCACGACGCGGACGGTGTCGGTCTGCAGGTCGATGTCGTCCAGGTCGAGGCCGGTCACCTCGCTGACCCGCGCGCCTATGCCGTACATGAGCTCCAGGATCGCTTTGTCCCGCAACGAAACCGGCATGTCGCCGACACCTGCCGCGTCGAGCAGGCGTCCCACCTCGTCCTGACTGATCGCCTTGGGAAGTCGGCGTCCCGGTGTGGGCGGTGCGACGCCTTGCGCGGCGTCCTTGGTGACCTCGCCTTCCAGCGCGAGGAACTTGTGGAAGCCCCGCACGGCGACCAGGGTGCGTGCGGCCGAGGACGCGGCCAGCGGTGGGTGCTCGTCGTCGCCCTGCCGCAGATGCACCAGGAATTCGCTCACCTGTGCTTCGCCGATGCCGGCCGGGTCGGTGATGCCGAGGCCGACCAGGTGGCTGCGATAGCGATCGAGGTCGCGGCCGTAGGCCTTGAGCGTGTGCGGTGAGACGCCGCGCTCGACCCGCAGGTGATCCATCCACCCACGGATCGCCCGGTCAAGCATCGTCACCGCCATGGCCACGATTGTGCCTGCCGCGGCGGCCGCCGACACCGCTCGCCCGGGTAGGTTCTGGCTCATGTGCGCTGGGGGTGGCCGATGAAGCTGTATGCCGAACGACCGGTGCGGTTGATCCGTCAGATCGTGTTCGACCTCGCCGTGCTGGCGTGGATGTGGACCTGGTGGCGCATCGCGCACCGAGTGAACGACACGGCAGACGCCTCGACGGTGGGCGCCAAGAAGCTGGAGACCAACGCCGACAGCCTGAGCGGCAACCTCAGCGAGGCCGGGCAGCGGCTGCGCAAGGTGCCGCTGGTCGGAGACACACTGCAGTCACCGTTCGACAAGTCGGCCGGAGCCGCGAAACAGATCTCCTTCGCCGGACGCGACATGGCCGTCGGCATTGATGACCTCGGCGACCTGCTGGGATATCTCACCGCGGCAACGCCCTTCGCGCTCGCCGTGCTCGTGTGGGCGCTGTTGCGAATCCCCTACGCGCGCAAGGCATCCCAGGCTGCGCGACTGCGGCGCTCGGCGGCCGGCCGCGAGGTGCTGGCCCTTCGAGCCCTGCAGACGCGCGGCGCTGCCGACCTGCTCACCGTGTCGCAGCGTCCCGCGGCTGCATGGCGCGAGGGTGACGAACCGGCGACACAGGGCCTCGCCGACCTCCACCTGAAGGGCCTCGGTCTGCGACCGACAGCCGCCAAGAGCACGACGACGAGCGCGAGCACTGCCAGCCCCGCGGGCGACGACAGCGAGACCGTCAGTCCGTCGTAGGCATCACGAGCGAGGGACGCAGGTCTTCGGACGGCGGCATCCAGGACGCGCGATCGGCCTCGACCTGCTCCCCTGAACGGATGTCCTTCACCTGGTCGGCTCCCCCGGCGTCCGAACTCGGGAACCACACGAACGGGATGCCGCGGCGGTCGGCGAACTGGATCTGCTTGCCGAACTTCGCCGCCTTGGGCGCCACGAGCGTCGGCACACCACGCGAGCGCAGCGCGGCGGCGATGCGCATCGATTCGGCGCGCGAGGCTTCGTCGTTGACGGCGACGAGCACGGCGACCGGGGTGTCGCGCGAGGCGGCCAGCCCTTCCTCGCCGATCAGCAGGCCGAGCAACCGGGAGACACCGATCGAGATGCCGACGCCGGGGAAGGTGCGCTTGCCGTCGGAGGCGAGGGCGTCGTACCGGCCACCGGAGCAGATCGAGCCGTAGCCCGGGTCGCGTTCGAGCATCGTCTCGTAGACGGTGCCGGTGTAGTAGTCGAGACCGCGCGCGATGCGCAGGTCGGCCACGGCCACCCCAGGCGCGTGCTCGGACGCCGTCGCGATGACCGATTGCAGGTGGTGCAGGCCCTCGTCCAGGGTCGGGTGCTCGACCCCGAGCGCGCGCACCTGCTCCACGAACGAGCCGTCCGGGGTGCAGATGGCGGCCAGTTCGAGGCACTTGTCGGCCTGCTCCTGCGACAGCCCATTGGCCATCAGCAGGTCGGCCACCTTCGCCGGGCCGATCTTGTCGAGCTTGTCGACGATGCGCAGGGTGCCGATGACGTCGTCGATGCCGAGACCGCGGTAGAAGCCTTCGCAGATCTTCCGGTTGTTGACGTGGATCGTGTAGTCGCCCACCGGCAGCCGCGAGAAGACGTCGGCGATGACCAGCAACAACTCGGCCTCGTAGTGGCCGGGGAGTTCGGCGGCGTCGACGATGTCGATGTCGGCCTGGATGAACTCGCGATAGCGGCCCCGTTGCGGGCGCTCGCCGCGCCACGCCTGCTGGATCTGGTAGCGCCGGAACGGGAAGGTGAGCTTGCCGGCGTTCTCCACCACGTAGCGCGCGAAGGGCACGGTCATGTCGAAGTGCAGACCGAGGGAGGGTTCGGAGTCGTCGCCCGCGGGTGCCGCGAGGCGGCGCACCGCGTAGATCTCCTTGTCGGCGTCCTCGCCCTGGCTGGACAGGCGCTCCACCGGCTCGACCGAGCGGGTGTTGATCGAGGCGAATCCGTGCAGTTCGAAGACCTCACGAATGGTGTCGAGCACGTGCTGCTCGACGATCCGACCGTTGGGCAGCCATTCCTGGAAACCGCTGATCGGAGTGACCTTGGTACTCATGTGTGATGAATCCTCTTGAATCTCAAAGGTTCTGCAAGAACGGGTTGCTCACGCGCTCGTGAGCCATCGTGGTGCCCGGACCGTGTCCGGGCAGCACGAGCGTGGTGTCAGGCAGGGGCAGGACGACGTCCTTCAGTGACTTCTGCATCGCCTCGTTCGACCCACCGGGCAGGTCGGTGCGGCCGATCGAACCGGCGAACAACACATCTCCGGAGAGCACCGTCGACTGCACGTCGACGTCGCCGGGCAGGCCGTCAGGCACGGTGTCGATGCCGAACATCACCGACCCCTCGGTATGGCCCGGCGCGTGGCTCACCGTGAAGTCGAGACCGGCCAGGCTCAGCTTCTGGGCGTCGCTGATCGCCACGATCTGCTCCGGCTCCTTCCAGCTGGCCTTCTGCCCGACCTGCTGCTCGAACATCGAGAGCATGCCCGGGTCGAGCGAACCGAGTGGGTCACCCAACCGGTAGCGGTCGTCCTCGTGGATGTAGGCGCCCAAGGTGCCGCCGCAGACCGGCGTGACCGAGTAGACGTGGTCGACGTGGCCGTGGGTGAGCAGTACCGCGGTCGGCTTGAGGTCGTACGCGGTCAGCACTTCCTGCAACTGCGGCATGACGCCGATGCCCGGGTCGACCACCACACATTCCTGGCCGCGGTCGGTGGCCAGCACGTAGCAATTGGTCGCGAATGCCTGCGCGGGAAAGTAGACGGTCAGCACCGTGTCAGCCTATCGACGTGTTTCCACCTCGTGACCTGCCGCCCGGACACCTGGAGGAGCCCTGTCTCTAGACTGATCGGCGACCGTGTCCGTAACGGACATCACAAGCCTTCCGGCTGCACCGCGTACTTCTGGAGCCATCACCCGTGCGATCCACCTCGAACCGCGTGCTCGCGACCCTCGCAGCGGCGACCGTCCTCGGCAGTTCTCTCGCGGCATGCGCCGACGGTGAGAACAGCCCGCAGAACAGCAAAGCGATCAGCTCAAGCCGCGCGAGCAGCGCAGGTCAAGCCGGAGGCGATTGCACGCCGGCGACCTCGCGCGATGGCCTCAGCCTCCCCGACAAGTCGTGCGCGCAGGGCAAGACCTTCCAGGCTGTGGTCGACACGAGCCAGGGCGAGTTCACCCTCGAACTGGACGGCACCAAGGCGCCACAGACGGTCGCATCGTTCATCCAGCTCTCCGGCGCGTATTACGCGAACACCTCGTGCCACCGCTTGGTGCCCGACTTCGTGCTGCAGTGCGGCGACCCCACCGGCACCGGCACGGGTGGCCCGGGCTACACCTACGGCCTGGAGAACGCGCCGAAGGATGACCAGTACCCCCGCGGCACGCTCGCCATGGCTCGCCAGGGAAACAACGGCGACAGCAACGGCGGGCAGTTCTTCGTCACGCTGAAAGACGTGCCGATTCCCTCGGACAGCGCCGGCGGATACACCATCTTCGGCAAGGTACTGAGCGGCATGGACGTCATGGACCGTGTCGCTGCCGGTGGCGTCGCAGAAGACGGCACCGCTCCCAAGACCCCCGTGACCATCAAGAAGATCACCGTCACTGAGAAGAAGGCCTGACGATGTCGACCGACGCACCCAAGCCGTCACCCCGCCCTGGCATGCCCACGCCTGCTGCGATGAAGCCCCAGCCGCCCGCGGCCGCCGGCCAGGCAACACCGGCCCCGATCGCTCCGAGCAGCAACTCGCTGAGCTTCGGACGCGTCGGTGAGGACGGCACGGTCTTCGTGCGCACCCCGGACGGTGAGAAGGAGGTCGGTTCCTACCCCGAGGCAACGCATGACGAGGCGCTGGCCTATTTCGCCCGCAAGTACGACGAACTCGCCGCATCGGCCAATCTGCTGCTGCAGCGCGTCGTACAGACCGATCTGTCGACCCAGGACGGCCAGGCATCGCTGAAGACCCTGCGCCAGCAGGTGGCCGACGCCAATGTCGTGGGTGACCTGCCTGCCCTTGACAACACCGTCGAACAGATCGCGACCGCTCTGGCCGCCAAGGCGCAGGTCGAGACCCAGGCTCGCGCCGAGGCCAAGAAGGAATCGGCTGCCAAGCGCGAGGCCATCGTCGCCGAGGCCGAGAAGATCGCCGGCCAGCCGGTGGAGAAGGTGCAGTGGAAGCAGTCGACCGCGCGCATGCGTGAGCTGCTGGACGAGTGGAAGACGCTGCAGCGGGAGCAGGTGCGCCTCGACAAGGAGACCGAGAACTCCCTGTGGACGCGTTTCAGCCAGGCCCGCAACGGCTTCGACAAGACACGTCGCACCCATTTCGCCAAGCTCGACGAGGAACACTCCTCGGCCAAGGCCGCCAAGAAGAAGCTGGTCGAGGAGGCCGAGAAGCTGTCGACCAGCACCGACTGGGGCCCGACGGCCACCGCGTTCAAGCGGTTGATGAGTGAGTGGAAGCGCGCGGGTCGCGCCTCCCGCAGCGATGACGACGCCCTCTGGGCGAAGTTCAAGGCTGCGCAGGATGCCTTCTTCCATGCCAAGGACGAAGTGGTCGCAGCCGAGAATGTCGAGTTCGAGGCCAACCTCAAGGTCAAGGAAGAACTGCTGACGCAGGCCCAGGCACTCCTTCCGATCAAGGACGTCGCGCAGGCCAAGGCCGCGCTGCACGCCATCCAGGACAGATGGGACGCGGCGGGCAAGGTGCCGCGCAAGGACATCGACCGGATGGAGCGCGGGATGCGCAAGGTCGAGCAGGCCGTGCGGGACGCCGAGGGCACGCAGTGGCGCAAGACCGACCCCGAGCTTGCGGCACGCGCCGGCTCCTTCGCCGCCCAACTGCAGAAGGCGGTCAGCGATCTGCAGGACGAGATCGACGCGGCTGAAGCCAAGGGCGACACCAAGAAGTCGGCCAAGCTGCGGGACGAGCTCACCACCAAGCAGGCGTGGCTCGACCAGGCCATGGGTGGCGTGAAGGAGTTCGGCGGCTGATGCTGGATGCTGCCGACGGCCTGATCGACTATCTGAACGCCAGCCCGTCCCCGTTCCACGCGTGCGAGAGTTCCGCGCGGATGTTGCGCGACGCGGGTTTCGTGCAACTTGCCGAGCGTGACGAGTGGCCGGTGGAGACGGGCCGTTGGTTCATCATCCGCGGCGGCAGCCTGGTGGCGTGGTCGACCGAGCACAGCGACGGCCCGGCCACCGGTTTCCGGGTGGTGGGAGCGCACACCGACTCCCCCAACTTCCGCATCAAGCCCCGTCCTGATCGCTCCAGCCTCGGCTGGCAGCAACTGGGTGTGGAGCCGTACGGGGGTCTGATCACCAACAGCTGGCTCGACCGCGACCTCGGGCTCTCCGGCCGGGTGACGGTGCGGCAGGACGGCCAGGTGCAGGCGAAGCTGCTGCTGGTCGACGAGCCGCTGCTGCGCATCTCCCGGCTGGCGATCCACCTCGACCGCTCAGCTGCTGAGGGCGAGAGCCTCAACAAGCAGTTCCAGCTGTCACCGCACTGGGGTCTTGATTCCGCGCCGATGTTCGTGGAGTTCCTCGCCGATCGCCTCGACGTCGCGGCCGCGGACGTCCTCGGCTGGGACGTCATGACCCACGACGTGCAGCCCGCCGAATACGTAGGTCTGGCAAAGGAGTTCATCGCCGGAGCGCGCATGGACAACCTCGCCACCTCCTACGCCGGCACACGTGCCCTGTTGGACGCCGTCGGCAACGCGCCCGCAACGCCGACCACCCAGGTGCTGGTGCTCTTCGACCACGAGGAGATCGGCAGCATGACCGACCGTGGCGCCTTCTCGGTGCTGCTGCCGACCGTGCTCGAACGCATCACCGCGACGCTCGGCGGTAGCCGCGGCGACCTGCACCGCGCGCTTGCGGCCACCGTGATCGCCTCCGGCGACATGGCGCACGCCACGCACCCCAACTACGCCGATCGGCACGAGCCCGAACACCGCATCGCGATGAACGGCGGCCCGGTGTTGAAGATCAACACCAACGGCCGCTACGCCACCGACTCGGTGGGGCAGGCCGCCTTCGTCCAGGCATGTGCCCAGGCCGACGTGCCGGTGCAGTCGTTCGTGGTGCGTTCGGATCTGCCCTGCGGCTCGACCGTCGGACCCATGACCTCGGCGCTCACCGGAGCGGTCACCGTCGACTTCGGAGCACCGACCCTGTCGATGCACTCAGTGCGCGAACTCGTCGGCAGCGACGACCAGCGCATGTACGCCGCAGCGCTCGCGGCATTCCTCTCGCCGGCCTGAGCGATCAGCCACCGAGCACGGTGCGCTGGATGAGATTGCCGTACTCACGCACTCCGGCGCCGTTGGGGTGCACCCCGTCGGCGAACCAGCCGGGCTGACCGTTGGCCAGGCCGTACCAGTCGGCCACCCGCACCCGGGGCGAGGACGCCGCGACCGCGCGCAGCTGCGAGAGCACCGCACCCTGCCAAGGCCGGGGCACGCGCGGATAGGCCAGCACGACCTTGACGCCGGGCGGCACCTTGGCGATCGCCGCCGCCAACGCGGAACTGTCAACGACGCCGTTGTTTCCGGTGTGGATGAGCAGCACATCCGTGCGGATCGAACTTGCCTGTGCTGCAAGCTGATTGATCAGCGTGTAGGCCTGCTCCCCCACCACGGCATGCATGTCGACAGACCTGAACCGGCGCTTCAAGCCGTTGGACGCGCCAATGGCGAAGGAGTCACCGTAGACCGTCAGCGACATGCCGGCGGTCTGACCGTAAGCGCTCCTGGTCTCGCTCGCGGTGGTGCTGGAAGACGTACGTGGTGAGGAAGTGGTGGTCCCAGTGGTGCTGCTCGCGACCGGCGAGGAGGTCGGGCTCGTCGACTGGGCGGAGGTACTGCTGGGGATTGTTACCGACGACGGCGGAGAGGGCACCGAAGTCGACGTCGTGGTGGTGCTCGGTGCAGCAGTGGACGGCTTGGTGGACGGAGTCGGTGTCTCGGGCTCCTCCACCGCGGCGGTGATGCCACCGTCCGTCGCGGTTGCTGCCGGCTTCAAGGTGGCGGCAGAAGCAGCAGCCGCCGTCACCGCGACGAGCAGCGCGACGAAGGCCGGACGGGCTACCCGGCCCAGGCGATGCGTGCGCAGTTGTCGCCAGGCACCTCGCACACCGAGCGCACGGATCGGCTGCTCAATCGCCTGGTAACTGATCTCGGCCAGCACGGCCGTCAACGCCAGTCGCAGGGCGATGTTCGCGTGACCGGTGAGCGGGACGTCCACTCCCGGCCTGGTGAAGACGAAGACCGGCCAGTGCCACAGGTACAAGCCGTAGGAGCGCCTGCCGATCGCGGCGAGAAGTGGCAGATCGAGCGCTCGTGCGAGGGGGCCGGGGCGGGTCGCTGCGGCGATGAGAACGGCGGTGACGACGCCGAGAGCGGCGAAGCCGTAGCGGTACAACGGCACCGACCACGAATCGATGGCCCAGAAAGACCACACCACGACACCGAGGGCAGCCACACCGAGGAGTGTCGTCACCCACCGCGCGGGGCGTAACGCGGGCACCGACGACCCGAAGCCCGCGCCGTCACGCCAGACGGCGAGTGCGGCACCGAGCAGAAGTCCGGAGCTGTGGGAGTCGGTGCCGAAGTAGAACCGTGAGGCGTCGGCCGACAACGGTGCACCGGAGCGCCAAGTTCCGAAGGCCATCCAGATCGCCGACGCTGCCGCGATGAGCAGGCAGAGCGTGAAGAGTGCGCGACGGCGCGCCACGACCGAGCGCCGGAACATCCATGCCACCGCTGCGACCACGAGCGGCCAGAAGAGGTAGAACTGCTCCTCCACCGCGAGCGACCACAGGTGTTGCAGCGCAGGGGGGCGTCCGAACGCCTCGAAGTACGAGCGTTCGTGCAGCACGTACCACCAATTGGAGGTGTAACTTGCCGCAGCGCCGAGGTCGCCGAGGTACGTGCGCAGTTGCTCACGGCCGAGGACGACCTGGGCGAGCGTGGTGGCGATCAGCACGGCAACGAGCGCCGGCAGCAGGCGGCGGGCTCGAGCCTGCCAGAAGCTGCCGAGGTGCACCGCGCCCTGACCCGAGCGGGCTCGCACCCACAGTTGTGAAGTGATCAGGTAACCGCTGATGACAAAGAAGACATCGACGCCGAGGAATCCGCCGCGCGCCCAACTCAGGTCGAGGTGGTAAGCAATGACGGCGATGACTGCGACCGCCCGCAGCCCGTCCAGTCCACTGACGTAGCTCTTCTTCGCGGCAGGTTCAGCCGCGGCAGGTCCCCCGACGCGCATGACCGCCAGTCTGTGCGGTCGAAGTGGTCAACGCCACGCGAATCGCCGGGCTTACATGCAACCGTGACCTTCGAGACTCAGTCAGGCTCCGACGCGGTGGCCGCTTCCGGTGAGTCGGTAGACGTCGAAAACTCCGTCGACCCTGCGCACCGCACGGATGACGTGGTCGAGATGTCCGGCGTCACCCATCTCGAAGGTGAAGCGGGAGATGGCCACTCGGTTGTGGGCAGTGTTGAGGTTGGCCGACAGGATGTTGACGTGCTGCTCCGACAGCACCCGGGTGATGTCGGAGAGCAGGCCCTTGCGGTCGAGTGCCTCCACCTGGAGCTGCACCATGAACACGCTGGCTGCGGACGGCGCCCAGGTGACATCGATCAGCCGGTCGGGCTGGGCGCGTAACTGGTCGGCATTGGTGCAGTCGTCCCGGTGCACCGACACGCCGTGGCCGGTGGTGACGAAGCCGATGATCTCGTCGCCAGGCATCGGGGTACAACATCGGGCCAGCTTCACCCAGACGTCGTCGGTGCCCACCACGGTGACCCCAGAGTCGGTCGGGCGGCGGCGGCTCTCGGCCCGGGTGATGATCGGCTCGGACGGCTCGTCGGCGGCTTGGTTCTGCCCCTCGTCGTCGGCGCCGATCGCCTGACGCAGCAACCTCGAGACGTGCTCGGCCGAGACATGGTTGTCACCGATGGCGGCGTAGAGAGCGTCGATGTCCTGGTAGTGGAGGTCCTTGGCCACCTGGGTGAGCAGGTCATTGCTCATCAGCCGCTGGATGCCCTGCCCCTGCTTGCGCAGCGCCTTGGCCAGCTGGTCCTTACCGGAGTCGATGGCCTCCTCGCGGCGCTCACGGGAAAACCACTGCCTGATCTTGCTGCGAGCACGCGGACTCTTGACGAAGCCCAGCCAGTCGCGGCTCGGACCGGCTCCGTCGGCCTTGCTGGTGAGGATCTCGACGACATCGCCGTTCTCCACCGGAGACTCCAGCGGCGCAAGGCGTCCGTTGATGCGGGCTCCGATGGTGTGGTGGCCGACCTCGGTGTGGACGGCGTAGGCGAAGTCGACCGGCGTCGATCCGACCGGCAGTCCCACTACCTCGCCCTTGGGCGTGAAGACGTAGACCTCCTGGCTACCGACGTCGAAACGGAGGTTGTCGAGGAACTCGTCGGGGTCGGCCGTCTCACGCTGCCACTCCAGCAGCTGCCGGAACCACGCCATCTCATCGAGTTGCGCGCCGTCAGGTGCCGTCGGCAATCCACCCGCCGGGCCTGCCTTGGCGTCGTCCTTGTACTTCCAGTGTGCGGCGACACCGTACTCGGCGCGGTGGTGCATGGCGTGGGTGCGGATCTGGATCTCGACCGACTTGCCGTCCGGCCCGATGACCGTCGTGTGCAACGACTGGTACATGTTCATCTTCGGGGTGGCGATGTAGTCCTTGAACCGGCCCGGCACAGGGTTCCAACGGGTGTGCAGGGTGCCGAGCACGGCGTAACAGTCGCGCACGGAGTCGACGAGGATGCGCACCGCAACGAGGTCGTAGATGTCCTTGAACTCCCGGCCGCGGACGATCATCTTCTGGTAGACCGAGTAGTAGTGCTTCGGGCGGCTGGTGACCGTGGCATCGATCCGGGCTTCGCGCAGGTCACCGGTCACGTGCTCGCGAAAGCCCTGAAGGTACTGCTCCCGTGCGGGTGCAGCATCGGCGACCATCCGCGCGATCTCGTCGTAGACCTTCGGGTGGAGCACCGCGAAGCAGAGGTCTTCGAGCTCCCACTTGATGGTGTTCATACCCAGCCGGTGCGCCAGCGGAGCATAGATCTCGAGGGTCTCGTTGGCCTTACGGGTGGCCGACTCGGCCGAGACGTACCGCCACGTGCGCGCGTTGTGCAGGCGATCAGCGAGTTTGATGACCAGCACCCGGATGTCCTTGGCCATCGCCACGACCATCTTGCGCACGGTCTCTGCCTGCGCAGCATCGCCGTAGGTCATCTTGTCCAGCTTTGTGACGCCGTCGACCAGCAGCGCGATCTCGTCGCCGAAGTCGTCCCGCAGTTGGGTCAGGGAGTAGTCGGTGTCCTCGACGGTGTCGTGCAGCAGTGCCGCAGCGAGCACCGCGGGTTGCATACCGAGCTCGGCGAGGATCGTGGTGACCGCGAGCGGGTGGGTGATGTAGGGGTCACCTGATTTGCGGGTCTGGCCGCGGTGGGCTCGCTCGGCGACGGTGTAGGCGCGTTCGATGAGCGCGGGGTCGGCCTTGGGGTGGTGTGAACGGACGGTCCGCAGCAACGGAGCCAGCACGGTGTTCTGCGGGGCGCGTGGTGATCCGAGGCGCACCAACCGCGCGCGAACCCTTGAACCCGAACGCTCCTCCTGAACCATGACGAGAGCTTAATGGCCCGAGCAGGCTCCCTTCGCCACGCCCGGTGAGCTCACATCCGTCAGACGGAAGCGACGACGCTGATCTGACGGCCCTTGAGGTGGCGGCGGCCGTCCAGTGCAGCGATCTCGAGCAGGAACTCGACCCCGACGATGGTTGCGCCGGCTCGCTCCAACAATTGCGCGGCAGCGGTGGCGGTGCCACCGGTGGCGAGGACGTCGTCGACCAGGAGCACGCGCCGGCCCGCGCACGACTGCGCCGGCACCTCGATGGTGGCCTGGCCGTATTCGAGGTCGTAGGACTGGCTGATGGTATCGCCGGGAAGCTTGCCGGCCTTACGCACCGGCAGGAATCCCACCTGCATCACCTGTGCCAGCGGTGCACCGACGATCAACCCACGGGCCTCGATGCCACCGACCAGATCGATCTGGCCCTGCCAGCGCTCGGCGATGTCGGTGAGCACCCTCGCGAATGCTGCCGCATCGGCGAACAGCGGGTTGAGATCCTTGAAGAGCACACCCGGCTTCGGGAAGTCGGGGATGTCGTGCACGTGCGCTAACAGCACCTGCTCGACGTCGCTCATTCGGTGTCCTTGGTGGCCCAGGGGTGGACCTCGCGCTTGCGGGAGGCTCGCTCGGCACGCGCCGCGGCGAGCTCCTTCTCGCGCTCGGGGTCGACGACACCCGAGGAGACCTCGGCGCTGTCATCGTCCGCATCGGAGGTTCCGGTCGCCGCTTGGTACTGCGCGGCACGGCGCGAGAGTTCCTGCACGCCTGGCTCACGGTTGCGCAGGAAGACCAGCAACGGGGTCGCGATGAAGATCGAGGAGTAGGTGCCCACCGCGATACCGATGAACAACGCCAGAGCGAGGTCGAGCAGGGTGCCCGGGCCGAGCAGCGTGATACCGACGACGAGGATCGAGGCGACCGGCAGCAACGCCACCACGGAGGTGTTGATCGACCGCACCAACGTCTGGTTGACCGCATAGTTGGCGGCCTGGGCGTACGACCTGCGACCGGTGGCGAAGGCCTCCTGGCCGTTCTCGCGCACCTTGTCGAACACCACGACGGTGTCGTAGATCGAATAACCGAGGATCGTCAGGAAGCCGATCATGGTGGCCGGCGACACCTCGAACCCGGAGAGGGCGTAGATGCCCACCGTGAACGCGAGGTCGTGCAGTAGTGCGACGAGAGCGGAGAAGGCCATCGCCCAGGTGCGGAAGTAGAGCGCCAGCACCACCGAGACCAAGACGAGGAAGACCACCAACGCGATGATGGCCTTGTTGGTCACGGTCTTTCCCCACGACGGGCCGATGTAGGAGCTGTCGACCGACGTGGCCGGCACCTTGAACTCCGTGGCCAGCGCGTTCGACACCTTCTCGGTGTTGGCCGCGGAGGTGGCGCTACCGGATTCGCCACCGAGCGTCTTGGCCTGGATGCGGATCTGGTTGGTGCCGAGCTTGGTGACGCTGATCGTCTCGTTCATACCGGTGGCGGTGCGGACGACGTCCTTGGCCCGCTGCTCGTAATCGGTCATGTTGGAGACGCCCTGCACCCGCAGCTCGGAGCCGCCCTTGAACTCCAGGCCGAGGTTCAGCCCGCGGCCGAACAGACCGACCGCAGCCAACGCCAGCAGCACGACCGAGATGGCGAACCACAACTTACGGCGTCCGACGATGTCGAACTGTCGACGTCCGGTATAGAGGTCGTTTCCGAATTTCGCGAAGCTCATCATGAGTTACAGCGCTCCTTCCGCGGCAGCCGCGGCCTTGCGGTCGGCGATCGTGACGCGGCCTCGACCTGCGTACGTGACGCCGCTCGCGCCCAGGCGCTCCGGGCTGAAACCGGACCAGTTGTGACCGTTGCCGAAGAACTTCGTGCGGGCCAGCAGGCTGAGCATCGGATGGGTGAACATCATGACGACGACGAGGTCGATCAGCGTGGTGACACCGAGGGTGAACGCGAACGCCTTGACGCTCGACTCCGACAGCACGTAGAGCACGGCGGCGGCGAGGAAGTTGACGGCGTCCGAAATGATGATCGTGCGCTTGGCGCGGGCCCAACCGGTCTCAACCGCAGTCCGGAGTGGACGTCCTGATCTGACTTCATCGCGTACTCGTTCGAAGTAGACGATGAAGCTGTCCGCGGTGATACCGATCGACACGATGAGTCCGGTGATGCCGGCCATGGTGAGTCGGAAGTTGTTCGCGTAGCCCAGGAAGGTGACGGCGCCGTAGCTCAGCACGGCGGCCACGATCAACGATGCGACGGTGACCAGGCCGAGCGCACGGTACTGCAGCAGCGAGTAGAGGACGACGAGCAGCATGCCGATCAGGCCGGCGAGCAGGCCCTTCTGCAACTGGTCGGCGCCCAGCTGCGGGCTGATCTGGTCGGAGGTGAGCTCCTTGAAGCTCACCGGAAGAGCACCGAACTTCAACTGGTCGGCGAGAGTCTTAGCGCTGTCAGCAGTGAATCCACCGCTGATCTCGGCGCGGCCGTCGTTGATCGCGCTGCTGGTGGTGGGGGCCGAGATCACGACGCCGTCGACGGTGATGGCCGAACGGTTCTGGTCGCCCTGCAGCACCGAGATGCGCTGGGTCATCTTGCCGAAGGCGGCCTTGCCCCTGTCGTTGAACTCCAGGTTGACGCCCACCTCGCCGGTGGCGATGCCCTGCTGGTTGGTGCGCTGACCGAAGGAGGCATCGGTGATCCAGGCGCCCTGCACCTCGACCGGGCCGAGCAGGAGGGTCTCGTTGCCTTCTTTGGTGCAGGCGACCGTCGGCTCGGTGGAGGGTGCCTGGGCAGAGGCCTCACGCCACTGCGCGGCGGTCGGGCCGGCCTTGGCGTTGGAGTTGGTGCAGCTGAGTGCCTGGAGCAGGTTGGTGTAGGTCTCGCCCTTCTTGGCCAGACCCTGCTTGATCCAGAAATCACTGACCGGCTTGGACGCCCACGCGGTGTCGGAGGGGCTGGTGGGCTCGCCGGGCGCGGTCTGCGGGGTGGCCGAAGCGGTCGGCGCTCCCGGCAGCGTGGGCTGCGCCGACGGCGTAGCAGTCGGAGCGGCCGGAGGGGTCGATTCGGCAGCCGCGGCGTAGGCCTCCGGGAACGGCGCGTTGGCGCTGGTGGAGGACGCCTTGGGGGCGCTGGAGGACGCTGGTGATTGGGTGGCCTGCGAGGTCGGGCTGCTGGTGGCGGCCGGCGACGAGGTGGCAGGCGTGGACGCGCTCGGCGACGCCGACGTGCTCGCGGGAGCGCTTGGCGGCAACGGCAGCGTCGGCTGTGCCGCCTGATCGGCGGTCGGCTGGCTCGCCTGGATGACCGCACGGATCATCAACTGCGACGACTGCGCCAGCGAATCGAGGATCTCCTTGGACGGGTTTCCCGGAATCGCCACGACGATGCTGCGGTCACCCAGCGTGCTGACCTCGGCCTCGGCGACACCGGAACCATCGACACGTTGACGGATGATGCTCACGGCCTGGTTGACCTGTCCGGCGTTCACCGTTTGGCCAGCGCCCAACACGGGTTCGAGCACGACCTGGCGTCCGCCCTCGAGGTCGAGGCCGAGCTTGGGGGTCCACTGACCCTTGGGGTTGCCCCACACGGTCGTCGCGGCGATGCCGCCGAAGAGGGCGGCGATGATGAGCAGAAGCAGGAAGAGCGTGCGCTTGGGCTTGCCGGCCGGGGCACGACGGGTACGGGTCGCCATACCTCAGGCCTTCTCGTCGGTGTCGCCGGACGTCGGCAGCGGCTCGATGATGCGGCGCGGGACGATCGCCCGACGGTCGAATTGCACCTGCACGCCCTGTGCGATCTCCAAGGTGGCGGTCTGGTCGTCCATGGCGACCAGGCGTCCGAACAGTCCGGAGGTGGTCGACACCTCTTCGCCGACCTCGATCTCCTTCTGCGCCTGCGCGAACTGCTTCTGTCGGCGACGGCTGAACCAGAACATCACGGCCAGCAGCACCAAGGGCAGCAGCAGCAGGATGACACCGGAGGAGGATTGACCGCTCGCTTGAGTGGCGAGTGCGTGCATGTGAGTGGTGCTCCCTGCATCGATCGTGTGGTTGTGACAGGCATCGGACCGCGAAAGGGCACGATGCACCGCCGAGTGAGTCTAGGTGAGCCGGACGCGCGACCCAACTTCGGTGCGTGATCCGACGGCCGTTCAGTCGCTGAAACGACCCTCCGTCTCTGGCAACGTGGGCTGCTGCGCCCACGTTCCCGCGTCCTTGGGTGGGGTGAGCCCAAGGTGCTGCCACGCCAAGGCGGTGGCGGCGCGCCCGCGGGGTGTGCGCAGCAGATAACCCTCCCGCACCAGGTAGGGCTCGGCCACCGTCTCGACCGTGTCGGGCTCCTCCCCCACCGCGACGGCGAGCGTGGTGAGGCCGACGGGTCCTCCGGCGAAACGCTTGCACAGTGTTTCGAGCACGCCGCGGTCGAGCCGGTCGAGGCCCTTGGCGTCGACGTCGAAGAGCTTGAGGGCGGCCATGGCCGACGGCTGGTCGACCACCTCGCTGCCGTGGATCTGGGCGTAGTCGCGCACCCGCCGCAGCAAGCGGTTGGCGATGCGAGGCGTCCCGCGCGAGCGGCCGGCGATCTCGGCGATGCCCTGACGCGTCGACTCCACGCCGAGCAGACCGGCGCTGCGGTGCAGGATCGCGGCAAGATCTTCGGCGGTGTAGAAGTCGAGATGACCCGTGAAGCCGAACCGGTCGCGCAACGGCGCAGGCAGCAGTCCGGCTCGGGTGGTGGCACCGACGACGGTGAACGGCGGGAGTTCCAACGGGATGGCGGTCGCACCCGGGCCCTTGCCGACGATCACGTCGACGCGGAAATCCTCCATTGCCAGGTAGAGCATTTCTTCAGCGGCCCGAGCCATGCGGTGGATCTCGTCGAGGAAGAGCACTTCACCCTCGGCCAGCGACGACAGAATGGCGGCCAGATCGCCGGCGTGCTGGATCGCCGGTCCGCTGGTGATGCGGATCGGCTGCTCCAACTCGGCCGCGATGATCATCGCCAGGCTCGTCTTACCCAGGCCAGGAGGGCCGGAGAGCAGCACGTGGTCGGGCGTGGTGCCACGCCGCTTGGCGGCGGCGAGCACCAGGCCGAGCTGCTCGCTCACCCGCGGCTGACCGGGAAACTCCGACAACCGGCGCGGCCGGAGCGCGGCCTCGAAGTGGCGTTCGTCCGGCGCTCCGCCAGGGTCGACGATGCGCGCGGTGGCCTCGTAGGAGTCGTCGTCGTAGTGGTCGTTCATGGCTGGGGTCACCGGCCCAGGTGTCGCAAGGTGGCACGCAGCAGGGCCGACACCTCACGCGGGGCGTCGTCGGTCTTGGCGACACGCTCGACGGCGTCCTGCGCCTGCTTGGTCGACCAACCCAGGCCCACGAGCGCATCGACCACCTGCTGATGGTTTTCGTCCTGAGGTGCAGCGACAGGCTCGACGGGAAGCGGGGTCGCGAGGCCACCGATGACGCCCACCTTGTCCTTGAGTTCGAGGACGATGCGTTCGGCGCCCTTCTTGCCGATTCCGGGCACCTTCACCAGCGTCGGCACGTCGCCACCGGCAATGGCGTCGCGCAACACCTCGGGTGCGTGCACCGCGAGCATTGCCATGGCCAGCCGGGGCCCGACGCCGCTGACGGTCTGCACGAGTTCGAAGAGTTTGCGCTCGGCATCCTCGGCGAAGCCGTAGAGCGTGAGCGAGTCTTCGCGCACGACGAGGGTGGTGAAGAACGTGGCTTCCTGGCCGGTGCGGGCTGCCCCCGCATGCACGGGAGTGGTGTGGACGAGCATGCCCACTCCCCCGACCTCGACGACGACGTGGTCGAGACCGGCGCTCAAAACGGCGCCGCGGATGGAAGCGATCATCGGGGTCCTCGCGAAGTATCGGAGCGAGGCACGAGCGGAGAACTTCGTGGGGTGATGGTCATCGGGGTCCTCGCGAAGTATCGGAGCGAGGCACGAGCGGAGAACTTCGTGGGGTGATGGTCATCGGGGTCCTCGCGAAGTATCGGAGCGAGGCACGAGCGGAGAACTTCGTGGGGTGATGGTCATCGTGCGTACCTACTGACGGTGCGGGGCACCTGGTGCTCCTCGGGTCGGGAAACTCGTTGTGCAGCAGCTGCTTTGGCAATGCGCTGCTGCGCGCCGCCGCGCCACACGTGGCAGATGGCCAGGGCGAGAGCGTCGGCGGCGTCGGCCGGTTTGGGGGCGGTGTCGAGACGAAGGATGCGGGTGACCATCGCGGTGACCTGGGCCTTGTCGGCGCGGCCGTTGCCGGTGACGGACGCCTTCACCTCACTGGGGGTGTGCAGCACCAGCGGCAGCCCTCGTCGGGCGGCGGCGAGCATCGGCACGGCGGAGGCCTGCGCGGTGCCCATGATCCCCTTGATGTTCGCCTTGGCGAAGACCCGCTCGACGGCGACGACGTCCGGCTCGTGGTCGGACATCCATTGGTCGATCTCGGTCTGCAGGCTGAGCAGACGTTCGGCCGGGTCGTCGTGCACCGGCGTCCGGATGACACCGACGGCCACCAACTGCACCGGCTGGCCGATTCCGCCGTCGACGACACCGATGCCGCACCTGGTCAACCCAGGGTCGACGCCGAGAACGCGCACACTCATCTCCTCGCACACATGTTCGGGTGAGCCACGACTCTAACCGGGCCCGCCGGGCCGCTCGGGCACGACTCGCCGCGCGCTCGTCGAATGGAGACGAACGGACCCCGCGAGCGGGGGCTCGCGGGGTCCGTCACGTCTGCGGCGTGATCAGTCTTCTTCGGCGTCGAGCTCGGCCAGCACCTCGTCGGAGACATCACCGTTGGCGAAGACGTTCTGCACGTCGTCGGAGTCTTCCAGTGCCTCGATGACACGGAACATCTTCTTGGCGCCGTCCTTGTCGAGTGGCACCTCGACGGTGGGCAGCCAGGACGACTCGGCCGAGTCGTAGTCGACGCCGGCAGCCTGCAATGCCTCACGCACCGCGACGAAGTCGCCTGCCTCGGAGACGATCTCGAAGGCTTCGCCCAGATCGTTGATCTCCTCGGCGCCCGCGTCGAGCACGATCTCAAGCAGGTCGTCCTCGGTGTTCTCGCCCTTGGGGACGATCACGACACCCTTGCGGTGGAACTGGAAGGCGACCGACCCGCTGTCGGCCATCGAGCCACCATTCTTCTGTAGCGCGGTGCGCACCTCCGCCACAGCGCGGTTCTTGTTGTCGGTGAGGCACTCGATGAGCAACGCGACGCCACCGGGTGCATAGCCCTCGTACATGAGGGTCATGTACTCCGCGCCACCGGCTTCAGCACCCGAGCCGCGCTTGACGGCGCGGTCGATGTTGTCGTTGGGCACCGACGACTTCTTCGCCTTCTGGATGGCGTCGTAGAGGGTGGGGTTTCCTCCGGGGTCGCCGCCGCCCTGACGTGCCGCGACCTCGATGTTCTTGATGAGCTTGGCGAAGAGTTTGCCCCGCTTGGCGTCGATCGCAGCCTTCTTGTGCTTCGTCGTCGCCCACTTGGAGTGACCGCTCATGTCTCCCTCTACACAGTTGTCCGTGACGTACGGCCTTGCGGCCGTCGTTCATCTTACGGCGCTGCGGCCCGCACCATGGCCGCGAAGTAGGAGTGCACCCGATGGTCGCCGGTCACTTCGGGGTGGAAGGACGTGGCGAGCAGATTGCCCTGCCGCACTGCGACCGGCCGCCCGGACGCATCACCGTGCCCCTCGGGCACGCGTGCGAGCACCTCGACCGCGCCTCCCCATTCCTGCACCCACGGCGCTCGGATGAACACGGCCTGGACGGGTTCGGGCCCGACAACCGGCATGTCGAGATGGCATTCGAAGGAGTCGACCTGACGTCCGAAAGCATTGCGCCGCACGGAGATCGACATCCCACCGATCGGCAGCTGATCGGTCGTGCCGTCGACGATCTGGTCAGCGAGCAGGATCATTCCGGCGCATGACCCGTAGACCGGCATGCCGTCGGCGATCCGCGCACGGATCGGATCACGTAACTCGAAGATGCGGATGAGCTTGTCGATCGTGGTCGACTCTCCGCCAGGGAGCACGAGCCCGGCCACTTCGGCCAGCTCCGAGGAACGCCGGACCGGCATCGCCACCACACCCGTGCTTTCGAGGGCGCCGAGGTGCTCGCGGACGTCCCCCTGGACGGCGAGCACTCCGACCGTGGGCTGCTGCGTCATTGATCAACCTTTCGTCATTCGTCCGGCTAGCCTCGTCGGGTGCAATCCCGCGAAGCCGTCGTCATTCGTCCTCGGCGCCCCGAAGATGTGGCCGCTCTCGTCGAGGTGATGGGCCGCCAGCAGCCGGTTTCGCGCTACCCGCTGGTGTGGCCGCTGTCCGAACCCGCTGCCGACTTCATCGCCCGTGGAACCGAGCGCGCGGCGTGGGTGGCCGAGGTGGACGGGGTGGTGGTCGGCCATGTGTCGTCGACGATCGTGCCGGATGATGAGATCCACTCCGTGTGGTCGCGCAGCACCGGCCGACCGAACAGCGAACTCGGCTGTGTCTCTTCGCTGTTCGTCGATCTGGACGTCATCGGCAAGGGAGTGGGTGGCCGGTTGCTCGACACGGCAGTCGCTGAAATCCGCGGCGGTGGGCGAACGCCGGTGCTCGATGTGACCACCCAGACGCAGAATCCGGCGAGCAGCGTCTACGAGCACCGTGGCTGGCAGCTCGTGGGCCATGCGCGCCCGCTGTGGCTGCCGCCGGACGAACCCGATGTGAGGTTCTATGTGCTGCCGGATTCGATGGGTCGGCAGGTGCTGAGCGGGACGGTCGTGCCCGGTCACGGGGTGGCCTCCGGCGCGGCGGCCGACTCCCCGCACCCGGCCGGCACCATCAGTCTGCAGCTGCCGCACTTCGCCGCCCGTGGTGTCGACCTGAGCGGGCTGCGTCCTGCGACGATCAACCTGGACGTGGGTGCGCGGGTGACGATCGACCGCCCGACGCTCACTCTCACCGATGTCGCCTGGACCGATCACCATGATGCAGAGACCTTTTCGTTCGTTCGATGCTTCGTGAAATGGGCTGCAACCACGCTCTTCGGATACGTCTACTACCCGCATCCGGAGACCAAACCCGCTCACTTCCAGGCTGATTCGGTGCTGGAACTGCTGATGCCCGACCTTCCCGGATTGGCCTACGGGAATGAGCTGTCCATCGAGGTGCCGTCCGGGTCGATCAGTTTTCACTGATCGACCCGGCGGCTAGGTCACCAGCCGCGTTCGGCCAGGCGGTGCGGCACCGGGATGTCGTCGACGTTGATGCCGACCATCGCCTCGCCGAGACCGCGGGAGACCTTCGCGATGACGTCGGGGTCGTCGTGGAAGGTGGTGGCTTTCACGATGGCGGCAGCCCGCTCGGCAGGGTTGCCGCTCTTGAAGATTCCGGAACCGACGAAAACCCCTTCGGCGCCGAGTTGCATCATCATGGCCGCGTCGGCCGGGGTGGCGATACCTCCCGCGGTGAAGAGCACCACCGGCAGCTTGCCGAGTTCGGCGACTTCCTTGACCAGTTCGTAGGGCGCTTGCAATCCCTTTGCCGCGACGAAGAGTTCGTCCTCGGGGAGGTTCTGCAGGCGGCGGATCTCCTGGCGGATCTGGCGCATGTGCGTCGTGGCGTTCGAGACGTCACCGGTGCCGGCCTCACCCTTGGAGCGGATCATCGCCGCACCCTCGGTGATGCGGCGCAGCGCCTCGCCCAGGTTGTTCGCACCACACACGAAGGGCACCGTGAACTGCCACTTGTCGATGTGGTTGGCGTAGTCGGCGGGAGTGAGCACTTCGGATTCGTCGATGTAGTCGACGCCCAGGCTCTGCAGCACCTGGGCCTCCACGAAGTGTCCGATCCGGGCCTTGGCCATGACCGGGATCGACACCGCCTCGATGATCCCATCGATCATGTCGGGATCACTCATCCGCGAGACGCCGCCCTGGGCCCGGATGTCGGCTGGCACGCGCTCCAACGCCATCACCGCAACTGCCCCAGCGTCCTCGGCGATCCTCGCCTGGTCGGGGGTGACGACGTCCATGATCACGCCGCCCTTCAGCATCTCGGCCATGCCTCGCTTGACGCGAGCGGTGCCGGTGGCGGTCTGGTTCATCAGTGAGGACTCCTTGGTCGACAACAGGTTCGACCACCACGCTAGAACCACCGCGAGGCCACTTAGGGCCAAATCGACGTCGGTGGCACTTTGCTGCCACGTCCGCATGTCGTCACGCGCTCAGACGAGGAGGTCGTCCGCGCTCGATTGCTCGGAGTCGAAGTCGACGACCTGCGGCATGGTGGTGCGACCGGCCAGCCGGAATACTCGCACCATCGGCTGCGAACGCACCCGTCGCACTGCGCGCACCGCATCGTCGTGGAAGGCCCGGGCGAGATTGACCCGCTGGCCACCCTGCTGCACCCGCTGCAGCACTTCCTCGCCGCCGCGATGTTCGCGCACACCGCGAGCCGCTTCGGCGGTGAGGGTCGCTCGCAGGGTCTGGGTGAGCTGCGACTCCACCTCGGCACGTTCACGGTCGATACCGAGTTCCCTCACTTCGTCGTGCACCTGCGCCGTGTCAGCCTCGTCCAGCGACGCTGTGGCGGCCTGCACCAGCAGCATTGAACTGGCTGGATCGAGCATGCCCGAATGCGCGAGTTCCATCACCGCATCCGCTCGGCGCACCAGTTGGGCGTCCAGCGCAGAAACCGATCCCTCGAGTCGTGCGTGGAGGCGGTCGAGACGAGCCGCGGTGTAGGAGAGGTACCACGCGATCACCGCGAGGACGGCGATCACCAGGACCACCCAGAACCACACCTGATCGATCATGCTCTCGACCTCCACCATCTGAGGGGACGAACTTCGGATGCAGCACTGGTGGCGGGCGCCCCGGCACACACCGTTTCGTACACCGACACGACATCGGCCGCCACTCGCGACCAGTCGAACCTGCGCGCCCGCCGGCTCCCCTGCTCGGCCCGCAGCCCGCGATCGGCCGGTACGGCAAGCAGTTCGAGGACGACGTCGGCCAGTTCGTCGGCGTGTTCGTTGGCGAAGAGTGCTCCTGCCCACCCGTCGTCCAGGACGGCGCGGAAGGCCGGGATGTCACTGGCCACGACGGCGACCCCGGCGCTCATCGCTTCGACCAGGATGATGCCGAAACTCTCCCCGCCGGTGTTGGGTGCGACGTAGATGTCGACCGACCGAAGGAACGACTGCTTCTCGGCGTCGCTGATCGGTCCGAGGAACTCGCAGGCGCGCACGACCTGCTCAGGACGTCCCTCCAGCACCTCCTTCGGATCGCCCGGGCCGGCCACGAGCAGGCGCAGACCGGGGTGAGCGGCGAGAAGCTGCGGCATCGCGTCGAGCAGCACGTGCAGCCCTTTGCGCGGCTCTTCGATGCGCCCCAGGAAGGCGATCGTCGGACGCTCCTGGGTGCCCTGCCACCGCGCATCGATCGGCGCCGTGGCGAACTTGTCGACGTAGACGCCGTTCGGGATGACGACCGCATCACCGCCGATGTGTCGCCGCACGAACCTGCGGGCCTCGGACGAGACCGCGATGCGCCCCATGACCTTCTCCAGCCCGGGCTGCAACATCGGCCCGGCCGCGAGCAGCGCCCGCGACTTGGTGTTGCTGGTGTGGAAAGTGGCGACCAGGGGTCCGTCGGCAGCCCACATCGCGAGCATCGACACGCTCGGGCTGATGGGTTCGTGCACGTGCAACACGTCGAACCGGCCGCCTTCGATCCAGCGGGCCACCCGCGCCGAAGTCACCGGGCCGAAGGTCAGCCGGGCGACCGAGCCGTTGTAGGGCACCGGCAGTGCGCTGCCTGCGCTCACGACGTACGGCGGGAGCACGGTGTCGGGTTCGGCGGGTGCCAGCACTTCCACGTAATGGCCGTGCCCGATGAGGTACTCGGCCAGGTCGCGCACGTGCAGCTGGACGCCGCCCGGCACGTCGAATGAGTAGGGGCTGACCAACCCGACTCTCACCGCAGGTCCTCGAAATCCTCGAGGAAGATGCGCTGCATCATGTGCCAGTCCTGGGTGTGCGTGCGGATCACATCGCCGAGGGCCGTGATGCACTGCTGGGTCATCTGCTGCACCTGGTGCGGACGCTCGCCTTCCGGCACGCGGACGCGTTCACCGAAGTGCGCCACCACCCGCGGAGCGCCTCGCCCAGGCAGGGTCTCGTAGCTCACCGAGAGCGGGAACAACGCGGCGCCGGTGTCGAGCGCGAGCCGGGCGGGACCGGTGGCCGCCTTGATGCGATGACCGAGCAGGTCGACCTCGACGCCGTGCGAGGTGAGGTCGCGGTCGGCCAGCAGCGGCACGAATCCTCCGTTGCGCAGCGCTTCGACCAGCGCGGGGTAGGTGCCGTCGCCACCGGTCAGCGGCAGAATCGTCATGCCGAGGCCCTCGCGGAAGGCCAGGAATTCTTCGAAGAGTTCCTCCGGCTTCAATCGCTCGGCGACCGTGGTGACGGGGGCAAAATACGTGGTCGACCACGCACCAGCGAGATCCCAGTTGCCCATGTGCCCGAGAAACAGGATGATCGGCTCGCCGCGCTCCACGATGGCCCGGGCTTCGACGTCGGCGCCGGTGAGTCTCATCCGTTCGTGCAGTTGTTCAGGCGTGTGGATCGACAGCCGGAAGGCATCGCACCAATAGGTCATGTACGAGCGAATACCTTGTCGCACCAGCTCGTTCAGCTCGTCGGGCGACAGCTCGGGGCGGATCTTGGCGTAGTTGGAGCGCATGCGATCGACCGATTTGCCGCCGCGGCGGAAGGTGGCATCGGCGATGCGGTCGAAGAGTGCGTAGGCCGCTGGTTCGGGGAGCTTGCAGACCAGCTTCCAGGCGGCGCGGAAGCCGGCGACCTGCGCCGCGTCGCCGAGGCTCACAGGGGCTTGCCGAGGGCCTGCGTCCGCACGGTGAGCATGCGCTGCAGGACGGTGATGAAGCTCGCGAGCGCCAGCAGGCCGAGCACAGTGCCCATGATCCAGGTCTCCCACGGACGCAGGAACCAGCCGCACAGACCCGTGGTGACCAACACCGCGACCAGACGGTCGGCGCGCTCGGCGATGCCGACGTTGGCGGTCATGCCCAGGCCTTCTGCTCGGGCCTTGGCGTAGGAGACGACGCTGCCCAGGATCAGGCAGGCCAGGGCGAGGCCGGCCAGCACCATGTTGTGGCCCTGGTCGCCGCCGTAGTAGAGCACCAGCGCGCCGAAGATCGCGGCGTCGCCGACGCGGTCAAGGGTGGAGTCGAGGTAGGCGCCCCACAGGCTGGAACGCCCCGACATGCGCGCCATGACGCCGTCGATGGTGTCGCTGAAGACGAAGGCGGTGATCACCAGCGTCCCGATGAGGAATTCGTGGCGCGGGTAGAAAGCGAGCGCTCCGAAGCAGACCCCGAGCGTGCCGATGATCGTGACGACATCGGGGCTGATGCCCATCTTGAGGAAGAGTTTGGCAATGGGGGTGAAGAGCTTGGTGAAGAACGCTCGGGCGTACTTGTTCAGCATGGTGCGACCACGGTACCCAGTTGACCGCTCACTTCCCCGGCCATGCGTCGGCGAGCCGCGAACGCGCGTCCTCCAGCAGTTGGGGCAGCGCCTTGGTCTGGGCGATGATCGGCAAGAAGTTCGAGTCGCCTCCCCATCGCGGAACGATGTGCTGGTGCAGGTGGGCCGCGACGCCGGCGCCGGCCACCTCGCCTTGGTTCATGCCGATGTTGTAACCCAAGGGCGCCGCGGCGGCTTCGAGGGCGCGGATGCCGTCCTTGGTGAGCTGGGTGAACTCCTGCGTCTCGGCGTCGGTGAGGTCGAGATAGCGCGGCACGTGACGGTAGGGGCAGATGAGCAGGTGCCCCGGGTTGTAGGGGAAGAGGTTCATCACCGCGTAGCAGTGCTCGCCGCGGTGCACGATGAGCCCGACCTCGTCGTCCTTCTTGGGTGCCGCGCAGAAGGGGCAGGCCTCGTCGTCGCTGTCTTCGGGCTTGTCGGCCTCGATGTACGCCATCCGGTGGGGCGTCCACAGCCGCTCGAATCCGTCGGGGACGCGGGCGAATCCGTCTGCGTGCTCGTCTCGCTGGCTCACGGCTCGATCCTACGGCCGGGGAATAGGCTGGCCGTGACGGGCCGTTGCCACGCTCAGGTGGCGGCGTCGCTGCCAACTCGAATCGAGGAGTCGCTATGCCATTGCAGGGTGAGTACGCGCCGGAGAAGACCCCGTGGGTCGCCGACCAGCTGGCAAAGATCGATGAGACCGGCACGACGAAGTCAGTGGGCATCAACGGCATGGACGTCGTGGTCTTCACCATCCGTGGCCGTAAGTCGGGGCTGCTGCGCCGGGTGCCGTTGATGCGTGTGGAGCACGGCGGCAGTTACGCCGTGGTGGCATCCAAGGGTGGCGCGCCGGAAAACCCCGCGTGGTACCACAACGTCACCGCCAACCCGGAGGTCACCGTGCAGGACGGCGACCAGTTCATCGACGGCGTGGCCCGCGAACTCAGTGGTGCCGAGCGCGAAGAATGGTGGGAGCGTGCCGTCGCGGCCTTCCCTCCTTACGCGGAGTACCAGACCAAGACCGACCGGCAGATCCCGGTGCTGCTGGTGGAGCCGCGCAGCGCCGACTGATCAGCGGGCGGCTGCCTGGTCGACCAACCAGCGGAACGGCCCGAGCTGGACGGGCCCGGTGGCGCAGGCGAGTTCGGGGTGCCACTGGACGCCCACCCAGGGATGTTCACGATGCTCGACAGCTTCCACGACGCCGTCCTGCGTTCGAGCAGTGACGCGGAGGCCATCGGCGACGCGGTCGAGCACCTGATGGTGCAGTGATCGTCCGTCGAAACGGCGAGAGCCCATCATCTGCTCGATAACCGATCCGTCCGTGCAGACCTCGATCGGGTGGGTGCTGTCGCGATGGGCGACGTCGGTCTCGTCCAGGTGTTGGAGCAGGTCGCCGCCGAGGGCGATGTTGAGCGATTGCATCCCGCGGCAGATACCCAGAATCGGCAGCTGCCGTTCGAGCGCTGCTCGCAGCAGGGCGAGATCGCAGGCGTCCTGCTCGGGCGCGACCTGGTTGAGCTTGCTGTGCTTGACGGCCTGGCCGTAGTGGTTCGGATCGGAGTCACCGCCGCCGGGCATCACGACGCCGTCGACCAGGTCGAGTGCTTGCGGGATGAGCGCGGGATCGTCGAGGGCGAGCATGATCGGCAGCGCGCCGACAGCCTGCAGCGCAGAAGCCACCGATCGGCGCACCTCCATGCCGATCGACGGGTTGCCGTCAGGGTCGGCGCAGAAGCGGGCTGCGACAGCGATCACGGGGCGGGACGTGCTGTGTGCCATGTGCCCACCCTACGAACGTGCGATCACCCTCGGCGTGTGGTGGTGCTCCCCTGCCGCACCATGAGCCGTTCCCCCGGCGCCTCGAAGCCCATGCGTTCGTACAGGCTGCGTGCCTTCGGCTCTGCGTTGAGTTGGTATCGCTCGATGTCATGTTTCTCGCCCCAGGCGATCATCGTGCGCAGCAGCCGTTCGGCGATGCCGTTGCCGCGTGCCGTCTTGGTGACGAAAACATTCTTGACGTGCAGCCAGCCGGTGGTCGTCCGGCACAGGCTCGGCAGTTTGCGCACGTGGCTGGTCTGCACGAACCCAATCGCTGAGCCGTCACCGGAGAAGGCGATCCAGGTGGGCATCTGGTCGAATTCGGCCAACCAGGCGTCGGCGTACTCACTGAGGAAGCCGTCCCGCTTGGTGCCCCCGTACTCGAGGTCGGCTTGGAGGGTCAGGGCGCCGAGGATCAACGCGTGCTCGCGCTGAGCGCGCTCGATACGGACGGTCATGGTGGCCATGCAAGCACAGCGCGGCGCCGAATACCGCACAATGGCGACCATGCGCATCGACCTCAACGCTGATCTGGGCGAGTCCTTCGGGCGCTGGAGGCTCGGCGACGATGCCGCGCTGATGTCGGTGATCACCTCCGCGAATGTGGCGTGTGGCTTCCACGCCGGTGACCCCGCCACGCTGGTGCGCACCTGCGAGGACGCGGTGGCGCATGGCGTGGTCATCGGCGCGCAAGTGGGCTATCGCGATCTGGCCGGTTTCGGTCGGCGCTTCATCGACGTCAGCCCTGACGACCTGTACGCCGACGTGCTCTACCAACTGGGCGCACTCGACGGCATCGCCCGTGCCTGCGGCGGCCGGGTGGCCTTCTTGAAACCGCATGGCGCGCTCTACAACGCGATCGTGCACCATGAAGTTCAGGCCGCTGCGGTGGTGAAGGCCGTTGCGGCATATGACGATTCGCTGCCGGTGCTCGGGCTGCCCGGCTCGGTGTTCCTCGCCCTTGCGGGCGAAGCAGGTTTGCGCACCGTCCGGGAAGGCTTCGCCGATCGGGCCCACACCCAGGACGGGACGTTGGTGCCGCGCGATCAGCCGGGTGCCGTGCTGCATGAGCCGGCGGCCATCGCCGAACGAGTCGTGCGCATGGTCACGACCGGGCAGCTGACGGCCGTCGACGGTACCGAACTGACGATGGAGGTCGACTCGATCTGCGTGCACGGCGACTCCCCCGACGCCGTCGCGGTGGCCCGGTCAGTGCGTCGTGCTCTCACCGACGCGGGCGTCGACCTCACCTCGTTCGTGCGCTGATGCGCCTGCTGCCCTGCGGTTCGTACGCGATCCTGGTCGACCTGCCCGACGAAGCCGCGCGACGCCGGTTCGACCGTGCGCTGCGGGCTGCGCGGAGCACCGGCTTCCTCGCGGACGACGTCGTCGAGCAGGTGCCCGCCGCCCGGACGGTGCTGGTGCGTGTGCGTCCCGGCGTCGAACCGGCGTCCGTCGCCCGTGAGTTGCGTGCGCTGGCGTCGGACGACCCCGTCGCGGAGCTGGTGGCCGACGGCGAGCTCAGTGAGTTGGTCGTATTCACTGTCTACGACGGCCCCGACCTGGATTCGCTCGCGCAGATCCTCGGCACGAGCACCGACGAACTGGTCGAGTGGCACACGGGAAGCACCTGGACGGTCGACTTCGCCGGGTTCGCGCCCGGCTTCGGTTACCTGGTTCGCGACGAAGCGTCCGAGCCGCCCTTCGATGTCTCCATCCCCCGGCTCGCTCGTCCGCGTACCCGCTTGCCTGCCGGTTCGGTCGGACTCGCCGGCTCGTACTCGGGCATCTACCCGAGCGCTTCCGCAGGAGGCTGGCAATTGATCGGTCGCACCGAGTTGCGCACCTGGGATGCCGGACGTGATGAGCCAGCCCGGCTGATACCGGGCCGACGGGTGCGCTTCGAGGTGGCCCAATGACGTCTGCGATCGAAGTGCTCAGCGTCGGCGGCCTCATGACGCTGCAGGATCTCGGCCGACCCGGCCATGCCCATCTCGGCGTCCCGACGGGCGGCGCAGTCGACCGCAATTCCCTCCACTCAGCAAATCGCCTGGTGGGCAACGAGATCGACGCACCGGCTCTGGAGTTCATGCCCGCCCCGATCGAGCTGCGAGCACTGGTCGACGCGGTCATGGCACTCACGGGCGCTCCGGCTGCCGCCACCGTTGGCGACCGGCCCGCACCGCACGCCGAAGCCTTCGTTGTCCGCGCCGGGCAAGTCGTCCGCATCGCGCCGGCCGTGATGGGCGTGTGGACCTATCTGGCCCTTCGCGGTGGTTTCGATGCGCCGAGGTTGTTCGGCAGTGCCTCCGGTTCGCCGACCTCCGCGCTCGGCCCGGCACCCATGACGCCGGGCGATCTCTTGGAGGCCGGTGATCTGGTCGCCGGGGAACCGCTCGTCGGCTTCGCCGAGCCGACGGCCTGGCGCACTCCGGTCGAGGCCGAGATCGTGCTCGGCCCACGGGGCGACTGGTTCACGCCCGAGTCAGTCGCGCTGCTGACCAGCACGACCTGGACGATGTCGAGCGACCTCGATCGCGTCGGCGGACGGCTGGACGGCCCTGCTCTGCAGCGGAACCGGAGCGACGAGCTACCCAGCGAGGGCATGGTGCGTGGCTCGGTGCAGGTGAGCGCGAACGGCCAACCGATTGTCTTCTTCGCTGACCATCCCCCGACCGGCGGCTACCCGGTGATCGGTGTCGTGGCCGACGACCAGGTCGACCGCATCGCGCAATGTCGGCCCGGCGAAACGGTGCGCTTCTGTATTGCTCAGCGGCAGCTTCGCAGTTGAGCTTCGGCTGGGTCGGCTACTCCTCAATCTCTCGCTCAGCCATCGCGATCGTTGAAACGAACCAGATCAATACCAGGGATAGCCCGACAACAGCCAGAACGCCGCCGAAAATCCACCCAAACGGTGTTTCGGTGAAGTCGAGTAGCGCTCCGGCCCACAGCAAGACCATGCCGCACCCCGCGCCCAGCAGGATTGCGACGAGGGCCGGAATGACCAACTCTTTACGCTGGACTCGGCTCACGTCGTCCAGGCCGAGACCTGTCCTCAACATGCCCACGTCATCCTGGACGAGACTCAGTGCTCGGTTGCCAAGTAGGACGAGCGCAACAATGACAAGCAGGGCGATCGCTGCTACGGCTATCGGCGCCAGCCACGACGAGCCGAGGTGGTAGCGCAAGCCTGGGCCACCGCGCAGCATCGGTGCCGCGAACATGGTGTTGGAAATTGCGTGAACCTTGTCGATGTCTTCAGGGCTACCGACGATATCCACGCTTCCAGTGGGCGCTCCCTCTGAGGGTGGGCTCGGACGTACCTGAGCGTTTCCAGCGACGGCGATCAGTCTGCCCACGTCGCCTGGCTGACCGCCTCGCCAGACCAATCGGGCTGAGGTGGTGTCCCCCGCGTCGCCAGCCAATGGGTCGCTGAGCTTTGCCTGGATTCCTGTTGTGCCGACCAGCGTGAAGACCAGAAGTGCCATCGCAGCGGCCGGCCGTGCTAGTCCGACGGGATTGGAGACAACTCGTCTGGTGGCTAGCCACCACGAAGGGTCGCCGAGCGGGAGCCAGCGCGCCGCCCGGCTTACGACCGCCGGCATTGAGAAGGGCAGGCACAACGAAACGATCACGATCCCGACACCGAGCAATGGAGGTGACGACAGCTGTCTGGAAAGAACGAGCACAATCAGTCCGGTAACAAGTCCAGCCGGAGCAACTTTGGAGCCCACTCGAGCGCCTACGGCACCGCTACCTCCCTTCCGAGCGGACGCGCGGCCCTGTGCAGCCCTGAGTGTGAGTCGTGAACCGAACGCAATGGCGATTGCGGCCACGACTGCACCTATCACGATCGACTCGAGGGAGCTAATTCCTAGCTCTCCCGGCGGGTAGCTCAGGCCACGTCCTGGTATGCCGGTGAGGTCTCGCAGCCATAGCCACGCCAGGGCGCTGCCCACCGCTGCCGCTGGTACTGCGACGACGGCGGTCTCAACGGCACCCACCGCTCGACGCGCTCCGCGCCCGATGCCGAGGCGGTCAAGCGTATGTAATCGGTTCTCCCGCGTGCCCGACAAGGCTCCGCCTGCAGCCCACAACAGCATCAAGCAGGGCAAGGCGATCAGGAGCCCGACTGTCAGCGACTCACGGATGATGCTCGGCGCAGGCGAGTCAGTCTCCATGCGCCAGGGAAAGGCGATCTTGGTGGCATCGGGTGACATGGTGAAGCCACGAGGGATCCCGAACGATGTGACCGTGTAACGCACGCCGTCGGTGCCGACAGTACGTCCAGCCGGTGGTCGCGCATACACGAGGAACTCGCTTGTTGCACCCAGGCCCTCAGGACCGATCGTGCCGCGCGGACCGGATCCCGCATCACCCACTCGCAGGCCTAGGGGGTCGAGCCTGAACCCGGCAGCTTCGAGTGCCGGCGAAATCGCCACCGTGCCAGGGTCCGGAACTTTGCGCAGGCCCGGCGGTACGAGCGTAGACGTCGCGCCTGGATCGAGCCACACCACCGGCACCTGATACCCGTGCCATATCGGCCCGCGCTGCACCATAGTCAGTCCGTCGCTCGCCTTACCGGACGAGTCCAGCACCATTGGCGTTCTCGCCGCAGTCTGACCAGCCGAGTAGGCAGCCCCTTTGATGCAACCCAACGCAACTGATAGACAGGAAGACGACAGGAACACGGTTGCTGCTACCACTAGGGCGCGCCATAGGTGTTGGCGATCCCTTCGAAGGGCTAGCCCGGCACCGAGCCGGAGGACGGTCTGCGCTCGAGTCACGAGGCGCCGAGCTCCACGGATTGAGTGCACCGCGCGGCCACGGCTGGGTCGTGCGTAGCTAGCACCAACGGTATGTTGCGCGCCCTGCACGCTTGAACAAGCAGGCCAGCCACGAGGTCAGCGTTTACACGATCCAGGGCAGCTGTTGGCTCATCGGCGACGAGCACTCCCACAGCGGAGACGACAGCGCGGGCTACCGCGACCCGTTGCGCCTCGCCACCTGACAATCTACTTACGGAGCTGCGTGCTCTGTCGCCAAGACCGACCTCACTCAGGACGTCTGGAATCTGCGCCATCGCTCTTTGATCGCCGCGGAAACGGGCGACGATGCCCACGTTTTCGGCCACGGTTAACTCACCGAGTAGATGGGCTTCTTGAAAGATGACGCCGACACTGGCTCGCCTAAAATGGGACCGCTGACGTGCCGAGAGCGCAGATATTTTCGTATCGCCGATCACTAGACTGCCGCCACTAGCCCCGCGCCAGCCAGAGATGCAGTCCAAAAAAGTAGACTTCCCCGAACCGGACGGTCCCGTAACGGCGACGGACTCACCGGCGCCGATCTGCACGGAGGTGGGTGGCAAGATCAGCTCGCCACCCACCTCCACACATATGTCGTCAGCGACAAGACTCACAGGGGGTAAACCCATCCTCCGACGATATCCGGAAAGGCGTTGCGTACCTCGATGGTCCGGTGTTGGTAGATCTTGTTCGCGTACGAACCAAGCTTCTGGCAGCCGTTATTCGCGCCGTCGGTGTCGTAGAGGTAGAGGGAATTACCGTAGCCGTTCACCCTGAACTCCGCCTTGACCTCGTGACCATCAGACTCCTGATCACAAACCCACATCTGTGTCCTTGAGTAGGTGTCGATGCTGAAATCATCGCCCTGATAACTTCTAGTATCTGCCGATGCGGTCTGCGCGCCGACAATCAACACGCTGGCAGCTATTGCCGCTTTGGTTCTCATGCTAACCCCTCCGTGCATGTGTTGCTACCCTTTTGATGGGGCTGACGAGCACCACACCCGCGGCAAAAGCTACGCCCCCCCCCGGGTCAGTAGTCAACGGGTAACTGCTTGCATCTGTGGGCAGGGGAAGCGATCAGATCGACTGTGGCCCAAACGACTCATACCTAGCCGTCGATGCTCAGCTGCGAGCCGCTTCGTAACGATCCAACGCAATCCGGCGTTCTTCAGCGTGGTCGACGATCGGCTCGGGATAGCCGTGCGCGTAGCCATCAGCGTGCTTCCACGGTTCGTGCACCTTGGCACCCGGAACATGCCGTAGCTCCGGGATCCAGCGACGCACGTAATCACCGTCAGGGTCGAATTTCCTGCCCTGCGTGATCGGGTTGAAGACCCGGAAATAGGGCGAGGCGTCCGTGCCGGTGCCGGCCACCCACTGCCAGCCGTGGTTGTTGGAGGCCACGTCGCCGTCGATCAGCCGGTCGAGGAAGTAGCGGGCACCGTGCGGCCACCAGATGTGGAGGTCTTTGGTGAGGAAACTCGCGGTGACCATGCGGACGCGGTTGTGCATCCACCCGGTGGCCAGCAACTGCCGCATGCCGGCGTCCACGAACGGGAAGCCGGTGCGGCCCTGCGTCCACTGCTCGAAGAGCGGGCCCGGCTGCTCGTAGCTCATGCCGTCGAGGGAGTGCGTGAGGTCGTGCCAGGCACTGCGCGGAGCGCGCCAGAGGACGTCGGCGTAGAACTCGCGCCAGGCCAGTTCGGTGACGAACTTCTCCGCTCCGTCGCCGTGCTCCCCCGCCAGGTCGGCAAGGATCGACCGCGGGTGGATCGCCCCTACCTTCAGGTACGGGCTGAGGCCCGAGGTGCCGGCCCGATCGGCGCGGTCGCGGTCGGTCGGGTAGGTCTCGACCGCTTCATCACGGAAGTCGGTCCAGCGCTGCCATGCGGCAGCCTCGCCGGCGTCAGGCAACTGCGGCAGATCGTCGGCGGCAACCGCCGCCTCCAGCGCCTTCATCGCGTGACGGTCGTCGTCCATTTCCAACCACGTGGCGTCGACATCAGGCGCCGGTGACGGTGCACCGTGTTCGCGCCACGCTCGGGCGAAGGGGGTGAACACCTTGTAGCCGGTGCCTGCTCCGGTGGTCAGGATGCCCGGGCCGATCGCGTACGGCGTCCCGGTCTCGACCCATTCGATTCCGTTGTCCTGCAGAGCATTTGCCACCCGTTTGTCGCGGCGAGCACCGGCGGGTGTGGTCTCTCTCGACACGTGCACCGAGGATGCACCGATGGCGGCGGCCACCCGTGGAATGACCTCGATCGGCGCACCGTGCAGCACCGTCAGCCGTCCGTCGTACGCCTCGCGCGCCGCCTGCACCGAGCGGGCAAGCCACGCCCGGCGCACCGGCCCAGCACCCTCCCACAGCGCAGGGTCGACGACGAAGACAACAGCCACCTCGCCGTCGCTGGCTTCATGAGCAGCGAGCAATGCGGGAAGGTCTCGACGACGCAGATCACGTCGCAACCACAATAAAGTCGGCACGCTTCAGCCGATCGGGTATAACGACGCAGGTCGATTGGTCACGGCACCACGCTAATAGACGAATTGGCCCAAATCGTGGTGCAGCCGCTGGCTCCCGGGCACAACCCGTTCGATCAGCGGCTACGAACCGACAACGGACCGTCCTGTGGGTTGGTTCCCCAGCCCGGGGTCAGGCGGTCGGTGCCGTGGTGACCTGCGCCTTCGACTCGATGCTGGCCAGGATCTCCTCGATCGCCTGGTCGACCGGCACGCCGTTGCGCTGCGAGCCGTCGCGGTACCGGAACGACACCGCACCGGCGTCACGGTCGTCACCTCCGGCGATGAGCACGAAGGGCACCTTTGCCTTGGACGCGTTGCGGATCTTCTTCGGGAAGCGGTCGTCGGTCTCGTCGAGCTCGACGCGAATTCCCTTGGCCTTCATCTGCTTCAACACGTCGTCGAGGTAATCGGCGAACTCGTCGGCGACCGGCACACCGAGCACCTGCACCGGCGACAGCCACACCGGGAACGCACCCGCGTAGTGCTCCACCAACACACCGATGAACCGCTCGATCGAGCCGAACTTCGCCGAGTGGATCATCACCGGCTGCTGGCGCGAACCATCAGCCGCGACGTACTCCAGACCGAATCCGGAAGGTTGACCGAAGTCGTACTGCACCGTCGACATCTGCCAGGTGCGACCGATCGCGTCCTTGGCCTGCACCGAGATCTTCGGACCGTAGAACGCCGCGCCACCCGGGTCGGGCACGAGGTCAAGACCGGATTCGGTGGCCACTCGCTCCAGCACGGCCGTCGCCGTCGCCCACTGCTCATCGGTGCCGACGAACTTGTCCTTCTTGGAGTCGTCCCGTGTGGAGAGTTCCAAGTAGAAGTCGTTCAGTCCGAAGTCGCGGAAGAGCCCGAGGCAGAAGTCGAGCAGGTGCTTGATCTCGGCGGCTGCCTGCTCAGGCATGACGTAGGAGTGCGAGTCGTCCTGCGTCAGCCCGCGCACGCGGGTCAGGCCACCGACGACGCCCGACTTCTCGTAGCGGTAGACGCCCCCGAATTCGAAGAGCCGCAGCGGCAACTCACGGTAGGACCGCTGGCGCGACTGGTAGATGAGGTTGTGCATCGGGCAGCTCATCGCCTTCAGGCGGTACGCCGCACCCTCGACCTCCATCGCCGGGTACATCGTCTCGGAGTAGTACGGCAGGTGCCCGGAGGTGTGGAACAACCCCTCCTTGGTGATGTGCGGCGTGCCGACGTACTCGAAGCCTTCCTCGATGTGGCGACGGCGGACGTAGTCCTCCATCTCCCGCTTGATGACCCCGCCCCTGGGATGGAAGACCACCAAACCGGGGCCGAGCTCCTCGGGGAAGGAGTAGAGGTCGAGTTCACGGCCCAACTTGCGGTGGTCGCGGCGTTCGGCCTCGGCGAGCCGGTCGAGGTAACCCTTGAGCTCGTCCTTGGACGGCCAAGCCGTGCCGTAGACACGCTGCAACTGCGGGTTCTTCTCGCTGCCGCGCCAGTACGCAGCGGCGACGCGCATCAGCTTGAAGGCGTTGCCGAGCACCTTGGTTGACGGCACGTGCGGGCCCCGGCACAGGTCACCCCATGCACGCTCACCGTCACGGCGCACGTTGTCGTAGATCGTGAGCTCACCGGCGCCCACCTCGGCGCCCGCACCCTCGGCCTCTTCAGCAGCATTGCCCTTCAGCCCGATCAACTCGAGCTTGAACGGCTCGCCCGCCAACTCGGCGCGTGCCTCGTCGTCGCTGACAACACGGCGGGAAAAGGTCTGGCCCTCGTTGACGATCTTCTGCATGGCCTTCTCCAAGGCCTTCAGGTCGTCCGGCGTGAACGGCGTCTCGACGTCGAAGTCGTAGTAGAAACCGTCGGTGATCGGCGGGCCGATACCGAGCTTGGCGTCGGGGTTGATCTGCTGGACGGCTTGGGCCAACACGTGCGCGGCGGAGTGACGCAGGATGTCGAGGCCGTCCTGCTGGGAGAGGTCGACCGCTTCGACCACGGCACCCTCGGGCACCTCGCGGAAGAGGTCCTGCAGTTCCCCGTCGACCCGCATGGCGACGACCGTCTTGTCGTTCCCGAACAGATCGGAGCCGGTAGTGCCCTGGTCCACCGCTCGCTCGCTTCCGGCGACTGACACGGTGATCTGGCTGGACACTGTTACTCCTTATGAATGCGGGAAAAACGAACGCCGCCCAGCGTATCGGCCACACCGCCCATCCCACGAACCCGTTTCCCGGCGATCCGTTGACGATGGAGCCAGGGACGACGAGACCCCGGCCACCGTGTGGTGTCCGGGGTCTCGTCGCAAAGTCAGCGAATCGGCGCGGGCGGGTCGATCGGGCCCGGCTCGTCCACCGGGTCGGGCACGTGACCGGGCTTGCGACCCGATTCAGCGCCGTAGGTGCCAGTCGTGCCGGTGGTGCCTTCGGCGCCCGGCGTCGGCTTCGCCGCCGTCTTCTGCACGGCGTCCTCCACCTTGTTGCTGGCGTCCTGGATCTTGTCGGCGTACTTGCCCTTGGTCACCGAGTTGGCGGCGCCGGCCACCTTGTCGATGCCACCGCGCACCTTGTCGGGGTTTTCCGCGGCGGCCTTCTTGACCTTGTCGACGCCTTCGACGGCGGCCTTCTTGGCCTTCGCGAACAGATCCTTTGCCTGGTCGGCATTGTTCATGTCGTCCTCCTGGTTGTGGCCAGCTACTTCCTGGTTCCAACCTTGCCAAACAGAGCCGGTCAGTGGGCTGTTCCCAACTCCTGCTCTCGCAGCACCACCAGCAGCAGAGCTCGCAACTCCTGTTGTTGGGCATCGGTCAGCGCCTCGAACATCACGTCGTCGCGCACGTCGCGCGAGCGCTTCAACTCCGTCCAGAGGTCGACGCCAGCGGGTGTGAGGGTGATCACCTTGGCCCGCCGGTCCGAGGGGCTCGGTGTGCGTTCGACCAGCCCCCGCTCACTCAGGGCATCGACGACCTCCGTCGCCGAACGTGCCGAGATGCGCAGCAGCACTGCGACGTCGGCTCCACGCAGGCCCGAATCGCCCTGTCTGGCAATCACTTCGAGCGCCCTAGCCAGGTGCGGACTCAGTCCGAACGGTTCGAGATCGGCCAGCCAGCGACGCCGGGAGTGCCGCGCCACCCGTAGCACAAGTTGGCGCAGGGAGGCGTCGTCCAGCGGCTCGTCGAACATGGGAACAGAGTAGCAACTAGGGCGGTTACAACATGTTGAGGTAACTTCAACATCATTCATTCCCGACGAAAGGAGCCCACTATGACAGCCGCTCCCCTCGCAACCGGTCGTCCGCCAGGCGGAGGCGGCCCCGGCGGACGCGTCGCTCGCAAGAGCGCCGGAGACATCGCCCAACTCGACGAACATCCCGTACCGCTGCCCCGCATCACAGCGCTCTTCCGGCCCTACCGGTTCCGCCTCGCGCTGGTCGTCGCGCTCATCGTCATCACCTCACTGATCAGCTTGGCTTCCCCGTTCCTGGTCAAGCACCTCATCGACGACGCCATCCCCCACCAGAACGTCGCACTGCTGCTCACCCTGGTCGGCGCCATGCTGGCGATCACCGTCCTCACCCAGGTGCTCGGCGTGCTCCAGACGTGGATCACCACCCTCATCGGGCAACGCGTCATGCACGATCTCCGGACGCGCTTGTTCGCCCATCTGCAGCGCATGCCGCTCTCCTTCTTCACCCGCACCCGCAGCGGCGAGGTGCAGTCACGCGTCACGAACGACATCAACGCCATGCAGTCGGTGGTCACCGACTCCGCAACCTCCATCGCCTCCAACGTCACGACCGCCGTCGGCACCGCCACCGCCATGGCCTTCCTGTCGTGGCGCCTCTCGCTGCTCAGCCTGCTCGTGCTGCCGCCCGCCATCTACCTCACCCGGCGAGTTGCCCTGCAGCGCAAGAAGATCCAGAGCCGGGCGCAGCGCACGCTCGCCGACATGCAGACCCAGATCGAGGAGTCGCTGTCGATCAACGGTGTGGTGCTGGCCAAGACGCTCGGCTCCGGCCCGGCCCTCTCGCAACGCTTCGAAGGTTCGTCCGGCACGCTCACGGAACTGGAAGTGCAGTCACAACTGGCCGGACGCTGGCGGATGGGCACGATGGCCATCGTCTTCGCGGCGATCCCGGCGATGATCTACCTGGCTGCTGGGCTTCCGGCCACCAGCGGCGGCATGACGATCGGCACCCTCGTGGCGTTTGTCGCCCTGCAGAGCCAACTCTTCCGTCCCCTGATGGGTGTGCTCAACGTCGGCGCCCAGGTAGTGACCTCGATGGCGCTCTTCAGCCGCATCTTCGAATATCTCGATCTGCCCGTCGATATCGACGAACCCGCCGAACCAGCTGATCTCGACACGTCCACCGCTCGCGGTGAGCTCCGCTTCGACCACGTCACCGTCACCTATGACGACGCCGATCGATCAGCTCTGGACGACATCACCCTCGCCGTGCCGGCCGGTGCCACCGTCGCAATCGTCGGCGCGACCGGCTCCGGCAAGTCGACGTTGGCCTCCCTGATCTCCCGGCTCCAAGACCCGACCAGCGGCGCTGTGAGCATCGACGGACACGACCTGCGCACCCTCCCGCTGCAGACCATCGCCGACCTGGTCGGTGTCGTGAGCCAGGAGAGTTACCTGCTGCACGCTTCGGTCGCCGACAACCTGCGTTACGCCGTACCCGACGCGAGCGACGAGCAGATCATCCGTGCCGCGCGGGCCGCCCAGGTGCACGACCTCATCTCGTCACTGCCCGACGGCTGCGACACCGTGGTCGGCACTCGGGGTTACCGCTTCTCCGGTGGCGAGAAGCAGCGAATCGCGTTGGCGCGCACCATTCTTCGAGACCCGAAGATCTTGGTGCTCGACGAAGCGACATCTGCCCTCGACAACACCACCGAGCGCGCCGTGCAACGCGCACTCGACAACGCACGGATCGGACGCACGACGCTCACCATCGCCCACCGCCTGTCGACCGTGCGGGATGCAGAGCTCATCGTGGTGCTCGACCAAGGGCGCATCGTCGAACAAGGTAGCCATGAGCAACTGCTGCTGCGCGGCGGTCGTTATGCCGCCCTGTGGGACGCCCAACTCACCGCGAGCGCTGCCTGACCATGCTCAGCCGGTGCGCGCAATCGAGAGCAGTACGACGCTGTCGGTATGGGCATCGACACGGTGCCGCTCCTGCGGGATGACGGCGTACTCCCCTTCGGCCAGGCGCACCGAGCCGTCCGCCCAGCCGAGCGTCACGTCCCCGGACAGCACCAGCAACGTCGCCTCACCCGGGTTGTTGTGGTCGGCCAGTTCGCCGCCGGCTTCCAGGGTGAGCAGCACTTGACCCAGCACCTGCCCCGCGCCGCCCTTGAGGGTCTTGGCGCTGCGGCCGCTGCTCGATTGCTGCGCGCGCTCGCGCTCGGAGGGATAGATGTCACTGAGTCGCACCGGTTCCATCACCCCATGGTGGACCACGCACATGCAGCATGGCCCGGGACGAACGTCCCGGGCCATGCTGATCTGAAGCCGATGTGGATCAGTCGGCGCGCAGGTAGGCCACCGTCTGTTCGACCAACTCAGCCGGGGCGTGCACCAGGTCGAGGGTCACGCCCTGCTCGTCGTCCTGTAGTTGTTCAAGGGTCTCGAACTGCGAGTCGAGCAGCTTCTCCGGCATGAAGTGGCCCTGTCGGGCGAGCATGCGCTCACTGATCAACTCCTTGGAACCGGCAAGGTGGACGAACACGACATCGGCCCCACTGCTGCGCAGCAGGTCGCGGTAGCTGCGGCGCAACGCTGAACAGGCGAGCACCGTCGGGGTGCCGGCTGCGTCGTGATCTGCGATCCACTGAGCGAGGGTCTCCAGCCACGGACGGCGGTCGTCGTCGTCCAACGGAATGCCCGAGCGCATCTTCTCCACATTGGCTTCCGGGTGGAACAGGTCGGCTTCGCCGAACTCCCAGTGCAGCTCTTGGGCGGCGCCCATCGCGACAGTGGTCTTGCCACTCCCGGAGACACCCATGAGCACCGCGTGCCGCACACCGGCACCTGCGCCGCTCACAGCACCCCGCTGACGGTTGCAGCGAAGATGAACCCGACCACGCCGATGAGCGTCTCCATCACCGTCCACGTGCGAAGGGTGGTCTTCTCGTCCATGCCGAGGAACCTACCGACGAGCCAGAAGCCGGAGTCGTTGACGTGGGAGAGCACGGTGGCGCCACAGGCGATCGCGATGACGATGCACGCGAGGTCGATCGAGGAGAGGCCGCTGGTTGCCGCGACGGTCGGCGCCATCAGGCCGGCAGTCGTGGTGAGGGCGACCGTGGCCGAACCTTGGGCGACGCGCAGGGCGGTAGCCACCACGAAAGCCGCAATGATCACGGGCAGGCCGGTCGACTCCAGCGAACCTGCCAGCGCTTTGCCGATTCCGCTGGCTCGCAACACACCACCGAACATGCCACCGGCACCGGTGATCAGGATGATCGCGCAGACCGGCCCCAGCGCACCGTTGACGACCTCCTCGATGTCGGCCTTCGACCGGCGGCCCATGCCGAGCACGATCATCGCCGTGATGACCGTGATGAGCAACGCGATCGGTGTCTGGCCGAACATCCGCAGCACCTGCACCCAGGTGGCGTCGCCGTCGACGGTGCCATTGGTGGCCAAGGTGTTCAAGCCGGTGTTCATGAAGATCAACACCAGGGGCAGCAGCAGCACGAACATCACCAGGCCGAAGCTCGGCTTCTCGCCACCGCCCTTGCCTTCCTCGACGTCCGCACCCGCGAGCAGTGCCGGCACCGGAATGTGCAGCTGCTTACCGGCCCACAGACCGAACAGGTAGGAGGAGAGGTACCACGTGGGCAGGCCGATGAGCAGACCCATCACCAGCACCAGACCGAGGTCGGCGCCGAGCAGGTCGCCAGCGGCGACCGGGCCGGGGTGCGGCGGCACGAAGGCGTGCATCACCGCGAAGGCACCCGCGGCGGGCAGTGCGTAGGTGAGGACGCTGCCGCCGAATCGTCGGGCCACCGAGAAGATGATCGGCAGCATGACGACCAGACCGGCGTCAAAGAAGATCGGGAAGCCGAACAGCAGCGAAGCAACGCCGAGAGCCAGCGGCGCACGTTGTTCACCGAAGCGAGCGATCAAGGTGTCGGCGAGCACCTGGGCGCCGCCGGTCACCTCCAGCAGCCGCCCGATCATGGCGCCGAATCCAACGAGCAGAGCGACGCTTGCCAGTGTGCTGCCGAACCCGTCGAGCAGCGTCGGCACGACGTCCTTGAACGGCACCTTGGTCGCGAGTGCGGTCAGGAAGCTGACGAGCACGAGGGCGACGAAGGCGTGCAGTTTGAAACGCATGATCAGCACCAGCAGCACTGCGACTGCTGCGGCGGCAATGAGCAGAAGCACACCCGGGCTGTACGCGGGTTGCACCTCTTCGGCGGTCAGGAGCATCAGTGGTCCTCCGGCAGCGGTGAGTAGGTGGGATGGACTCTAATGTGATTCATATTACTTTTACAAGCATTAAGAGTATTTTTGCTGCTCGACGTCCGAGCGACCTCAACACCGCGTAGGTTCGAGGCACGTCCAGCGAACAGACAGCAGAAGGGAATTCATCGATGAGCGCCACGGGTGAGCAGTCGACGAGCGATCGTCCGACCCGACCGGCCCCGATGCACCGAGGGCCGGCTCGCGACCTGGGCATCGAGATCATCGAGGGTCGACTGGCCGCTGATTCAGGCATGACTTTGGACGACATTCAACGCCGATTCGACGTCTCCCGCACCGTCGCGCGTGAGGTGCTGCGCGAGCTAGAAACCCTGCACCTGGTCGTTGCCCGACGCCGGGTCGGCATAGTGGTGCAACAGCGTGCAGCCTGGAACTTCCTGCACCCCACGCTCATCGACTGGCGACTGCGATCCGAAGACCGCCCGAGGCAGTTGCACGACCTCACCCAGCTACGTCATGTCGTCGAACCCGCCGCAGCCGCAGCCGCAGCCGATCTGGCAGACGTCGAGACGCGGGCGATGCTGCCACCGTTGGCTGCTCGCATGCGCACGCTCGGCGAAGCGGGCCAGTTGGAGGAGTTCATGGAACTCGACATCACGATGCACCGGGCGATCCTCGCCTCCAGCGGCAACGAACTCTTCACCGCGATGGCCGACCTGGTCGAAGTGGTGCTCGTCGCGCGCACCGAACTCTCGCTGATGCCGCAGCAACCCAAGCCCGAAGCACTCGCCGCCCACGAGGCGGTCGCGGACGCGATCTGGCGGGGCGACGCGGGTGCCGCGAGAGATGCGATGGTCGCCATCACGACCGAGGTGCTGGACGCCTTCGGCGCCTGATCCGGTCCGAAGTGCTTTGGTGGATGTAAAGGGACTCGATCCCCTACTACTCGCTTCGCTCCTAGCGGGGGCCCACCACGGGGTTCGAGCACCCTTCACGCTAAAGCACTTCGGACCGGACGAGAAGCGTGTCCGGTCCGAAGTGCTTTGGTGTGAAGTTCCCACAACTCCCTGACCTGCGGAAACGCACCTTGCCCGGTGGGGGTAGGTCCCTAAGGATCGGGCACTTTTGTCCATGGCCCGCGCAGCGCCGCTGGTCAACAGTCCTCGTGGACCGTCAGTCCCTTCCCGACTTCGACCACGGAGAGCGCCACGAAGCACCGGGTGCAGACCACGGCCTTCGAGTTCGAGCACTCACAGCCACGGCACTCCGGGCACTTCCAGTCCCCGCAAGTGGCGCACTGCCCGGATGAGGTGTCCGCCGCGAAGTACTCCCCGCACGCGGCGCACTCCTCACGCCAGTCCGAACTCAGGCGGGTGCGGCTGTCGGGGCGTGTGGATGTCGCGACGGCGATCACGAGGCCCTCGTGGAGTGCGACGTCGATCCGGACGTCCGTGTCGGCCCAGCCCTTCGAATAGCGGATTCCTTCTCCGCCGACGAGGGTGTGTTGACCATCCTCCAGGGCCCGGTCCGCCGCTGTCGCCAGAGAAGGCTGCGTGATCCGCTTGCCGGGGTTGTAGGGCATTCCGTTCGAGTCCGAGTACCAGATGCGTCCCTCGACATCGGCCAGCATGACCAGCCGCTCCCCCGGAAGGTTGAGGGCCGCGATGCAGCAGGTGGTCGCGGACGCCTCCGTCAAGGACACCATCTCGCAGAGACCGGCTGCGGTCACTCCTGCGCCGAGGTGCTCTTGCACCACAGCGTCGGGGACGAGCAGCGTGGCGGCGAAGTCGTTGACGATCTTCTCCTCCACCATCCGCGCCTTGTCCCCCAAGGTCGGGAGCACCCGGTATTGCCAGTCCTCGTCGCTGTAGAGAAGGTGGTGCCCCACCTCGTGCAGGGCGGTGAAGTTGTTGCGCTTCTCGTTCCCGACGCGGCGCACGGTGATCGTAGGCGGCTCGCTGTCGCCGTCGTAGGCACCACCCAAGTCGCAAGCACCCTTCGGGCGCTCGTGGGTCCAGCGGACCTGCACTCCCGGGACGAGCGCGAGCGCACCTTGTGGATCGGCGCTGGCCCGTGCCGCTACGTGCGGATACGAGGCGCTCAGTACCTCGCGCAGGTGAGTGCTTGCCTGTGAGACCAGTGTCTGGCTGGACCACTCGGCGGCGCTGCGCTCCTGCGGGAGTGCCATCTCACCGTGTCTCTTCCAGGAGTTGCTCCAGAGCGAACTGCACGCGCGCCTGGGCGGCTTCGGAAGGCTCAGCGTGCGAAACCTGCCGAGCAGCCTGACCGGAGCGTTCCCACAGGGAGGTCCGAGCCCGCTGCTCCGTCGTCCCCATTTGCCCCATCAAGGTCACCACGTCGTGCTTGTAGGTCGGCAGGGCGATCACTTGGGCACCATCGTCCGCGACCGGGGTGAGTACGTCTTCTGGCCCAAGGCCCGGAGGCAGTAGGCCCAGCACGGCGTCGACCTCCTCCTGCGTCGGCACCTTCACCCCACGGGCGAGTGCTGAGGCCCGCCCCGGCTTGACTGCCCAGACCTCCGCGAGGTGCTCAACTTCAAGGCCGCGCTCTTCGAGCAACTCTTGGCTGAAGACACCGACCCCGGGGCTGGCGCTTGGCCAGGCCCAGTCCCCGAGGTCCCATGCTTGCCAGCACACCGCCTCGAACGCGGCCTCGGCCTCAGTGCTCTCGATTGAAGGGCACCACGAGACCTCGGCGTCTGTCTCGCCCTCGGTCACCGCCCAGCGGATTTCCCGCATCGTGCGGTCATCCAAGACACGGCCCAGCCGCCGATCAAGGGCTGCCATGGAGAGTCCGAACTCGGCATCGGGCCAGCCGACCATGCTGCCGATGCTTGGGATGTCGACCGTGAAGGCGGGTGCCGCCGCATCGCCTGAGGGGTTGGTCAGAGGCCACGCAAGGATGTGCATCTCTCGGGTGGCTGCGACGAGCACGAGTCCTCGGTCCTGACCGTCTGCGCTCACCACCCACGCATCTCCTACGCCCGGACGCGGCCCATCGCCAGTTGCGGGCAACCGCAACGGGGAACCCAGGGCATCCATCAACATCAGAAGTTCTTCCGTCCAAGCATGAGAGTCGTCGCCCAGAACGACCCCAGCGCGCGGGTCTCGTCTTCGGGCAGCCTTCCAAGGTAGCGGCAGAGCGCTTCCTTTGCCAAAGCCGACCGAGGCACCGGGCGCTGGTTCACGTCGGTCCAGTACCCCTCCTTGGTCAGGCCGATGGCGTCGTTCTTGGCCGAGCGCAAGGTTCGCGCGGTCTTCTCCGGATTCGTGGTCCGGGTCAAGGTGTGAACGGCCCGCTTGCTCGTCTCGACCACTGCGCACGGGCGTCCATTCGAGCCATGCTTGTCGCCGTTGACCGAGGTCTTGGGCGAGACGCGGTACACGTCCCCGGTCTCTGGGTCGATCTTTACTCCCCCGGTCATGAAGGCCATTTCACCAGATATCACTGACAGAAGCGGTGGGGGCACTCCCCCGAGCCCTTGCCACTCCACCTGGCTACAGTCCAGGCGCATGAGAGAGCAGACTAGCCCCGCCAGCATGCCCGCCGACCCGTCGCAGCAGGCCCTGATCGAGAGAGCGTTTGAGGTGGGTAGAGATGCTGCCGAGAGCCTCGCCCAGATCGTTCCCACACTCGACCGAGACAGGACGGAGTACGCCGTGGCGACCGTGCTGTTGGAGGAGAGGTGGGTCAGCGCACGATGATCCACGCGCGGGGCACAATGCGCAGCACCTCGCCTCAGAACGGGTGCCCTCGCCAATGGCTGGCTACGAGACTCGCGGCCTGCGTTCCTTTGAGGAGCCATTCCCAGTCGGCCTCGTCCATCTTCTTGGACCAACGAAACGTCCCCGCGAGGTCCAGTTCATTGCTGAGGCCATGGGCCGACTGGATCGCGACCTGCACGAGGGCTGACATGGAGTTGGCCGCATGGTGGCTGTGCACGGCGACCTTCCCCGTCGGGGTGCGGTTGACGATCCCAGGTTCATGTGGCGGCGGTTGAGCATGGTCTTGATGGGCGAATCCATGCCGCACCTTGACCATCGCATGAAGGAACTTGGCAGCGTCCGGACCAGCAACCTGCTGTAGCGCGACGCGCCACGTGCTCCCGTGCCCAGAGGTGGTTTCAGCCGGGCTGACGCTGACCGTGATGTCCCAATCACTGCGCGGGTCGTACCGAAAGAAGACCCAGAGCATTTTACGGACGTTGTAGGGACTCGGCGTCTGAATCATTCCTGCCCTACTGCCCTTTGTCTCGATGTGGAACCAGTCCTCGGGCTGCGCCAGACCGGGCGTCAGATCGACCGCCGTCAGAGCCAGGTCCTCGAAGAACGCTTCCATCGCACCCACAGACGCGACGACAACTGCACGGTTCAGAGACTTGTGACGCACAGTCGGAGGACCGGCGCCAGTGGGCTTCCCGTTCTTCCGTCTCTCAGCCGCCTGCTGCTCCAGCGACATCGCGGCTACCTCATGCAGACGTCTCGCATCTGCCAGGTAGTCCACCAAGTTGTCCAGTGGCCTTTGCAGGGGATGAAGCGCCATTGCCCGCCTCCCAACGGTAGTGCCGGGAGCCTACCTGGACGGCTCGCTCAACGCTGACCGACCGGCCTGTCAGACCCTCCTGTCAGGCTCATCCCCATGAAGCGCGCCTACACCTCCTTGCACTCCGGCACCGACCGCGAGCGGGACCTCGTGACTGCCCTGAAGTGGGCTCAGGATCAGGCCGAGGACGATCAGCACATCACGCTCTGGTGCGCTCACCGAGACTCGCTCCCGGAGGGCTGGGAACCCCGGCTACGCAAGGCCGGAATCGAGGTGGTGGCGGATCGTCCTCGCAGCCGGGGCGGCTCCGGGCCAAGGCACTTCGCCGGGCCGCTGGTCGCGGTGGGCTTCACCACGCTGGACGACGTGATCGACGTCGAACCCTTCGCTCACCCGATGTGTCTCGCCGGAGCCTACGACCCGCGAAACGACGAGGACTTCGACATCCTTGACGATCACCCGCACGTCCGCTGGATCGAGGCGTTCGAGCCGGAGTGCCTGGCGGGACCTCAGATCGCGGTTCCGGAGCCGCTGATCGAGGACCCGGTGGTGGCCAAGGCGATGGAGTCCTTCACGAGCATCACCTTCGGCGGCAAGACGATGTACGACTCCCGCGACGGAGGTCGAGTGACGGACGGCCTGCTGCTCCTGCACAACGGTGGTCACCGCTTCGACCCCGAGCGCCTCTTCTCCGCCGCGCTGCGGGCTGGTTGGAAGGGCAGTCAGGCCATGCGGTTCCGGGAGGTCGCGCTGGAGGTTGCTCGTGGCGTCCGCAAGCGGCCCAGCGAGCGGCTCGGGCCCGGAGCACTGGAGCGGTGGCGCTCAGAGGCGAGCGACAGGCCCGAACTCGGCTAACCCTTCCAGGACTCGTGGAAACCATAGATGTCCAGCACCTTGGCCCTCGTCATGCGCCGCTCACTCGGCCCTCCAGAAGCGAAGTCCCACACCGGGTAGCAAACCCGCACGTGCTCGATCTCGTCCGCGTGCTGGTCATAGACGTCGTGCAGCATGCCCAGGGCGTCCCTTCCGGCTCTGTTCCACGCCCCACGCTCAGCCCGTGTTTCGGACAGGCCCTTGAAGGTGGCCACGAAGAACGTGTCGAAGGACGGAAGACAGCCCCAGACGCCCATCATGACCTTCGAGATGAGTGTCAGCCCCTGACCGCCTTCGGGCAGCAACGCCTTATACAGGTCAGTCCAAGCCAGTGAGAAGTGCTCGTACTTCACAGGGTCGAGGTAGTCCGGCACGTCCCAGCCACGCAGACTCGGGTCGTGCTTCTCAATGACCTCGATGACACCTTGGTAGTGCAGGAGGTTGGTCTCCCGGAACAGGAAGGACGAGCCGCGCAACATGCCCCACGAGGCGAGGTAGTAGCCCAGGTGCAAACACGAGGTCTCCATGACCTCGGTCGGTCTCGGGTGCTCCCGGAAGTGGGAGACGCACAGGTCCCACGAGCGCTCCCGACGTCGGGACGGCAGAGGGTCGGCTTCAGGGCGCAGGAACGCTTCAGCCGCTGCCGAGATGGCACCGGGCGCGATGGGCTTCATGCGTCCACATTCCAGGTCGGGCAGTCGTAGGTGCAGTCCTCCCGAAGGAGGACGACGTGAACCTGAGCGGCCTCCAGTCCGGTCGTGGTGGCATCGAGGAGGTCGCGGTAGCGCCGAGTGTCGGGCAGCACCAGCAGGGACTCTCGCTCAGGCTGCTTCTCCCTCAACATGAGGGCCGCCAGCACCCCCTTGGCAAACCAAGTCCGCGCCTGCCCGCCCGGGCTGCTGCGCTTGGTCTCATGGGCGCGAGCCGGGTCTTCGTAGCCTGTCGATGGGTAGCCCTTGACCTCGGCACCGAGCAGCCGTTCCCCGCGACGTGCCAAGACATCGACGCCACGCGCCTTGCTCGCGGTGTCGGCCAGGGACTCGACTTCCCAGTCATGGCGGATCAGCATGGCGGCGAAGACGTCCTGGACGGTCCCTTCCCACGGCCACGGCTTCATGCGGGCGAGGCTACTCGGCAGGGGCGGCAACCGTGGCGCACGTGAGGCCGTGAGTGTGGTTAAGCGGGCGCGCCTTGACCTTCCTCAGGGCTGACGGCGTTGGCGATCTTGACGGCCACCTGCTCCAGAGAGTCCTCCTCGGTGCTGAGTCCACTGCGGGACGCCAGTAGCGGGCTCTCGTCACGGAGGGCCTCGTAGGTGATGCCGTGGACGACCGGGATCACTCGGTCGGTCGCCAGCAGGGCCGACAACTCCTTCTCCGCGATGCCTTCCGCTGAGAGGCTCCTCAGCATCTCGGGGGTGGCCAACACGACGCCGATGCGGGACATGCGCAGCCCCTTGTCGATCTCGCGGACGAGTGAGGTCCCGAGGGCCACGTCCTTCTCCGAGAACCAGACGCTGACGCCGAACCCTTCGAGCAGGTCGTGGAGGTCCATAGCCGCACCTTGTCGGTCTCCCCAGGCGTGACAGAGAAAGACGTCGCGCCGCTCAGGGTGCTCGACAGACTGCCGTTCTGCCTCTCGCGCGACGGGTCCAAGGGTGCGCTCCTCGGCGGGTCGGTACGTCACTGCGGGCCGCGACCGTGTGGCTCCAGACTGCAACTTTCGGTTCGTGTCCCTCGCCCACTTGTCGACCTCGCGCTTGACGGCCTGCTGGTTGCGGCGGTCCTGGGCCTTGGCCTCGCTTTCAGCCTTGCGCTGCGCTGCGTTGAGGTCCCGCTCGAACTGACGCTCCGCCTTGCGGACTTCCGACTTGATCTGTTGCTCAACCTTGCGTTGGGCGGCGCGCATCTGGGACCTGATCTGAGACTGGGACGGCATACGTGGGGTGGGCACGTGAGACTCCTGACTGTCGATGTTCTGGTGTTCACCTTCGCACGCGACACCGACAGGTCCGCCTTGCTCGTACATCGGGCCGACCTAGACGTCCGGAAGCCAGCCTTCCGAGACTCCGACCTGCCCGAGGGGCTCCTCGGCGTGCGCGCGTGAGCGCCAGCGCTCGGCGGCAGCCACCCAGGCATATGGGTATGACAGAGGGTCACGAAGGATCGCGTCCACGTGTTGGTCGGGGAACCCATGTGGCCTCTTGTCGGGAACCACCACCACCGCGTCGGGGCCACACGTGCTGACGGCCTTCAGGCACTCGTCCGTCCGGTCGTCGAGGAGCCTCTCCGTCAGTGCTCGATGGGCAGGCCATGATGCCGCGCCAAAGGACGTAAGGGCTTGCAACACTGCAAGGTCGAGTTGGTCAATACGGTCGTGCTTCTGGGTGTCGACGGTGAAGAGCAGGAAGGCCGCAACAAGGCGCTGGCTCTCGGCGGCTGCCAGCAGTTCCGGCGACATCCGCCGTCCGAGGCCGCTTGCGCTGATCCGACTGAGCCCGTTGAGCAAGCCGAGGTGCTCGTCCTCGGTGAGCGCCGCTACGAAGGTCTCCAGCATCGCGATGAGGTCCTTGACCGTGGTGTCGTCTCCGCTGACCAGCAAGCCTCCGATCCACGCCATCTTGCTGTGGTTGTCGGTGCATGCCGTGGCCTGGTCGCGCCACCACGGGACGTCCTGGCGCTGCCGCAACGTCTGGACGTAGACGCCGTAATCCATCGACGGTCCGAGCGCGGGCTTGTTGGGATCGAACGAACCTCCTGTCCTGACCGAGCCGGTGGCGACCCCGATAAGCGCGATCTCGGTCGCCAGCCAGCACGGTCCGTGGATCGCCGCAATCTCGCGTGCGGTGTCCTGCCACGGCGCGGTCGAGTCCTTCTGTCCCTTCCTGAACAGGGTCGAGCGCATCACTCGGTCGTACCTGGCGTCCCAACCCTTCAGTCTGCTGAAGACTGCCTGCCGGGATTTCTCATCCGCCGTGGAGTCCTCCAGGTGAGCAGTCGGCAGAATGAAGCGGTTCTGCTCAGCGGTCTTGGCCAAGTCGATGAAGCGATGGGGGCGCACCGCGCGAAGCAGGCTTCCGCCATGCGACGCACTCGTCGTCACGATGTCGGAACCCTCACCCGAGAGAACTGCGCGCAGTAGTGCATCGTCCTGATCCGAGCCGAACTTAGGAACCACACCCAAGGCGAGTGCGGCACGCCGTGCTTGCGGCGTTTGTAGAGCCAGTGCGTCGATTCGAGCCGAAGTTAGGCGGACACCGGGGTGCGCTGCTCCCACGTGCAGCAGTGCTTCCTCGGCTACCTCAGCCGACGCCAGCGTCTGGTTAATCCACTCCTCAAGTTGCTTGTCTCCGGGAGCGGCTTCGGCCAGGAACCGCGCAGCGAGTCTCGCGCGCACCTCTGATTCGAGGTAGTCCGTCCGCACGACATCGTTGAGCGCCCCCGCCAACTCGGAGGCGGAGAGGCCCTCGGGCAGTCCGGGGAACTGCTCCGGTTGCCGGGCCGGACTCATCAGCCGAAGGCTCAGGTTGTCCGTGAGGAGACCAATCGCCTTCCTCTGAGACCTGCTAACTGGGGAGAAGACACCATCGCGTAGCAGTGCCCACAGTGCCACTCGCACTTGAAGGGGATGTCGCCCATCTTCGAGCGCCCCTTCCAGTCCGAGAACAAGTCCGCTGATCTCGTTCGGATCGGCAAAGCCCGCGTAAAAGAGGGTCGTGTTCAGCCAGTACGGGCGCTGGACGAGGTGGGCGAGAAGTTCGCTCTTCAGCACGGGAGTGGTCAACATCCCGGCGTACTTGGCTAGGTATCGAGCCGCGAAGTATTCCCGTACTGGCTGGACTGCGAACTCGTAGGTCTCGCCCTCTTTGCTAGTTAGTGCCCAGAAGCGATCTGCCGAGGCCGTGAACAACTTGTCGAGGAGGTGCTCCGGACCTTCGACCTCTTGCAGGTAGGAAAAGAGTTCGGCGCGGATGCGCTTCAGCGGGAGTTTGCCCAGCGAAGGGTCGGTCTCGACACCAGAGTGCATCCGCCACCCGAGCCATGAGGTGGTCTCGTGAACGCGGTCTACATCGTCCTTGTCGATCTGGTCGCGTTCGATCTCCCGATCCATGAGCGCGTCCATGTAGGCGCTGTAGATCGCGGTCCGCGCAGAGGGGATCGCCTCGCCGCGCTTGTTGATGAGATAGAGCAGGATCGTCAGGTGCATTGGGTTGGCGCTCAGTTGAGCGATGTGTTCTTCTGCCGTCCTGCCAACGAAGACCCGTTTGAGTTTGCGTCGCTGCGACGGAGACAGACCGTTAACCGCCGCCCACTTGCCCAGATAGGACGTCTGCATGTGTGGGCTCATCGCACGTAGGCGGACGTACTCGAAGAGGTCAGTAGTCGGCTCTGGCTGTGACGACGAATTGGGCCGCGTGGTGACCAACACCTGAGTCCAGGTTCGCGTCGATCTCCTGAGTTGCCTCGCGAGTCTGTCGATCTCGCTGACAACGTGAGCCCGCAGGCGTTGGTCACCCACCTCGTCCAACCCATCCAGTACGAGGAGGGTGGGATACCTGTCCAGCAGGTCCTGCACCTGCTCTACGGTGACTGACCGTCCACCGCTGTAGTAGCGACAGTAGTCAGCCAAGAAGTGTTCGAGGCTCCGCTCAACCCCGTGACGGCGCTTGCCCGTCTTTGCCTGAGGGTCATCGTCAAAGGGATCGTCCCCCTCCAACCAAGAGGCGTAGTGCCGAAGATCGACTCTGAAGGGGAGGCGCGGTTCGTTCGCTCTATATTCCCCCGCCTCGATCTCAGTGATCTCGTCGTCGGGTAGAACCTGAGATCGGTGGACCTGACAGAGGTACTGGCCGAGTGTGGATTTTCCCTGGCCTGGCTCCCCACGCACAACCGTGTAGGGCATGACGGTGTTGAGGAGGTAGGTCAGCGCTCCTACCCGAACCATGTGTTTGGAACGTACGACTAGATCAGCAGCGACCCTCGGTTCGGACACAAGTTCGGCCTCTACATCGACGTAGACGTCAGCGAGTTGCGTCTGGTCGAGGTCCGCCTGACTGAACTTGACCTTCGAGTCTTCACCGCCCTGATTCTTCATGACACGCAGCAAGGTCGTCCGCATCTCCGCCGCCCTGCCCTCGGCTGCGGACCCGTGGAGGAGGAAGCGAATGAGGTCCTGACCGGCAAGCATGTCCGCGTACGACCACTTGATGGCATCCGGGGCGGCGTCCACCATCCCGTCGAGATCGGCCTGCCACAGCGGTTCCATGGGGACACCGAACTTCTTGGACAGGGCCTCAAACTCCTTGTCCAACTTGTCCATCGTGCCCTTGCCGGGAGCGGCAGTACCTGCCACACAGGTCATCAGGACGTACCGCGTGGCACCCTCAGCCACCAGGCGCTCGATGTTCTCGGCCTCACCGTCGACTGCGGCCTTCAGCCACGTCACTGGGTTCTGCACGCGGTCCTTCGTCCACTTGACCTGGTAGATCGTCCCCCCAGACGCGTCGTCAACACCTTTCGCAGTGACGTCCCGGCCACCGTCGCTCATGCCAACTGGATAGAGCCGGACCGAGGGGTCCTCCTGCCGCAGAAGTGCGCCGCAGAGTTGCTCGAAGGGCTTCTCCGTCAGGCGTTCGTAGAGGTACTTCCACGAGTGTCCGGGCTGGGCGGACAGGGGCTTGCGCCCCGAGCCGCTTTGGTCGGACTGCCTACCTCGTGAACCAGCCAACTCTCACTCCGGCTTCGTGGTGACGAGCAGCGAGTTCCACGAGCCCGCTGCCTGCTTGATGTCGGACTCCGTGGCGAACATGTAACGCCATGTCCCAAAGTCCTCCTCGTCGCGCACGGCGCGCGCCCACACCTGCGCCGCCTCGATCTTGCGGATCACGTCTGCGTCCTTGGCGTTGTCGTCCGCCTTGCCCTCGATCAGCCAGAAGACGCCGTTGGTATCGAGCGCGATGAAGTCCGGGAAGTACCGGCCCTCCGGCGTCGGAATGAACGCCTGACCGCCGACGTAGACCCGCAGCCACCATTTGATGTTGGGGTCACGGTCCATGAGCCGGGCCAACTCGAACTCGGTCGAACCCGCGTCGAAGGTCGCCACCGGCATGACGTTGCGCTTCCAGCCCACGTAGGGGACGTTCTTGCGGAACTTCCCCGGTGCGTGAGCCTGGAGAGTCTCGGCAGGGACGGCAACGGGCTCCAACGGAAGTGTCACCGGAGTGAAGTGGTACTCGACCTGCTGCTTGCGGTTGGCGATCTTGTCCCGGATGAGACGGCGCATGCCCTCCACGGCTTGCTCCCGGCGCTTCTGACCCCACTCGTCAGCCTCCCCGGAGTTGAGGACGCCCGCGCCCTTCAAGAACGCCCGCACCAGCCGCTTGGAGGCGTTCTTGCTCGACTTCTCCTGCGGCACCTCGGGCTGCTGCATGATCATCTCCACGAGATCGTCGTAGACGACATCGAGCCCTTCAAGGGTCTGCTGCGCAGTCTCATGCGCCTGCGGAGCCACGTTGATCTCCACCCGGCCATCCGCGCCCACGCGCTCAGCCTCCAGAGCATCGCGGAAGATGAACGTCGGCACCTCGTTGATGAAGGCGACCCCGGCCTGCTCGGCGTCCCCATCGGGGATGTTCGCCAAGGAGAACGGTGCGTGCGCCAGTAGCGAGTCGCGGCGCGGGAAGATGATCTGCGGCGCGTCCTTGACCCGTCCCTGCGGCTTCGGCGCACTCGTGACGAGTCGGTTCTCCGTCTCTTGGAAGAGCAGCGGGGAGGTTTCGGCCTCACCACCTTCGTCCGCGCCGCCCTCCGCCTCCGCGTCGGACTCGTCTCCGAAGAGGGACCACTGTCCGGGCATCGGTGCATTGCCGCCGCCCGCTCCACCTCCCGAGGCGTCGTCCGCAGCGGGGTGGTCTGCCCCGGGGTCGAGGGGCTTGGTGGGATCGACCTCGGCGGTCGTGGCGAAGCCCTGATCGTCCACCTCGACGGAGGAGGACGGCAGTTGGATGCGTTGGCGAAGGACGTCCTTCTGGTCCAGCAACTGCTTGTAGGAGTCGTGGGCAACGAGGTCGACCTGATCCACCGTGGCCAGCCCTGTCCGGGCACCGAACGGGAGGCGCAGTCCTCGACCAAGAATCTGCTCTGTGAGGGTCTGGGAGGCCAGTTTGCGCAGGGCGACGATGACGGCGATGTTCTTCACGTCCCAGCCCTCGCGGAGCATGTTGACGCTCACGATGGCCCGGATCGGAGAGTCGGGCTCCTCCACCTTCGCCAGTGCCTCCAGCGCCTCGTCGGAGGACTGCGAGGTGATCTCCAGAACCTGCGAGCCGTCTCCGATGAGCCCCGGCTGTGCGAGCATCTGCCCCACCTCGGCGGCGTGCTCGATGGTCTGGCAGACCACGAACAGGACCGGCTTGACCGCAGGCGCATCCGGATTGGTCTCGCGGTAGACCGCGTAGGACTCCTCCTTGTGCCGCAGCAACTGACAGGCGTCGGCCAACTGGGTGCGCTCGTCCTTGGTCCCGTCCTTGCGGTAGACGATCACCGGAACCTTGACATGCCCGTCAGCGATGGCCTCACCGAGGGTGTACTGAAAGACGACCTTGCCGTAGTCGGCCTTGTCCGGGGTCGCCGTCAGACCGATCAGCGCCACGGGGTTGAGGTCCCGGATCGCCGCAGAGAACGCCTTGGCCTTCTCGCGGTAGACGTGGTGCTCATCCGCGATCACGAACAGGTCGTCGGCACTCTCCAAGTGAGAGTAGAGGGCGTCACCGAGGTTCTCGTCCTCAGACCGGACCTTGCGGCTCACCTTGTCGGTCGGTCGGATCAACTGCTGGACGTTGAAGACGAACACCTTCAGCCGCCTCGGGTCGCGCAGCACGGCCCCCACGTTGGCAGCCTGAAAGTTGTCCGGCGTGACGATGAAGGGCTCGATGTCCGCCCCAGAGACGTACTTGGCCGAGGCGGCGTCGAAGTTCGCCAGCGTCTTGCGCTGGATCGTTGACCCCGGCGTCACCACAAGCACGTGCCGCACCCCCTGAGTGGCGAGGTACTCGATCAGCGACGACATGAGGAAGGTCTTGCCGACACCCGTGGCGAGGTCCGCGATCATCTCCTCGAACCCCGAGGTCCCCTCCGCGATCCGCCGCACGATCTCGGACAGCGCGTTCTTGTTCGGTTCGCGCAGGTCGAAGCGTGCCGCGATCTCCTCGATCAGCGTCTCGTCGTAGGTGATCTCCACAGTCATCTCACTTCACCGTCCCGTTCGCGAACATGTCCCCTGGAGCCTTCTTGATCCGTGAGCCGGGCGAGAGGCTCTGGAGCAGTTTGGCAGCCTTCGGCAACACGCCCTTGGCCACGATCACCGCCTTCTCCTTCTCGCCCAGGTGCTCGACCACCGTTCGCACGACCGTCTCGTCGGCCACGCCGTCGATCACCGCGAGCCGCTGCCGCTTTCGCACACCGCAGAACACCGGGTCGTCAGGTGTCAGCGTGAACTTCAACTGACCCGCAACAGCCTTCGACCACGCCCCGTTGGTCGCTTCGGGGGACAAGTACACAGACGCGTCGTCGTCATCGACCTCGTACATCGACGGGCCCATCTTGGCCACAGTGAACCCCCCGCCACCTTCCCACTGAAGGGTTGTCGCATCGCGGGTCTTGGTGGCACCCCGAAGTGCCTTGAGAGTTGCGGGATCGAGCCCATCGAGGCTGTTGACGATCTTGGTCAGCATCGTGTTGAACTGCTGTGCCTCGGTCGCCACGACCCCTTCAGGTAGGTCCTCTGAGGCCGCTACGCGCTCGACCGTCGACGTGATTCCGCCTGGCTCGGTGCCTTCAACAACACGGGACAACCGGCTCTGAATCAGAGTCGTCGCCGTGGTGGTTTGAAGTTCCACCGCCACCCACTGCCGACCCATCTTGTGAGCCACGGCAGCGGTTGTTCCTGATCCGGCAAAGCAGTCCAGGACCAAGTCCCCCGGAGTCGTGGCTAGGTGGATGATTCGCTCCAACAGGCGCTCCGGCTTCGGAGTGGCAAACGGACTAGCACCGGGGAAGAGTGCCTTGATCTCAGCCTTGCTGTTCCGATTGCTCCCAACCGCTGAGAACGGCCAGATCGTGCGAGGGGTGGTGCCCCCCTCTGGCCTGTATCCCTTGACCTGGAGTCGTGATCCATCGCTGATGAAGAAGACCTCCGGCCAAGGACCATCAAGGACGGCATCTGCTGACGTTCGGGCCTCTTCGACCGACCCCGCCAAGATCAATGCCGGTACTTCTGATTTCACCTCATCAGTGGTCACGCCGCAGATGCGGGCTCGGACCACCGCGTCATCCAGGACCTCGCGCTTATAGGGAGCCCACTTGCCTATCTCCTCCAGCATCCTCACTTGACCCAACCGCCAGCATCCTCCTTCCGGTGGGTACATGAGTTCGCCGGTGAAGGGGGACTGGATGGCGTAGACCATGCCCTGATGGGTACGCGCTCCTGGTGCGTGGGCTGGCTTGGCGAGCCACGGACGACTGTCCCCGTCAGGTGCGGAGTAGATCGAATCCTGCTTCGCTGTCCGAGCAAGCCGGTTGGGTCGCCACCCGGCGTTTGCCGAGTAGACAAGAATGTAGTCCTGGTCGACCGAGAACTGAGCAGCGTCATTTCTACTTGTGTCCGCTTTCCCCCAGATGATGGTGGAAACAAAGTTCTCCGGCCCAAACTCCTCGTCCAAGAGCACGCGCATCCTGTGCACCTCGGCATCGTCGAGGTGCACCCACACGGAGGCATCCGGAGCGAGCAGCGGCTTGATGTCCCGGATGCGGTCGCGCATCATCGTCAGCCAGATCGAGTGCTCCAACTGGTCGGCGTAGTGCTCGAAGGTCTGCGAGGTGTTGAAGGGCGGGTCGATGTACACCAACTTCACCTGACCGGCGTACTTGACGTAGTACTCGGGGATCGTCCCGAGGGAGCGGAGCGCGTCGCCAGAGTCCCCGATGATGAGCAGGTTCGCGTCAGCCCCGGTCGGACCGTCTACCTCCCCAACCTGCTCCAGCACCTCGATGGACTTGACCTCACGCGCACGGGGGTCGCTGGGGTCGACCCAGGCGTAGTCGTACTTGCCTTCTTCGACCGGAATCAGGGCAGAGTCCTTGCCCATCCACGTCAGTTCCAACCGGCCCTTGGGTTTGCGCTTCATCTACCCGCCTCGCTGCATGATCGTGCCCGGCTTGGGCTCTTGGCCATCGTAGGTCGGGGCCCCGACAGTCCTGGAGGGGACTCGCGGGCCGGTGGGCAAGCGGTTGTAGCGCCACCCAACCCCTTCTTTCTCGCCTCACTGCGTACTTCGGGTGAACTCCCTGATCGCAGCCGCCGACGCCGCCCTGCGAGTCTCAGCCTTGGATGGGCCGCCGTTCACGCGCTGCGCCTGTCGCCGGGCGAACCTGTCCCGACCCTCCGTCAGGAGGTCATCGACCTCGCCCTGCTCCGGAACTGGACCACCGTGCAATCTGGCCTTCTGCACGAACTCGGTGATCTGCTTGGCGAAGAGGTGGCCGTCCGCAACCCAGTAGCCCAGACCGACCAGCACGGCTTCTCGGGCGTAACCGTCCGCCATCGCCTGAGCGACCCCGTTCGTGATGGTCCGCTGCTTGCCGGAAGGGATCGGGGCTCCGGTCTGTCGCATCGCCTCGAAGAACTCAGCCGCGACCGCCTGACCATCTGCTCCAGCCTCGACAAGGAGAGGGGGAGCCGCAGCCATGACAGCAGTGGTGAGGTCGCCCTCCCCGTTGTTCTCTCCCGTTACCTTCTTCCCCACTACTTTCTCCCCCCTATAGGTGGACTCGTCGGGGGGGACGGTGGGGACCAGCGAGGGGGGACGGTCCCCCCTCGTCAGGGGGGACGGTGGGGACTGGTGAGGGGGGACAGGTGGGGCCTGGCTAGGGGGTGCCCCCTCGTCAGGGGGCACCCCCTGCGAGAGCGCAGTTGCCACGTCGAGCACCACGAAGCGGCTGGGGACATTCTTGCCCGTGGCCTCCGAGGCATAGCCCGGCTCGTAGCCGATCAAACCCGCATCGACCAAGGTTCTAACGGCTCGACTGACGGTCTTCGTCGTGACGTTGGCCTGCTGTGCGAGGAACCCGTGGAAGTGGAGGGCCTCGGTCTTTTGGAAGCCGAGCGTGGAGTCGAGCAGAGCGTTCCAGATGACGAAGGCAGGACCGCTCACCAGTTGCCGGGCACGGCTGTTCAGGAGCCGTTGCGCCCGAAGCGCGTCGATGAGCGTCAGGTCGCGTCGCGGCGTGTCTCTTGCCTGGTGAGAGCCAGGTGCTATCTTTGTCATGGTTCTCCAATGAACTTCAAGAAGCGCCCCCAAGCCACCAAGCAATAGGGGGCGCTTCGCTCTTACTTCTTGACTTCCCGCAGGGTGAGCGGCGGCTCCCCGTTCTTCTTGATCCAAGCCTTGACCGCATCCGCGAGCATGACCGACCCCTGCGCCTGCAAGGACCGCTGCTCAGCCCACGCGATGCGCCGCAGGCGATCCCTGAGCACGGGGTCCATGGGGATGGATCGACGGAACTGCGGGTCCCTGGTGGAAACCTCTGGCATGACTCCTCCTTCTCGTGGCTCCTGGAGAGGCTAGGCCAAGAATCTCGCTGCTTTTCCGCCGCGAATCACGTCCACTTGGAATAGCAGGGTGCTTCACTAAACACTTTCGGCAACGATCATTGGCGCTTTGTTTCAAAGGTCGTCTCCAGAAAATCCTTCGTCCACACAGGTCATTTCGGGCGTGTCTTGCTCGCCGGAGCCGGCCACCCAACTCGCTCCTGCCTCCGCACGGTGGGCACGGGCCTGTCCCCGCTCTTCGGCAGAATCAGGTCATGCAGTCTCACGAGTTCTTCATCGAGGACGACACGGCACCAGCGGACGGCTGGGGCGCGGCACGGCCAACCTTCGACACTGACCTCATGGCCCAACTCGCGAGAGGGCCCCTGCCGGGTGACGACGATCTCGCCACGGCCATCAGCCTCGCCCGCCTGACCCATCAGGAGTACCAGGCGTTCGGGACCAACGGCTCCCAGCAGTGGACGGACGAGGACTCACGCATCGCCCTCCGCGCCCTGCGCCTCGTCCTCGACCGTCACGGCATCGAGTTCCGACCACCGTGGCGCGACTTCGAGTCCTTCAGATCGCACTGGATCGCGGTCGGAGCCTCGGGCACCGGAGGGTGGCAGGCTCGCCGGGACATTCTGGCTGAGTGGTTCGGCCCAGTGTTGGAGACGCTGGAAGAAGCAGAGGAGAAGGGTTTCCGTGCCGAACTCGCGCAGCCCATCTCGCCCCGGACGAAGACCGGCTGGGAGCGCGTGGACGACGAGATCGACCAACTCCGCCTGCGCTTCCGCTCCGCCGCGACGACGCAGGACTACAAGGACGTCGGCAACCGCTGCGTCGGCGTCCTGGAGGCCCTGAGCGCGACCGTCTACGACCCGGCCAAGCACTGCCCCGAGGGGATGGCCGAGCCTCCAGTCGACAAGACTGACATCCGCATCGGGGGCTACCTCGATGAACGACTGCCCGGGAAGTCGAACGAGGAACTGCGGGGCCTGACCAAGAAGGCGTCAGCACTCGCACACAAGGTGAAGCACTCGCCCAGCGCAGACCGGACACGTGCAGGGATCGCAGCGGATGCGGTCATCTTGCTGGCCAACATGCTCCGCAGGCTCGCGGAGTAGTTGTGGCTCAGTCGCGCGGAGTGACCGCCGCCCCGGCCCACCCTTCGAACGTCCGCACATCCCTCTCAGGCTCGGGCAGCCCGAGGCGCTGGCGCTCACGCTCGGCTCGGGCATCTTCTCGATCCTCGGCGGCGATCGCAGCATCGAGGTCAAGCAGCCACTGAGGGTGCTGCGACGTGAGGCGATCTGCCATCAGTCCTCCTTGATCGGGTTGGCCGTGAGCGTGCCGGTGTGGGGGTCAAAGTGGATCGCCCGCCCGTCCTTCATCACGCCCACGGGCGGCGCGGCGCCTTCGGGGAGCGGGGCGGTGCTGATGTCACCTGTGGCCGACACATCCACGAGCACGTCGTCGCCTCCGCTCTGGGAGGCGAGGCCGAAGGAGCGCCCCTCATCAGTGACCGCCGTGAGCCGGACCTTGCGCTGCCCTTCTTCACCGATGCACGTTGCTTGGCCCTCGCGGTCGATCCGCATGGGCCCGAGGACGCCCCAGGAGCGGGAGGGGCTCATGACGATTTCGTCTGCTTCCACGGGGTCGCATTTCGGCTCGGAGAGCAGGTCGCCATTCGACGCGTCGAAGACCCTGTAAACGGGCTCGCCCATGGGGATCACGAACCTACCCACGGCCCAGTTGTTCGCGTTGCTCGCCTGCACCGACCCGAGCGTGTGCTTGGGGCTGGGAGCCAGAGACGCGGAGTCGTAGCCCGGGCCAGCGAAGCCGCTCGCACCTCCGTAGTCGCCCGTGATCGTCAGGGCCGTGTTCCCGATGGTGGCGGCTCCTTCCGTCCCTTCACCCTCAACGGGAGGCAGTTCCTTGACCTCACCATCGGGGAGGACGACAGAGGCCGTTCCTTGGGGGTCGCCCCCGAGGAAGAAGCCGAGGCCGATCTCACCGGGCTGCGGAGCCTCTCCCTCCGTGCCTCGGAGGACCACCTCCTTGATCACCTTGCCGTCAGCGATGCTGAAGAGCGCAACCCGAGTGTCGTAGGAGTCCTTGTCCAGTCCCTCGCAAGCGGCTCTTCCGCCATCGACCACCGCCACGACCTCGGGGCTCACCTGTCGTAAGAACGGGAAGCCCCTGTCTCCGCCCGAACGGTCCTCCGATGAGAAGGCGTCCCAGGTCCCCGCCCAGACTTCCTTGCCGTCTGGCCCGAGAGCCCGGACCTTTTCGCCTTCGAGGAAGATCACCCGTTCGCTCGTCACGATGGGCGGCGGGCCCTGCGTGTCCGTGGTCGGCAGGAGCAGGCCCCACTTCGGGGACTCGAACACGTCGGCCACCGGGAGGGTGGGCACGTGAGCGGATTCTGCGGGTGCTCCGCCGTTAGGAGCCGAGGCGTTCGTTGGCGGCGGCTCGGAGGCTGGGGAAGATGAGCAGGCGGCAACCGTAACGCAGGTTACGACGGCGAGCACGAGGCGGGTGACCGGCTGGCGCATGGTGGTGACTCTCTGTGCGGGGGCTGACGGCCAAGGGGACCGTCAAACGTCCTTGGTGCAACGGCCTCAGTGAAACACCTTGCACCGAAGGGTGCAAGACCTTGTACTGCGGTACGCCCTGCTATAGCACTGAGGTGAGACAGTGACCGTTTCCCCTGTCTCAGAGCCGAATCTCGACCACCTTCAGGCGATCTTCCGTGAGCGGAGGGCCGTGAGCGGCATGTCTTACGACGCCCTGGCCAGCCGCTCCGGCCTCACGCGCGGCACCCTCATCAACCTCGGCACCGGGCGCTACCGGGGCGACCTGCGCACGTGGCTGTTGCTCGCCAAGGCGTGGGACGTGCCCCTGGACGACCTGCTGGCCCCGGTCTGGGAGAACGGCAAGCAGTGAGCGCGGAGCGTCCACGACCTCATCCACGCCCTCCGTCAGCGGCAAGTGCGATAGCAGAGGCTGCGAACACGGCCTTACCGCCTCAGCGTGAACTGGTCAGCGACGAAATCCTCAGGCTTGAACGGAATGGCGATGTCCAGGACGATCCCCACCCTGCCGATGTCGGCCAGTCGCATGGGTAGGTGGCCATTGAGGAGACGGCCCAACCGCGTGTAGTCGAGCCCAGCCTGCTCAGCCAGCCACTTCCGGTTGCGCCCCTCACGCTGAAGCGTGCCCCGGACGACGATGGCGAAGCGGTGCTGCATCAGGCTCGCGTAGGCCAGCGCTCGCCGCTGGTCACGATCCGGGTAGCGCTCGAATTGGGCGGTGGGGTTGCGTCCGAACAACTCCGGCAACTTGCAGAAGTCACGGGGAACGTATGAGGGCGGAGACGGCACAGCCCCAGCCTGCCTCACCCATCCCCGTCCCCCGTGCGTCCACGCTGGCCACTGCGAAATCTGCGCCCTAGGCGCAACTTTCTACGACTCCTGGCGCCTCTTGACTGGTTTTACGTGGGGTTCGCCTGCGTCTCCCATGAACAATCACCTACGAGCGCTCCGAAGCAGAGCGCAACTCCGGCCCCGGCCAGAGGTCTACCCCCAGCCACTCCTCCAACCGCGCAATGGCCCCGAAGTCCGGCAACACCTCGCCCTTCAGGGTCCGCTCGACCGTGCGCCTGCTGACCTGCGCCTCGCGCTCGACCGCGTGGAGCGAGGGCTCCCCCTTGACCTTCAGCGCCTCCGTCAGCCGCAGCACGAACTGCTGGCCGTAGACAGCACTCAGCGGGGCGTCCTTCTTCAACCGCCCGGTCGGCCACTGCCCGCGCACGAGGTACTCGTGCGGAGCGAGGTCTCCAGCGGAACGGGGCATGCCCTCAGCCTACGGTCGCGAGCGCTCGATCCCGGGACCGACCTGCTCGATTCCAGGATCGTCGGTGGTACTGGCTATAGTAATGACGTTGGGACTTATAAGACCCACGCGTTTCACGGAGGTAGCCAGTGCCGAAGCACCGCGTCTTGCAGGGGGTCGTTGTGACGACTCCCGAAGGCGTGTTCGCGCACTACCGACCCCGCACTTCCCACGTCCCCGCAGACGTCTGGGAGCACGTTCGGCCCGTTGCGGTCGAGGCGTGCCGCGCTGCCGACTACACCTCGGTCGCCTCGGCGCTGGACTGCATGGCCGCCGTGAGCCACTTCCTCGGCTGGGCGTATGAGCAGGACCTACCGCTCGATCTGGAGTCGGTCTTCGTCCCGAGCCACGTCGAGCGCTACTGCGCGACAGTCCTGAAGGGCCGGGTGGCTTCAAGCCGCTCCACCCTCCGTGGCTACCTGCGGCGGGTCGGGAGGGCCTGCACCAAGCAAGCCCCGTGGACGCCGCCACCGAAGCCCTTCGCCAACTACAAGACGATCCTTCCGCCCTACTCCCCCGCCGAGGTCGATGGCTTCTGGGACGCGGCGCAGGTCCAGTCGACCGACCACCGAGTCCGGGTGGCCTCAATCATGCTCACTCTCGGTCTGGGTGCTGGGATCAAGCCGGGCGAGATGCTCGACGTCACCGCCAGCCAGAGCGTGCGCGTCCACCCGGATGACTCCCGGCTCGTTGTCATCGTGCTGGCGGACCGCACCGTCCCGGTCCTCACCCGATACGCCGACCGCCTGCGCGCCTTCTGCGACCAGTTCCCGGATGGTCCGTTGATCGGCGAGCACAACCCCACCGGCAAGGACCCTTTGGGTTCTCTGCGCCAAGGAATCGCCTGGCCCGATTGGCTACCTCCCTTCCGCGCCAACCGTCTTCGCACCACGTGGATGGCCGAGGTCCTCGCCCAAGACGTCCGAATCTCTGAGTTCATGGCCATGGCGGGCACCGTCTCCTCGAAGTCGCTGGAGGTCATCGCTCCGCACGTCGAGGGCCGCTGGGACGAGGACGCCTACCTGTTCAAGGGGGCGGGTCTTTGAGGACGCCCCATCCCGAGGTCCGCCGCCTGAAGGCGGTCAAGGTCAACGACTTCGACATCCACGACGCCCTGCGCATCGTGGACGACTCCGGCGTGGCCGACCTCCTCCAGGAGGAGATGCCCCGGAAGAAGAAGGGGCGCAAACACGCACATTCGTGGCGCTCGATCCTCGCCTTCTGCCTGCTCACGGCGATCAACCAGCGGACCGGGATGCACCTCGCGTACGGTCAGCGCGTCTGGACCGGCCTGTCCACGCAGGAGCGCGACCTGCTCGGCTTCACCGTCGACCCGGCCAACTCCACCCTCGACCGCTACCTCAACAACCTCGTGTCCGCGACGACCCCAACACTGGACATGGAGACCGGGGAGGTCACCGATCCTCGCGTCTCCGTCTCGCTGGAGGACCTGCTCAACCGGCTGCTCCTCGCGACCACCCGAGGCATCGAGTCTCGGGACACCCTCGCCATCGACGCGATGCCCTTGGAAGCATGGGCACGGCGGCGCGGCTGGAAGCGCGACATCGCCCCGGAGGAGTCCTCCGGTCCCGCCACCGACTACGGCAGCACCTCCCCCAACAACAGGCCCAAGAAGAAGGTCGTGAGCGAGCCGGGCTGGCCACGTGCCCTCGGCAACGGGGACTACCAGCCCTCGCTCGACCCTGACGCCCGCGACGTCTTCATCGGATCGAAGAACCTGTCGTCCTCGCGCATCGGGAACGGCTTCGCTCTCCACGTGGCGTGCGACGTCAGCCCGCTCGGGGAGTCCGACTACCCGCAGATTCCGCGAGGCATCATCCTCGTCCCCGGCAACGAGTCCAGCGAAGAGGCTGGGATCGCCCTCATCGAGTCCCTCAAACGCCAGGGCTACGACCTGCGCCGTGTGATCGTGGACCGGGGCTACACCCAGATGAGCAACTGGGGCCGCTGGCTCAGCGAGCGCCACGTCGAACAGTCCCTGAAACTGAAGGCCAACCAGATGGGGCCCAACCGCAATCCCGTGCCGGGGACCGTGATGATCGACGGACGCCTCTTCGTGGACTGGATGCCCAAGCGCCTGCACCGCCTGCCCGCCTTCGCCTTGGAGTTGACCCAAGCGGAGAGCGCCGCCCTCGCGGAGCGATACGACGAGCGCGCCCCCTACGCCTTCGAACCCAAGGGGAAGCCGCAGTGGGAGCGCGGCGTCCAGCAATACCGAGGTCCGGCCACCACCCGGAAGGTTCGCTGCGCCAACAGCCCCGCGAGTCTTCGCCTTCCCGAGGACCGGCCCGCCTGCCCGACTGTCGCCCAGCACGAGGCAGGCCAGCCGCTGAGTCCCTGCGCCTGCGGCGCACAGCCCAGCCTCGGCCCGGACGACGCCCTCAACCTGCGCCAGCGCTTCCTCTACGGCACCACTAAGTGGCTGGCCGACCACAGCCGCCGCAGCAGCGTCGAGGGCCACAACGCCAACGCAGCCGTCCAGGTCAGTTCCTTGCAGAACCGGCACGCCGTGCGCACCACCCGCAGCGTCGGCAAGCGCGCCCTCCTGACGACCTTCGCTGTCATCGCGTACACGGTTCAGATGATGCGCTCTCGCTACGGCAAGACGCCCTCAACCTTCGAGCCCGACGAAGTGGTCAGCACCCCGCTGCCCAAGCCCGTCGTGCGCGACAAGGACGGCAACACCAAGCGGACCCTCAACGTCATGACCTTCGCCCGGCGCAAGCCGCGTCGACAGCAAGGCTCCTCGCGACCACCGAGACTGCCCGGCCCGCTGACCAAACCCGCTTGGGCCAGTAGGCCGGAGGCGACGTTGAGCCACCGACGCGAGTAGCACCCCATCCTGAGTCAGAACCCCGTCCGGAAGCCCTGGGCGGGGCACTCGTCGTGCCCGAAGGGCGATTCCGGGGCCTGAAGCGGCCCTTGGCGGACTGATCGGGACAGCACAATGGCCCGCCGACCGCTACCAGCCCACCGAAGTAGGTCTGGTCACGGCCATCGGGCCATTGTGGGAACGAAGTCCCGCGTAAATGGGAACTTCACTTGGTGGATGTAAAGGGACTCGAACCCCTGACCTCTCGCGTGTGAAGCGAACGCTCTAACCAACTGAGCTATACATCCGAGGTCTCGCAGGCCTTGCGGCTGCGAGGATGCACTCTACCTGCCAGGCAACGTGAGTGCGAATCGGGCGCCGGCTCAGGTCAACCCGGGCACCGTGCGCAGGAAATCCTCCACCGAGTCGGGCAACATCGTGGGGATGCCACCGACCTTCATCGTCACCCAGAGGACGAAGAGGACGAAGGCGAACGTGGCCAGGGCGACGAGGCCCTGCACCCACCACGGCTGCCGCTTGAGCCATTGGTTCCAGGCGTCGACCTTCCCGCGCGCGAAGTTGAGCAGCCGAGCCGCCCACATGAACTCCGTGGCCCAGATACCCAGACCGAGGAAGACGATCAACCAGCCGGGGCCGGGCAGCGGAATCGCTGCTGCGCCCGCGGCGACGACGATGAACCCCACCACGGCGACCGCGACCCGGTAGGTGTGATTCGAGACCGGATTCGCGGCGAGCTTGCGGCGCCAGGCGTACTTGAAGGTCTTCGGCGAGAACGGCTCTTGGAACTGCTGCTCAGACCCCTCGCCCTCGCGCCCCGTCTTCTTGTCGAGGCTGATCGACTCCCCCATGCGTCTCTTTCCTCTGTTCAGGCCAGGTCGGCCGCGTGCTGCTTGAAAGCCTGAGCCACTGCCGCAGTGACGGGCCCTGGAGCGGTCAGGTTCCGTTGGTCAACGCGTGAGACTGCCTGGACGTCCCGGGTGGTCGAGGTGATGAACACCTCATCGGCGGTGGTCAGGATGTCGAGCGGCAAGGTGACCTCCCGCACCGGGATCGACGCCTTACGTGCCGACTGGATGGTGAGTTCACGAGTGATACCGAGCAGCAGGCCCGACTCGACTGGAGGTGTGAGCACCTCGCCGTCGACGACAACGAAGATGTTGCTGCCGGTGCCCTCGCACAGCTCGCCGCGGGTGTTGGCGAAGATCGCCTCGGTGCCACCACGCTCCTTCGCATACGACAACGCCACGGCGTTCTCCGCGTAGGACGTCGTCTTCAACCCGGCGACCGCGCTCCGCTCGTTGCGGGTCCACGGCACGGTGCTGATCGCGGTGGTCGGCTCAGGGCGCGGCACCGCACTGGCCAACACGATGTAGGTCGGCTTGCCGTCTCCGCGGTCAGAACCGAGCGGACCGGGGCCGGCGGTCACGGAGTAACGCACCCGGCCGAACTCCATCGGTTCCTGCAGCACGGCGTCGATACCGGCGTCCAGGAATTCACGGTCTGCGACCGGAAGACCAAGGCCCTTGAGGGAGGCGTCCAACCGGTCGTGGTGGCGCTCGCGCGCGAACACCTCCCCGTCGACCACCTTGCAGGTCTCGAAGACGGCGTCACCGACGGTGACGACATGGTCGAGGGCGCTGATGCTCGGCTCATCACCGACCAGCTTTCCGTTCACCCATACCGCGATCGTCATGTCGTTCTCCTTCGCTGCGCGTCGACTCGTTACGTTCGGTGTCCATCATGACGGGCCGGGGTCTGGCGCCGCAGCACCGACTCGGCAATGCTCACCAGCCGGCGCGCTTTGAGCTCAGTCTCCTCCCACTCCCCAAGCGGATCGGAGCCCCACGTGATGCCGGCGCCGGTGCCGAACTTCAGCACCGTTTCCTCGGCTGCGCGCTCCAACCAGAAGGTGCGGATGCCGACCGCGAGACGTGCCACGCCGAAATCGTTGTCGACATAGCCGATCGCGCCGCAGTAGGGCCCGCGGTCCATCGTCTCCAAGTCTCGGATCGCTTGCAGCGCAGTTGATTTCGGCGCACCAGAGACCGATCCAGGTGGGAAGGTCGCCGCCCATACCTCCGCCCACGAGACATCGGAACGCAGGCGGGACGACACCGTTGATACCAAGTGCGACAGACCCGGGTGATCCTCCGGAGCACACAACGCGTCGACGCTGACCGTGCCCGGCTCACTGACCCGCGACAAGTCGTTGCGCACCAAGTCGGTGATCATGACGTTCTCGGTAGTGTCCTTGACCAGCATCGAACCCGCAGTACCCGCCGTGCCCTTGATCGGACGCGACTCCAGCCGGCTGCCATCGCGGGCCAGATAGAGCTCGGGCGAGGCGCAGGCGATTGCCAGGCCGGCCTCGGGCAGCTCGATGAGCGCACCGTACGGCGCAGGATTCCCAGCAACGAGTGCATCACCCAGGTCGGAGATCGAAAAGCATTGGGGCACAAGCCGACTGAGTACGCGGCAGACATTGACCTGGTAGACCTCGCCGCGAGCAATTCGCTGGCGCACATCTTCGACCGCGGCGCAGTACGCCGTGCGGTCCAGCGACGTCGTCCAGCTCGACAAATCGTCCGAGCGAAGTTCGAGCGCAGCGTGATCCGTGCTGGGCTGATCGCGGACGTCCCGCTCCACGTGCTCCATCCGGACGGCGGTCAGACGTCCTTCGAAGTCGCCGACGACCGTCCAGAAGCCGGGCTCGTCGAGTGCGTCGAGGTCGTGCCTCACCTCAGCCACGTGGTGTGCCCGCACAGCACCGAAGCGCACCTGCCCCGCCACCGGACCTCCCTGCGAAAAAGGACGGCTCCGCATGCTGCGGGGCCGTCCGTGCGACTGCCTGGGCAAGTCGTGTGGTGGGCGATACTGGGTTTGAACCAGTGACCTCTTCCGTGTCAAGGAAGCGCGCTACCGCTGCGCCAATCGCCCTGGAAATGATCCAGAGCGGACAACCGGGCTCGAACCGGCGACCTCAACCTTGGCAAGGTTGCGCTCTACCAACTGAGCTATGTCCGCCTGCCGCCCTCGCGGGCAACGAGAGGACAATACCCGACAGTTCGCCCACTCTCCAAAACGTCGCGAAGGAGTGGACGCCCCGCGCCTCCCGACCTCCTTCGGTGCCCAGCCGATCCGCAGATAAGGTCAACCTCACCAATCGGCATCAGTGAGGACATCAGTGCACGACCACGGCTCCCCGACCGACCGTCCGTTGCGAGCAATGTGGCAGCGCTATCGCGCCTATCGCGGCAGGTTCATGGCCGCAGTGCTCTTCTCGAGCTTGAACAAGATCTTCGATGTCGTTCCCGAGCTCCTCATCGGCGCGGCCGTCGACGTCGTGGTCCGGGGCGACGAATCGTTCGTTGGCAGTGCCTTGGGCGTCGAGTCGCGGCACGCGCAACTGGCGTGGCTGGCGGCCATCAATGTCGTCGTGTGGTTGCTGGAGAGCCTCACCGAATACATCGCCGCAGTGCTCTTCCGCGGACTGTCACAGTCGGTCGAGCACGACCTGCGCATCGAGGCGTACGACCACGCACAACGTCTTGATCTCGGCTGGCACGAACGGCGACCGCAGGGCGCGACCCTCGCGATCGTCAACGACGACATCAACCAACTCGAACGCTTCCTCGACGTCGGCGTGCCCCGCATCCTGCAGACAGCGCTCAACATTTTGCTGGTCGGCGCGGTCTTCGCATTCGCCTCCTGGCAACTGCTGCTCTTCGCTGTGGTGCCGATCCCGTTCATCATCGGCGGGGCACTGCTCTTCCAGCGTCGCCTCGAGCCGTTGTACGCGCGGGTGCGCCAGGGAGTGGCTGATCTGTCGGCCGCGCTGTCGGCGAACATCGCCGGTCTGGCAACGGTCAAGGCGTTCACCGCCGAGGACCGCGAGCGCGATCGGATCGAGGCGGTCTCCGACGCCTACCGGGAAGCCAACGTGCACGCGATCCGGGCTTCCGCAGCGTTCGTGCCGATCGTCCGGACGGCGATCCTTGCCGGCTTCACGTGCACCTTGCTCATCGGCGGCTGGCAGGTGCTCGACGGCGAGCTCGAGGTCGGCATGTACTCCGTGCTGGTCTTCATGACCCAGCGGCTGCTCTGGCCGTTGACCGATGTCGCTGAAGTGCTCGACCTCTACCAGCGCGGGCGCGCCTCCATCGTCCGCGTGCTCGGCCTCCTCGACGAGCGCGCGCTCGTGCAGCCGGGGTCGAACACCTTGCCCGAGCCGGTCACCGGACGGATCGGGTTGCGGGCGGTGCGCGCGGGTTATGCCGACGGACCGGACGTGTTGCACGGCATCGATCTGGTCATTCCTGCGGGAGAAACGCATGCGGTCGTCGGCGCGACGGGAGCCGGGAAGTCGACGCTGCTGCGCCAGCTGCTCCGGTTCGACGACCCGCGCTCGGGTGCGGTGTTGCTCGACGGTCAGGACGTGCGCGACCTGGACTGGGAGTCGTTGCGGGGATCGATGGGCTATGTGGCACAGGACGTCTACCTGTTCGCCGGCAGCCTGGCCGACAACATCGCCTACGGTCGCCCCGACGCCACCCGGGAGCAGATCAGGGCGGCGGCAGCTGCAGCCGCCGCGCTCGAAGTGATCGAAGCACTGCCCGAGGGTCTGGACACCTGGGTGGGCGAACGAGGCGTGACCTTGTCCGGCGGACAACGGCAGCGCATTGCCCTGGCCCGAGCTCTTCTTCGTGAGCCCCCTGTGCTCGTGCTGGACGAGGCAACGAGTGCCGTCGACAACGAGACCGAAGCCGCGATCCAGCGATCGTTGCGCACCGCCACGATGGGCCGCACGGCGGTTGTCGTCGCCCACCGGTTGTCCACGATCCGCAACGCCCATCGCATCTGGGTGCTCGAGGCCGGACGCATCGTCGAGTCAGGCACCCACGACGAGTTGGTCGCACACAACGGCCTGTACGCCGCGCTGTGGAAGGTGCAGACCGGCGACACGGCCACGGACCCGCAGGTCTGATCAGACCGGCCGCGATTTCTTCAGCAGGTACAGGAAGTACGGCGCACCGATCAGCGCGACCACGAGCCCGGCCGGTATCTGTGCCGGGGCGATGACGCTGCGGCCGAGGGTGTCCGCCAGGCTGAGCACCAGGGCCCCGAGCAGCACCGCAACCGGTATCACGGCGCGATGCCGACCACCGACGAGTGCGCGGGCGGCTTGTGGTGCGACCAGCCCGACGAAGCCGACGACTCCGACGGCCGACACGGCCGCTGCAGCGAGCAATGCTGCGATGGTCAGGCTGCCCAGGTGAAGACGTTCCAGTCGGATGCCGACCGTGCGAGGAAGGTCCTCGTCCACCCCCACCAGGTCGAGCTCACGGTGAAGCGCCCACAGTGCAGGCAATGCGACGATCAGCAGCCCGAGCACCGGCAGCACCTGGCTCCACGTGCGTCCGTAGGTCGAACCGGACAGCCAGGTGAAGATGTTCGGGGTGTCCCACGGGTTGGCCTGCAGCACGACGACGGTGGTGAGCGCGCTCGTCGCGAACCACACACCGATACCGATGAGCACCAAGCGTTCTGATTCCAGTCCCCCACGCCACGCAAGTGCGTAGACGAGCGCGAACGCAGCGAGCGCGCCGGCAGCAGCGGCGAGCCCGATGCCCTGTGCGGACGCCGCCGCCGGGGCAAGGGTGACCAGCAACGCGCCGGCCAGTCCGGCGCCGCCGGTGATTCCGAGCAGACCTGGTTCGGCCAGCGGGTTACGGCAAACGGCCTGGACGACTGTTCCCGACAGTGCAAGCGCCGCTCCGGCGAGGAGGGCGCCCACAACGCGCGGTGCCCGCTCGTCGAGGGCGAAGGTGACCAGCGGTCCGGCCTGGCCACGGGTCCAGTTGATGAGGTCGCCGGTCAGCAGGCGGTGTATCCCGCCAGTAACGCCAGCACCACGGCAGCGGCCACGGCCAGCACGAGACCGGTGATGATCCACCCGACAGGGCGATCCGGCCGGGACCGGGTCGTGGCACTCGCCGCACCCGCGCTGCCTTGCGAGCGCCGTGCCAGCGTGATCAGCACCAGGGCTCCCACGATGGAGGTCGCGACTCCGGTGGGCACCGACAGTGCAGCGTCGGCACCGAGGACGGCCCGCATGACGATGTCGGAGAGCAGCACCACCAGCGCGCCGACCAGACCCGACATGGGCAGCAATACCTGGTGTCGGCTGAGTGAGGGCAGCACGAATCGCAGCAGTCGAGCGATGCCTGAATGCTTGGGCGAGGTGACCGGCCCACCGGCCTGGGCAGGCAACTCTCGGTGGAGGCAAAAAGTGGCTCCGACCGGGCCGTTCTGCGCCGATCGGAGCCAACTATTGGTGGGCGATACTGGGTTTGAACCAGTGACCTCTTCCGTGTCAAGGAAGCGCGCTACCGCTGCGCCAATCGCCCGAGGTGGCGACGGGATTTGAACCCGTGTAGACGGCTTTGCAGGCCGTTGCCTCGCCTCTCGGCCACGCCACCGGTGATACTTCTGTTCGATCTGCCGTAGGCAAGACCAGAGCGGACAACCGGGCTCGAACCGGCGACCTCAACCTTGGCAAGGTTGCGCTCTACCAACTGAGCTATGTCCGCCTGCACCGCCATGCGGTGCGCTGCATGAGGCTAACCGATCGAGGCAGGTGAATCCAATCGGGACGCGCCGCCTTTCGAATCGGACGCGGTGGCTTCATCGGCGTCCGAGTCATCGTGCTCGCGGGCGGCTGCCGGTTTGCCCGCCGGCCGGCGCCCCAACGGGATGGGGCCAGAGCGGGTGTCTGCCAGCTTTTCGCGGGTGCGCTGCACTCCGTCGGTGAGGAACTCGCGTGCACGCTCGTGCACCGGCCCCTTCAGCTCCACCGGCCACAGGCGCATCGTGGCGGCATTGAGCGCCGCACCGATCAGCACCGCGATGCCGAGGAAGTACATCCAGATGAGCACGACGATCGCGGCGGCCAGCGGTCCGTAGATGCTCGTGCCGCCGACTGACGCGCCGAGCAGATAGCGCAGCGCCATCGCCGAGAGCACCCAGATCGCCAGCGTGAGGATCGCGCCCGGGAGGTCTCGCACCCAGGGTGTCTTGTGCGGGGTGGCGATGTAGAACAACGTCGAGAAGCCGAGCACGGTCAGGCCGCCGACAAGCGGCCAGTAGAACATCATCAGCACTTGGAGTTGGCCCGGCAGCCATTCGCTGAGCAACTGCGGTCCGACGACGATGAGCGGCACCACGATCGCGCCGAAGACCAAGGTGACGAAGTACAGTGACAGGCTCATCAGCCGGGTGCGCACGATGCCGCGCTCGCCACCCTGGCCGTACATGATCGACACGGTGTCGAGCAGCACGTTGAGGGCTCGCGAGCCCGACCACAACGAGAGCAGGAAACCGGCCGAGATGACATCAGGGCGCCCACCACGCAGCGCGTCGGAGATGGTCGGCATGATCACCTGCTGCAGGCTCTCCTCGGAGAAGAACTGCGTCGCGTAGCTCTCGATGGCCTCTGTGAATCTCGCCACAGCGTTGTCGCCCAGCCAGCCACCCAGGTAGCCCACCCCACCCAGCAGTCCGAAGACCAGGGGCGGGAAGGACAACAGCGCGAAGAAGCCGGCCTCGGCGGCAAGCCCGGTGACGCGGTACTGCATGCAGACACGGAAGGTCTCGCGCACGAGTCGGGCAAGCCCCAACAGGCCCGGCACCCTGCTGAGTGCCGCGACGGTGGAGGCGCGCACACTCACCTACGCACCCCGGTCCGTCCGGTCTTCGCACTCACGTCCTCCACGGTAGTGGTCCAAACAGTCACCTTCGTGCACCACAATGGCGTGCCATGGACATATGGCCAGGACAGCCCTACCCGCTCGGTGCGACCTTCGACGGTTCCGGGGTCAATTTCGCGATCTTCTCCTCAGTGGCGGAGCGGGTCGAACTCTGCCTGCTCGAACCCGACGACACCAGCGGCACCACCACCTTGACCGAGGAGCGGATCGAGCTCACCGAGGTCGACGGGCACGTGTGGCACGCCTATGTTCCTGGCATCCAGCCCGGGCAGCGCTACGGCTACCGCGTGCACGGCCCCTACGACCCCGACAACGGCCACCGCTGCAACCCGGCCAAACTCCTGCTCGACCCGTATGCGAAGGCCTTCGACGGTCAGATCGACGGCGACGAGTCGCTCTTCTCCTACCGCTTCGAGGACCCGACCGAGTTCAACGACGACGACTCACTGGGCCACACGATGCTCTCGGTGGTCGTCAACCCGTTCTTCGACTGGGGCCACGATCGCCCGCCGCGGCACGAGTACCACGACAGCGTGATCTACGAGACCCACGTCAAGGGCCTGACGATGACCCACCCGGACGTGCCGGAGGAGATCCGGGGCACCTACGCCGCGCTCGGCCACCCCGCGATCGTCGACCACCTCACCGAACTCGGCGTCACCGCTGTGGAACTGCTGCCGGTGCACCAGTTCGTGCAGGACACCACCCTGGTCGACAAGGGCCTGTCGAACTACTGGGGCTACAACACGATCGGCTTCCTGGCACCGCACAACGCTTACAGCAGCAGCGGCACCGACGGGCAGCAGGTAACCGAGTTCAAGGCGATGGTGAAGGCACTGCACGCCGCGAACATCGAGGTCATTCTCGACGTCGTCTACAACCACACCGCCGAAGGAAACCAGCTCGGCCCCACGATCGCTTTCCGCGGTCTCGACAACGCCGACTACTACCGGCTGGTCGACAGCGACAAGTCGCACTACTACGACACCACCGGCACCGGCAACAGCCTGCTGATGCGCAGCCCGCACGTCCTGCAGTTGATCATGGACTCGCTGCGCTACTGGGTGACCGAGATGCACGTCGACGGTTTCCGGTTCGACCTCGCCGCCACGTTGGCCCGCCAGTTCCACGAGGTCGACCGACTCTCGGCGTTCTTCGACATCATCCAGCAGGACCCCATCATCAGCCAGGTGAAACTGATCGCCGAGCCGTGGGACCTCGGCGACGGCGGTTACCAGGTGGGCAACTTCCCACCGCTGTGGACCGAGTGGAACGGCAAGTACCGCGACACCGTGCGCGACTTCTGGCGCGGTGAGCCGTCCACCTTGGGCGAATTCGCTTCTCGTATCACCGGATCCAGCGATCTGTACGCCCATTCGGGACGTCGCCCGATCGCGTCGATCAACTTCATCACTGCGCACGACGGATTCACCCTGCGCGACCTGGTGAGCTACAACGAGAAGCACAACGACGCCAACGGCGAGGACGGCAACGACGGCGAGTCGCACAACCGCTCGTGGAACTGCGGCGTCGAGGGTCCGACCGATGATGCGTCCGTCCGGGCCCTGCGTCGTCGCCAGCAGCGCAACTTCCTCACCACCCTGCTGCTGAGCCAAGGCGTGCCGATGATGGCGCACGGCGACGAGCTCGGACGCAGCCAGGGCGGCAACAACAATGTCTACTGCCAGGACAACGAGATCTCCTGGATCGACTGGGATCTGGACGAGGAACAGCAGTCGCTGCTCGAGTTCACCAGCCGGCTGATCAAGCTGCGTCTGGAGCACCCGACGTTCTGCCGTCGGCGCTTCTTCCAGGGCCAGGCCGACCACGGCGGCGAGAGCACCATCGGCGACATCGGCTGGTACTCCCCCGACGGCAACGCGATGACCGAGCTCGACTGGCGCAACCGTCTGGCTCGCTCGATGACGGTGTTCCTCAACGGCACCGCGATCCAGGCACCCGACCCGCAGGGGCGCCGGGTCGTCGACGACCACTTCCTGCTGCTGTTCAACGGCGGCGACGAAAACCTCGAATTCACGGTGCCGTCGGTCGTTGCGGACGCCGAATGGAGCGTGGCGATCGACACCTCGGCTGATGACGAGGACGACCAGTTCCAGGAGACGATCGAGGGCGGCTACGAGTACACCGTCCCGGCTCACTCGATCGCCGTGCTGCACTGCACATCCGACGAGAACTGATCAGATGAGTCTGAACTGAACTCAGTCGAACTGAAAACGGCCCGACCAACATGAGTGTTGGTCGGGCCCTTTCAGATGCAGGTCACCGGCATTCGGCGAGTCGCTGCTTCTGCTCCTCCACGTCGAACTCGGCGGCTGGCCATTGCAGGTCGAGCGCTCGCAGGTGGTGCAGCAGGATCTGCTGGACGGCCAGGCGGGCGAACCACTTGCGGTCGGCGGGCACGACGTACCAGGGCGCGGTGTCGGTCGACGTCTTGTCGAGCACCGCCTGGTAGGCCTCCTGGTAGGCGGGCCAGTGCTCACGCTCGTCCAGGTCGCCTGGATTGAACTTCCACCACTTGTCGGGGCGGTCGAGCCGCTCGCGCAGGCGTGCCTTCTGCTCGTCGGCCGAGATGTGCAACATGATCTTGATGATGTGGGTGTCGTTGCCCGACACCGACTTCTCGAAGGTGTTGATCTGGCCGTAGCGCCGCTGCCAAGTGCTCGCCGGGACGAGATTATGCACCCGCACGATGAGAACGTCCTCGTAGTGCGAGCGATCGAAGACCCCGATGTATCCGGGCTTCGGCAGTGCCTTGCGGATGCGCCAGAGGAACGGGTGTTTCCGCTCTTCGGCATTCGGCGCCTTGAAGGAGGTCAGCTGCACACCCTGCGGGTCGACGCTGCCGACGACGTGCCGCATGATGCCGCCCTTGCCGGAGGTGTCCATGCCCTGCACGACGAGCAGGATCGACGGGCCCTCCCCATCACGCCCACCGGCGTACAGCCGTTCCTGCAGAGTGTCGAGCTCGTCGACACCGGCAGCCAGTAGTTCCTCGGCCGCCGCCTTGTCGCCCTTGAAGCCGGGAGTCGAAGAAGCATCGAACGACGCGAGTTGGAATCCCTGCGTGACGCGCAGCTTCTGGACGATCTCGGTCGCGAGATCGACGCCGCCGGGCTTCTCCTTGGGCGCCTTTTCCTTGACGGACTTCTTCGACTTCTTCTTGGCCATAGGGGATGTTCTCACGATTGGATGGCCGACATGAGGAATCTGTTGGCCCATCATGGCGATCACGAGCAGGACGCACGGCTGGAGCCCGCGGATCTCCCTGCGGCGTACGGCTTGGCGGACGACACAGGCTGGTTCGTGCGTCTGAACTTCGTTGCGACCGTAGATGGTTCGGTGGTCGGAGCCGATCACCGGTCGGGCTCGATCAACAACGATGTCGACGGCCTGGTCTTCCAGATGCTACGAGCGTGGGCCGACGTCGTGGTGGTCGGTGCTGGCACCGCCCGCGCAGAGGAGTACGACGCTCCGATCACCGACGAGCGATGGACCTCGTTGCGTGCCGGACGCCCTCCGCACCCCGCGATGGCCGTGCTCTCGACCCACGGTGAACTCCCGCCGGGCATGGACACGATGGCACGCAGCGATGTCTTCGCCCTCGACACCAGCGGACCCGACGGCGTGCAACGGGCCTTCCACCAACTACGCCGCCGCGGCTACGAGAGGGTGCTGCTCGAAGGTGGCCCGACCGTCACCTCGCTGGCGCTTGCCGCCTCGGTGGTCGACGAGATCTGCCTGACCACCTCGCCGCAACTGGTCGGTGGATCGGCGCACCGCATGGTCGACGGCGACGACCTGCGCCTGGATGCGCAACTGGTGGGCCTCATCGAGAGCGACTCGACGTTGCTGGCCCGGTGGTCGCTACGCGCCGGCGGGAGCGCAGAAGCTGCGCACTGAGCGTTCCCATCGCTCGCTGTCGACATTCCATTCCCGACAATGCCGCGCTTGCTGGTAGCGGTCGAGTTTGATGATGTCCGGCCGCAGTTCCGCCAACTCCACCGACGGAGCGATCGGCACGAATTCGTCGTCCTCGGAATGGATGAGCAACGTGGGCTTGGTGAGTTCATCGGCGCGCGTCACCCAGTCGGCGCGCGTGATGTCGAGCGGCTCGGCAAGACCGATCAGGTTGCGGTGCAGGCGTCCTCGCATCATCTGCTGCCCCATGTCGTTGACAACACCCGGCAGTTTGTTGAGTCCGGCGTGGTGAGCCAGCACGTGCCGCCAATTGATCACCGGAGCGTCGAGGACAAGGCGACTGACGTGCTCGGCCAGGGGTGAGCGGTCGACGGTCTGCAGCACGGTCGCTCCACCCATCGACCAACCGAAGAGCTGGATGTCGGTGGCGCCCTCGTCGAGCACATGCCGCATCGCCGCTTCGACGTCCTGCCATTCGGTGAGGCCGAGGTTGTAGAGGCCATCGGCACCGGCTGGTACGCCGACGTCGTTGCGGTAGTTGATGATCAGCGCGTTGATGCCGCAGCGTTGCAGCGTCGGCAGCGCCCGCAGACATTCCGATCGCAATGCACCTCGACCGTGCACGAGTACGGCCCATCGGGTGGAGTCCGGCACCGTCATCCGCCACGCCGGCATGTCACCCACCGGGCTGCGATAGGTGACCTCGTCCAGGTCGATGCCGAGCGAGTCGGCCGGTGGACCGGCGTAGTAGCTGCCGTTGACCCGCGCGGGCCCGGCTGCCAACTGACCGAAGTCGACGCCCAGCAATTCCCGGGTCACTTCCTTGCCCTGCACCCCGAGCACCTCACCGATACGGGCATGGGTGTTGTAGCCGCCGACCCACAAGCCGTAGCGTCCCGGCGAGACGGTCTCGTCGTTGGCGTCCAGGGTGATCGTGAGGTCGGAAAAGGTGCGCACGACGCTGTCGTCGGCCGGTGGTTCGGGGGTGAGCACCTTGCGCGCGAAGTAAGCAGCCGCGGACGCAGCGCTGGCGGCTCCCATCATGGCTCCGGCTCCCAGTATCGAAGCCGCACGGACGAGGTGTCGAGGTTGCACACCCCCATCGTGTCAGCCGCGACACAATGACGGCATGACCGTCCCCTTCAAAACTCCGATCACGCCGATGCTGGCCAAGGCTGCCCCAAGCGTCCCGCCCTCGTCGGAGAAGGTGAGCTACTCCTACGAGCCCAAGTGGGACGGCTTCCGCTGCATCCTGGTCAAGGACAGCGACGACGTCGAACTCGAGTCGCGCGGATCGAAACCGCTGACTCGCTACTTCCCCGAGCTGATCGAAGCTGCCCGGCTGGATCTACCTGACCAGTGCGTGCTCGACGGCGAAGTGATCGTGCGGTCCGGCTCCCCCGGCGCCGAGCGCCTGAGTTTCGAGGCTCTCGGCCAGCGCATCCATCCGGCGGCGTCCCGGGTCAACAAGCTGTCGGTGGAAACCCCCGCCGAGATCGTCTTCTTCGATGCGCTCTGGATGGGCGGTGACTCGCTCATGGACGAACCCTTCTCGGTGCGCCGCACAGCCTTGGTCGACGGCCTGGCGCACGTGCCCAAGGGCAGCCCGTTCCATGTCACGCGGGTGACCGACGACCCGGCGGTGGCGACCCGATGGTTCGAGCAGTTCGAAGGCGCTGGCCTGGACGGGGTCATTGCCAAAGACCTCAGCGGCAGCTACCAGCCGGGCAAGCGCACCATGCTCAAGATCAAGCACAGTCGCACCTGCGACGCGGTGCTGCTCGGCTATCGGATCCACAAGAGCGGCAACGGTGTCGGCTCCTTATTGCTCGGCCTCTACGACGACGAAGGCAACCTGCGCAATGTCGGCGGCATCCTGGCCTTCACTGCCAAGCGCCGGGTCGAGCTCATCGACGAACTGGCTGACCTGGTGGTCACCGATGACGCAGGGGACGCAGTGCGCGGCGAGACGGATCGTTCGAGGTTCAGCAGCAACAAGGACGTCTCCTTCGTCAGGCTGCGGCCCGAGCGCGTGGTCGAGGTGAAGTTCGACCAGCTCGAAGGCTCACGCTTCCGTCATGGAGTCACCTTCCTGCGCTGGCGCCCCGACCGCGAACCGGAGTCGTGCCGGCTCGATCAGGTCGATCGGGCCAAGGCCTATGACCTGGGCGACGTGCTCTCGAGTTGAGCGGGGCACCGGCTACTTCTCGACGCGGTTGCCTTCGGCGTCCCAGTGCTCGGCCACCTTCTTGCTGGGCTGCACGCGGGGCGGCTCACCGGGCATCTTCGGGTAGTCGGGCGGGAAGTTGAGTTCGCCGAGACCGCGCTCCTGGATGTCCTTGTCCCACAACGCGATCGCAGCGGTGATATCGCCAGGTGCGCCGAGCTCGGCCCACGCATCCCCGCGCTCCGCGAGGATCTCCGGAGCCGTGCGCACGGTGTAGTCGGCCGGATCGGCATCACGCAGTACGTCCCAGGTGAGAGGCATCGACACCGGCGCGCCAGGCAGCGGCCGCGGTGAGTAGGCACCGGCGATGGTGCGGTCGCGGCAGGCCTGGTTGAAGTCGACGAAGATCTTCTCCCCGCGCTGCTCCTTCCACCAGGCGGTGGTGACCAGCTCAGGCATGCGGCGCTCCAGTTCACGGGCCACGCCGATGACGCCGTGCCGTACGTCCAGGAACTCATGAGTCGGGGCAATGGACGCGTAGACGTGCACCCCGCGGTTACCCGAGGTCTTCACCCGCGGAGTGAAACCCAACTCCTGCAACAGCTCTCGCAGACCGAAGGCTGCCTCGACGGCGTCCTTGAAGTCACGACCCGGTTGTGGGTCGAGGTCGATCCGCAACTCGTCCGGGTTGTCGTTGTTGTCCGCTTTCACCGGCCACGGGTGGAAGGTGACGGTGTTCATCTGCGCGCACCACACGGCCGCTGCCGGCTCGTCGAGCACCAGTTGGGCGTGCTTGCGTCCCGACGGGTAGGTACACATGACCGTCTGCACGTAGTCGGGGACGCCGCGGGGTGGGTTCTTGGAGAAGAACTGCTCGCCCTCGATGCCCTCCGGGAAGCGTTGCAGCGCAACAGGTCTGCCGCCATTGGCGTGGATGAACGGTCCACCCACGGCCACCAGGTAGCGAGCGAGATCTTCCTTGGTGATGCCGTCGCCGGGAAAGATGACTCGGTCGGGGCTGGAGATCTTCACCGTCCGGGTTTCGCCGTTCGTGCCCTCGATCTCGAGCATCACCGGCTTCGCAGCTGCCATGACGCAACTCTAGGGCCCTCGCTCTTGACCGTTTGCTGACCATTCCTTGCCCGAATGCAGACCGAACTGTTGCTCGATGTTCACCCTGCGCCGACCGTTCGGTACCCACAACCGCCATAGCGTCACGACTGTTCGACTCCCCCGCGATCCGAAAGACGCCCCCATGTCGATGTCTCCCTTCGTCCGCACCGCCGTTACCGGATCGGTGGCCGCACTTGCCGTCACGACCGCTGGCTGGTGTGCGCCGGCAGCCCGCGCCGCATCCAGTTCCGTCGTCATCGCCGAGGTGTACGGCGGCGGAGGCAACTCCGGTGCCTTACTCAACAGCGACTTCATCGAGCTCTACAACCTCAGCGGCGCTCCGGTCGATCTCGCGGGCTGGAGCGTGCAGTACTGGTCGGCCAGTGGCACCACCGCTCAACGGACACCCTTGACCGGCACCGTCGCGCCCGGTTCGAGCTTCCTGGTCAAGCAGGCGTCCGGTGCGAACACGTCGGCCCAGGCACTGCCCACGCCGGACGTCGTCGGCACGATCCCGATGAGCAGCACCGGCGGGCGGGTTGCGCTGGTCAACCCATCGGGCCAGACCATCGATCTGCTCGGCTGGGGCAGCGCCTCGGCCAGCGAGGGCGGCCCGGCACCCGCCACCTCGAATGCGACGTCCTCGGCGCGTAAGTCGCCGTGCACCGATACCGACGACAACGCAGCCGATTTCGCCACCGGCGCACCCACCCCACGAAACTCGGCCGCCGGCCCGCAGGAGTGCACCCCCACTGCCCCGGACACCGGCGTGAGTGCGACGGTCGCCCAGATCCAGGGCGCCTCGCACATCTCGCCGATGAACGGCCGCCAGGTGAAGGACGTCACGGGCATCGTGACGGCGGTCAAGAGCTCCGGCTTCTGGATTCAGTCGAGCGCTCCGGACGACGACCCCAGGACCAGCGAAGGCATCTACGTCTTCAGTCGCACCGCGCCGAACGTCGCAGTCGGTGACGCCGTGACCGTGGCCGGCACGGTGGCGGAATACCGCGCGGGCGGATCGGGTGGCACGAGCAACCTGACCACCACCGAACTGGACAACCCGACCGTCACCGTCGGGGCCTCGGGCCAGCCGCTGCCGGCTCCAGTGGTCCTCGGTGTCGACCGGGTGGCGCCGCCGCAGTCGATCTTCGCCGGTGACCCGGGATCGGTCGAGGCCGGCGGCGTGACCTTCGACCCGACCACCAACGCGATCGACTTCAACGAATCACTCGAAGGCATGCGCGTCGGTTTCAAGGACGCCCGCGCGGTCGGACCGACCAGCATCAGGTACGGCGAAACGCCCGTGGTGCCTGGTCAGCACGTCTCGGCGATCAACTCCCCTCGCGGCGGGGTGGTCTACGGCTCCTATGACAACCCGAACTCGCAGCGGCTCATCCTCAACGACTCGCTCATCAAGGGCGCGGTGTCCACCGCGCAGACCGGAGACGTCTACGCGGGCTCGACGGTCGGAGTGCTCGACTACTCCTTCGCCAACTACGTGGTCTACGCAACGCAGGCAGGCACGTTGAGCGCCAAGGGAATCCAGCGCGAGGTCACCGCCGCCCCCGCTGGCAACGAGCTGGCCGTGGCCACCTTCAACGTGGAGAATCTTGCGCCTTCCGATCCCGCGACCAAGTTTGCCCGTCTGGCGCGGCAGGTGGTCACCAATCTGAAGGCGCCCGACATCCTCGCCCTTGAGGAGATCCAGGACGACAGCGGTGCCACCAACGACGGCGTTGTCGATTCGACCAAAACCAGTGACGCCCTCATCGCAGCGATCAAGGCGGTGGGCGGCCCGGCATACCAAGCCAAGTGGGTCAACCCGGCCAACCTGCAGGACGGTGGAGCGCCCGGCGGAAACATCCGTCAGGTCTTCCTCTACCGCACCGACCGCGGCGTCTCCTTCGTCGACAAGCCCGGCGCAACCGCCAACAGCTCGATCGGTGTCGTGGGCACCGGCCGCGACACCGGCCTCACCCAGTCCCCCGGACGCATCGACCCCACCAACGCCGCGTGGGCCAACTCCCGTAAGCCCCTCGTGGGTCAGTTCAGCTGGAACGACCGCAGCGTCTTCGTGGTCGCCAACCATTTCAACTCCAAGGGCGGCGACGACCCGCTCTTCGGACGCTTCCAGCAGCCGGTGCGAAGCTCGGAAACCCAACGGCACAGCCAGGCCACCGTCGTCCGGGGCTTCGTCGACAAGCTGCTGGCAGCCGACCCGAAGGCGAATGTCATCGTGCTCGGTGACATCAACGACTTCGAGTTCAGCCGCACCACCGACACCCTGGTGGGCGGTGGATCCACCGCGTTGACCGATCTGCCGCGCACGTTGCCGGCCGGTGAGCGGTACACCTACGTCTACCAGGGCAACAGCCAGGTGCTCGACCACATCCTGCTCAGCCCCAACCTGGTGCGCACGATGGCGAACAAGCGCTACTCCTACGACATCGTCCACACCAATGCCGAGTTCAGCGATCAGGACTCCGATCACGACCCGCAGATCGTGCGGCTTCCGGTGCAAGTGACCCGCTGAGTCCAACACCTCCTTGGGGCGGGTAGGAATGTTCCTGCCCGCCCCCGGCGTTGTGCCGTTGCAACCCCGAGGTGAAGGAGAGTGGTCGACATGGCCAAGGTGACCAAGACCGAGCAGGAGTGGCGCGAGCAACTCAGCCCCGCCGAGTACGCCGTGCTGCGCGAGGGAGGCACCGAGCGTCCGTTCACCGGCGAATACACCGACACCGAGACGCAGGGTGTCTACAGCTGTCGGGCGTGCGGCGTCGAACTCTTCCGCGACACCACCAAGTTCCACAGCCACTGCGGCTGGCCGTCCTTCTACGCACCGACGGAAGGGGAAAACGTCACCCTCATCGAGGACCGCTCGATGGGCATGGTGCGCACCGAGGTGCGTTGTGCCAGTTGTGATTCCCACCTCGGCCACGTCTTCGAGGGCGAGGGCTACGACACCCCGACCGACCAGCGCTACTGCATCAACTCGGTGAGCTTGAAGCTCGAGCCCACTGACTGAAAGTGATTGCAGGACAAACGAACCGGCCCGTCCAGATGGACGGGCCGGTTCGTTGACGTGCGACCGATCAGCGCAGCTGTTCGACCAGGTCGGCGATGGTGATCTGCGGGCCGGTGAAGAAGGGGATCTCCTCGCGCACGTGACGGCGCGCGTCGACCGCTCGCAGGTCGCGCATGAGGTCGACGATGCGGTGCAGTTCGCCGGCTTCGAAGGCGAGCAACCACTCGTAGTCGCCGAGCGCGAACGAGGAGATGGTATTGGCACGCACGTCCTTGTAGTCGCGCGCCGCCTCGCCGTGCTCGCGCAGCATGCGACGGCGGTCCTCCTCGGGCAGGATGTACCAGTCGTAGGAGCGCACGAAGGGGTAGACGCAGACGTACTTCCCGGCCTCTTCACCGGCGAGGAAAGCCGGCACGTGACCGCGGTTGAACTCTGCAGCGCGGTGCAGACCGGCGTTCGACCACACCGCATCGAAGCTCTGGCCCAGCTGGGTGCGCAAGAAGCCGTGGTAGGCGTCCTGCAACTGCTCGATGGTGTCGGCGTGCCACCACACCAGCAGGTCGGCGTCGGCGCGCAGGCCGCCGACGTCGTAGATGCCGCGGACGACGACGCCCGACTTCTCCAGCGAGGCGAAGAACTTCTCCGCCTCCTTCACGGCCTTCTTGCGGTTGTCGGGCATCGGACGAACCGCTTTGAAGACCGAGTACATCGCGTACCGGATGGTGTTGTTGATCTCCTCAGCCTGCTCGGGAGTGGGCTCGGGGAACTGCTCGTGGTCGGTCATGACCGTCCTTATCTCGAATCGGATGGGATCAGTTGTTCGTGCACGGCTCGGGCGGCGGCGCGTCCGGAGCCGATACAGGCCGGGATGCCGACGCCGTCATAGGCAGCACCGGCGACGGAAATCCTTGGCAGACAAGCGACTTCGTCGCGAATGCGGGCGACGAGGTCGACGTGACCGGTGGCGTACTGCGGCAGGCCACCACCCCACCGTTTGACGTTGACGGCGACCGGAGCAGGCAACTCGCCCACCGCCTCGCGCAGTTCGCGCAGGCCGTCGGCCGCCAGCACCGCATCGGGGCGCTGCAACGCCTCGGCGTCGCGGAAGCGACCCATCGAGACGCGCGCATAGACCAGGTCAGGACGCTGCTGCCCCAGCCAGGGCCACTTCAGCGAGCTGAAGGTGGACGCCTTGATGCGGCGGCCGTCCAGCGGCGGCACCAGGAAACCGGACTGCTCCGGAAGTTGCTCGCGCACCGAACCCGGGAAGGCGTAGGTGATGACGGCCATCGAGGCGTATTCGATCGAGCGGAGCAACTGCGCCGCCGTGGGCGCGGACGCTTCGAGCAGCCGTGCAGTGGCCGGACCAGGGGTCGCCACCACGACGCCGTCGAAGCGCTGCGCCTCGCCGTCGCCCTGGCGAAGCATCCAGCCGCGCTCGTCCGGCTCCAACCCGGTGACGGTGACGCCGGTGCGGACGCGTGCTCCCCCGGCCTCCAAGCGATCGACCATGATCTGCGGCAGTGTGCCGATGCCACCGCGCAAACCCGCGAACACCGGAGGTTCGTCGTCGGTCGCCGCAGCCGGGGTGGCCTGGAAGCGGGACGCCGCAGCAGCTGCCTCCTGCAGCGAACGTCCTTCTCGCACAACGTCGTACAGCTGCGGGACACAGGCACGCAGGGAGAGGTAGCGGGCGTCGCCGGCGTAGACACCACCGAGCAAGGGCTCGACCAGGCGATCGACCACCGCGGGGCCGAAGGCCTGCTCGACCGCATCGCCGACCGAGATGTCGTCACCGTCGAACTCGACCGGCTGCTCCTGCGCTGCGCGCTCGACCTCGTCGTCACTGAGCAGCCCACGCAGACCGGCGGCATCCGACGGCACGCCCATGAGGGTGCCGCGCGGCATCGGCTGCATTTCGCCGCGGCTCCACACCGCGGCTCCGAGCATCGCGGGGGCTACCACGTCGAGGCCGAGTTCGGCGACGAGCGCCCGGGTTTCGGGGCGGCGTCCGAGCATCGATTCGGCCCCGATGTCGACCATCGACCCAGCGATGGATTCGGTGCGCAGCTTGCCGCCGACGCGGTCGGTCGATTCCAGGACGGTGACTCGGGCACCGGCACGGAGTAACTCCCACGCGGTGCTGAGTCCGGCGATACCGCCACCGATCACGGCTACTTCAACCACGTGGCCCAGTTTCCCACGAGTAGCTTGCATCTCCGACGCCGGGTAGTACTACCGCGAGCCGCTCAGTCCGCACGTCTGGACTGCACAGTCAAGAGCGGGAAGGAGTTCGCGAATCTCGTGTGGCCGCAAGGCGAATGGCGTGCGCATGAAGCCGTCCAGGCCGTTCCCGGACGCTGCAAAAGCAGCGCCGGACAGGAGTCCGACACCCTCGCGCGCTGCGGCTGCGACGAGTTGCCGGCTGCGCGGCGTCGGCAGCCGCCACCAGATCGACAGTCCACCGCTCGGACGCTGTGCCTGCCATCCGCGCTGCTGCCCGAAGTCCATCAGTAGGTCACGAGACTCGATCAGCGCGGCACGGGTGTCGCTGTGCAGACCGGGTTGCTCCGTGAGCATCTCGGCGAGCGCCAACTGGTCGAGGACGGAAGACCCGAGATCGGTCGTCCGTCGGGCGACGGCCAACGGCCGCACATGCTGGCGTGGCGCGCGCACCCAGCCCAGGCGCAAGCCGCCCCAGTGCGTCTTGCTCGCCGAGCCGACCGTGATGACGGCATCGTGGTGGGCCGCCATCGGCAGCACGTCGGGGCGTTTCTCCAGCCAGGTCTCACACAGTGTTTCGTCGACCACGGCGAGGGTGCTCTGGGAGCGCCAGATGTGTGCCAGGCGATCGCGATCGGCGTCGTCCAACAGCAGACCGGTGGGGTTCTTGAAGTCGACGACCGTCAGGCAGGCGGGGGCCTGCTTGGAGATCTGCTCGAACTCCTCGGCATCGAACTCCCCACCCGCAGCGGGCACCGCGACCGGCCGGCGCCCGATCGCTCGCACTGCCGCAACGGTGTTCGGGTAACCCGGGCTGTCGAGGCTCACGCGCACACCCCGTGGCGTCAGTGACGTCAGGGCAAGGCTCGCCGCTGCCGTCGCGCCGGTGGTCACGACGATCTGGTCGGCTGTGGTCGCGACACCGCGGTCGCGGTAACGCTGGGCGATGGCTTCCCGCAGCGGCGGAATGCCGTAGGGGAAGTAGCCGCGGCCAGCGGTGTACCGGGGCAACTGCTCCAGTGCTCGCTCGAATGCCGCCTGCAGGCCGGGTGTCGCCGGCGGCGCGGCCTGCATGAAATTGGCAGTGTCGGGGTCGATCGGTTCGTCAGCAAGCGGCTCCCCACCGCCTGCCGCAGCGCCGCCGGGCAGGGTGACGCGCGTGCCCGAACCGTGCTCCGCCCGTGCGTAGCCTCGCTCGACCAGCACGCCGTAGGCCCGGGTCACCGTCGTGCGTGAAACCCCCAGAGCCGGCGCCAGTTCGCGCTCGCTGGGCAAGCGCATGCCGGGCAGCACTCGTCCGTCGGCAACGGCCGCGCGCACGCCATCGGCAACCCAGAGGTATGTGGGTTGTTCGCTGCGCTCCTGCCCGAGCAAGGCGCGTAAGCGAGTTCCGGAGATTCGTCCGACCATGCGACCACTCTCACACAAGTGGCCCTTTCCAGCAAGGCCACTTCTGCGCCACGATGGAGCCCATGAGCAGCACCGTCGCCACACCCCGCCGAGAGCTTGCGAACCTCTCGCCCATCGAGCAGCTACGCGCTGGTCGGATGCCGCGCAGGCTCGTCCAGCTCTTCATCGGGCTCTCGCTCTACGGCCTGGCGATGGCGATGATGGTGCGCGCCGGCATCGGGCTCGACCCGTGGGATGTCTTCCACTACGGCGTCTTCCTGCACACCGGCTGGACCCTCGGCGTCACGGTGATCGTGGTGAGTATCCCGGTGTTGTTGCTCTGGGCACCCCTGCGCCAGTGGCCGGGCCTGGGCACTATCGCCAATACGGTCTGGATCGGTGTGGCCACCGACATCTCCCTGGCGCTTGTGCCGACAGCGCACGGACTCTTCAACCAGACCTCGATGTTCATTGCGGGGCTGGTGATCAACGCCCTCGGTGGAGCGCTCTACATCGGCAGTCAGCTCGGCCCGGGTCCGCGCGACGGCCTGATGACCGGCCTGCACCGCCGCACCGGCGTGAGCCTGCGGCTGGTGCGCACCGGCATCGAACTCACCGTCCTGGCGATGGGCTGGTTGCTGGGTGGCATCGTCGGAGTCGGGACGCTGCTCTACGCCCTGCTGATCGGCCCGCTCGTCCAGGCATTCTTGCCGCGCTGCATCGTCGACCTTCCCGGACACACGACGCCGTCCGAGGAGGAGCTCGCCGAACGAGGCGACTGAGGGGTCAGCGAGCCGAGTGCTCGTGCACCAACTCCACGACGCGGGTGAGCACCTCGGCGTCGGTGGTCGGCGGCACCCCGTGGCCGAGGTTGAAGATGTGGCCCTTGGCGGTCTTGCCGGCCGCGAGGATCTCGATGACCTTCTGCTCGATGGCGGGCCACGGCGCGAAGAGCAGCGCCGGGTCGAGGTTGCCCTGCAGTGCGTATTCCGGCCCGACGCGGCGAGCCGCCTCGTCCAGCGGAATGCGGAAGTCGACGCCGACGACGTCCGCACCGGCGGCGCCCATCGCGGGCAACAACTCACCGGTTCCGACCCCGAAGTGGATGCGTGGGACGTCCAACTCCCCCATGGCGCCGAGCACTGCGGCGGAGTGGGGCGCCACGAAGCGCTGGTAGTCGGCGAGGCTCAGCGCACCGACCCAGGAGTCGAAGAGCTGGATCGCGCTGGCGCCGGCTTCGACCTGCACCTGCAGGAAGGTCTGCGAGATGCGAGCAAGCTTGGCGCACAACGCGTTCCACAGGCCAGGATCGCCGTACATCATCGCCTTGGTGTGCTCGTGATTGCGCGAGGGTCCGCCCTCCACGAGGTAGCTGGCAAGAGTGAACGGTGCCCCCGCGAAACCGATGAGCGGGGTGCCACCGAGCTCGCCGACGAGCATCTTCACCGACGTGGCGATGTCGTCGATCTGGTCGGGCGTCAGCTCGGGCAGTGCCTCGACATCGGCGGCCGTGCGCACCGGGTTGGCGATCACCGGACCGACACCGGGGACGATGTCGAGGTCGATACCCGCAGCCGCCAAGGGCACCACGATGTCGCTGAAGAAGATGGCGGCGTCGACCTTGTGGCGGCGCACCGGCTGCAGGGTGATCTCGGTGACCAACTCCGGCATGCGGCACGACTGCAGCATGGGAATGCCCTCGCGCACCTTCTTGTACTCCGGCAGCGATCGTCCTGCCTGACGCATGAACCACACCGGCGTGTGGGTCGTCGACTGGCCGCGGGCAGCGCGGACGAGGTTGCTCTCACGGGGATCAGCAGACACGGCATTCACGGCCTCGATCCTGCCATGTGGGCTGCACCGGCGCGCCGCTGCAGGGTTCGAAGGCATGTTCGACATACCCTCGACGACGTGGGTTCGAAGAATGCGAGTAACGACATCGGGTCGCGCTTCAGTCGTGTCGTCCGTGAGCTGGAAGGCGTCCGGCTCCGCCCCGAAGTGAGCCTCACCGAGGTGCCGGCTCCCGGGCGTATTGCGCCCTACTCGGTGGCGATGACCGCCGATGTCGCGACCTCCGACGACGACGAGTCGGCCACCGGCCGGTTCGTGGTGCTGCACGACCCGTCGTGCCCCGAACCCTGGGACGGCGCCTGGCGCGTGGTCACCTTCGCCCGCGCCGAGCTCGAGCCCGAACTCGCCTCTGATCCTTTGCTCGGCGAGGTCGGATGGTCGTGGCTGACCGACGCCCTCCATGAAGCAGGCGCCGCGTTCACTGCCGAAGCAGGCACCGTCACACGCGTGCTCTCCCAAGGCTTTGGCGGACTCACCGAGAACGGCACGAGCGTCGAGATGGAGATCCGCGCCTCGTGGACTCCGACCACCGACGACCTCACCACTCACCTGCAGGCGTGGGGCGCGATGCTGTGCACCATCGCGGGACTGCCGCCGCTGCCCGAAGGCGTCGTCGCGCTGCCGGGTCAGCGTCGATGACCGACCACGCATCTGCCCCAGCAGGCGATTCCACTCCCCCGAAGCCGGAGTATCCGCTGCTGGCGGCACCCAAGGACGGCGTCCCCGAAGTCATCGAATCCGAGCGTGCGCTCGACGCAGCGGCGCAGGCTCTGGCCGGTGCGGATGGCCCCGTCGCTGTCGATGCCGAACGTGCCTCCGGATTCCGGTACGGCAATCGCGCCTACCTGGTGCAACTTCGGCGCGAGGGAGCCGGCTCGTTCCTGATCGACCCGATCGCCTGCCCTGACCTCAGCCCGATCCAGGACGCACTGGGCGACGCCGAGTGGGTGCTGCACGCAGCCACCCAGGATCTGCCCTGCCTGGCCGAGGTGGGCCTGCACCCCACCTCCCTCTTCGACACCGAGCTCGGCTCCCGGCTGGCCGGTCTGCCACGGGTGGGCCTGGCGGCGGTCGTCGAGCACTACCTCGGCGTCACCCTCGCCAAGGAGCACTCCGCCGTCGACTGGTCGGAGCGGCCCTTCCCGCAGTCGTGGCTCACCTACGCCGCGCTCGATGTCGAGGTGCTGATCCAGGTGCGGGATGCGCTCGCAGCCGACCTGCAACAGCAGGGCAAGGGCGAATGGGCCGCACAGGAATTCGCCGCTCTCACCCACTTCACCGCGCCCGTGCGCGAGGAGCCCTGGCGGCGCACCTCCGGCATGCATCGCACCAAGAACCGGCGCGCTGTGGCCCGCGTGCGGGAGCTGTGGCTGACCCGTGACGCGCTCGCCCAGCAGCGCGACACCGCACCCGGTCGCGTGCTGCCCGACGCGCTCCTGGTCGAGCTGGCCAACAAAGACCCCAAGAATGCCGCCGAGCTCGCGCAGGTTCGCGCGGCTCCACCGAAAGGACGCTCCGGTGGTCGTCCGCACCCGGGGCTGCTGCGACACCGTGACAAGTGGCTGGACGCCCTGCGCCGGGCAGGCCAGTTGCCCGACAAGCAGCTCCCCGCGGCCAATGCCCGCACCGAAGGCCCGCCTCCGGCCCGCGCATGGGCCGATCGCGACCCGGTGGCGGCCGCTCGTCTGAGTGCGGCTCGGGAGGCGCTGGCCGGTGTGTCCGAGGAACGCCAGATCCCGGTCGAGAACCTCCTGACCCCTGACACCCTGCGCCGGGTGCTCTGGTCACCGCCCGAACCCCTTGACGCAGAACGGGTTCGGCAGCAACTCACCGATCTCGGCGCGCGTCCCTGGCAGGTCGAGATCGCAGCGCCGATCATCGCGGACGCAGTTTCCGCCAACCTGCCTACCAGCAAGTAACAACGCCGGTTAGAGTCGTGCTGACCCATTGACTCACCCAGGGAGGCACCGTGCCCCGCACGCTCTCCGAGGTCGTCTTCGTCGACGGCGTTCGTACGCCCTTCGGCAAGGCCGGCGAGAAGGGCATCTACGCCCAGACTCGCGCTGACGACCTCGTCATCAAATGCATTCGCGACCTGTTGCGTCGTCAGCCCAACCTTCCGCCGGAGCGCGTGGAGGAAGTGGCCATCGCAGCCACCACGCAGATCGGCGACCAGGGATTGACGCTGGGCCGCATGGCGGCGCTGCTGTCCGGGCTGCCCAAGACCACCCCCGGCTACTCCGTCGACCGCATGTGCGCCGGCGCGATGACCGCCGTCACCAACACCGCCTCCAGCATCGCCTTCGGTGCCTACGAGGTGGCGATCGCCGGCGGCGTCGAGCACATGGGCCGTCACCCGATGGGCGAGGGGGTCGACCCCAACCCGCGGATCATCGCCGAGAAGCTGGTCGACACCTCCGCGCTGGTGATGGGCGAGACCGCTGAGAACCTCCACGACCGCTACCCCAGCATCACCAAGGAGCGCTGTGACGCGTTCGCAGTGGGTAGCCAGAACAAGCTGCAGCAGGCCTACGAGGACGGCAAGATCCAGCCCGACCTCGTGCCTGTCGCCACGCGCCACGCCGAGAAGGGCTGGGGCCTGGCCACTGTCGACGAGCCGCCGCGCAAGGACGTCAAGATCGAGGATCTCGCCTCGCTCAAGACCCCGTTCCGCGCCCACGGCAACGTGACCGCCGGTAACGCCGCAGGTCTCAACGACGGCGCCACCGCCTGCATCCTGGCCTCCGAGCGAGCAGCCACCGAGCTCGGTCTGCCGGTCGGCATGCGCCTGGTCACGTACTCCTTCGTCGGTGTCGAACCCGAGGTCATGGGATACGGTCCCGTGCCGGCCACGGAGAAGGCGCTCGACCACGCGGGCCTCACCATCGACGACATCGGCCTGTTCGAGCTCAACGAGGCCTTCGCGGTGCAGGTGCTGGCCTTCCTCGAGCACTTCGGCATCGCTGACGACGACAAGCGCGTCAACCCGTGGGGCGGCGCCATCGCAACCGGTCACCCGCTTGCTTCCTCGGGCGTGCGCCTCATGACGCAGTTGTCGCGCCAGTTCGCCGAGCACCCCGAGGTGCGTTACGGCCTCACCGCGATGTGCATCGGCATCGGCATGGGCGGCGCGGTGATCTGGGAGAACCCCCACCACGCCGAGTACGTCAGCTCCATCGCCGGTACGGACAAGGAAGGTGTCGCCTGATGAGCGTCGAGAACACCCACGTCGACGAGGTCGTGACCCACGTCCGCAGCCAGGACGTGCAGTTGCCTGGTGGCACCTTCGTCCTGCTCACCCTGGACAACGGTTTCGACCACACCAAGCCCAACTCGTTCGGCCCGGCCGGCCTCTCCGAGCTCTCCGTGGCACTCGACCGCGCCGCGGAGCGCGCTGACGCCGGCGAGATCATCGGTCTCGGCATCACCGGCAAGCCGTTCATCTTCGCCGTCGGCGCCGACCTCAAGGGCGTCGCCACGATCACCTCCCGCGAGCAGGCGCTGGAGATCGCGCGTCAGGGCCACGAGGTCTTCAGCAAGATCACCGACCTGTCCGTGCCCACCTTCGCGTTCATCAACGGCGCGTCGATGGGTGGCGGCGTGGAGATCGCGCTGTACGCCGACTACCGCACGATCTCGGCGGACGTGCCTGCGTACGCCACCCCCGAGGTCTTCCTGGGACTCGTGCCCGGTTGGGGCGGCACCTACCTGCTGCCGCACCTGATCGGCGTCGAAAATGCGCTCAAGCTGATCGTGGAGAACCCGCTCAACCAGAACCGCATGATCAAGGGCAAGGACGCCTTCGCCCTCGGCTGTGCCGACCGTCTGCTCGAGCCGGTCACCTTCCTGGAGGACTCGCTCGACTTCGCTGGCAAGGTCATCGCCGGTGAGGAGAAGGTCGACCGCGCGCCGGTCGACACCGACGAATCGGCCTGGGACGCAGCGGTTTCGGCGATGCGCAAGACCGCCCTGCAGCGCACCGGCGGAGCTGCGATCTCGGCCACCCGTGCGCTCGACCTCGTCGAAGCGGCTCGCACCGCCTCGCGCGAGGACGCCTTCGAGGCGGAGAACCAAGCGCTGGCCGACCTCATCATGAGCGACGAACTGCGCGCCGGCCTCTACGCCTTCGACCTCGTGCAGCGCCGCGCCAAGCGTCCGGCTGGTGCTCCCGACAAGGCGTTGGCCCGCAAGGTGACCAAGGTGGGCATCGTCGGTGCCGGCCTGATGGCCAGCCAGCTCGCGTTGCTGTTCATCCGCCAGCTCAAGGTGCCGGTGGTCATGACCGACCTCGACCAGGAGCGCGTCGACAAGGGCGTGGCCTATGTGCACGCCGAGATCGACAAGCTCGCTGCGAAGGGACGCATCTCCCCCGACGGCGTGAACCGTTTCAAGGCGCTCGTCACCGGTTCCACCTCCAAGGACGGATTCGCCGACGCCGACTTCGTCATCGAGGCCGTCTTCGAGGAGATGTCGGTCAAGAAGAAGGTGTGGGCCGAGGTCGAGGCGATCGTGACGCCGGAGTGCGTGCTCGCGACCAACACCTCGTCGCTGTCGATCACCGAGATGGCCGAAGACCTCAAGCACCCGGAGCGGGTCGTGGGCTTCCACTTCTTCAACCCGGTGGCCGTCATGCCGCTGCTGGAGATCATCCGCGGCGAGAAGACCGACGACGCTACTCTCGCAACGGCATTCGCTGCAGGAAAGGGCCTGAAGAAGACCTGCATCCTGGTGAAGAACTCGCCGTCGTTCGTCGTCAACCGTCTGCTCGGGCGTTTCATGGGCGACGCGGGTCGCATGGTCGATGAGGGCACGCCGATCGAGACCGTCGAGAAGGCGTTCGCCGGCCTCACCCCGATGCCGCCGTTCATGCTGATCTCGTTGGTCGGTCCCCCGATCGCGCTGCACAACAGCGAGACCCTCGCCAAGGCCTTCCCGGACCGCTTCCGGGCGAGCAAGAACCTGGCGAAGGTCGTGGAGGCGAAGATCCCCTCGTTCTACGGCGCCGACGGGAAGATCGACCCGAAGGTCATGGAGCTGTTCGATGCTCCGTCCGACCCGAAGGAGCTCACCGCCGAGCAGGTGCGCGAGAGCGCGCTGGCCTCGATGGCCGACGAGATCCGCCGAATGCTGGACGAAGGCGTCGTCGCCGAGGTGCAGGACATCGACCTCGCCATGATCACCGGTGCGGGTTTCCCGTTCTGGAACGGCGGCATCTCACCGCTGTTGGACCGCACCGGCACCTCCGAGAAGGTCACGGGTTCGCGGTTCCTGGCTGCGGGCGTTGCGAGCGTGCCCACGTCCTGAGCACATCTCGAGCGCGAAGGCGCGACCTGTCCACGTGACAGGTCGCGCCTTTCGTGTCGAAGGGGTGATCAGCGTTACGCTGAACAGACTGCTTTGCATCCCGTCGATATCTCATATGTGAGATACGCTCGCGGGGTGACTGAGGACTATCTGGTACGCGTCGGCCGCATCATTCGCGACGCGCGGCGCCACAAACAACTGACCCAGCACGAACTTGCAGCATCCTTGAACACCAGCCAGAGCGCCGTCGCGCGCATCGAACAAGGCAAACAGAACTTGAGTCTGGAGACGCTCGCGCGGATCGGACAGGCTCTCGACACCGAGGTGGTAACCGTGGCATCGAACACTCCCCTGAACCTTCGCATCGAAGGCGGGCGTCAGCTCTCGGGTGAGATCGACGTACGCACCAGCAAGAACGCCGCAGTCGCGTGTCTGTGTGCGGCTCTGCTGAACAAGGGGAAGACGACGCTGCGCAACCTTGCGCGCATCGAAGAGGTCAACCGCATCACCGAGGTGCTCGACTCGGTCGGCGTGAAGACCCGCTGGCTGCCGAACAGCTCCGACCTGGAGATCGTCCCGGGCGACACCATCGACCTCGATTCGATGGACGAGGCAGCTGCCCGCCGCACCCGCACGATCCTGATGTTCCTCGGCCCGCTGCTGCACGAGTACGAGAAGTTCAAGCTGCCGAACGCCGGCGGCTGCGACCTCGGTGAGCGCACCGTGGAGCCGCACCTGCACGCGCTGCGCCACTTCGGCCTCGACGTCGTCGCGACGCACGGTTACTACCACGCGACCGTCGACCGCGAGGTGCGCCCCAAGCGTGCCATCGTGCTCACCGAGCGCGGCGACACCGTCACCGAGAACGCACTGTTCGCGGCCGCCCGCTACGAGGGCACCACCATCATTCGCAACGCCAGCCCGAACTACATGGTTCAGGACCTCTGTTTCTTCCTGCGCGAACTCGGTGTCGAGGTCGAGGGCGTCGGCACGACAACCTTGACCGTCACCGGCGTCAAGGAGATCAACAAGGACGTCGAGTACCACCCGTCCGAGGACCCGATCGAGGCGATGTCACTTATTGCAGCCGCGATCGTCACCAAGTCGCAGATCACCGTCAAGCGCGTGCCGATCGAGTTCATGGAGATGGAACTGGCTCAGCTGGAGGTCATGGGCTTCCAGTACGAGATGACCGACGAATACCTGTCCAAGAACGGCGAGACGCGTCTGGTCGACATCACCACGATCCCCAGCGATCTGGTGGCGCCCAAGGACAAAATCCACCCGATGCCGTTCCCGGGCCTAAACATCGACAACCTGCCCTTCTTCGCCGTCATCGCGGCCACTGCAACGGGCACCACGACCATCCACGACTGGGTGTACGACAACCGCGCGATCTACCTGATCGACCTCAACCCGCTCGGGGCGAAGGTCAAGCTGATGGACCCGCACCGCGTGCTCATCGAGGGCCCCACCCGCTGGCGTGCCGCCGAAGTAATGTGCCCGCCGGCGCTGCGTCCGGGTGTGGTCATCCTGCTGGGCATGTTGGCCGCTCCGGGCACCTCCGTGCTGCGCAACACCTACGTCATCAACCGCGGCTACGAAGAGCTCGCCGAGCGCCTCAACGACCTCGGCGCGAAGATCGAGTCCTTCCGCGACTGAGCAGCGCGCCCATGGCACGTACGGCGTATTTTGATCACCCGGCCCCAATCGCGATGGCGCATCGCGGCTTCTCGGTCGACGGCCACGAGAACACCCTCGCTGCCTTCGAGCAGGCGGTCGATCTGGGGTTCGCCTATGTCGAGACCGATGTGCACGTCACGTCGGACGGCATGCTGGTCGCCTTCCACGACGACACCCTCGACCGGGTCACCGATGCGCAGGGGCTGATCCGCGAACTGCCTTGGAGCATGGTCAAGTTCGCCCGTATCGGCGATCAGCCCGTGCCCCGCCTCGACGACGTGCTGGATGCCTGGCCCGCACTCCGTCTGAACATTGACTGCAAGCACATCAGCGCCGCTGAGACCCTTGCCGACACGATCGAGAAGCACGCGGCGCACGACCGCGTCCTTGTCGCGTCGTTCGACGATCATACGCGTCACGAGGTGCTCAAGCGACTGTCGAGACCGGTGGCGACCTCGGCCGGCAAGAGTCAAACTCGCACCGCTGTGCTGGCCGCAAAGGCCCGGTTCTCACCGCTGGCGCGCCGAGCACTCGGCCCGGTCGACGCTCTGCAGGTCCCCCATCACTATGGTCGGGTGACCGTGGTGACCAGAGCGCTGGTGCAGCGGGCGCACAGCACCGGGGTACAGGTGCATGTCTGGACGATCAACGACCCCGAGGAGATGCACGAGTTGCTCGACCTCGGCGTCGACGGCTTGATCTCCGACCGTGCCGACCTGCTGAAAACCGTTCTGCAGGAACGCGGTCAGTGGGCCTGAGCGGCCAGGTCGATTGTCGACGCTGAGTACGGCCTCGCGTTCGGCCCAACGCAACGGCTACCGCCACCGCGGGCCTCGACAGCGCGAACGTGGTGGACCAAGAGGTGGCCCCAAGACGGGAACCTGGTCACCAGCCGCTCACCCGACGACCTCCCGGCCTTCTGTTCCGCCATCGTGTTAGCTTTCAGCCAGGCCGCCCAGCCCACCGGCGCCGGAAACCGCTCGTGAGCGGCCCGGTACGCCACATGGCACAGGCGGGGCTCACTACCGGCTCGACACCCGGCACCTCGGTACACGCAACCCTCCTGGAGGTAGGTAGCACATGAGACGAGCAATGGTCATGGTGGTCCTCGCCGGCGCAGCCGCCAGCGGGCAGGGAGTGCTGTGAAGGCGCTGTGCTGGACCGGCGTCAACAAGACGTCGGTGGAGACCGTCGAGGACCCGAAGATCCTTAACGACCGCGACATCATCGTCAAGGTGCGACTTAGCACCACCTGTGGCTCAGGCACCTGCTCGGCGGGTACATCCCGTGATGCGCTCCGCTGATGTGCTCGGCCACGAGTTCATGGGCGAGGTCGCCGAGGTCGGCAAGGACGTCCGCAACCACAAGGTCGGCGACCGCGTCACCGTCTGCTCGTTCATCGCGTGCGAGAAGTGCTGGTACTGCTCCCAGAAGCTGTACTCACTGTGCGACAACGCAAACCCCAACCCGGGCCTGTCCGAGGGGATGTGGGGCAGCGCCATCGGCGGCTGCTTCGCCTACAGCCACGCGCCGGCCCTTCGAGGATCTCAGCCCCCGTCCCACCTCAGGACAACCAGGAAGTGATCGCGGATGCGACGGATAACGCTACCGAGCGGGGAGTCCATCCCTGTGCTGGGCCAGGGCACCTGGGGCTGGGGTGAGGACCCCGGCCGACGCGGCGACGAGGTCGCCGCGCTGCACACCGGCCTCGAGCTGGGCATGACACTGGTCGACACCGCCGAGATGTACGCCGACGGCGGCGCGGAGGAAGTGGTCGGTGAAGCATTGGCGGGTCGCCGCGACGAGGCGTTCGTGGTCAGCAAGGTCCGGCCGTCCCAGGCCTCCCGTTCCGGCACGATCGCGGCCTGCGAACGCAGCCTGAAACGCCTGGGCACCGATCGGATCGACCTCTACCTGCTGCACTGGCAGGGTAGGTACCCGCTGCAGGACACCGTCGCGGCCTTCCAACAGCTCGTCGCGGACGGCAAAATCCGATACTGGGGCGTCAGCAACTTCGACCACCTGGCCCTCGCCGACCTGCGGGACGTGCCGGGCAGCGGCGGGCTGGCCACGGATCAGGTGCTGTACAACCTGTCGCGGCGAGGACCGGAGTACGACCTACTGCCGTGGTGCACCGACCACCAGCTGCCGGTCATGGCGTACTCGCCGATCGAGCAGGGCCGCATCCTTCACGACGCGACGTTGAACGACGTCGCGGCCGGTCACAGCGGACCGCGACCACTAGAAATGCTGTGACCCTGGGGTGGCGGCTGAGGAGCGCTGGATGAACCACGCGATCAAGGGATCCGTGGCCACTGGAAGACCACCACCCAGCACGGATGCGGCTCGCCTCATCGCCGGCGTGCAGACCGTACGGCTGCGACGACTTCCTTCACCCATTGCATCGGGTGGTCCGACCACTGCCGCTTCTGGGCATCTGTCGCATTCGCCAGCGCTCGGCGCCACCCGATGATGCGACCGACCCGGGCCAGCAGCAGCGCGTCGGGAAGTACCTTCGACAATTCGGCCGACGACGCGAGGTCCGACCAGCACGCCAGGCAGGCCCGCACCATGCGAGCGTCGCGCTCTGGGTCAGCGGGCAGATCGAAGTGGTACGACGGGCCGCGCAGCGGAATCAGCAACGAGCACAATGGATTTCCGAGATAGGTGTCACCCCAGTCGAGAATGCGCGAGTCATGCATGCTGGCACTTGCCGCGTCGGCGACAAAGACATTGCCGGCATGCAGGTCGTCGTGCTGGACGGTGGTCGGCAGGCCGACCGCGTCGAGGCGCGCCGCGGCGTCACGTAACGCGGGTGTGGCCTCTGCGGTCAGGCCCTCACTCGTCCACTCCTGCACCAGATCGCAGGGACGGAGGGTGGGCACGCCGGCCGCCGCCATCGCATCGACCACCTTGACGGACGCTCGTTGCGCCCGGGCATATCGGCGAAGCACCGCCGAGAGGTGCCCCGTGATGTTCTGCGCGTCGGCAACGTCGCGCAGGGTCGGCCCTTGATCCGGCACGAGCAACCAACCCCGCTCGGCATCGGCGGACCACAACGTAGGGACGAGGTCAGGCGCGACGTCGGTGAGTGCGTCGAGCACCGGCACCTCGGCTCGTTGCTGCGGTGCGCCTGCCTTGAACCACACGCGTCCGTGATCGGTATCGACCACGAGAAGGGTCGACCATGGGCGCAGGCGCGGTTGCCGCGGTGACGTGGGTATGCGCGTGATACCGCGGCGTTCGAGGTTGTCGTCGATCCAGGCCGTCGCATCGCGCAACCACTCGCGCGAGGACCACAGATCAGTCGTGAAGTACTCGCCCAACGATCAATGGGACGCGATACGGGCCAGGACGTCGGTCGTGATGACGTCAGGCGTCAGGCCGATCGACTCCAGCACCTGACCGCGCGACGCGTGATCGAGGAACCGATGCGGAATGCCGTAGGTGTGAACCGGCACGTCGACACCCGCGGATCGCAGCGCATGCGAGACGGCGACGCCGACACCGTGAGTAACCAGGTTGTCCTCGATCACGACCACGCGCCCGACCGACCGCGCTTGCTCGACGATCGCTTCGTTCACGGGGATAACCCATCGCGGGTCGATCACCAGAGTCGAATGCCCTTGTGCTTCAAGCTTTTCCGCGACGCTGATCGCGGCCGCGCACATCGAGCCGACCGCCACCACCAGTACTTGCGGCGCGGACGCGTCGTGCAGCACGTCGAGGCCATTGTTCTGCCGAACAGCAGTGAGCGGTTCGGCGACGTCGCCCTTCGGGAAGCGGATGACCGTCGGGGCATCGTCGACCTCGACCGCCTCGCGCAGCTGCGCCTTGACCTGCTCCCCGTCGCGCGGTGCGGCCAGTCGCAGCCCGGGCACGATCGAGCAGATCGCCATGTCCCACATGCCGTTGTGCGACGGGCCGTCCGAGCCGGTGACGCCGGCACGGTCAAGCACGAAGGTCACGCCCTGCTTGTGCAGCGCGCAGTCCATGAGCAACTGGTCGAATGCGCGGTTGAGGAAGGTGGCGTAGATCGCCACAACCGGGTGCAGGCCGCCGAATGAGAGACCGGCGGCCATCGTGGCGGCATGCTGCTCGGCGATGCCGACGTCGAAGACCCGCTCGGGGTACTTGGCGGCGAACTGGTCGAGGCCGACCGGGATCAGCATCGCCGCGGTGATGGCGACGATGTCGTCGCGTTGGGCTCCCAGGCGCACCATCTCGTCGCTGAACTCATCGGTCCAGATGCGCCCAGACACCTCGAACGGTAGCCCGGTCTCGGGATTGAACTTGCCGATGCCGTGCCATTGATCGCCCTCGTGTTCGGCCGCCGGCGCGTAGCCGCGGCCCTTCTGGGTGATCACGTGCACCAAGCATGGGCCGCCGTAGGTCTTCGCCTTCTCCAGCGCATGTTCGACAGCCTGCTCGTCGTGACCGTCTACCGGTCCCACGTACTTCAGACCGAGGTCTTCGAACATGCCACGCTGCGGCGAGAGGACATCCTTGATGCCCTTCTTCATGCCGTGCAACGACTGGTACATCGCGTTGCCGAGGACGGGAGTCTGCTGTAGCCGCGCCTTGCCCCAGTCGAGAACCTGCTCGTACTGGCGGGTGGTGCGCAGCGTGGCGAGATGTTCGGCAAGACCGCCGATGGTCGGGGCGTAGGACCGCTCGTTGTCATTGATCACGATGACGAGCGGGAGTTCGCGGTCGACCGCGATGTTGTTGAGCGCTTCCCAGGCCATGCCGCCGGTGAGTGCACCGTCGCCGATGATCGCGACGGTGTGGCGATCCTCGCCCTTGAGCTTGCGAGCCCTGGCGATGCCGTGCGCCCAGGACAGGGACGCGCTGGCGTGAGAATTCTCGACGATGTCGTGCTCGGACTCCGCGCGACAGGGGTAGCCGGAGATACCTCCCTGCTTCTTGAGGTTGGAGAAGTCGTGCCGCCCGGTGAGCAGTTTGTGGACGTACGACTGGTGACCGGTGTCGAAGACGATCGAATCGCTCGGTGAATCGAACACGCGGTGCAGCGCGATCGACAACTCGACGACCCCGAGGTTCGGGCCGAGGTGTCCGCCGGTGCGGGAGACCGAGTCGACCAGGAAATCGCGGATCTCCCGCGCGAGTTCGTCGATTTGCTCAACCGGGACGTTCTTGACGTCGCCCGGTGCGTGAATGCCGGAAAGCAGTCCCACGGGTGTGCACGTTCCTTCCACAGGGGGTCAGTCGAGTCTAGGCGATCCGGGGTTCCAACGACCGGACGCCCGGCCGCCGTTCCGGCGCGCCCTGCGCAGTCTTCACGGCAGACCGGCCAGGTGACCGATCGTGTGACCGACCAGCCACCCGAACAGGTGGTCTTGAGGTGCGCTCCGCCCCGCGCTAGTACTACACTGTGTAGTGGATTCAGATCGGATCCGTCTTCGAAGGAGTTGAAGCACCCATGAGTCACGTTCGGGTCGAAGAGGACCTCCTCGGTAGTCGTGAAGTACCCGCGGACGCCTATTACGGCGTGCACACCCTGCGCGCCATCGAGAACTTCCGGATCAGCGGAGCAACGATCAATGACTGCCCCGACTTCATCCGCGGAATGGTCATGGTCAAGAAGGCCACCGCGCGCGCGAACGCCGAACTCGGCGCCCTGCCCTCCGAGATCGCGGACGCCATCGAGTGGGCGTGCGACCAGGTCCTCGACCAGGGACGGTGCATGGACCAGTTCCCGGTGGACGTCTTCCAGGGCGGCGCCGGCACGTCGGTGAACATGAACACCAACGAAGTGCTCGCCAACCTTGCACTTGAGCACCTCGGACACGAACGCGGCCGGTACGACATCGTCAACCCGAACGACCACGTGAACCGGTCGCAGTCGACCAACGACGCCTACCCGAGCGGCTTCCGCATCGGCGTCCTTTTCGCGCTGCAGGGTCTCATCAACGCCGTGGGCACGCTCGCCGACACCTGCGAGGCTAAGGGGGAGGAGTTCGCCGACGTCCTCAAGATGGGGCGCACCCAGTTGCAGGATGCCGTCCCGATGACCCTGGGCGATGAGTTCCGCGCGTTCTGCGCGACCTTACGCGAGGAGATCGACCGGCTCGAGGCGTCCAGGGAATTGTTGGCCGAAGTGAACCTCGGCGCGACAGCCATCGGTACCGGGCTCAACACCCCCAAGGGGTACCCGAAGGTCGTCACCGCCAAGTTGGCCGAAGTCAGCGGGCTGCCCATCACATTGGCGCCCAACCTCATCGAGGCCACCAGCGACTGCGGGGCCTACGTTCAGGTCCACGCCACCGTGAAGCGGACGGCTTCCAAGCTGTCGAAGATCTGCAACGACCTGCGGCTGCTGTCCTCCGGTCCCCGTGCCGGACTCGGCGAGATCAACCTGCCGGAGATGCAGGCGGGCTCCTCGATCATGCCGGCGAAGGTGAACCCGGTCATTCCCGAGGTCGTCAACCAGGTGTGCTTCAAGGTCTTCGGCAACGACGTGACACTCACCTTCGCCGCAGAGGCCGGCCAGCTACAGCTGAACGTGATGGAACCGGTCATCGGTCAGGTCATGTTCGAGTCGATCTCGCTGATGACCAACGCGTGCACCACTCTGAGCACCAAGTGTGTTTCGGGCATCACCCCCAACCCGGACACCTGCCGTGACTACGTCATGAACTCCATCGGCATCGTCACCTACCTCAACGACCTCATCGGGCACCACAACGGCGACCTGGTCGGCAAGGAGTGCGCCCGGTCGGGACGCAGCGTCCGTGAGGTCGTGCTCGAAATGGGGCTGCTGGATCAGACGGTGCTGGACACCGTCCTGTCGCCGCAGAACCTGATGCATCCCCGCGACATCACCACGCTCGCCGAACAAGACGAACCGAAGGCCGCGCGATGATCTGGGTCGAACTCCTCGTCGTTCTCGCTGCGATCTTCCTCGGCGCCCGCCTCGGCGGCATCGCGATCGGTTTCACCGGTGGCCTCGGTGTGCTCGTCCTGGCCCTGCTGGGCGTCGAACCGGGCGACATGCCGCTCGACGTCATCTCGATCATTGCGGCGGTCATCGCAGCGATCGCGGCGATGCAGGTCGCCGGAGGCATGGACTACCTGGTCAGCGTCGCCGAGAAGGTGCTGCGCCGCAATCCACGCCACCTGATCTTCCTCGCGCCGGTCATCACCTATCTGATGACCTTCATGGCCGGCACCGGACACACCGCGTTCTCCACCATGCCGGTCATCACCGAGGTGGCGAAGGAAAGCAACATCAAGCCGGCCCGGCCGTTGTCGATCGCCGTCGTCGCCTCGCAGATCGCGATCACCGCATCGCCCATCTCGGCCGCAGTGGTGTTCTTCTCCTCCGTGCTCGAGAAGCAGGGTGTCGACTACCTGCAACTGCTCGCGGTCGTGATCCCCTCGACCTTCATCGGCTCGATGTTGGCCGCGCTGTGCATCTACCTGTGGGATCGCACGAGCAAGCACAGCGCGCTCAGCGACGATCCCGAGTTCCAGCGCCGGCTGGCGGCCGGAACGGTCGACATGCGCGGACACACCGAGGTCGTCCTGAAGCCCCGGGCAAAGCTGTCCGTCGCGATCTTCCTCACCGGACTGGTGGCCGTGATGGCCTACGCCACCGCCATCAGCGACAAGGTCGGACTCATCTCCGACCCGCCGATGACGCGCGACGCGGCCATCATCGCGTTCATGCTCACCATCGCCACCACGATCGTCGCGTTCTGCGCGGTCGACACCTCGCAGATTCTCTCCGCGTCGACCTTCAAGTCGGGCATGAGCGCGTGCATCTGCGTCCTCGGTGTCGCCTGGCTCGGGGCCACCTTCGTCGGTGCCCACGAGGCCGAGATCAAGTCGTCGGCGGGCGACCTGTTGCGCGATCACCCGTGGACGCTCGCGGTCGTGCTGTTCTTCGCCGCATGCCTGCTGTACAGCCAGGCGGCCACCACCAAGGCACTGATGCCGACCGCCCTCGCCCTCGGCGTGTCCCCCGTCGCCGCCATCGCGTCCTTCGCCGCGGTATCGGCGTTGTTCGTGCTGCCGACCTACCCGACCCTGTTGGCCGCCGTGGAAATGGACGACACCGGCACGACCCGCATTGGAAAGGCGGTCTTCAACCACCCGTTCCTGCTGCCGGGCGTCCTGGCGATCGCGTTCTCGGTCGCGCTCGGCTTCGTGTTCGGTGGAGTGCTGCTGTGAAGCACTCGCGCTGAGAACGATGCGTGCCCGCCACTGGACGTGGCGGGCACGCCTATTCTTTCGCCATGAGTCCAGACCGTTGGCAGCGGCACGATTGGTGGGGCGTCGTGCTCGACACCCCGAACGTCGCCGAGTTGGCGCGGTTCTACAGCGAACTGCGCGGCTGGGCGATCTACAAGATGGACGAGGACGACGCGGCCCTGGACTGCGGCGAGGGCGTGGCGTACCTGGCCATTGCCCGCAACCCCGATCATGTTCGGCCGACCTGGCCGTGCGCGCCCGGTAGCCAGCAGATGCAGTTGCACCTCGATTTCGAGGTCGAGGATCTCGCCGCCGAGACCGAGCGCGCGATCTCGCTCGGCGCGACCTTGCCCGACCACCAGCCGCAGGACAACGTGCGGGTACTTCTCGACCCCGCCGGCCATCCCTTCTGCCTCTACACCTGAGGCCTCGGCTCGTTGCGCGATCCAACCCGGAGGACGGAAGCACACAGGCTTGCCCGCCCGCCAGGGTGCGATGTACACCGCAAGGACGTCGCCCTTACGATCGCACCGGCCGACTACACCATCGTCGGCCGCAAACTGCTCGAGGCCATCGGCGACCAGGACGAACTCGCTCACGCCTGACGAACGGCACGAAGCCCCGGTCCGAAACGGACCGGGGCTTCGTGTTGCCTTGCGTTACAGGCGAATCACTTGACCAGGCTGCGAAGGACGTACTGCAGGATGCCGTCGTTGCGGAAGTACTCCGCCTCACCCGGGGTGTCGATGCGCACGACCGCGTCGAACTCCACCGTGTTGCCGTCTTCCTTGGTGGCGGTGACGTGCACCGTCTTCGGCGTCTTGCCCTCGTTCAACTCCGTGATGCCGGAGATGTCGAAGGTCTCGGTGCCGTCCAGGCCGAGCGAGTCGGCAGTCTCACCCTTGGGGAACTGCAGCGGCAACACGCCCATGCCGATCAGGTTCGAGCGGTGGATGCGCTCGAACGACTCGGTGATGACGGCCTTGACGCCGAGCAGGCGGGTGCCCTTGGCAGCCCAGTCGCGCGAGGAACCCGAGCCGTACTCCTTGCCGCCCAGGATGACCAGCGGGATACCGGCAGCCTGGTAGTTCTCGGCGGCGTCGAAGATCGCGGCCTGCTCGCCGCCTGCGGTGAAGTCGCGGGTGAAGCCGCCTTCGACACCGTCCAGCAATTGGTTGCGCAGACGGATGTTGGCGAAGGTGCCACGCACCATGATCTCGTGGTTGCCGCGGCGCGAACCGTAAGAGTTGAAGTCCTTTCGCTCCACCCCGTGCTCGGTCAGGTAACGACCGGCCGGGCTGTCGGCCTTGATCGCACCGGCGGGGCTGATGTGGTCGGTGGTCACCGAGTCGCCCAACTTGGCCAGCACGCGAGCACCGGAGATGTCCTCGACGGGAGTGGTCTCCAGCTTCATGCCCTCGAAGTACGGGGGCTTGCGCACGTAGGTCGACTCGGCGTCCCACTCGAAGGTGTCGCCCTCGGGCGTCGGCAGCGACTGCCAACGCTCGTCACCGGCAAAGACGTCGGCGTAGTCCTTGACGAACAACTCCTTGTTGATCGCCTGGGCGATGGTCGACTCGACCTCGGCCGGAGTCGGCCAGATGTCCTTCAGGAAGACGTCATTGCCTTCGGCGTCCTTGCCCAGCGCATCGACGTCGAAGTCGAAGTCCATCGTTCCGGCGAGCGCGTAGGCGATGACCAGCGGCGGCGAGGCCAGGTAGTTCATCTTCACGTCGGGGTTGATGCGGCCCTCGAAGTTGCGGTTACCCGAGAGCACCGAGACCACCGACAGGTCGTGCTCGTTGACCGCCGCAGAGATCTCGTCCGACAGCGGACCCGAGTTACCGATGCAGGTGGTGCAGCCGTAGCCGACCAGGTGGTAGCCCAGCTTCTCCAGGTACGGCCACAGGCCGGCGTTCTCGTAGTAGCCGGTGACGACCTGCGAGCCGGGTGCCATCGAGGTCTTGACCCACGGCGGCACCGACAGGCCCTTCTCGACGGCCTTCTTGGCCAGCAGTGCGGCGCCGATCATGACCGAAGGGTTGGAGGTGTTGGTGCAGGAGGTGATCGAAGCGATCACGACCGCGCCGTCCTTCAGACCGAAGGAGTCGCCGTCCTTGGAGACCTCAGCGGTGCGCAGGTCTCCGTCGACGCCGTAGTTCTTGAGGTCGAGCTTGAACTGCTCCTTGGCCTCGGTGACCACGATGCGGTCCTGCGGACGCTTCGGGCCGGCGATCGAGGGGACAACGGTCGACAGGTCGAGCTCGAGGTACTCCGAGTAACGGGGCTCGCGGCTCGCGTCGTGCCACATGCCCTGTTCCTTGGTGTAGGCCTCGACCAGGGCCACCTGCTCGTCGCTGCGGCCGGTGAGGCGCAGGTAGTCGAGGGTCACCTCGTCGATCGGGAAGATCGCGCAGGTGGAGCCGAACTCGGGGCTCATGTTGCCGATGGTCGCGCGGTTGGCCAGCGGCACCGCGCCGACGCCCTCGCCGTAGAACTCGACGAACTTGCCGACCACACCGTGCTGACGCAGCATCTGGGTGATGGTGAGCACGACGTCGGTAGCGGTGGCACCTGCGGGGATCTCGCCCGAGAGCTTGAAGCCGACGACGCGCGGGATGAGCATCGAGACCGGCTGACCGAGCATCGCGGCCTCGGCCTCGATACCGCCCACACCCCAGCCGAGCACACCCAGACCGTTGACCATGGTGGTGTGGCTGTCGGTGCCGACGCAGGAGTCGGGGTAGGCAACGCCGTCACGCACCATCACGGTGCGGGCGAGGTGCTCGATGTTGACCTGGTGGACGATGCCGGTGCCCGGGGGTACGACCTTGAAGTCGTCGAACGCGGTCTGGCCCCAGCGCAGGAACTGGTAGCGCTCCTTGTTGCGGCCGTACTCGAACTCCACGTTGCGCTCGAACGCGTCCGGGCGACCGGCGACGTCGATGATCACCGAGTGGTCGATGACCATCTCGGCGGGCGCCAGCGGGTTGATCTTCTTGGCATCGCCACCGAGTTCGGCGACGGCCTCACGCATGGTGGCGAGGTCGACCACACACGGGACGCCGGTGAAGTCCTGCATGATCACGCGCGCGGGCGTGAACTGGATCTCGGTGTCGGGCTCGGCGTCCTGGTTCCACTGGCCGAGCGCATTGATGTGGTCCTTGGTGATGTTGGCACCGTCTTCGGTGCGCAGGAGGTTCTCCAGCAGCACCTTAAGGCTGAACGGGAGCGATTCGCTTCCGTCGACGGTGTTCAGCCGGTAGATCTCGTAGGACTTGTCCCCCACCTCGAGGGAGCCCTTGGCCCCGAAACTGTTGGTGCTCACGCCAACTCCTTCATCAGTTATCTTGACGTCAAGATAATGAAACCACATCGGGATTCCGCGGAATCACGAAGGTTCACCTAACTTTTCGGTGTCTTCCCGCACTCCGATTCAACACCGTTCAGGCGGTCGGTGTCAGCATCGCGATGCACTCGACGTGATGGGTCATCGGGAAGGCGTCGAACGCCTCGATCGAGACCGGCTCGTAGCCCACCTGCGCCGCATACGCCAGGTCGCGAGCAAGGGCCGCCGGGTCGCAGGCGACGTAAGCGATCGCCCGCGGCGCGCGCTCGGCGATGGCTTCGATCACCTCGCGACCGGCACCGCTGCGCGGCGGGTCGAGCACGACGAGGTCGGTCTTGGACTCCAGGTGCTGCAACTGCTCCAGCACGTCGCCGGCGATGAAGGTCGCCCCAGGCACGTTCTGTTGCGCCTGCTCGACTGCTTCTTCCACTCCCTCGATGCCGATGACGTTCTCGGCGCCGACGACATCGGCGAGGAAGGCCGAGAAGAGTCCGACACCGCAATAGAGGTCGAGCACCTTCTCCCCCGAGCTCGGTTGCAGCCGCGCAAGGAGGTGTTCGACGAACGTACGGGCCGCGCCAGGGTGAACCTGCCAGAAGCCACGGGCGCTCACCTCGAACTCGTGCTCGCGGCCACCCGCCTCGACGAACTCGGCGACCGCAGGGATCTCGTCGTCGCGATCGAGCGGGAGTTCGACCGCCACCACTTCGCTCTCGGAGGTGACGGCGACATCGAGGCCGGAGAGTTCCGGCTTGAAGCGCTCGGTGTAGAGCCCGACCTGACCGATGAGCGGATGCGCAATGCGGCAGTCGTCGACCTTCACCACGTCGTGGGAGCGATGCCCGCGCAGACCAAGGCGGCCCGATCCGCTGATCGTGAACTCCACCCGGGTGCGCCATCCGGCGCCGTCGTCGTCGCCGGGCACGGGCTGCACCTCGCCGTGCCAGTCGATGCCGGCCAGCCGCTGGAGCTGCTCGCGTACCACCGATGTCTTCAACTCACGCTGGTAGGCGGCGCTGGTGTGCTGCCAGTCGCAGCCACCGCAGCGGTTCGGGCCCGCGAAACGGCACCCGTCGTCCACTCGCTCTGCGCTGGCCTCCACCACACGCACCGCGTCCGCCCGCAGGAAGCGCGACTTCTCGCCGCCGTCGGTCACCCGGGCGATCACGATCTCGCCAGGCAGTGCGTGCCGTACGAAGAGGACGCGTCCCTCGTGGCGAGCGACGCAATGTCCACCGTGCGCCACGGGCCCGACCTGCACCTCGTACTCCTGGCCGATCAGCGCGCGTCCCTGGTTGGAGCGCGACCGTGGTCGGCGCACATCCCGACGCGAGCGGTTGTTCATCGGGCTCGTCCTGCATCAGTGGAGTTCACGCACGCGAGTTTAGGTCGTTCCCACAGCCCGCTGTCCGGCCCGCACACTCCGGTAGCGTCTGCGCTGTGCATTACGTGATCATGGGTTGCGGACGAGTGGGCTCGACGCTGGCGCTGGCCCTGCAGAATCGGGATCATTCCGTCGCCGTCATCGACCGCGACAGTTCGGCCTTCCGCCGCCTCGGTCCGAGTTTCGAGGGACGACGGGTCACCGGCATCGGTTTCGACCGCGGGACGCTGCGCGAGGCCGGTATCGAGAACGCCTACGCCTTCGCCGCCGTCAGCAGCGGCGACAACTCCAACATTCTTGCCGCTCGCGTGGCCCGGGAGACCTTCGACGTCGAGCATGTGGTGGCTCGTATCTACGACCCGGGCAGAGCCGAGATCTACCAGCGTCTCGGTATCCCCACCGTTGCGACGGTGAAGTGGACCGCTGACCAGGTGATGCGACGACTCATCCCGGCCGGAGCGGTCTCCATGCACACTGACGCCAGTGGCGCGATCACCTTGGCCGAGGTGCCCTTCGACGCCAGCTGGATCGGCACGCCGCTGACCAAACTCGAATCGGTGACCTCGGCCCGCGTGGCCTATCTGACCCGGCTCGGCGAAGGAATGCTGCCGATCAAGAACACCGTCCTGCAGGACGGCGACCTGCTGCAGGTGCTGGTGCGTCCCGCCGAACTCCCCGCGGTCGAGCACCTCCTGTCGCAGCCCCGCCCGAGCAACATCTGAAGCAGCACAAGGAGATTCGATGCGTGTCGTCATAGTCGGGGCGGGCTCGGTGGGCCGGTCGATCGGCCGCGAACTGTTGATCAGCGGCCACCAAGTGCTCTTCATCGACAAGTACGCCGACGAGTCCAAGAGTCATCTTGTGCCCGAGGCCACCTGGCTGCTCGCCGACGCCTGCGAGACGACCACCCTGCACGAAGCAGGGCTGCAGGACTGCGATGTCGTGGTGTGCGCCACCGGTGACGACAAGGTCAACCTGGTCGTCTCGCTGCTGGCCAAGACCGAGTTCGGCGTCGGCCGCACCGTCGCGCGCATCAGCAATCCGAAGAACGAGTGGATGTTCGACGAAGGATGGGGCGTCGACGTCGCCGTCTCGACACCACGCCTGATGACGGCTCTGGTCGAGGAAGCCGTCAGCGTCGGCGACCTGGTGCGCCTCTTTCAGTTCCAGCAGGGACGGGCGTCCATGGTTGAGATCACCGTGCCCGCAGACGGCCCGGTGGTGGGGCTGCGGGTGGACGAACTCCGCCTGCCCGAGGGCACAGTGCTCGTGGGCATCATCCGTGACGAGGTGCCGATCGCGCCGACACCGAATGACGAGATCGAGGGGTTCGACGAACTGCTCTTTCTCACCACGCCCGAATCGGAGCCCAAGCTCGGCTCGGTGCTGACCGGACGCGAGGCGTCCGCCATCCGCACTGTCACCAGCGAACTGAACTGAGGGTCCTCAGCGCTTGCCGACCGGCAGCAATTCGTACCGCGGGTTGAACATGATCGGCGTCCCTCGGCGGTAGGACACCCGGCCGTCGACGCCGAGGCGAGCGCCGGGCTCGATTCCGCCGATCTGCTTGCGGCCCAACCAGACCAGCGACAGCACGCGGCTGCCATCGTCCAGATCGACCACGAGCGCATACGTGCCGCCCGCTCGTTCGCGCACCCCTACGGACGTGACCGTGCCGACGCAGTGCGCCATCTCGCGATCGGCGAGTTCGGCGATCCTGCTCGCTGCAGCACCGCCCTCGCGGGGGGCTGTTTCGGGAGCGCCGGTGACGTCGGCGCCCGACAAGCGACGCGCGAGGCGTCGCATCATCGAATCGGCCATCACATCACCGGACTTCGGTGATCTCCGGGCCACGCTCGAAGGGGTTGGGCACCTGGTTGTCGCCGGCGTCCTCCACCGCGAGGTCGGCCTCGGTCTCAGTGGCTTCGGGCAGCGTGAGTGGCAGCAGCTCCCGCGGCGCTCGCGGTTCACCGCCACGGGTGACGACACAGCCCTTGACGAACTCCAACATCTCGCCGTGGGCACCTTCGTCCATCGCGGCCTTGCCGGAGAACACCGCACGCAGGAACCACCGCGGACCATCGACGCCGACAAAGGTCGCCGGCGAATACGTGGTGCGGCCATCCGCGCCCTGGGCGGGCATGCGGACGTGGAGTTCGACCCCGAGGTCGCCGGTCTTCTCCTGCGCCTCGCCACCGGAGCCGAGCAGGTTGTCGTAGATCTCGCCGCGGATGTCGTCCCAGACACCGGTCGACTTGGGAGCTGCGAAAACCTGCAGCTGACAAGCGGATTCGCCGACGATCGCGGTCAAGCCGGTGAACTGCTGGCTGGCCTCATCGATGTCGACGCGAAGTTCCATGTCGGCGATCGGGGTGATCGCGACCGACCCGAAGTCGAGGCGTCCGTCGAGGTCGTCGACCTCGGTGCGGTCGTAGGGCCCGCTGCTGCGGTCGACATCACGGGAGTTGATCCTGGCCTTCGGTGCGTCCTCCGGCTGCTCGTCGTCGACCGTGACCTCGGCTTCATCGGCCACGTCGGCATCGGCATCGTTGGCTTCAACCTCGTCGGAGACGACGACGTCCTGGTCGTCCGCCACCGCCTCCTCGGCCTCCGGCGTGACGTTCTTCGACGGCTCGACCTCGGTCTTGTCCTTGCGACGGAAAATGCCCACAGTCCTCAGTCCTCGTTCTTGCTCGTGTCGTCGGTGAGGGTGGCACCGAAACCACCACTTGCTCCGTGGCCGGTGGCGCCTCTCACGCTATCGGGAAGTTCGTCCACCCGATCCCACTCGATCGCGCGGAACTCCTGGACGATCAATTGCGCGATCCGATCACCACGCTCGATCCGGAACTCCTGCTGCGGGTCGAGGTTGATGAGATTGACCAGGATCTCGCCGCGGTAGCCGGAATCGATCGTCCCGGGCGCATTCACGATCGAGATGCCGTGCTTGTGCGCCAGACCCGACCTTGGATGCACCAGCGCAACATGCCCTTCAGGGACGGCCACCGCGATTCCGGTCGGCACCAACTGGCGCTGCCCTGGTTGGAGCGTCACCGGCCGGGCCGCCAACAGATCCATGCCCGCGTCGCCCGGTCGGGCGTACGCGGGCAGCGGCAACTCGGGGTCGAGCTGCTTGATGCGGATCTGCACCGTGCTCAGGCGCAGTCCTTGCAGATCGGCAGGCCGCCGCGCTCGCCGGCCAGCTGGCTGCGGTGGTTGACCAGGAAGCAGCGCGAGCAGGTGAACTCGTCAGCCTGACGCGGGATGACCCGGATCTCCATCTCTTCGTCGGACAGGTCGGCACCGGGCAGTTCGAAGCCTTCGGCCTGCTCGGTCTCGTCGACGTCGACATTGCCGCTGGTGTCGACGCGGCGCGACTTCAGCTCCTCGATGCTGTCCTCGGAGAGCTCGTCGTCGGTCTTGCGTGGGGCGTCGTAATCAGTTGCCATCGAGTCCTTCTTCGTCGTCGTTCCGGCCGAGCGGACCAATCCTCAGGTCCCTCTCGCACGCCGTAACGCGGGAGGGCTGCATTTTGTGCCCTGTCGGCGGGCATTTTGCACCATCGGGTGCGGGCGCTCGTCGGCGGGGTGCTACCTGGTCGTCACACGGGGCGCCAATTCGTCGACCAGAGCGGGTGATCCGGCGATCACCATCAAGCGACCGGGCTGCTCGTCCTCGATGCGCACGACGCCTCCGGCCTCCTGCACCAGCAGCTGTCCAGCGGCGCGGTCCCAGGGGTTGAGCCCCGACTCGTAGTAGACGTCCAGCCTGCCCGCAGCTACCGAGCACAGATCGAGCGCGGCACTGCCGCCCCGGCGCACATCTCGCACGTCACCGATGAGTTCGGCCAGCAGCGCACCCTGCCTGCGGCGGATCTGCGCCTCGTAGCCGAAGCCGGTGCCCAGCAGCGCGAGCGACAGATCGCCCTCCTGGCTGGCGCGCAGCGACTGCGTGACTTCTCGGATGCTCAGGTGTGCCCCGCCGCCGCGATGCCCGTGGAACAGCTCACCGGTGATCGGGTTGTAGACCGCCCCGGCGACCGGCTCCAGCAGCTCCGGCTGCGAGGGGTCGCCCGTGCAGGCCGCGACCGACACCGCGTACGCGGGCAACTGGTAGAGGTAGTTGACCGTGCCGTCGATCGGGTCGACCACCCAGGTGATTCCCGATGTGCCGACGGTGCTCGCGCCTTCCTCGCCGAGCAAGCCGTCGTCCGGGCGGCGCCGGGTCAGCTCGTCCTGCAGCAGTTGTTCGCTGCGTCGATCCATCTCGGTGACGACATCGGTCGCACTCGACTTCGTGGCGGCGACGCCGAGACCGACGGGCCGCTCGTCGACGATGAGTCGACCCGCGGCCAGCGCCAGATCTCGCGCAATCGTCTCGAGGGTCGCGAAGTCGGTGAGGTCGTCGGCCATCAATCGCTTCCGCAGGCGGCCGGCAGGGCGGTGCGCAGGTTCGGGCAACACCCGGGGCGGCACACCGGCGGCATCGCTTCGCCGGGCCATGCGGGCATCTGCACCTGCTCGCCCCGCGCCTGGGCCGCGCGCTCCTCGAGCAGATCAACCAGGCCACTCACGAACTCGACGTCGACCCCGACGGTGGGCACACGGGTCATGCGCATGCCGAGCTCCTGCGCGGTCTCGGCCGCCTCGGTGTCGAGGTCGAAGACGACCTCCATGTGGTCGGAGATGAAGCCGATGGGGGCGACGACGACATCGGTGACACCGTCGGCCGCGAGCGAACGCAGGTGGTCGTTGATGTCGGGCTCCAGCCACGGCTGGCTCGGCGGGCCGGAGCGCGAGCAGTAGACCAGGGCGCCGTCCAGATCGCGGTCGAGCGTGGCGTTGATCTCATCGAGCGCGACGTGTGCGAGTTCGTCGTGCTGGTGGTCGTAGAGGTTGCCCTCGCCGTCGCCGGGGCCCGAGGTGTCGTCCATCGCGGTCGGGATGGAGTGGGTGACGAAGACGATGCGCAGCAGGCTGTCGTCCGGCTGGTCGGCGTTGCGCACGGCGTCGGTGATCAACCGGATGTTGGTGCGCGCGAAGCTGGGGTGGGTGGCGAACTGGCGCACCTTGTCGACCATCAGTTCCTTGCCCTCTTCGGCGAGTTCGGCCAACGAGGCTGCGATGTTCTCGCGGTACTGGCGGCACGAACTGTAGGAGGAGTAGGCGCTGGTCGTGAGCACCAGGACGCGGCGCATGCCCTGGTCGTAGGCGTCGCGCAAGGTGTCGGTGAGGAAGGGCTCGCTGTTGCGGTTGCCCCACAACACCGGCGTGCTGATGCCACGCCGGCGCAACTCGTCGTGCAGCGCAGCCTGCAGCGCCCGGCACTGGTCGTTGATCGGGCTCTTGCCACCGAAGAGCTGGTAGTGGTGGGCGACGTCCTCGAGCCGCTCGTCGGGGATGCCACGCCCTGCCGTCACCCGCCGCAGGAAGGGCATCACCTCCTCGGGAGCCTCGGGGCCGCCGAAGGACAGCAGCACGACGGCGTCGTAGGGCGGCAGTGTGGTGTCTTCACCCTGGGCACTCGGCTCGGGCTGCACGGTCGACTCGGTCACATCGGTCGCATCGACGGGGGTCTGGGGCTGCTCGCCCGGGCGGGCATCCATGGGGTCACGCGGATCGGCGGTCGGGGAACTCATGAAGCCATTGTCTCCCTTGGATGAGCGACCTGAGCACGGGAGCCGTCCAACCCTCACAAGTGGCGTGGGCGCGGCGTGCCGCGGGCCCGAATTCTGCTGCGCCGTGGCAAGGTTGACCCCGGTCAAGGCCAGAGTTTCGGGAAGGCAGAACACATGCGGGACCTCCGGTTCACCGGCGTCGACGACGACGGCACCCATCTGCTGCTGGTCGACGAGGACGATCAGCAGCATCGCGTCGAGATCAACGACGCCCTGCGCACTGCCGTGCGATCGGTGCGGGCTGTCTCCGGCGGCCAGGTCGACCCGAATGTGCGCCCACGCGATGTGCAGTCGCTGCTGCGCTCCGGGCTGACGATCGACGAAGTGGCTGAACGCACCGGATGGTCCAGCACCAAGGTTGCGCTGTTCGAGCCACCGATCCGTGCCGAGCGTGACCACGTCGCCATCACCGCCCAGCGCCTGCAACTCCACTCCCGCGTCGCCGGGCGTGACCACACGACCACCGTCGGCGAGCGTGTCGGCGAGCGGCTCGACCACCGCGGCGTGGCGGCGTCCGACCTGGAATGGGACGCATGGCGCGGCGACCGCGGCTGGACCATCGTGTGCCGTTTCCCTGCCGGCGGACGTGCGCGAGTGGCCACCTGGCGCTACGACGCCGCCACCCAGAGCCTCCACCCGACCGACGACGAGGCGCGGTGGTTGAGCGAGGACGACCAAGTGGCTGCGACCAGCCCGTTCGGCAAGCCGGGCGGCACGACCGCCGTCTACGACGTGGTGGCCGAGGGCGGACTCGACCACTCGGCTCCCACCAAGCGCAAGCCCCGTGCCAGTGCACCGAAGATCCCGCACGCCACCGTCGAACCCGGCGAGGAGAGCGCGACTGACTCCCCCGCCGACGGCTCCGAGACTGCCGCGCCGGACACGGCTGACAAGCCGGTCGACCTGGTGTCGGTGATGCGCGAACGCTCCAAGAACCGACGTCGCCCCCGCCGCAAGAGCGAGGACGAAACCGCTGCTGCGGTGCCCGCCGAGAACGACCAGGACGAACCTGCGACCGTCGAGGAACTGGGCCATGACCCTGTCACCGGTACGGCCGACCTCTTCGGTCTGAAGGAGGTCGGTGCCCTGCCGACGGCGCCGGAGCCATCGGGTGACACTGACGAAACCGACGACGCCGACGACTCCGAGGACGTTGTCGACGACGACACTGGAGCGCCGGACGAGCACCCCGACATCGAGCCCGGGCTGAGCGACGAGCAGGACCAGTTGCCTGAGCGCCCGAGCCAGGCTCGCAAGGGCCGTCCCTCGGTGCCGAGCTGGGACGACATCATGTTCGGCAAGCGCGGCCCACAAGCCTGAAGTTTCAGCGCCAGCCGTCCGGCGGCGGTTTCATCGCCTGTTGGCGGCTGATGCCGACGGTCGGGCTGTCGTGCACCCGGTCGTAGGGACCATTGGGCTTGGAACGCACCGAGCGTCCGGTGTGCCACCAGAGCACCAGCCCAGCCCAGGTGACGAGTACGGCCGCCGAGAGGTACATACCCAGGTGCGCGGTGGTCGGGATGACGACGGCGACGATGCCACCGATCACCCACGACAGCTGCAGCAAGGTCTCGGATCGTCCGAAGACGCTGGTGCGCATGTGCTCGGGCACGCGGTCCTGGATCAGTGAATCGAGCGCCAGCTTGCCCAACTGTTGACCGACGCCGGCCACCAGGGCCACCAGGACGGCGGTCCACAACTTGAAGTTGAGCGCGGCGAAGACCACCATGGCCGCGTCGACGATCAGCGTGACGAGCACGATCACCCGGGGTGAGGCGACCTTCATCAGGTTGCCCATGACGGTGCCCAGGGCGTTACCGAGGCCGGCCGCACCGAGCACGAGGGCGAGCAGCATCGTCTGCTTGTTCTCCCAACCCGGGAAGGGTTCGGCGCGCATCAGGAAGGCCATGAAGAGGGTGAGGAATCCCGACAGCCAGCGCAGGCCAGCATTCGCGCGGAGCGCGGAGATCACGTCGCCGGAGATGGGGAACTTCGTCTTGCGGAACATCGGCGCAGGTTTCTCACCGACCGATGAATCGACCCGCGGCGGGAGCAGGATCGCCAGCACGGTGCCGATGGTGAACAGCACGAAGGCCACGCGCAGCGCCCATTCGGAGCCGCCGAACTTCGCGGCGCCGCCCGCGAGCGCACCGGCGACGGTGGCGCCGACGACTCCGGCCAGCGACAACCGGCTGTTGGCCTTCACCAGGGTCATGCCGTCGGGCAGCAGGCGCGGTGTGGCGGCGGATCGGCTGACCAGATAGGCCTTCGACGCGACCAACACGCACATCGCGAGCGGGAACAACCAGGTGGAATTGGACGCGATGGCACCGGCGAGCACCCAGCACAGGAAGGCGCGGATCGCGAGGGTGCCGCCGATGGCCCAGCGGCGTCCGTGGCGCATGCGGTCGAGCAGCGGCCCCACCAGCGGGGCGACGATCGCGAACGGGAGCATCGTCAACACCAGGAAGAGCAACGTCTGCGATCTGGCCTGGTCGCCCGGCGCGGCGAAGAAGACGGTGCCGGCCAGACCGATCGTCACGGCTGCGTCACCGGCTGAGCTGAAGGCGTGCACCTCGGTGAGGCGTCCGAGGCCCGACTCTCCTGCTCCCCCGGAGGAGCTCGCGCGGCGGGCGGCTTTGACGGTGGTGCGGCTGAAGCCTGCGGTCATGCGTGCCATCGCGCCGGCGGTCTTGGCCACCCCGCGACCGGCCGTACGGGCCCGCGAACCAGGCTCAGAGGGTCGCAATGAACGTGGGACCTGACGATCCGGACGACCACCGGCAGGCATCTGGGTGGTGCGCGGACGCGGCAAGGGAGCCGTCGGACGGTGATCGTCCCGCTCGTTCATTCCTGCGTCCCCCAGGTCATCGTTGCTACTACGTGTTCGAAGTATCGTCCACCGCGTTGGACGGTAGTGGGCAGAGCCCGAGATCGAAGGGCAGGATGTCGGCCGATCCGGTCTGGCGGCGGGCTGCTGCTGAGGTCATCCGCCGCATGTAGTGACGTCGGCACAGCACCTCGTACTCCACGCTCTGGGCTTGTCCGCCGCCGACGTCGCCGACCACCACCTGCTCCCCCTCGATGACCATGTGGCCCTCGACCACCCGCGCGTTGTGCGTGGCACGGCGGCCGCACCAGCACAGGGCGGCAACTTGGGGCACCTGCAGCCGGTCGGCCAATTCGATGAGACGGCGCGATCCGGGAAACAACTCGGTGCGGAAATCGGCCATGATCCCGAACGCGTAGACGTCGATGTCGCACTCGTCCACCACCCGCGCGAGCTGCTCGATCTGCTCCGGGGAGTAGAACTGCGCTTCGTCGCAGATGAGGTAGTGGATCTCCCGGCCGTGGGCGGTCTGTTCGATCACCAACTCCCAGAAGTCGAGGTGATCGGTCACCTCGATCGCTTCGCGCTCAAGGCCCAGGCGCGAGGTGATGACGGCCACTCCCGACCGGTCGTTCTTGGTGAAGATCAGGCCGTGCCGACCTCGCGCGCGGTGGTTGTGTTCCATCTGCAACGCGAGCGTGGATTTGCCGCAATCCATCGTGCCGGAGAAGAAGACGAGTTCAGCCACGAGGTAGGACTCTATGCCTCGTGGGGTGTCACTTCGGATGCCGGTGCAACACCGGAATGTTGATCTCGGCCGGGGTGAGCGAACCGTGCTGCCCGACCAATTGCCCGACGGTCTGTGTCATCACGCGTGAATCCCAGATGCCGTAGGGGCCGTCCATCATCACCAGGACGTCGGCCAGCCGCGGGTTGATCCGGGCGTCGACCGCGCCGAAGAGACCGAGTTCAACCGCTTCGTCCATCGGCACCACCCAACCGCGCCCACCGACCCGCTCGCTCCACGTGGCCAGGACGTCCTGGCTGGCACCCGGAGTGCAGTAGAGCTGCAGCGCCCGCATCTCCCCACCGGTGTGGCGGACGCCGGCAGCCAATTCCGCGTCGAATGCGATGTCGATCTTGCCGTCATCGGGCACGTCGACCATGCCGTGGTCGGCGGTGACCGTCAGAGCAACCCCGGCCGGAAGCCCCGCCGAAAGGCGTTGGAGTTCGTCATCGATGACTTCCAGTTCGGCGACCCATTGCCAACTGCCGCAACCGAATTCGTGACCAGTGCGGTCGAGATTTCCCCAGTAGAGATAGGTGAGACTGCGCGGGGTTCGGCGCACCCGGTTCAGCACCAGATCGACGCGCTGGCCCAGCGTGGCAGCGGTCGCGAATCCGGCACCGCGCAGGGCGGCGGTCGTCAGACCCGATCCCTCGAAATAGTCGTTGGCCACCATCGTGACCTCATACCCTGCCGAGGCAACGTGCTCGAACACCGTCGGCCGGCTCTGCCAGGAGCGCGGGTCGGGGCCGTTCAACCAGGACAGTTCGTTGAACAGCCGGTCGGTCGCCGGGTCGACCACCTGGTAGCCGAGCATCCCGTGCGCGCCCGGTGGCAGGCCGGTGCCGAAGGTGCCCATGCTGGTGGCGGTCGTCGACGGGAATCCTGCTGTGGCATCGGTGGCGCCCGCCAGCAGGGAACGCAGGAAGGGCGCGTGCCCGGCCCGTGCGCGCAGCAGGTCGAGTCCGAGCCCGTCGACCAGGACGACCACGGCACCCCGAGCCTGCGGGAGTGCAGAGGAGAAGCCGCGTACGCCCATCGCACCCGCTGCTGCGGGCAGCACGCCGACCAGATCGGACGCGGCGTACTGCGGGATCGCTGGGAGCGGCCGGGTCACCGTCAGCGTCCGGTTGCTGCCGACAGTGCGGCAGCGAATTCCAGGGCGCGGTGCAGGTTGCTTTCGCCGTCGGCGTCGGCGCTCACCCGGATGCTGATGTCGTCGGCCGTGATGGTGCCCTCGTAGCCGTGGTCGGCACCGCAGTCGGGATCACCACAGGCTGCCGGGAGCATGTCGACACGGCTGACCGTGCCCCAGCCGATGGTGACCGTCACTTCGCGGCCGAGCGTGCCGGCTTTGTACTTCTCCGGGGAGTTGATCACGTGGGTCAGCATCACGCCCCGGATCGCCGACAGCGGCACCGTTTCGGTAGTCGCGGTCGCAACGCTGCGCGCCACGATCGTGGGCGTGTCGATCGAAGGGGTGTGGTCGTCCGCGTGGGCGATCACCAGGCGACCACCGCTGATCACGAGCACGGTGATGTGCCGGCGCACCGTCTCCTCGTCGATCGTGGTCTCCGCATGCACCAGGTGTGCGCCCACCGGTTCGGCGCCGACAGCAGCCTTGAGGACGTCCGCGACCAGCGCCGGGTAATAGCCAGCCTTCTGGATGTCGCCCAGGAGTGCGTCGGGCAGGGTGGCAGCGGTCAAGTGCGAGGCAGGCATGCGGGCCATTGTGACACCTCCCGCAGAATCAGCCTGAACTCATCGATCGCTTGTCGCCGTCGCTGCGCCCGATCGGCGGCGCGATACGCACCGACGCCCCGAGCACCTCGGCGCCGGTGCTGTGGGTGTTGACCGGGTTGAGTTGGAGTTCGTAGATCTGCGGATGCGAATTGACCAGCACCGACACCCGGGCCAGGACGTCGGCGAGCGCCGCTCGGTCGACCGGCTCGCGGTCACCGTAGCCGTCGAGAATGGGCGCGGCCTTCACGGAGTCGATCAGGTCGTCGATGTCGGGCGCGGTGAACGGTGGGATGCGATACCCGAAGTCGTTCATCACTTCCGTGGGCACGCCCGCCAGGCTGAACCGCACAATGGGGCCGAAGAGGGCGTCCTCCCCCGCCGCGACGACACACGGGATGCCGGGCACGGCCATCTTCTGCACCACGAACGTGTCGGCGCCGAGAGGTTCGAGACGCTCCTTGAGTGTCTTAAAGGCATTCCGCACGGCGGAAATCGAGGTGAGGTCGGCCCGCACGGAGGTGATGGGCTGGATGCGCACCAGCGGGGAGGTCGACTTCAGCACCACGGGGAAGCCGATCTCGAGGGCTCGCTGTGCCGCTTCGCGGGCGGACTTCACCGGGTATGACGGCCAGACGTGGATGCCGTAGGCGCCGAGCAGTTCGCTGACCTCCAACTGCGTCAGATCGCGACCCTCTGGGGCCGACTCGAGCACGTTGTGGATGATGCCGGCGGCCTTGTCGTGGTCGGTGCCCTCCGGCATGACGAGGTCGCCGCTCTGTCTTGACCTCCACTGGCCGTAGCGAGTCGCCGCGGCCAGTGCCCGGATGGCATCCTCCGGCATCGCGTACGACGGGACGACCTCACGTCGTCCTTCCGGCGTGATGCCTCCCGCCAACGCCTCTGACACGCCTCGGATACCCAGAAACGTTGTGACACAGGGCTTTTCGTACTGCGCCGCCAGATCGCCGAGCGTCCGAGCCATGCCGACGTCGTCAGTGGCGCGCGGCGGGAGGTAGCTGGTAACGACGGAATCGACCGCGTCGTCCTCGAAGGCGGCCTTCACCGCGTCGTGGAATTCCTGCTGTGACACACCCGGCGGAAGGTTGATCGGGCCGTGCGTCACCTGCAGCCCCCACGAGACGCAGGAGTCGGCGGCGAGGGCGCCCAGCGCCGAGGAGTTACCGACGATCGCCACCCGCTCACCCTGCGGGATCTCCTGATGCACGACCAGTTGAGCGATGTCGAACAACTGGTGGACGTTTTCGACGCGGATCACGCCGGCCTGCCGCAGCATGGCGCGGAAGGCTTCGGGACGGATTCTGGTCGGCCGCACCCGGTGACCGGGCGGCACGCCGAACTCGGAGACGCCCGACTTCACCACGATGACCGGCTTCTCGTTGGCCAGGCGGCGGGCGATGCGGTTGAACTTGCGCGGATTGCCCATCGACTCGAGGTACATACCAACGGCTCGGGTGCTGTCGTCGTCCAGCCAGTACTGCATGAGGTCGTTGCCGGAGACGTCGACGCGGTTACCGGCCGAGACGAAGGTGCTGACACCCAGACCGCGGCGGTGCGCCGACTCCAGACCCACCAGCGCGAGCGCACCCGACTGCGAGAAGAGACCAAGCGCACCCGGCGGCGGCATCTCCGGCACCAGCGAGGCGTTCATGCTCACGTCGTCGGCGGTGTTGATCAGGCCGAAGGAGTTGGGGCCGACGACGCGCATGCCGTGGGTGCGGGCGGTGCGCAGCAGTTCGTGCTGCAGGCGTTCGCCGTCCTCGCCTGCTTCGGCGAAACCGGAAGAAACCACCAGCACCGCCCGGACGCCGTGCGCAGCGCATTCCTTGACCACTCCCGGCACCTGCGGCGCCGGGACGGCGATGACCGCGAGGTCGATGGTGTCGGGCAGGTCGGCGAGGGAAGCGTGCACCGGCACGTCGAGTTCGTCGTGCGGAGTGCGGTTGACCGCGTAGAGGTCACCGGTGAAACCGTCGCGGCGCAGGTGGTCGTAGAGATCGCGGCCGACACTGTCGCGGCTGCGGGAGACGCCGATGACGACGATGCTGCGCGGGCTCAACAGCGCACGCACACTGACCGACTCGGCCCGCTGCTCCCGCGCCATGCGCACCTGCTCGCTGGCGTCGGTCGACTCGATCGGGAAGGACAGGGCGATCACGCCGTCGTCGAAGTGGTGCTTGACCCCGAACCCGGCGTCGATGAAGACGCCCATCATCTTGCGGTTCTGTGGCAGGACGTCGGCGGTGAACTCCTCGACGCCGGCCTCCCGGCCGATCGCGGCCAAGTGCTCCAGCAGCACCGAGCCGATGCCGCGGCCCTGATAGTGATCGGAGACGTTGAACGCGACCTCGGCGGAGATCCCGTCAGGACCGTCGGTGCGGTCGTACCGGGCGATGCCGATGAGTTGGCCGCTCGCTTCCATCACCAGCGCGACCCGCTCGCGGTAGTCGACATTGGCGAAACGGGTGGCGTCCTTGGTCGACAACTCCTTCATCGGAGCGAAGAAGCGCAGGTAGATCGACTCCGGTGACTGCTTGAGATGGAACTCCTGCAACGCGGCGACATCGTCGGGACGGATCGGTCGCACCTGCGCCACGGAGCCGTCACGCAGGACGACATCAGCCTCCCAACCGACGGGATAGCCGGACGGCAGCTCACTCATGGCGCAAGCATGTCACGACGTAGGGACAACGACCTTCCAGTTCTTGCCGAAATCGCTGCTGGACCAATAGCCCGGAGTGGTGCGCGCCACCGCGTAGAACTCCGCTCCGCCGGGGCTTGCGCACCAGTCGAAGCCGTTGACCGGGGCAGGCTCCGGCGGCTTGACCACCGACCAGGTCGCGCCGCCGTCGGCCGACACCTGGAGCGCCTGGTTGGCCTGGATGCCGGTGGCGGAGTTGCCGCCTCGTGGCCCACCGACGGTGACGACCAGATGCTTGGGATCAGCCGCAGCCAGATTCAACTGGCCGATGTTGGGAAGGCGCAGCGAGTTCTCCGACACGACTGTCCAGGTGGCGCCGTCGTCCTTGCTGTTGAGCACCCGGAAGCCGCCGTCCGTGCCCGATCGGCACAGCGCGAACAACTGCGCATCGGTGCTCGCGGTGACGGTGACCGCCTCCAGCGGGCTCGGGCCGCAGACCCGCTGGCCGGCCATCGGCTCCAGGCGATCGGACACCACCCGCCACGGCTGTTGCTGCGGCGCGCCGTCCTTGCCGGTCTGCACGACGATGGTGTTGCCCTTGACCACGATGGACGCGTCGTCGATCGTGCCGCCGATGGCTGCGGAGTCGAGGGTGGTGAAGCTGCGCACGCTGTCGCGGTTGCTGGAGGCGACGTACACCGGCCCGGCGCAGCGTCCCTGCACACAGCCGTCGGCGGTGAGCAGATAGATCTGACCCTGCCAGATCTCCAGGTCGAGCACCGTCTGGCCCGGGTGGTTGACCCGCGAGAAGCTGGCCCCGCGGTCGGTGGTGACCCACAGGTCCCCGCCGTAGACATAGCCCACCTGAGGGTTCAGGAAGCGCACCTGGCTCAGCGCGCGGTCGGGCTGGATCATCGGGACGTCCGCGCCGGTGGCGCTGGAGGTGTCGGTGCTGGCGAAGGTGTGCACCGCCGTCCACGATCCGCCGTCGGCGGTGGAACGCAGGAGCGTCGGGCAGATGTCCGACCCGCACTCGGTCGACCCGAGGTTGTAGATGGTGCCGCTACCGGCATTGCTGACCGACCAGGTGCGGAACGTCGCGGGAACGTCTGTGGGTTGCTGCGGAGCCGCTGCGTCCTCGGTCGCATCCAGTGCTCCATCGGTCGGTGCGGTCGTCTGCTCCACCTGCTGGCCCGTCCGGATGTCGTCACGCACCAGCGGTTCACGCTGCCAGGTCCACACTGCGAACAACGCCAGTACCGCTGCCACGGCGGCGGAGGTGACGCTCACCCAGGCGCGATGCTTCGCTCGACTCGGGCTCTGCCGGGTATCACGCAGGATGCCCTGCCAGGTGAGGTCGTCAGCCGGCGCGGATTCGATGCGGTCGCGATGGGAGGCGAAAAAGTCGTCGACCGGGTCGTCGTTCATCGGGTGCCTCCCAACTGTGCGCGCAACAACGTGCGGGCGTCGAAGAGGTCACGTTTGACAGCTCCTTCTGATTTGCCGATGCTGCGGGCCACCTGGGCCACGGACAGATCCGCGTAGTAATGCAAGAGCACGGTCATGCGATACCGCTCCGGCAACGATTCCACGGCTTGGCGCACCGTGAGGCGTTCGGCAGTGTCGGGCTCGGGGACTGCGGAGTCCTCACCGACAGGAGCACCACCGGTGAACCGGTTGTAAGCGATCGACTCGCGTCCGCGCTTTCGCCAGTGATCGCGGATCTGGTTGGCAGCGGCGGTGTAGAGCCACGCCCGCGGGTCGATGACGGTGTCCCAGTGGTTGATCAGCTTGATGAAGGCGTCCGTGGCCACGTCATGGGCCAGGTCGCGATCGGACAGCAACGCAGTGGCCCAACCGACCAAACGACCGAAGTGGGCGTCGTACACCTCACGGACGGCTGCCTCGGTCGAACTGGCGACCGCCACCATGGGTGTCCTCTCCGCTGCCGAGACCCTGGGTGCGGGCCGCGCGAGCGTCCCAGCTGTCATGTTCAACGGGACGACGCTCGCAATGGTCCGGTTGGCACTCAACAGCGCGGTGATCTCGCTACTGTCGATTTCATGTCGATCACAGAGCCTAGTGCCCGTCCCAGCACGCTCTTCGCGCGTTTGCGCAACTCACTGCTGGAGTTGCGCGACGACCCGGCAGCGGCCGCGGACGCCTGGCAGACACCGCAGTTCGAGACGTTCAACTGGGCCACCGACTGGTTCGATGTGATCGCGGCCGACCCACAACACGCCGATCGGGGCGCGCTGGTGATCCGCTCGGTCGACAGTCGCGACGAATACACCTTCGCGCAGCTCTCCCGCCGTTCGCAGCAGCTGGCCGGGTGGCTGGCCGAAGCAGGTGTGCGGCAGGGCGATCGGGTGCTGCTCATGCTCGGCAACCAGGTGGAACTCTGGGAAAGCATGCTGGCCGGCATCCGTCTCGGCGCCGTCACCATTCCCGCGACGATGCTGCTGACCTCCGCTGATCTTCGAGATCGGGTGCAGCGCGGTGAGGTCAAGCATGTGATCGCTGCCTCGTCCGTCACCGGCGCCTTCGTCTCCGTCGAGGGAGATTTCACCCGGATCGCCGTCGGTGAACCCGTCGACGGTTGGCTCGACTACGCCGACTCGGCCGACTCGCAGACACCTGCCCCGTCGGTGACGACGGCACCGGACGATCCGATGCTGCTCTACTTCACCTCCGGCACCACCTCACGCCCCAAGCTCGTGCTGCACACGCAGACCTCCTACCCCGTGGGCCACCTGGCGACGATGTACTGGATCGGCCTCCAGCCGGGCGACATCCACCTCAACATCAGTTCGCCGGGTTGGGCCAAGCACGCGTGGAGCAATGTCTTCGCGCCCTGGAACGCGGCCGCGACCGTGTTGGTGGTCAACCAGCCGCGCTTCAACGCTCCCGAACTCCTCGGCTGGGTCGCCGAGGAACGAGCCACCACCTTCTGTGCTCCCCCGACCGTCTACCGCATGCTCATCCAGGCCGATCTGGCCGCGTGGCGTGACCGGCTCAGCCTGCGCGAGATGGTCGGCGCCGGTGAACCGCTCAACCCCGAGGTGATCGAGCAGGTGCGCGCCGCGCTCGGCCTCACGATCCGCGACGGCTTCGGACAGACCGAGACCACTGCCCAGATCGCCAATACGCCGGGTCAGCCGCTCAAGCCCGGCTCGATGGGGCGTCCGCTACCCGGCTATTCGGTGGCGCTGGTCGACCCGGTCACCGGGGAGCATCGCGACGCACCCGATGAGGAGGGCGAGGTCTGTCTACTGCTCGACGGCCCGCTTGGTCGGCCCGCCGGGCTCATGGTCGGTTACTACGGCGATGAGGCGAAGACCGCCGAAGCCATGCGCGACGGCGTCTATCACACCGGCGACGTCGCCAGCCAGGACGCGGACGGCTACATCACCTATGTCGGCCGCGCAGACGACGTCTTCAAGGCCTCCGACTACCGCATCTCCCCCTTCGAACTGGAGTCGGTGCTCATCGAGCACCCCTCCGTCGCCGAAGCCGCGGTCGTCCCGTCGCCCGACCCGATGCGCTTGTCGGTGCCGAAGGCCTATGTCGTTCTCGTCGAAGGTGTTTCGCCCTCAGCCGAAGTGGCGCGCGACATCCTCGCCTACACCCGCGAACACCTCGCGCCGTACAAGCGCATTCGCCGGCTGGAGTTCTTCGACCTCCCCAAGACGATCTCGGGCAAGATCCGCCGGGTCGAGCTACGGCAGCGCGAGACCACCTCGCACGGCGACGGCGGTGACGACACCTCGCGTGCCTCGGCCATGGAGTTCTGGGAAGCCGACTTCCCGGACCTGCGGGGCTGAGGCATGGAACTCCAGGACGCGATTCGCCGGCGGAGGATGATCCGCGACTTCGATCCCGACCGTCCGGTGCCGCACGAGATCGTCGACACCGCCGTCGAACTCGCGCTACGCGCACCAAGCGCCGGATTCAGCCAGGGGTGGGACTTCGTCGTGCTGCGTGAGCAGCACGACCGCGAACTCTTCTGGTCGGTGACCACCGATCCCGACTCCGAGGACGACGCCTGGTTGCGACGGTTGCGTCAGGCACCAGTGCTCATTCTTTGTTGTGGTGACAAGAACACCTACCTGCGTCGCTATGCCGAACCCGACAAGCCATGGCAGGACATGGACGAGTCGCACTGGCCGGTCGCCTACTGGGACATCGACACCGGCATGGCTGCGATGCTCATGCTGCTCGTGGCGGTGGACGAGGGCCTCGGAAGTTTGTTCTTCGGCGTACCGGCCGGTCGGGGCTCCGGCGTGCTCGAGGCATTCGGCATTCCGGGCGATCGCTCACTGATCGGCGTCGTCGCGCTCGGGTACCCGCGCACGACCGCGCCCACCGGCAGCACCCTCAAACGCCGCCGGCGGCCGACCGGCGATGTCGTGCACGACGGCCGGTTCGGTAGTCCCTGGAAGTAACAGCTCGCAACCCGCTGACACACCGTCCATGTGCTGACAAAGTAGGGCGCAGGACGATCTTTCGCATCAGGAGGCAGTCATGAAAAAGCTCATCAACGACCCGGCCGATGTCGTCGCGGACGCGCTGCGAGGTATCGAGGCTGCGCACCCGGACAGGTTGCGGGTCGACCACGAGCAGAAGGTCATCTACCGCGCCGATGCCCCGGTGAAGGGAAAGGTCGGTCTGATCTCCGGCGGCGGCTCGGGCCACGAGCCGATGCACGGCGGATTCGTCGGCCCAGGCATGCTCGACGCGGCCTGCTGCGGTGAGGTCTTCACCTCCCCGGTGCCCGACCAGATGATGGCGGCCACCAAGGAGGTCGACGGCGGCGCCGGCGTACTGCACATCGTGAAGAACTACACCGGCGATGTCATGAACTTCGAGATGGCTGCGGAAATGGCGGCCGAGGACGCCGGTGTGCGCGTCGAATCGATCGTCACTGATGACGATGTGGCAGTGCAGGATTCGCTCTACACAGCGGGCCGCCGCGGAGTCGGTGTCACCGTGCTGCTGGAGAAGCTGGTGGGTGCTGCGGCCGAGGAAGGACGCGACCTGGACGCGGTGCTGGAAATCGCGAAGCGGGTGAACGGCAACGGGCGCTCGATGGGCATGGCCCTCACCTCCTGCACGGTGCCGGCCGCCGGCAAACCGACCTTCGAACTCGGCGAGGACGAGATGGAAGTGGGCATCGGCATCCACGGTGAACCTGGCCGGGAGAAGCGTCCGCTGGCCCCGGCGCGCGAGATCGCCGCGCAGCTGGTCGAGCCGATCCTGAGCGACTTCGACTTCACCGGCGCACCCGCCATCGTGATGATGAACGGCATGGGCGGCACCCCGCTCATCGAGCTCTACCTGATGTACGGCGAGGTGACGAAAATTCTTGAGGCCCAAGGAATTTCGGTGGCCCGATGCCTGGTCGGCAACTACATCACCTCGCTGGAGATGGCGGGCTGCTCGGTGACGATGCTGCGCGCCGACGACGAGCTGCTCAAGCTCTGGGACGCCCCGGTGAACACCCCCGGCCTGCGGTGGGGGTGCTGAACCATGACTCTCGACCTCAACTCCGCCGGTGCATGGCTGGCCGACTACGCCGCACAGATCCACGAGAACGCCGACCTGCTGACCGATCTCGACCGGCAGATCGGGGACGCCGACCACGGGAGCAACATGGACCGTGGCATGAAGGCCGTCGCCGCACTCGACACCGCTGACTTCGACGACGCCGCCGCGTACCTGAAGAAGGCAGGCATGACGCTGGTGTCGACCGTCGGCGGCGCGTCCGGGCCGCTCTACGGCACCTTCTTCCTGCGCTTTGCCGGCGCCATCGGTGAGGGCGACACCGCCGGGGTCGGTGCGGCGCTGCGCGCCGGGCTCGACGGCGTGAAGCAACGCGGTAAGGCCGAGACCGGCGACAAGACGATGATCGATGCGCTCGCGCCTGCGGTCGATGCTTTCGAGGCCGCTGGTGATTCGCTCGACACCGCGTTGACCGCCGCCGCGGAAGCCGCAGCCAAGGGACGCGACGAGGCCACCCCGCTTGTTGCCCGCAAGGGACGCGCGAGCTATCTGGGTGCCCGATCGGCCGACCATCAAGACCCGGGCGCGACGAGCATGACGCTGCTCATCGAATCTGCAGCACGCACCCTGGTAGGAAGGTAGGCATGATCGGAATCGTCGTCGTCTCCCACAGCCGCGCCCTCGCCCACGCAGCCGTCGGGCTCGCCGAAGGGGTGTTCGGCTCAGGTCACCCGCCGCAGATCGCTGTGGCGGCCGGTCTGGACGACAACACGCTCGGCACCGATGCTGCCGCGGTCAGCGAAGCGATCCAGCAGGTCGACTCCGGTGACGGCGTCCTGGTCTTCGTCGACCTCGGCAGCGCCGTGCTCAGCGCCGAAATGGCACTCGAATTCCTCGAGCCCGACGTGGCCCAGCGGGTGAAGATCACCGGCGCCCCGATCATCGAAGGGCTCGTGATCGCCGTCGTCGCTGCATCGACAGGTGCCGATCTGGAGAAGGTCGAGGCAGAGGCACGCCGCGCACTGGAAGCCAAGGGCAAGCACCTGGCCGACTAGTGGGCGATCAGTCCCGCTGATCGCACCTGGGCCAGGTCGGTGACCCCGGCCAGGCCCATGAGGTGCCGCAGTTCGTCGCAGAGCGCGGTCATCACCGTCTCGACGCCGTGAGCACCGTCTGCGACAAGCGCCCAGATGGCCGGACGTCCGACGAAAACGGCGCTCGCTCCGAGAGCGAGCGCGGTCAGCACGTCATAACCATCGCGCACTCCCCCGTCGACGACCACGGGCACGGCGTCACCGACCTCGGCAACGACGGCGGGCAGCACATCAGCAGTTGAGACGGCCCGATCGAGTTGGCGCCCACCGTGATTGCTCACCCAGATACCGGCCGCGCCGGCGTCCACGAAGCGGTTGGAATCGTCCGCCCGCAGCACACCTTTGACGATCACCGGTAGCCCGCTGATGTCGTGCAACCACGCGATCGCGTCGAGGTCGATCGAGGGGTCCTGGTCGACGTGCGCCCACGGGTCGGCGAACTGTTCCGGCGACAGGTGCTCGCCCATGTTGACCAGCGCGAGATCGTCGTCCAACTGGATCGGCCGTCCCGAGCCGACGATGTCACGGTGCCCGACGTACGGGGTGTCGGCGGTGAGCACGAGCGCCGTGGCACCAGCGGCGACACTGCGACGCACCATCGCCTCGGTGACGGCGCGCTCCTTGGTGACGTAGATCTGCAACCACCACGGGCCGTTCACCTCGGCCGCAACAGTCTCGATCCGACACGTCGATCGGCTCGACAGACACAGCGGCACTCCGGCCGCGGAAGCACCGGTAGCGGTCGCGACCTCACCATCGGTGTGTGCGAGCCGGTGGAAGGCAGTTGGCGCGACGCCAATCGGTGAGGCGAAGTCACCGAAGATGCTGGCCCTGGTGTCGACCGTGCTCACGTCACGCAGCACACGCGGACTGAATCGGTAGTGTTGCCAAGCTGATTGGGCCTCACCGACGCTGACACCAGCATCCATGCCGCGGGTCACGTAGGCCCAGAACGCCGGATCGACATTGGCGGCAGCACGGTCGCGGAACTGTCGGACGAGCGGATGCATGCGCGCCACTGTAGGCCTCGTTGCGGGCGGCTGAACCCCGTACGGTGAGCCCATGACACCCGCTGCCGTCGACCGCCCGGTTCGTATCGGGGTGCAACTGCACCCCCAGCACGCCACCTATCCGCAGATCCGCGACGCGGTGAGTCGCGCCGAGGACCTCGGGGTGGACGTGCTCTTCAACTGGGACCACTTCTTCCCGTTGTACGGCGACTCCGACGGCGCCCACTTCGAGTGTTGGACGATGCTGGCGGCGTGGGCCGAGCAGACCAGCCGGGTGCAGATCGGTGCGCTGGTGTCGTGCAACAGCTATCGCAACCCCGACCTGCTCGCCGACATGGCCCGTACCGTCGACCACATCAGTGACGGGCGACTGATCCTCGGTATCGGCTCGGGCTGGTTCGAGCGCGACTACACCGAATACGGCTACGAGTTCGGCACCGCCGGCAGCCGTCTGGACGATCTCGCCGAGGCCCTGCCGCGCATCGAAGCCCGCTACGCCGCGCTCAACCCCGCCCCGACCAGGACGATCCCGACGCTGATCGGCGGCGGCGGCGAGAAGAAGACGCTGAAGCTGGTCGCCAAGCACGGTGACATCTGGCACTCCTTCGCCGATCCGGAAGTGTTGAAGCACAAACTGACTGTGCTGCAAGGCCATTGCGACGTCGTCGGCCGCGACATGAGCGAGATCGAAGTCTCGGTGGGCGTCGGTGGCATGGGTCGCGAGGGCCGCTCCCCGGACGCCCCCGAGGTCGAGGGCGCGCCGCTGTACGACCTCGGCGCGCGCCTGTTCACGATGGGTGTCGGCGGTCCGGACTACGACCTCGAGGTCGTGAAACCGTGGCTGGCCTGGCGCGACCAACTGAACGCGTCCACCTCGACCGGTTGAGTCAACGCGGCCAGTTCCGGCAATCCGGTCGTTGAATGGTGTACCGAAACGTAGAGTGCAGGGTATGACCCCTCGCCTGCGTCCTGCGATGAGTGCTGCCGTTCTCGCTCTCAGCGCCGGATTGTTGGCCGGCTGTCAGACCGGCGGTGACGTGGCCTCGGTGGTCTCGCCCACGTCCACAACGACGACGGCCGCAGCAACACCTGTCGAGGCGGCTGCGGAGCAGTCGAGCACTGCTGCGGCCGCCGAGACCCCTGCTTCGGCGACGTCCGCGGCGCCAACGGCGCCGACTACGAGCAGCACGCGAAGCGCCGCTCCCGAGGTCGCGGCTACGGCCGGTGCGCTGCACCAGGTGGCCGGCATCGTCGACGGCGACACGATCAAGGTCTGGATCGGCGGCACCCGAGTCGGCGTACGGCTGCTGGGCGTCGACACACCCGAAACCGTGAAGCCGGGTTATTCGCAGGGCTGCTTCGGCAAGCAGGCCAGCAGCAAGATGCAGAGTCTGGTGCAGTCCAAGCAGGTGCACCTGGTGCCCGATGCCACCCAGGGTGACAAGGACCGTTACGGCCGACTGCTGCGCTACGTCCTGCTCCCCGACGGTCGTGATGTCTCGCAGCAGATGATCGCCGGCGGCTTCGGTCGGGAGTACACCTACGCCGCGGCCTACGCCAAGCAGGGCACGTTCCGGGCTGCGCAGTCGAGTGCCCAGGCGGCGCGGGCTGGTTTGTGGGGTGCGTGCACCTATGAGTCGGCGTTCAACCCGCCGGCCACGAGCAGTACGCCCACCGCGCCTCTGGCGGTGGCACCGTCCGCGTCGTCCACCACGGCGGCGCAGGCGCCGGCCGGCACCTGCAACATCAAGGGCAATATCAATTCCAAGGGCGAGAAGATCTATCACCGCCCCGGACAGCAGGCCTACGACAAGACGGTCATCACCCCGAGCAAGGGTGAGCGCATGTTCTGCTCCGAATCCGAGGCGCAAGCCGCCGGTTGGCGCGCCGCGAAGCGCTGAACCGCCCTGAATCACGCGGCACACGCGTGTCGGTGTCGGCAGTGGCAAGCGCACTGACCGAAACTGGGCGACGGTCTGTCATCGCGAGATGACCAGACCGGCATGTCCGGAATCACCGAGGGAGACCCATGGCCCGCCGCCGCAAGGACGACCAACCACTCGAACCCGACTTCGTCGAGAACATCGTCGACATCAATGTCGAGGACGAGATGCAGACGGCGTTCCTGGAGTACGCCTATTCGGTCATCTACTCCCGCGCGCTGCCTGACGCCCGCGACGGCTTGAAACCGGTGCAGCGCCGCATCCTCTACTCGATGAACGAGCTCGGTCTGCGTCCTGACCGCAACCACGTGAAGTGTTCGCGCGTGGTCGGCGAGGTCATGGGTAAGTACCACCCGCACGGCGACACCGCGATCTACGACGCCCTGGTGCGCATGGCGCAGTCGTGGACGATGCGCCTGCCGCTCGTCGATGGTCACGGCAACTTCGGTTCGCTGGACGAAGGTCCAGCCGCTTCCCGTTACACCGAGGCCCGCCTTGCTCCGTCCGCGTTGCTGATGACCACCTCGCTGCGCGAGAACACCGTCGACTACGTGCCCAACTACGACGAGTCGGAGCAGCAGCCGTCCGTGCTGCCGGCCGCCTTCCCCAACCTGTTGGTCAACGGCGCCGCCGGGATAGCCGTCGGCATGGCCACCAACATGCCGCCGCACAACCTGGTCGAGGTCATCGGCGCAGCCCGCCACCTCATCGCCAATCCCGACTGCTCGCTGGACGACCTGATGAAGTTCGTGCCCGGCCCCGACCTGCCGATGGGCGGTCAGATCGTCGGCCTGGAAGGCATCCGGGACGCCTATCTCACCGGACGCGGTTCGTTCCGCACGCGCGCGACCGTCCGCGTCGAGAACGTCACCCCGCGCAAGAAGGGTCTGATCGTCACCGAACTGCCCTATCTGGTCGGGCCGGAGAAGGTCATCGAGAAGATCAAGGACCTGCACCAGGCCAAGAAACTGCAGGGCATCTCTGACGTCAAAGACCTCTCCGACCGGCGCAGTGGTCTGCAACTGGTCATCGAGATCAAGAACGGTTTCAACCCCGAAGCGGTCCTGGAGACCCTCTACAAGCTCACCCCGCTGGAAGAGTCGTTCGGCATCAACAATGTCGCCCTCGTCGACGGTCAGCCGCGCACCCTGGGCCTGAAGGAACTGCTGAAGGTCTACGTCGATTTCCGCATCGACGTGGTGCGCCGACGCACGCAGTTCCGCCTGGGACAGAAGAAGGACCGCCTGCACCTGGTCGACGGCCTGTTGATCGCGATCGTCGACATCGACGAAGTGATCCAGGTGATCCGTAGCTCCGACGACGCCGGCATCGCCCGCGAACGGCTCATGCAGATCTTCGACCTGACCGAGGCACAGGCCAACTACATCCTCGAACTCCAGCTGCGCCGGCTCACGAAGTTCTCCCGTATCGAGCTGGAGAAGGAGGCCGAGGAGCTGCGCCGCGAGATCGAAGAACTCGAGGCGATCCTGGCCGACGAGAAGGTGCTGCACAAACTGGTCTCCACCGAACTCGCCGACGTCGCCAAGACCCACGGCACCCCGCGCCGCACGGTGCTGCTCGAAGCGTCCGGGGCTCCGAAGGTCACCTCCACCCCGCTGGAAGTCGCGGACGACCCGTGCTGGGTGTTGCTGTCGTCCACTGGATTGCTGGCGCGCACGACCACCGCAGAACCGTTGCCCGACAGTGGTTCTCGCAAGAAGCACGACGCGATCATCGGCGCAGTACGCACCACTGTGCGGGGCGAGTTCGGGGTGGTGACCTCCTCGGGTCGGGTCGCCCGTCTGACGCCGCTCGATCTCCCCACGTTGGTGCCGACCAACGACGCGCCCGCCCTTTCTGGTGGAGCACCGCTCGCGGCGTTCGTCGATCTGCCAGCGGGCGAGAAGGTGCTGACGCTCATGAGCCTCGACCCGACCGCTCCGGGGTTGGCGGTCGGCACCGCACAGGGCGTGGTGAAACGGGTGAACACCGACTACCCGAACAAGGACTCCTTCGAGATCATCACGCTCAAGGACGGCGACGAAGTGGTCGGTGCCACCCACGTCGATTCAGACACAGCCGAACTCACGTTCATCACGTCCGCCGCTCATCTGCTGCACTTCCCCGCATCGATCGTCCGACCGCAGGGTCGGGCCGGTGGCGGCATGGCCGGCATCAAGCTCTCCCCCGGCGCGCGAGCCATCTGGTTCGGGGCTGTCTCAGCGCCGGACGAATCCGTCGTGGTGACCGTCGCCGACTCCTCCGGTGCGCTTCCCGGCACCGGCGGCGGCTCGATCAAGGTGACTGAGTTCGCCGCCTACCCGGGAAAGGGCCGCGCAACAGGTGGCGTGCGCTGCCAGCGTTTCCTGCGCGGCGAGGACGAACTGGTCTTCGCCTGGGCCGGCAAGGCGCCGCGCGCCGCGACGTCTGCTGGTGTCGCGGTCGACCTGCCCGAGGCCGACACGCGCCGCGACGGCAGTGGAATTCCGTTGACCGGCAACCTTTCTGCCATCGGCTGACCCTCTGGGGCAGACTGGCGCCATGGCTGAACCGACACAGTGCTCGCGCCAGTGGGACGATGCCGACCTGAATGCCGCGGGTAGTGCATCCGTCGCGCAGTTCTGGGTGGCGTTGGAGCAGAACGGTCCGTGGGGTCATGACGCGATCGCTTCATCGCACCTCCCGGACGGTGTTGGTCCTGCCCTGGAGCGCGCGGTGGCCGAAGCCGGCGGACGACTGCTGCTCATCCGCCGGCCCGGTCGCCATGCCGACGATCATCAGTCGGGTGATGCCCGAACTTGTTTGATCGCAGGCGGATTGGCGGACGACCCGTGGCTGCTGGAAGGCGATGTCGACGACCCGTCCGACCTGTTGCGGGTCGACTGGCGCCTGAGCATCGGTGACGGACCGGACGCCGTGAGCGAGGTGCTCCCACTGCTCGAGGAGACCCGCGATGTCGTCTTGCTGGTGTGCGCCAACAGCAAACGCGACCAGTGCTGCGCGGTGCGGGGCCGGCCCGTTGCTGCCCATGCAGCGCAGCAGCGTCCGGGACGGGTCTGGGAGTGCTCGCACACCGGCGGTCACCGGTTTGCTCCGACCGCAGTGATGCTGCCCTCGGGTCAGACCTATGCCCGACTCGATGAGTCATCGGCCGTTGAGGCCCATGATGCCGAGAAGCGGCGGGAGGTCGCCGCGTCGTTGAACTCGTTACGGCACAACCGTGGTCGCAGTTGTCTCACCCCGTCGTTCCAGGCCGCTGAGGCAGCGATCCGGCAGGAGACCGGCGAACTCGCGCTCGACGCGTTCACCGTCACCGAGGAGGAGCCGGACGAACTGCGCGTCGAGCACCGCGACGGACGGGTGTGGCGGGTGCAGGTGGCTCAACACCCCGGACCCAACCTCAAGGACTCGTGTCTGAAGCAACCCAAACCGTCGAGCTACTGGACGGCTCAGCTTCTCTCGTCGCTCGTCTGATGGCGGATTTCGTCGAGGTGGCCGACCGCATCTGGGTGGCTCGCTATCCGTGGGCCGATGCGAATGTCACTGTGATTGCTGGGAATCGCGGTGTGGTCGTCGTCGATACGCACGCGTCCACCGATGCAGGCCGAGCGGTGCTCGACGACCTGCGACGACTCACGAGCGCGCCACTGTTCGCGGTGGTCAACACGCACTGGCACTGGGACCACACGTTCGGCAATGCGGCCTTCCGCGCCGAATCCCCCGACCTCCCCATTCACGCGCACGAGCGAGCGGCTGCCGCGCTGGCGGCAGAAGGAGCCGACGCGCGCGCGAGGCTCATCACCGACGATCCGGGGCACGCAGAAGAGTTGGCGCGCACCGACATCGTGCTTCCTGACACGCTCTTCGACCTCTCGGCGCAGATCGACCTCGGTGATCGCGTCGTCGAGCTCATCCACCCCGGACGCGGTCACACCGACGGCGACATCGTCGTGCACGTGCCCGACGCAGACGTCCTGCTGGCGGGTGATCTCGTCGAGGAGTCAGCACACCCGTGGATCGGTGAAGACTCTTGGCCCATGGACTGGGCGGCGACGCTGGACGTTCTGCTTGCTCGGTTCGCTGACTCCGTCGTCGTCCCGGGCCACGGTGTGCCTGTCGATTCGGCGTTCGTCTCCAGCCAACGCGACGAACTCGCTCAGATCGCGCGTCAGGTGCGGTCGCTGTTCGAGGCCGGTGTACCGCTTTCCGACGCTGCTGAAGTCGGCGAATGGCCGTGGGACCCTGCCGAGCCCGGAATCACCCAGGCGCTGAGCCGCGGGTACGAGCAGTGCCGTTGAGCGGCAGGTACATCACGTGCAGCCCCACCAAGCCGTGGGCCGGGTGTCGGAACGATTCGGGCACCGTGCCGATCACGTTGAACCCCAACGCCTTCCACAGCTTCACAGCTGACTCGTTGGTCTCCACGACGGCGTTGAACTGAATGCCGTGGAAGCCTTGATCACGGTGCCATTGCACGACGTATTCCCCCAGCGCGCGTCCGACTCCTTTGCCCCGAGCATGCTGCGACACCATGAAGCTGGCGGTGCCGATGTGGCTGCCGTTGCCGGGGCGATTCGGACCCATCTTCGCGCTGCCGAGCACCGTGCCGTCGTCGTCCGTCCAGACGACGGTTGCTCCCGGGGACTGCTCCATCCAGAGGTCACGTGCTTGGTCGCTGGAGAGGTCTGCCGGATAGGCATAGGTCTCCCCTGCCTGCACGATGTCGCGGAAGAACGGCCAGATCTGCTCCCAGTCGGCGGCTGTGGCCGGTCTGATCTCACTCATGGTCGCGAGTGTGCACCACAGCGCCGGACCGCCGCCGGGTGAGTATCGCGAAGACGATGCAGAACACGATGGAAGACGATGCAGAACACGATGAAGGCGCCGGGAAATACGACCAACGAAACAACTGAGTCACGTAGTTTCAGCACGATTCGGCAGAGCGCCTCCAATGCCAGAAACGCCACCACACCTGCAGCGGTGGCAATCGATGCTGGCTTCATCGCACTCGTTTTCACTTTTTAATCACCGATGGTCGGGGGACGACGGGGAGGCCGCTGATCCGGGCCACGTCGTCGGTGTACTCCCGCGGGATCCTGGTTTCGGTCCGGGTGCCGTCCTTCATCAGCAGGACGACCATGTACTCATAGACACTCTGCTGCTGCACGGCCTCAACGTCCGACCACGGAATCCGCTTCTTCATCGGGGCCTTCACACCCGCGGCGTTGACCACGATCTGCGGTGGACGCCGCAGCAGCACCAGGTTCCACATGAACAGCGCCACGATGACCCCCGGCCAGATGTACGCATGCCAGGGCCGACCATTGCTCACCAGATGTACCAATTGCGCGGTAGTACTGAGTCCGACGAACACCCAGATCAGTACGAGCCATTTCGGCTGCTTCTCAGCAGCAAGGCGAATCTCGTCCGCGCTTGCGGCATCGGCTATGTCCCCCATGGCACAAGTATGGGGCTCATGCCGCTGACTGCGGGGTTTGACCTGTGGTGCAGAAATGCCGACGATGGGAGGTTGTCGGTGCTGCCTGCAAGACTGTTCTCATGCAAGAAAGCAGCGCACCTTCACTCGACCGGCTGATCAGCCAGGTCGCGCAGTTGTGCTCTGCCACAAGCGATTTCGACAAGATGACGCAGCTCGAAGAGCTGCAACAACTCGTCAACGCTGCCTACGGGGCGATCGCGCGAGTGTCCGTCGACTTCGACCACTCACAACGCGAGCAGTAGCGTCTCTCGGCGGTGCCTTCTCGTGAGCGCGGTCGAGGCGGCGCCGACCAGATCGCCCTTGCCCGTCGCATCACGCCTTCCCAGGCTTCGCGCGATCTTGGGTTCGCGTGCGCTCTGAGCACCGACCTTCCGGGCGCCGGTGACCTCCTGAGCCATGGCCGCATCAGTGAGCGCGCGGCCCAGGCCGTGCACCGTGAATCCGACCACCTCGACCCGGGGCTTCGACGCGAACTCGACTCCGATTTGGCGCCAGTCCTACCGAAGGCGTCGGTACGGGGTGCAGCGAACGCCACCCGTGGTGCAGCGCTCAGCCTCGATCCGGACGGCGCGACCAAGCGAGCGACGAAGGCTGCGGCCGATCGTGCGGCGTGGTTCAAGCCGGCCAAGGACGGCATGTGCAAGATCGTTGCGTTCCTACCAGCGGCCCAAGGTCTCAGCGCTTTTCAAACGTTGAAGCGCGACGTGGGCACGGCGATGGCCACCGGCGACATCGACGGTGGCATCAACGGGCGCACTCGCTCCCAACTCACGGCCGACCTGTTCACCGAACGCCTCACCGGCGCGTCCGTGGCCAAGAGCACCCCGGTCGAAGTCCAGTTGTTCATGCCGACGGAACAGGTCTTCGGCGACCAAGCCAGCGCAGCAGCACCCACACACTCGACCGCACATCCCGCGTTCGGCGTCCGCGCTCACTCTGATGTGGCGGACGTTGATGGTCCGTCGTGGTTGGCCGGGTACGGCCCGATCCTCGCGGCGATCGCACGCGGCATCATTGCCGGCGCTGGCGACCTCCTGCCGCCACCAGCCGTGCTTGACCAGGCGCAGGCTTGGCTGCGACGCGTGTTCGTCGACCCCGTCACCGGACATGTCAGCGATATCGACTCCCGCCGGCGCATTTTCGACGGCACTCTGCGCCGATTCATCACGATCCGCGACCAGATCTGCCGCACTCCCGGGTGCGACGCCCCGATCCGCGACATCGACCACGTACAAAGACACCGGGACGACGGCACCACGTCGACCGAGAACGGTGTCGGTGTCTGTCAGCGGTTCAATCTGGTGAGGGAAATGCCCGGGTGGACCACCGAAGTCGTCCATGGCGCCGGACCACCCGGCGCGCACCCACACACCATGAGGATCGCCACTCCGACAGGCAAGACGTACTACTCGACCGCACCACCGGTCCGTGGTGGGTCAATAAAGCGATCTCGTGAACCGGGTGTTCTTGAGGACCAGCTGGGTCGAGCACTCGACCTGTACTGGCCCGCGGCTTGATCGGCCTCAGTCCTCTGTGGCTGCCTTGGCAGCGGCCTTGGCCTGCTTCTTGAAGTCACGCACCTTCTGCAGCGAGGTGTCGTCGACCACATCGGCAACCGATCGGAAGCTGCCCTGTTCGGCGTACGGCCCGATCGCTTCGCGCCAGCCGTCGGGCTGCACGTCCAGCTGCTTGGCCAGAAGCGCGGCGAAGATGCGCGCCTTCTGGTCGCCGAACCCGGGGAGCGCTTTGAGCCGCTTGAGCAAGTCCTTGGTGTCGGTGGAGGTTGTCCAGATCTTCGCGGCGTCGCCGTCGTACTCGTCGACCACCACCTGCGCCAGCTGCTGCACGCGGCCTGCCATCGAGCGTCCGTAGCGGTGGATCGCCGGCGGCGTCGAGGCGAGGTCGGCGAACTTCTCGGGCTCTTGGGCTGCGATCACCTTGGGGTCGATCGTGCCCAACCTGGACGCGATCTTCGCCGGACCACGGAAGGCGTGCTCCATCGGGAACTGCTGGTCGAGCAGCATCCCGACCAACAAAGCGAACGGGTCGGACGACAGCAATGCATCAGCTTCGGCGTCCTGGGCGATCTGGATCTTCGGCATGGGCCGAGTCTAGGCCGCGTCAGGAGGGTTGCCTCGGCGCTCCGGGATCAGCAAGCATCGGCACTTCGATGCCGTCCGACTGTCCGACGAGCACGCCGCGGCGCACCGACCCGCTGCCGTATTTTTCCCGCACCTCATCGAGCGCGGTGTCGAGCACACCGGACTGATGAGCATCGAAGGGAAGCATCAGCTGCGTCGCGCCGGACGCCTCAAGACCGCCAATCGTGAGTCCCAACAAGGTGATTCCGCGATCAGCGATCAACGGCCGAAGCCCGAGCAGCAGTTCGCGGGCGATCCGCAGCACGGTCTCAGTGGCGGTGGTCGGACGCGGGAGCGTACGCGAGCGGGTAACTCGTTCGTAGTCGGCGAACCTCACCCGAACGGTCACCGTCGCACCAGGCCGGCCACCGTCACGGACGCGTCCCATGACGCGATCGACGATCCCGACGAGGATCTGGTCGAGTTCGGCATCGCTGCGCCGGCCCGGGCCGAATGCCCGCTGCGAACCAATGGATCGCCGACGCTTACCCGTCTCCACGGGGGAGGGTCTTGGAAGTGAGACAGCGCATACAGGTGCCGCCCGGACGCCTTCCCGACCGTCTCCGAGAGGCCGCGGTGATCAAGCTCCGCCATCTGACCGATGGTGCGGATTCCCTTGGCGTGCAGCTTTTCTGCAGTCTTCTGACCGACGCCCCAGAGCCGTTCGATCGGCAATGGATAGAGGAATGCCTCCTCGCCGTCATGCGGCACCACCAGCAATCCGTCCGGTTTGGAGACGGCGCTGGCGATCTTGGCGAGGTACTTCGTCCGCGCCACACCCACCGAGATCGGCAGACCCACCTCGTCACGCACCCGCCGGCGCAGCAGGTCGGCCACCACGCGCGGCGAGCCGACGCTGCGGGCCAAACCACCGACGTCCAGGAACGCCTCGTCGACCGAGATGCCTTCGACGTTGGGCGTGAGGTCGTGGAAGATGTCGAAGACAGCGCGGCTGGCCTCCATGTAGACCTTCGGCCGCATCGGCACGATCAGCAGGTCGGGGCACAGGCTGCGCGCGATCCGCTCGCCCATCGGCGTCGACACACCCATCGCTTTCGCTTCGTACGAGGCAGCCATGATGATGCCGCCGCCGACCGCGACCGGCCGCCCACGCAGCCGTGGGTCGTCGCGCTGCTCGACCGAGGCGTAGAACGAGTCGAGATCAGCGTGCAACATGGGACCTTCGATGGACACGAACATATGTTCGCATCGGTCACCGACAACGACCGTCGAAACAACATCTCGGAGGAACACCCACAACAGCTGCCACCGGTCGTAGCCTGATCGGCATGAGTAACGGTGGAGACCTCGGAAGCGACTTCGGCAGCCACTCCCTCGATCCGCAGGAGCGGGCCGACGCGGAGCTCTACATGGACGACCCCGAGGCGGGCGACGACGAACCGTGGACCCCGCCTGAGCGTCAGCCCCGCGGCGCGGAGTCGGTCGACGTCGAAGATGAAACGCTCGACCAGCGCCTTGCCCAGGAGGAGCCCGAGGAGGGCACCGCGTACGGAAATCCCCGCCCCAGCGACGCGGATGACGACTTGGTCGGCGGCGACGACCCGGACGCTATCCCGGCCGAAGAAGACTTCGTCGGCGATCCCGACGAGGTGGTCCAGGGCGGCTCTGGTGACGACTCGCTCTATGACGGGGACGAACCTGCCGAGGAGTCAGCGATGCACATCGTCAACGACGACGAAGAGTCGTTCGACGAGGAAGACGTCAACATCGACGGTGAAGAAGACATCGACTACGAGGACTGATCAGTCCCAGTCGTCGCGCTAGGCGTCGATCCGCTCGAGGTCGAGTTCGGTGGCGTTCTCGACGATGAAGTCTTTACGCGGCGCAACGTCGGAGCCCATGAGCAGATCGAACATCCGCTCGGCGGCTTCGGCGTCGGCCATCGTCACGCGGCGCAGCATGCGGTGGCGCGGCTCCATCGTGGTCTCGGCGAGCTGATCGGCGTCCATCTCACCCAGGCCCTTGTAGCGCTGGGGCTGCTTGATGGTGCGTCCTTTCTTGGTGAGCTCGGCCATCGTCCGGCGCATCTGCGCCTCGGAGTAGGTGTAGATCACCTCGCCCTTGGCACGACCCTGGGCTGCAGTCTCGATGCGGTGCAGCGGTGGCACGGCGGCGTACACCCGGCCGGCTTCGACCAACGGACGCATGTAGCGGAAGAAGAGTGTCAACAGCAGGGTGCGGATGTGCGCGCCGTCGACATCGGCGTCGGTCATCAGGATGACCTTGCCGTAGCGCACCATGTCGAGGTCGAAGGATCGCCCTGATCCACCGCCGACCACCTGGATGATCGCTGCGCACTCGGCGTTCTTGAGCATGTCGCCGACGGACGCCTTCTGCACGTTGAGGATCTTGCCGCGGATCGGCAACAACGCTTGGTACTCGGAGTTGCGGGCCGCCATACCGGTGCCGAGGGCGGAGTCACCCTCGACGATGAACAGCTCCGTGCGATCGGAGTCGGTGGAACGGCAGTCCTTCAGCTTCGGCGGCAAGGAGGACGACTCCAGCGCGGTCTTACGGCGCTGCGTCTCCTTGTGCAGCCGAGCGCTGATGCGCGACTTCATCTCCGCGACGATCTTTTCCAGCACCTGCGAGGACTGACCCTTCAGGTCACGTTTGGTGGAGGTGAGGTTCGCGGTGAGTTCTTGCTCGACCACCTTGCTGACGATCGAACGCACGGCGGACGTGCCAAGCACCTCCTTGGTCTGGCCCTCGAACTGCGGCTCGGCCAGGCGCACGGTGACCACGGCGGTGAGACCGGCCATGATGTCGTCCTTGTCGACCTTGTCGTTGCCGACCTTGAGGCGTCGGGAGTTGACCTCGAGTTGCTTGCGGAAGACCTTGAGCAGTGACTGCTCGAAGCCGGAGATGTGGGTGCCGCCCTTGGGGGTGGCGATGATGTTGACGAACGACTTGAGCTTGGTGTCGTAGCCGGTGCCCCAGCGGAGCGCCACGTCGACCGAGCAGGTGCGCTCGACCTCGGTGGGGGTCATGTGACCGGCCTCGTCGAGCACCGGCACGGTTTCGGTGAAGGTGCCTTCGCCCTGCAGACGCCACACATCGGTGACGGCCGGATCGGAGGCGAGGAACTCGGTGAACTCGCTGATGCCACCGTCGTGCAGGAAGACCTCTTCGTGCGGCCCCTCCGCACCCGGGGTGCCGGGTAGACCGCGCTCGTCGCGGATCGCGAGCGTCAACCCCGGGATGAGGAAGGAGGTCTGCCTGGCGCGGTCGATGAGGCTGTCGTAGTCGAAGGTCGCGGTCTTGAGGAAGATCTGCTGGTCGGCCCAGTAGCGGATGCGGCACCCGGTGACGCCGCGCTTGGCCTTGCCGACGACTGCGAGTTCGCTGCCCAGCTCGAACGGGGTGAACTCAGCGTCAGGGCCCTCACCGTGGAAGGTGCCGGGCTCGCCGCGACGAAAACTCATGCCGTAGGTCTTGCCAGCGCGGTCTACCTCGACGTCAAGGCGGGCCGACAGGGCGTTGACCACAGAAGCGCCAACGCCGTGCAGACCTCCGGACGCGGTGTACGAGCCGCCACCGAACTTGCCGCCTGCGTGCAACTTGGTGAAGACCACCTCCACGCCGGACAGGCCCGTGCGCGGCTCGATGTCGACAGGGATGCCGCGACCGCGGTCGGTCACCTGCACAGAACCATCAGCGAACAGCGCGACGTCGATGCGGTCGCCGTGACCACCGAGTGCCTCATCGACCGAGTTGTCGATGATCTCCCAGAGGCAGTGCATGAGGCCGCGGGCGTCGGTGGAGCCGATGTACATACCGGGACGTTTACGGACCGCCTCGAGGCCCTCGAGCACCTGGAGGTGCCGGGCGTTGTATTCCTTGGCGGACGAGGTACTGCGGGGAACCACGAGGGTCGAACTCCTTCTGGGCGGCGGCGCGTGCGAAGCCTAACCGCCGGCACCGACAGCACCCGGTAGGCGTGCCGCGCAAGCCCGCAACTGACCGCGCGTGGGGCCGCCCGATTCGAAAACGTGACTCGCCGCACGATCGATACTGCACCGGGGAATCTTGTGAGGTGCTTGGATGTTGGAACATCGGAACGGCAGTGGTGCAACCGCAACGGAGGCGCAACCGTCGTAACGAACAACTCCTTAGGGGGAACTGAAGGCGCATCGAGCGCCTGACGAAAGGATGGACCCAATGGCCACTGCACTAGCACCCACTCTGACCGCTGCCGACCGCTGCGACCGCTGCGGAGCACAGGCATTCATCCGGGCCCGTCTTGCCGGCGACATGGAGCTCCTCTTCTGCGCCCACCACGGACGCAGCCACCTGGACAAGCTCCGGGCTGTCGCCGAAGAAGTGATCGACGAGACCGATCGTCTCCAGGCCGGTCAGAGCTGACCCCGACCCAACGACATCCAGGAAGGCCCGCACAACGTGCGGGCCTTCCTGCTGCTGCAGTCGCGATAGGTTCGGCACCGTGGAACCTGTGACAGTGCTGGCCGGCGTGATGATCTTCGTCGGCATCCTCGGCCTCATCGTGCCCGTGCTACCCGGCTTGCTGATCACCGAAGCGGGCGTGCTGCTGTGGGCCTGGCACGAAGGATCAACCACGGCGTGGACGATCTTCGGCATCAGCGTCGTGGTGGCACTGATCGGGTGGTTCCTGCAGTACCACCTGCCCAACAAGTCGCTGCGTCAGGCGGGAGTGCCGGGGCGTTCACGGCTGGCGGGTGTCGTCCTCGCCGCGATCGGCTTCTTCGTCGTGCCGTACGTCGGACTCTTCCTGGGATTCATCGCCGGTGTCTACCTCGCCGAGCACCTGCGCTTGCGCAATCCCTCGGCGGCGTGGACGTCGACGAAGATGGCGCTCAAGGCAGTCGTGGCCAGCATCGGAATCGAACTCGCGGCCGCCGTCATCGTGTCGGCCCTGTGGATCTCGGGGCTGCTGCTCACTCGCTGAGCGGGAACACCCGGCGGTTCACCACTGCTCGCGCCGGCGACGCTCCCAGCGCTCTTCCATCCGCTGCATGAGCGACCCACCGGACGCGGTGCGGGACGGCGTCGACGGACGACGTCCGCGCTTGGGCCGCGACACCGGACGCACGGTGCCGTCCTGCTGCACCGAACCCAAGGTGGTCTCCTGCTCACCGGATCCACTGAAGGCCCAAGCCGCAACGGCGACCATGATGACGAAGCCGACCACACCCAGCCAGATGAGCTGGTTCATCACGCCGAGCACCGCGACACCGAGGCCAAGCAGCATGCCACCCGCGGCGAGCATCAGACGGCCGCTTCGCGGATTGCGCGGCGTGCGCATCTGCGATGCGAACTTCGGGTCCTCTTGCGAGAGGGCCTTCTCCATCTGGTCGAGCATGCGTTGCTCGTGCTCCGACAGCGGCACGACCGACCTCCAAACACCTGTTCCGATGAGCTGATGCGAACGTGTTAGCCCCGCCACACGTACGACGTCTCCTAAGGATAGGTCGCCGAAGGGTGCCGTGGTAGATCGGGCGTACCAACTCGTCGGAGATCAGAGGTATTTTTCCGACCATCCGCGCCCGGAGGAGATCTCCAACGGAGCACTCGGGCCCATCGGGAGGCCGAGTGCCTGCAGCACCATGCCAAGAAATGTCTCCGCGTCGCGGATCAGATCGTCGGCCTCGCGTTGCGTCGGACGCCGCACTCCGCGGTCGAAGACTTGGCCGCGCTGGCCGGTGGCAGCAAAGAACTCCGCCCATTCGGTGAGTTCGGGCGCGACTGTCGCCACGACCTGCCAGACCGAGCGTGGGCCTGACCGGGAGGTGCGACGACTACGCGCCGCCAGGAGTGCAGCGGCAGCTCGCAGTGCACCCAACTGGGCGCAGCGGTAGCGCTCGCAGAGATCCTGTTGATGACACGCCTCGAGCAGGCAGTCGCGCGACCTGTCGATCAAGTCGAGCACGCCCCCGGCCACGACATGCGGCGGACGATCGTTCGGCTGGCTCACATTGCGGGCGACGGCGGTCATGGCAGCTCCTGTCACAAGATCGATTTATCGAACTGATGTTCGATGAATCGACTGTAGGCGGAGCCACCGACAACGACGTTGAGTCAGCTTCTGATCTCTGGCAGCACTACGTCGCTCAGATATGCGCGCAGGGCAGGTACATCGCGGGACACGGTGCGCCACACCCGCCGCGGGTCGAGATCGTCGTACTGATGCGCAGCTAAGTTGCGCATACCAACAATCTTCCGCCAAGGCTGACCGGGGAACTGCTGCAACACCTCTGGCGGGATGCGGTTGATGGTTTCGCCAATGCGGATGAGTCCCATCTCGATTGCCCACTGGGTGCGGACGTCGGTGACGAAAGATTCCTCGTCCATGTCGAGCAGTCGTGCCACCTCGTCACAGAGCGCAACCGTGCGTTCGGCGGCGTCACGCGCTCTCCCGAGATCACTCACACCGCTACCGCTTCGCCCAGCACCCGATCGCGAATAGGCCCGCGAAGGGAGTCGAGTCCGACCACATCCACCTGCGCTTGGAGCAAGTCGGCAAGCTCCGATCGCAGGCCCACCTCGTCGAGCAGAGTTGCGTCGTCGGTGAACTCGACAAGAAAGTCGATGTCAGAAGTCGCGGTTTCCTGACCCTTGGCCACCGAACCGAATATCCGCGGCCTCGCGGCATTGTGAGCAGCTACAAGCTGACGAATCTCCTTGCGGTGCAGATCAACACGTTGGATCAGTGGCACGTAGAGCGCCTGCTGGAGCCGTGCCAGCACCTCTGGTGACGGCACCCGTCGACCGTTCTCGTACGCCGACAGGTTCGGCTGAGGCACCGCTGCGGCACGCGCCAACTGTGACTGGCTCAGGCCTGCCGCGAGTCGCTGCGTACGAAGGTCCATGCACATAGGTTAGTTCGGAGTTATCGATCGCGATATGGGCTCGCTGCCGCTCATGCCTTCTTGTCACTCAGGACGTCAGATTGCGGTGCACCTCAAGCGTCGCGGTCGAACGGTTCATGGTGATGAAATGAATGCCCGGCACGCCCTCGGCGATCAAGCGCGCCGCATGCTCAGTGCAGATCTCGATACCGACCTCGCGCAGCGTCGCCTTGTCGTCCTTGACCGCTTCGATGCGCTCGACCACGTCGCCGGCCAATGGCTGGCCATTGAGAGCGGTCATGCGCTCGAGCTGACCGTGTGCAGTGACCGGCATCAGGCCCGGGACGATCGGCATCGTGCGGCCGGACGCGTCGACCAGGTCGCGCAGACGCAGGTAGGCATCGACGTCCGTGACCATCTGGGTGATCGCGAACGATGCGCCGGCGTCGGCTTTGCGGATCAGCACATCGGCGTCGTCCTGCAGTGTCGACGACTCCGGGTGCTTGTCAGGGAAAGCAGCCACACCGACGGTGAACTCCCCCAGCGCCCGGATGAGTTCGACGAGTTGATCGGCGTGGTCGAGGCCCTCCGGGTGCGGGGTCCACGGCACACCGAGGCCGCCGGCCGGGTCGCCACGCAGGGCAAGGATGTTGCGGATGCCGGAGCCGGCGTACTGGCCGACGACCTGCCGCAGTTGCGCCACCGACGAACCCACACACGTCAGATGCGCCATCGTCGTCATCGTCGTCTCGTGCTCGATACGACTGGTGACGCGCACCGTCCGGTCTCGGGTGGAGCCGCCCGCTCCGTAGGTCACCGAAACGAATGAAGGACGGATGCGCTCAACACGACGGATCGACTCCCACAGGACCGCCTCGCTGGCGTCGTCCTTGGGTGGGAAGAACTCAAAACTGAATGCCGTGTCCGACGATTTCAGAAGGTCTGGAATGCTGGGGTGCTGTTGGGCACTCGCGTCGGGCATGCGCGTGACCCTACCGGTTGGTACCGCACCAACGACAATCGCCGTGGTGGCGATGACCGCTGCCCGCAGGAAGGACGCCCCGAGTGAACCAGGCCTTGCCGCTCCACGATCTGCGTGATCAGATCCAGGCCGTCCTCGACCGGGCGCACCTGCGGCACACCGAGGAACTCGCGCCCATCGGTCCGGAGATCCAGGCCCTCATCGACCCCGTCAACGCGCTGCTGCGCGGTGGCAAACGCCTGCGTGCGGGCTTCTGCTACTGGGGTTATCGCGCGGCCGGCGGTCCGCACAGCGAGTCGATCATCCAGGTCGCGACGGCCATGGAGGTCTTCCAGGCTGCAGCACTGCTGCACGACGACGTGATGGACCGCAGCGACACCCGCCGCGGCATGCCCACCGCCCACCGCCAACTCGCGGCACTGCACCGCGAAAACGGCTGGGACGGAGATGCGGAGCGTTTCGGTGAAGCGGCCGCCATCCTCGCCGGCGACCTCTGTCTGAACTGGACCGACGAGCTCTACAGCACCAGCGGTTTGCCGACTGACGAACTCGCCCGCGGCAGAACGGTTTTCGACCTGATGCGCACCCAGCTCATGGGTGGGCAGTACCTCGACGTGCTGGAGTCGGTGCGCCCCTGGGACACCGCGACGACGCAGGAGCGTCTCGACCGCTCACGCACCGTCATCCGCTACAAGAGCGCCAAGTACACCGTCGAACAGCCGCTGCTCATTGGCGCAACCGCGTTCGGCGTCAACGACACCACCGCAACCGCGCTCTCCGAATACGGCCTCGCACTCGGTGAGGCGTTCCAGCTACGGGACGACGTGCTCGGTGTCTACGGCGACCCGGAAGCCACCGGCAAGCCCGCCGGCGACGACCTGCGCGAAGGCAAACGAACCGTCCTGATCGCCTACGCCCTGGACGCCTCGAGCGAGGCCGACACCGCGCGCTTCACCGAACTCTTCGGGCGGGACGACCTCGACGACGCCGGCGTCAACTGGCTGCGCGACTGGGTGACCTCGACCGGCGGCGTCGACCGCACCGAGGAACTCATCAGCAAAGCCAGCGACGATGCAGCTGCGGCGCTGCAGCGCGCTGATCTGACCGACGAGGGCGCCGCACGACTGCACGACCTCATCGGGATCGCGGTCGCGCGCAGCGCCTGATCGGCGGTCGGAGAGTTAGAAGGCGAGTTCGCTGGCGCGCTTGCGCACCTCGGCTTTGCGGCCCAGCTGCAGCATCGTGATCGGAGCCCCCACCACCGGCAGGGTCGGGTCTGGGGTGAAGAGCCAGCGCAGGGCCTCGTCGGCCGACAACCGGGCGTCCAGCAACACCGTGATCGTTCCGGGCAGCGCCGGGAGAAGCGCACCGTCCTTGATGAATGCCGCCGGAACGGCAACGGACTCGTTGGGTCCGATCCTGGCCGACAACAGTTCCTTGTCGTCGATCATCCGGCGAACCGTGCGGTGCGGCAGACCCAGCGCGTCCGCGACCTCCGGCACCGACAACCAGGCGCCGACCAGTGTTTCTACGTCATTCACGGCACCAGCTTCGCACGCCGGACGTCCTAGCCGAGAGGCAGCGGCACACAGGCGGCGCAGCCTCCCGAAGTCCGGAGCAGGAGGAACTTAGACTTTGCGGGTGAGTCCAGTCAGTGAAGCGTCGATCGTGGGGCGGGTGATCGACGGTCGTTATCGCGTCACCCGGCACCTCGCCGACGGCGGAATGGGCTCGGTCTTCGTGGCGATCGACGAGCGGCTCGACCGCGAGGTGGCCCTGAAGGTCATGCGCGCCGACCTGGCTCGCGACGAAGCCTTCGTGGCCCGCTTCCGGCGCGAGGCCAGGTCTGCCGCACGGCTCTCCCACCCCAATGTCGTCGCCGTCACCGACCAGGGCTCGGACGGCCACTACGCCTTCCTGGCGATGGAGTTGGTCAGCGGGCAGACCTTGCGGCAGCTGATCCGTCGACGCGGGGCGTTGCCCACCAGCGAGGCACTCACCCTCTTCGACTCCATCCTCGACGGCTTGTCGGCGGCCCATCGCGCCGGGCTGGTGCACCGCGATGTCAAACCCGAGAACGTCCTCATCAGCGAGACCGGGCAGGTGAAGGTCACCGATTTCGGCCTGGCGCGCGCAGTCACCACCAGCACCCTCACCGGCGACAGCGACATCCTTCTCGGCACCGCGTCCTACCTCGCCCCCGAACAGGTGGAGCACGGCACAGCCGATCCGCGCACGGATGTCTACGCGGCAGGGCTGCTGCTGTTCGAGATGCTCACCGGCGAGAAGGCCTTTCCCGGCGACTCCCCCATTCACGTCGCCTACCAACATGTGCACGGCCAGACGCCGGTGGCCTCGGACGCAGTGCCTTCGGTGCCGCCGCAGGTCGACCGACTGATCGCCGAGGCGACGGCCAAGGATCCGGACGACCGCCCCGCCAGTGCTGCAGATCTGCTGATCTCGCTGCGTTCGGTGCGGCGCACGCTGGGAGGCCGGGACGGCGCCGCTCCGCGCGGCGCGGAGCAGGCTGACCACCAGGAAGTGACGACGGAAGACAGCGGTGGCTCCCACACCGCCGAGATCCGCAGCAGCACCGACCCGCTCGACACCTCGGAGTACCCCGCTCACCAAGCCTCGGGCTCACGTCGACGCCTGCCGATGATCGTTGCCGCACTCCTGGTGCCGCTGCTCATTCTCGCCGCGATCGCAGGCTGGGCCTTCACCTCCGGGCCCTACGGCTCGACCCAGGTGCCGAGGGTCTCCGGACTCGCGCAGGGCGCCGCCGTCCAACAGCTCACCCGCGCCGACCTGAAGGCCAAGGTCGTGCAGACCTTCGACGAGAAGGTGCCCAGCGGGCAGGTCGTCTCCGCCGACCCCGGAGCGGGGAAGGAAGCCCGCAAGAACTCCACGGTGACGCTCACCGTCTCCAAAGGTCCCGAACGGTACAGCGCTCCAAAACTGACCGGATCGACCGAGGCGCAGGCTCGCGCGGCGATCACCAAGGTCGGACTCACCGTCGGCGCAGTAACTCAGGCCTATGACGAGACTGTGCCGGCTGGCTCGGTCGTGTCGTCCTCGCAGGCGCCGGGCACTCCGCTCCGCAAGGGCACGAAGGTCGACCTCGTGGTCAGCAAGGGCAAGCAGCCCATCCCGGTGCCCGACCTGACGGGTAAACCTCAAGCTGAGGCTGAGGCCGCGCTGAGCTCTGCCGGGCTGACCAGCACGGTCTCCTCCTCCGAGTTCTCCGACACCGTGCCCAAGGGATCGATCATCAGCACCACGCCGGGCTCAGGCAGCACCGCGCACAAGGGTGACTCCGTGCAACTGGTGATCTCCAAGGGCCCGGAAATGGTGACCGTTCCCCGCGTCATCGACATGAAGAGCGGGCCGGCGAAGGCGAAGCTGGAAGCGGACGGCTTCACGGTGAAGTTCGACCGCTTCTTCGGCGGCTTGTTCGACACCGTCCGAGACCAGAGCCTCCGCCCGGGCAGCTCGGTGAAGAAGGGCAGCACGATCACACTCTCGATCGTGTGACCGCGCTGCCCGCGGAGCTCAATCAGCGAGCGTTGCGCTTGGCCAGCATTTCCGCGACGAGGTAGGACAACTCCAGGCTCTGCTGGTGGTTCAACCGCGGGTCGCACGCCGTCTCGTAGCGCTTCTCCAGGTCGACATCGAGGATGCGCTCCGAACCACCGAGGCACTCGGTGACGTCGTTGCCGGTCAGCTCGACGTGCACACCGCCGGGGATGGTGCCCAGCGCCTCGTGCACCTCGAAGAAGCCCTCGACCTCGTCGATGATCTGGTCGAACTCACGCGTCTTGTAGCCGGTCGACGACTCGAAGGTGTTGCCGTGCATCGGGTCGGTCACCCACACGACCTCGGCGCCGGACGCCGTCACCCGCTCGACGAGGTCGGGCAGCTTCTCGCGGATCGCGCCGGCGCCCATGCGGGTGATGAAGGTGAGGCGACCGGGGGTGCGCTGAGGGTCGAGCACGTCGATCATCCGCAGCACCTCGTCCGGGTCTGCGGTCGGACCCAGCTTCACCCCGATGGGGTTGTGGATGCGGGAGACGAAGTCGATGTGCGCGCCGTCCAACTCGCGGGTGCGCTCGCCCACCCACACGAAGTGGCCGGAGACCGCGTACGGGTTACCGGTGCGGGAGTCGATGCGGGTCAGCGGCTGCTCGTAGTCGAGCAGCAACGCCTCGTGGCTGGCGAAGAACTCCACGGCGCTCATCGGGGTGGAGTCGAAGTCGACACCGCACGCCTGCATGAACTTCATCGCCTTGTCGATCTCGCGCGCAGTCGTCTCGTAACGCGCGTACGCAGAGTTGGCGATGAAACCGCGGTTCCACTCGTGCACATGCCGCAGGTCGGCGAATCCGCCTGTGGTGAAGGCACGCACGAGGTTCAGGGTGGAGGCGCTGGTGTGGTAGGCGCGCAGCAGGCGCTGCGGGTCGGGCTCACGCGACTCCGGGGTGAACGCGAAGTCGTTGACCATGTCGCCGCGGTAGGCCGGCAGGGTGACATCGCCGCGGGTCTCGGTGTTGTTGCTACGAGGCTTGGCGTACTGGCCGGCGATGCGACCCAGCTTCACCACGGGCGTGCTCGCGCCGTAGGTCAGGACGGCCGCCATCTGCAGGATCGTCTTGATGCGGTCGCGGATGTTCGCGGCTGTGGCAGCGCTGAACATCTCGGCGCAGTCGCCGCCTTGCAGGACGAAGGCCTCGCCCTTGGCAGCGGCGGCCAGGCGCTCGCGGAGCACGTCACACTCACCGGCGAAGACCAACGGCGGGAGGGTCGACAGTTCCGAGCGCACATACTCAACGGCCTGCGGGTCGGGCCACGACGGCTGCTGCTTGGCCGGCAGCGGCGTCCACTCGGGCATTTCGTTCAGGGTGTCGGGTTCACGTGCGGTCGTACTCACCCCGAAAGACTACGCGGGCACGTCGAAGCCACTTCGAAGTGCCCGCGTAGCGGACGAACGTCCGGGAGGTTCTCAGCCGAAGTCTTCGTCCTCGGCGCCAGTGTCAGCTTCCTTCGTGTCATCCGAGGTCGACCGACGCGTCACCTTGCTGCCGATCGCTGCCGCAGCACCGCTGCCGACCGCGACGGCCGCGCCACCGATCTCCTTGGCCTTGGCAGTGATGCGGTCCTTGACCGTCGAGGCATAGACGTCAACGTACTCCTGGCCCGACAGCAGCATCAGCTCGTACATGATCTCGTCGGTGATGCTGCGCAGCACGAAGCGGTCGTCCTGCATGCCCTCGTAGCGCGAGAAGTCCATGGGCTTACCCACCCGGATACCGACGCGCATGATGTTGGGAATCAGCTGACCGGTCGGCTGGGCCTTGTCGGTGTCGATCATCGCCACGGGGATGACCGGCACCTTGGCCTCCAGCGCCAGACGCGCGACACCGGTCTTGCCCTTGTAGAGGCGACCGTCGGGGCTGCGGGTGCCTTCGGGGTAGATGCCGAACAGTTCGCCCCTGCGCAGGATGTTCAGGCCCGACTGGAGAGCACCGCTGGAGGCCGAGCCGCCGGCGCGGTCGATCGGAATCTGTCCGACGCCGCGGAAGAAGGCTGCGGTCATGCGGCCTTTGATGCCCGTGCCGGTGAAGTAGTCGGCCTTCGCGACAAAGGTCATGCGCCGCGGCACCACCAGCGGCAGGAAGATGGAGTCGGAGAACGACAGATGGTTGCTGGCGAAGATCGCCGGCCCCCTCTCGGGGATGTTCTGCTCACCGTCCACCCACGGTCGGAAGATGAATTTGAGAATCGGGCCGAGCAGGACCTTCTTCAGGAACCAGTAGAGCACTGCGCCTCCAAGTATCGCTTCGGCCTGAACAATAACGCCCCGGAGATGGTTGGTCGCGCGATGAGCGAAGATGGCTCCATGCAGATCCGGGAGGGCGCGACACCGATCGTCCACGACGGCTCCAACGTAGGGGTTCTCATGGTGCACGGATTCACCGGGTCGCCGGTGAGCATTGCGCCGCTCGCCCACCACCTGGCCGCCGCGGGCTATACCGTGCGGGCGCCCCGTCTGCCAGGTCACGGCACGAGCCACCACGACCTGAACCGGACCACCTGGCACGACTGGTACTCCGAGGTGGCGACCACTTACGACGAGCTCGCCGAGCGTTGCGACACCGTCGTCGCATGCGGCACGTCGATGGGCGGCACATTGGCGACGCTGTTGGTCCAGCGCCACCCCGAGATTGCGGGCCTGGCGCTGATCAATCCCGCGTTCGAGATGCGCTCGCTGAAGCTGCGCACCGCATCGCTGCTGCGGCGGGTGGTGCCGTCGGTGCGAGGCATCGGCACCGACATCAAGAAGCCGGGTGCTCTGGAGTTCGCCTACGACCGCGTGCCGCTGCGGGCGCTGGAGTCGCAGCAACAACTCAGTCGGCAGGTGACGCGAGACCTGCCGCAGATCACCCAGCCGGTGTTGCTCATGCATTCGCGGATCGACCACGTCGTATCGCCGGAGTGTTCACAATTGTTCCTGTCGCGCATCTCGAGCAAGGACGTCACCGACGTGCGGCTGGAGAACAGCTATCACGTCGCGACGCTCGACCACGACGCTCCGCTCGTCCAGCAACTCGTCACCGATTTCGTGTCGCGGGTGGGAGGCCAGGCGTGAACGAATCCCAGCCCGACAAGCCCGAGCACTCGGACGAGGAGGTCGACCGCCGATTCGATGAGTTGGTCGCCGACTGGGAGCAGCAGGACGCCCCCGAATCGGAACCGAAGCCCTTTCAGGTGCCGGCCCAGTGGCGCTCCAGCACCGGGCCGCAGATCATCGACCAGTACGAACCCGAATTCGTGCCGCCCGAACCCTCGCCTCTCCCCTCGGACGAGGGGTTCTGGGTCACCGTGGGTTGCCTTGTGGTCGGCCCGCTGTGGCTGCTCTACCTGTTCTTCTTCGACCGCTACGCAGCCACGCTCTGGTGGGTGCTTGCCCTGGCAATCATGCTGGTCGGCGGTGTGCTTCTGGTGGTGCGTCAACCCAAGAACCGCGAAGAGGACGATCCGTTCGACGACGGCGCGCGACTGTGATCAACCGGTCAAGCGCCCTTCGCCAGCCCGGCGAGATCGAAGTCGACGGTGATCGGCAGATGATCGGTCGCTGCGGCCAGCTTCTCTGGATCGAGTTCGATCACCGGGATGCTGAACGGTAGCGCGGCCGAGGCGAAGATCGCATCGATCCGTTTGACCGGTGCCTTCGAGGGGAAGGTGAACTGGTCAGGGCTGACCTCGTGCAGGTTTTCGCCGAACAGCTTCCAGACGTCGTGGCCGGGTGTCTCGTTGAGATCGCCGCCGATGATCGCCGGCATCCGGTCGAGGGCCAGTGCCTGGACGACATCGGTGGCCTGCGGCTTGCGCTCGTCGCCACGCAATGACATGTGCAGGCTTGCCACGTGCACCGGTTTGTGGGCCGGGAGGGCCACGGTCGCGATCGCATAGCCGCGGGGTTCGTCACCCTTGCGCACCTTGAGGTTTCGATGCTCGAAGTCGTGCACATCCAGCCTCAGCGCGGTGAGCAGCGTGGTGCTCATCCATCCGCGCTTGCCCCCCGACCACGTCATGCCGATGCGGTCGGCGAACCCGGCGATGCGGTGGCCGGAGAACGGGTGCCGGGGAGCTTCCTGCACGAGCAGGACGTCCGGACGCAGGGTGGCGATGATCTCGGTCAGGGCGTCCGTGTCGTCCTTGAACGCGCGGACGTTGTACGAGACCACCCGCAGCGTGTGCGGGGAGCGGTCGTGGGTCACGATGCGATGACCTCCGTGCGAGCCAGGTCGGCGGCGCCGATCAGCCCGGCTTCGTTGTCGAGCTGCGCCTTGACGATGCTGGCTTCAGGTCGGTAGCCGCGTCCCGAGAGATGGCGTCGGAAGGCTGCCCTGGCGGGGTCGAGGAGCATCGGTCCCGCCGCGCTCACCCCACCACCGATCACGAAAGACCCGGGGTCGAAGGCGTTGGCGAGGTTGGCCAGGCCGACACCGAGCCAGGTGCCGATCTCGGCGAGTAGTTCGGCGGCGATCGGGTCGCCGCCCCGGGCCGCCTCGGTGATCATCGGCCCGGTGAGCCGGGAGGCGTCGCCCTCGACCATCGCCGAGAGGTCGGCCGCCAGCGGCGAGTTCGCGGCGATCAGCGACCGGGCCTCGCGCACCAGCGCGTTACCGCTGGCATATTGCTCCCAGCACCCCCGGTTGCCGCACTCACAGCGATGGCCCTCGGGGACGACCTGCATGTGCCCGAACTCACCGGCAATGCCGAAACGTCCCCGCTGCATCTGTCCGTCGGTCAGGATCGCACCGCCGATACCAGTGCCGAGGTTGACCATCACCACGTGCGATTCGTCGCGCACGGCGCCGTAACGCCACTCGGCCCAGCAGGAGGCGTTGGCGTCGTTGTCGACGAAGACCGGTAGTTCGATGCGGCGGCGCAGTGCCTCCCGCAGCGGCTCGTGCCGCCACGACAGGTGCGGCGCGAACACAACCGTCGCACGGTCGGAGGAGACGAAGCCGGCAGCACCGATGCCGATCGCCACCGGCGGCGTCTGCGCCTTCGCCAGCAACTCCGTCACCGCATCGACGATGACGTCCTCGACGACATGCGGCGCGGTGGAGCGGTGCGGGGTGTCGCGGCGGGTGCGTTCCAGGACGGTGCCGTCCGGAGCAACCAGCCCGCCGGCGACCTTCGTGCCACCGATGTCGATTCCGATGGCGAGGTCACCGCTCATGCTTCCCTCTGCCGCACCAGAGCGGCGGCGCCGACCAGACCAGCGTCGTTGGCGAGTGTTGCGATCTCGAACGTCGCGGTCGGGCGGTGTCCACGACCGGTCAACTGGCGTCCGAAGGCGTCCTTGATCGGTGCCAGGAGCAGGTCGCCGGCTTCGGCCACACCACCCCCGATGACGAACCGGGCGGGGTCGAGGATCGCGGCCAGCGATGCGGCTCCTTCGCCGATCCACCGACCGAGATCGGCCAGCAGTTCGATCGATGCCGGATCGCCTTCCTGCGCCGCGATGGTGACGTCCTTGCCTTCCAGCCTCTTCGGCTTCCCGCCACATCGCTGAGAAAGCGTTGCAGCGTAAGGGGATCCGCCCGTCACGAGGGCCCGGGCCTCCCTGATCAGAGCCGAACCGCTGGCGTAGCTCTCGAGGCATCCACGATTGCCGCACCCGCAGCGCAGGCCGTTGGGAACGACACGCATGTGGCCGATCTCGGCACCGATGCCGTACGAACCGCGGAACAACTCTCCGTCGAAGATCACTCCCCCACCGACGCCAGTGCCGATGGTGATCATCACCATGTCGTCGACGTCGTGGCCGGCGCCGTGCACGAACTCGCCATACGCCGCGGCGTTGGCGTCGTTCTCGATCGTGATGTCGAGGTCGACCATGTCCTGCAGGCGTTCCTTGAGCGGTTCGTCCCGCCACGCCAGATTCGGTGCGAACAGCACCGTGGAGCCGGCCTTGTCGATGTAACCCGCACATGCCACGCCCGCGTGGGTGATCTGCTCCCCCTCGCCGAGTTCGGCGATGAGGTCGGCAACGGCGGAGGTGATCGCGTCGACGTCCTGGGCCGGGGTCTCCCGGCGACCACGACGAAGGATGGTGCCGTCGCTGTCGACGAGTCCTCCGGCGATCTTGGTGCCGCCGATGTCGATTCCGATGGTGGGATTCACGGAACTCATTCTGCCGAGTCCTGTGGGTCGATGTCGCGCTCTGACTCAGGTTCGTCGCCCGACACCGTCACTTTGTGGGATGCGGGCTGCCCGGCCGGTGGCCTCGACTCCTCGCCGCTGGGGCTGCCTGCCCGGCGCTCCTGCGCGACGGCCTGGAGGCTGCCGGCCACCATGCCGATGAGGTCGGCGATGCGCTCCATCGCCTCAGGGCTCAACCCCTCCAGGAAGGCACCGACCCGGCAGACCGGGCACACGCGGCACACGACGGGCGCATGTGCGGTGCTGCACGAACAACCATCGTCGCCGCGCTTGGGCTCATCGTCGTCGCGATCACTCCCGCCGCCGGCGGAGCTCTCGAAGGCATGAGCGCTGGACGCAGATCCGGCCCATGCACCCAGCGATTCGACGAGCTTCATCGCCTCCTGCGCCACCGCGGCGGCGGCATCGGACTGGTCATCCTCGGTGCGATCGGTCACGTCGTACTTCTCCGGTGCTGCGTCGGGCGGATGGGGTCGAACAACACCTCAAGGATGCCGGTACGCACGCTCGCCGATGACGCTGAGTGTCGCTGCAACGAGGACGGGAGCTCGAAGGTACGGCGCTCGCCCTGGACGCCGACGATCAACCGACGTCCCGACTGCTCGACGTCAACCTCACTGAAGTCGTTGAACGGCAATGGGATTCGCCATGAGATGACTTCGTCATCTCTGGCATCTCCGGTGAGCGACGGACCACGCCCGGGATCCGCGAGGCGGTGTACCCATCCGTCGGCGAGTTCATCCCAGACGGGGATGCCGCAGCCTTCGAGCTGCGCGCGCAAAAAGTCGTCAGGCGCAACGGAATCAGCTACCACCGCCCCCAGCCGGACTTGAGCGAGGAAGGTCGCCGAGGCATGAAGCCGGGCCTTCGCACTCGCCCGCTCCCCAGCACCGTGCACGAGCACGACGGCGGAGCCCGAGCCGCCGATCAGATCGGCGACGACATCGAGGTGCTCGACAACCGCTGCGAGCTGTCTGCTACCGGCCTTGCCGATCACCGAAGACCCCATCGCGAGTGCGGTGACCGGACGGGTGGCTCGCAGCCAGCCAGCATGCAAAGGGCCCAACTCGCCGAGGTACCAGCGCAATTGGTGCACCGCCAGCAGTGCGCGGCCGAGCGCGGAGCCCAGATCGAGCACGAGATGGTCGTGCTCGCTCACCAACTCCGGCAGTCGCCACAGCAACGGCAGCCCGCGCTGGGTCATGTCGTCGATGAGTCGGGCGGTCACGATCGGGTCGACCCGCCAGGCATCGGCGGCTGCCGCGACCTCGTCGGGTACGCGTGGCTCGACCCGCACCTGGACGCATCCGGGTCGGGTGACCATTCCATCGGCGCCGAAATGCGGGTCGAGTGCCGCTACGCCGACCCTCGCACCGTCAGCCGCGAGGGAGTCGGCCATGCGCGCTGCCCGGGTGGACGAACCAGCACCGCCGGCGCCGCCCACGATCAGCAGCCGCGCTGTCACCCTTCGGCGCGCTTCTTGAGCCCGTCGAGCGCAGTGTCGATGATGGTTCGCTCGGCCTTGCGTCGGATGACCCCGAGCACGGGCAGCTTCAGATCGACCGAGAGCGAGTAGGCGACCTTCACCCCGTCCTGCACAGGGGTGAGGTCGTACACACCGTCGAGGGCCTTCAGCAGGTCGGACTTCACCAGGTGCCACCGCACGGCGCCGGTGCCCTCCTCGGTGACGTCCCAGTCGTATTCGAGAACGTAGGTGTCGCGGATCGGCGCTGCATCGAGCACGAACTCGACCTGCACCGGCCATCCCAGTTCGTCCTCCTCCAGCACCGTCGCCCGCTTCACCTGCGTGGCCCATTCGGGGTAGCTGTCGAAGTCGGCGATGATGTCGAGGACGGTTGCCGGATCGGCTGCGATCTCGGTGCTTGATTGGGTGCTGTCGGCCATGCCGACCACCTTATCGGCGCTGGTCGCTCACGCCGACGAGCGATCTCAGGTGTGAGCGAAGCTGCTGCGACAGATCGCCCGGGCGCCGGGCGTAGAACGAGGTGGCATCGGTGCGTCCGGCCATCGCTTCGTGCACGAATCGGCGGTAGTGCTCATCACCTCGCAGACTGCGCAGCAGGTCGGAGTAGGCGCAGGCCCGCTGGTAGGCGGAGTTGAGCGATTCCGAGGTGGAGGCGACGGAGTCGAAGTCGGCGTCGGGAGGTGGGCCCCCGACGTCACGGCCCTGACGGACCTGATCTGCCAGCGATGGTGCGTACCGGGAAAACGAGAGTCCCGACGCCTTCCACGCGGTGAGTTCAGCAGCGCCTTCCGCTACCCACCGAGCACCCACCGACCGGACGCCGAGCACGGTGTGGGTGATCTCGTGGGTGAGGACGAAGCGCTGGGCCTCGGACTTGGCAGCGCACAACTGCGGACTCATCAGCACGACGGCATCGTCGGTCGTGGTTGCAGCGACCGACCGCGAGGCGTCACCTCCCAGCGCGCGGAACTCGCCCTCGTCGGCCGCCGCCCGCACGATGACCCGCCCCTTGCCCGCCAATGCCCCGGTGCGACCCCATCTGCGGACCACCGACCCCGCCGCGGTCTGAGCGGCATCGGCTATTGCGGACAGTTCCGCCTCCGAGAATGAGCCGTGCACCTGCACCAGCTCGCGTTGTTGGCTGCCTCCGTTGCGGGAACAACCCGGTAACGCCAGGAGCCCCACGCCGGCCACGACGATCGCGCGACGACTCGGAGCAGGCATGCCCCCATCGTCGCCCACCTCAGCGATCAGCCCACGGAGCGCAGTGCCGTGTCGCCGGTGAGTTCGACGGTGGCCAGCGACATGTCGTCGAGCGTGACCAGCCCGGTGCGGACGAACATGTCGAGCGCGGTTTGTTCGGCGTCGTCCAGATCGTGGGGTGAACGTGGTGGGGCGATGGCGTACAAGTGGGTGACCATGCAGTCGCCGCACATCCGTTCGCGCACCGGGCAAGATCGGCAGTCGATGTACATGTGATCCTCCTTCGCAAGTGATCCGACTTCGAGCTGTCCCAGACGCTACGACCGACCACCGACAACCTCCCCCGGCTCCTGCCCGGAGAAGGTTGTCGGTACCCCGAACTAACGTGCCCGGCATGAGTTCGCCCGCCTTCAATTCGCCCGTCGCGGTGCAGGGCACGCTGGACGACCTCGGCACCCCGCTGTCCGAGGTCACCTTCGTCGTGCTCGACCTCGAGACCACCGGCGGCGCGGCGAGCGGGGCGGGCATCACCGAGATCGGCGCGGTGAAGGTGCGCGGTGGTCAGGTGATCGGTGAATTCCAGACCCTCGTCCGTCCCGGCGAACCCATCCCGGCCTTCGTGTCGGTGCTGACCGGCATCAGCAACGCGATGGTGTCGTCATCCCCGCGCATCGGCGCCGTGCTGCCACCCCTGCTCGATTTCCTCGAAGGCTGCGTGCTGGTGGCTCACAACGCCCCCTACGACGTCGGATTTCTCAAAGCAGCCTGCCGCGACACCCACGCCCAGTGGCCCCGGCCGACCGTCATCGACACCGCGCATCTGGCCCGCCAACTGGTGACCAAGGACGAAGCCCCCAACCGCAAACTCGGGTCACTTGCTCGCCTCTTCGGCGCCTCGACCACCCCCGATCACCGCGCACTGCACGATGCGCAAGCGACCGTCGACGTCCTGCACGCGTTGCTGGAACGGGTGGGCAACCTCGGTGTGCACACGCTTGAGGAATTGCAGACCTACAGCAAGACCGTCACCCCGCAGCAGCGGCGCAAGCGCGTGCTCGCCGATGGCCTGCCCGCGGCGCCGGGCGTCTACGCCTTCAAGGATTTCCGCGGAGAAGTGCTCTACGTCGGCACCTCCGTCGACATCAAGCGGCGGGTCCGCAGCTACTTCACCGAGAGCGAGAAGCGCCGTCGCATGCGTGACATGGTGCAGCTCGCCGAGCAGGTGACACCGATCGTCTGTCAGACGGCCCTGGAGGCGCAAGTGCGGGAACTGCGCCTCATCGCCGAACACAAGCCGCGCTTCAACCGGCGATCTCGCTACCCCGAGCGTGCGGTCTGGTTGAAGCTCACCGATGAACCCTTCCCCCGATTGTCGGTCGTCAACACGGTGCGCACCGACTCCTCCATCTACGCCGGCCCGTTCGCCTCCAAGTCAGCAGCCGAGCAAGCGATGACCGCCCTGCACGACGTCATCCCGCTGCGGCAGTGCACCAAGCGGCTGTCGACCAAGAGCTCGTCGTCGACGGCGTGCGTGCTCTACGACCTCGGGCGCTGCGGCGCACCGTGCATCGGCGAGCAGAGCGTCGACGACTACGCACTGGTGGCAGACGAAGCAGCGCGATTCCTCACCGAGGACGCACGGCCAGTGGTCGAGAGGCTCACCGATCGCATGCACTCCCTGAGCCGGGACGATCGCTACGAGGATGCCGCCGAGGTGCGCGACCGGCTGATGTCCTTCGTGCGCGGAGCTGCCAGGTCGCAGCGCATCGCGCCACTGGCGAGTGCATCGGAGGTCGTCGCGGCTCGCCCGGGCGCAGCCGGTGGTTGGGAGATCGTCTGTGTTCGCTACGGCCGCTTCGCGGGCACCACCCTCACCCCGCGTGGCGCCGACCCGATGCCCTATGTCAAGGCCATGTGTGACACAGCGGAGGTGGTCGCGGCGCCCGTCGCACCCGCTCCTGCAGCGCTGCCGGAAGAAACCGAGAAGGTGCTGCACTGGCTCGAACAACCCGGCGTGCGCATCGTCCATGCAGACATCGTGTGGACCTGCCCCGTCAACGGTGCCGGTGCCTCGCGCAGCCAACTCGAGACGCTCATGGACGGCGCCAGCGATAAGGTGAGGATGTGATTTCCGCCATTGTTCTCATCTCAGCCGATGTCCACCGCATCCCCGAGGTCGCTGCCGCGATCGCCGAGATCGAGGGCATCAGCGAGGTCTACTCGGTCACCGGCGATGTCGACCTGATCGCGGTCGCGAAGGTGGCACGTCACGAAGACTTCGCCGACGTCATCGCCGACCGACTCAACAAGGTCGAAGGCGTGATCGATTCGCGCACCCACATCGCTTTCCGCACCTATTCCAAGGACGACCTGGGGGCAGCGTTCGCCCTCGGTCTGGAGTAGGTGGGTCTCAAGCCTGCTGGGTCGCAGCGACCCAACGGTCCAACGCCGCTGCAGCCGCACCGGAATCGATCGACACCCGCGCGGACTCGATGCCACGGCGCAACGCGGCGTTGAGGTCGTCGCTCTCGCCGAACGTGCCGCCGGAGCCGGCAGCCATCACCGCCAAAGCGATGCCGGCGTTGAGGAGCACCGCGTCGCGCACCGGGCCGGTCGCACCGGCCAACAGTTCACGCACCACACCAGCGTTGTATTCACTGTCTCCACCGCGTAGGGACTCCAGCGGCGCACGATCGAGACCGAGTTCGACCGGATCGACGGTGTGCTGGGTGACCTCGCCGTCGTGCACCCACCAGACCGTTGAGGCGGTCGACAAGGTGAGTTCGTCCAGTCCATCGTCACCGCGGAAAACGGCAGCGGCCTGACCGCGTTCGGCGAACACGCCTGCTACCAAGGGGGCGACGCGTGCGTCGGCGACACCGACCGCCCGATAGCGCGGGTTGGCGGGGTTGGTCATGGGTCCGAGCACGTTGAAGGCCGTCGCGATGCCCATCTCACGGCGGGTCGCGGCGGCGTGTCTCATGCTCGGGTGAAAGGTCTGCGCGAAGCAGAAGGTGATGCCGGCGTCCTGCGCCACCTGCACCACCTGCGCAGGGGTGAGGTCGAGACGAACGCCGAGCGCCCCCATCACGTCGGCCGAACCGGTGGAGGATGACGAGGCACGGTTGCCGTGCTTGACGATCTTCGCCCCAGCCCCGGCGCAGACGATGGACGCCATCGAGGAGATGTTGACCGTGTGGGCACGATCACCGCCGGTGCCGACGATGTCGAGGGTTTCGCCGTCGACCACGATCGGCACCGCGTGTTCGACCATCGAGTCGGCCAGCCCACGCAACTCGGCGACCGTCTCGCCCTTGCTGCGCAGGGCGACAAGAAATCCCGCCAACTGCGAAGGCGTGGCATTGCCGGACATGATCTCGTCCATCGCCCACGAGCTCTGCTCGAGCGTGAGATCCGTGCCTTGGATGAGGGTGGTGAGGACGTCCGACCAGGTCAGCTGGACAGACACCCGTTCAGTCCTGTCGGGCGAGGGTGGCGATCGTGTTACACAGCGCCAGCGGGTCGAGCGGGTGCGGCACAGCCGCCTCGGCCATGGACCAGGAGGCCAACCAACCGTCGGCAGCGCGCCCGGTGAGCACCAGCACCTTCGGACAGTTCTCGATCTCATTCTTCAACTGTCGGGTGAGGCCGAGGCCGCCCATGGGCACCGCTTCACCATCGAGGATGAGCAGGTCGTAGTGCTCCTTCTCCACGGCGTCGATAACCGCAGCGGCAGTGGCGCACTCCCGCCAGGCGACGATCTCGACGTCCTTCGCGGGACGACGCCCCACACCGACGCGGACTGCGTCCCTGGTGGCGCTGTCGTCGCTGTAGAGCAGGACGGTCAACTGACGCGGCCCCGAGGGCTGCTCGGAGCGGTCGGCGGTGGCCGCAGGAACCGGGACGTTCGAACTCATGGCGACGATGCTACCGACCCTCTGACGCCGCAGCGTCGCACCTCCGGTCCCATCCGCCGCGATCGGGCAATCGTTGTGAAACGCAAGGAATCCGCCAAGTACGACGGGCACGATCGCGTGACCTTGCCCGTTGAGTCACGGGAAGTTCACGAAATCGGGGGTCGGTCGCGCATGTGCGCCCCGATGGGGCCATAATGGCGCTGTGGCGACAGCAACTACAGCTCCCTCGAGCACCCCCGGGGCATCCCGCTCGGTGACTCGACCGAACACGACGGCCGTCGGGACAATGATCTGGCTCTCCAGCGAGCTGATGTTCTTCGCAGGCCTCTTCGCGATGTACTTCACGATCCGCGCAGTGGCCCCCGATCTGTGGGAGAGCCGCACCGAGGCGCTGAACGTGCCCTTCGCGACGGTCAACACCTTGATCCTGGTGATCTCCTCGGTCTGGTGCCAGCTCGGCGTGTTCAAGGCGGAGGCCGGTCAGCCGGCACGCACCGGCAAGCTCCTGCAGGTCGGCAAATGGGGCATGCGCGAGTGGTACGCCCTCACCTACATCTTCGGCGCCATCTTCGTGTCGGGTCAGGTGCTGGAGTACTCCGAGATGCACGCCCACGGCATCTCGATGAACTCCGACGCCTACGGCTCGGTCTTCTACATGACCACCGGCTTCCACGGCCTGCACGTCACCGCCGGCCTCGTGGCATTCCTGCTGATCATCGGCCGCACCTTCACCACGCGCCGTTACACCCACACCCAGGCCACGGGCGCGATCGTCACCTCCTACTACTGGCACTTCGTCGACGTCGTGTGGATCGCCCTGTTCGCGACGATCTACCTGCTGAAGTGACCCCCACTCTTTCCGCCCGCATCGACGACAGGACAAATTCGTGAGTTCCATCGCCGCCCGTCGCCGGCATCCCGCAGCTCTCCTGGTCGTGCTCCTGCTCGGCTTGGTGATGGTCGGCGGGTTGTACGCCGTGTTCGCGCCCAAGAGCGCGGACGCGTCTGCGGCCTCCGCGGGGGCTGTTGCCTCCGAGGACAAGGTCAGCCAGGGCAAGCAGCTCTTCCTCGCCAACTGCGCCAGCTGCCACGGCAGCGCTGCCGCCGGTGGCCCCAACGGTCCGTCGCTGGTCGGTGTTGGTGCCGCAGCTGTCGACTTCCAGGTTGGTACCGGCCGTATGCCGATGCAGCAGCCGGGCGTGCAGGCCGGCCGCAACATGCCGCAGATGGACCCCAAGCAGACCGCAGCGCTGGCCGCCTACGTGGCCTCGCTGGGTGATGGCCCGGGCGTCCCGAGCAAGCAGTACACCGAAGGCGGCGGCAACGTCGCCAAGGGCGGCGAGCTGTTCCGGGTCAACTGCGCGATGTGCCACAACTTCGCCGGCTCCGGCGGTGCGCTGACCCGCGGCAAGTACGCCCCGTCGCTGATGAACGTCAGCGGTAAGCACATGTACGAGGCCATGGTCACCGGACCGCAGTCGATGCCGGTCTTCAACGACTCCAACCTCTCCCCGCAGGACAAGCAGGACATCATCTCGTTCCTGAAGTACCTCGAGTCCGAGCCGGCCCAGGGCGGCCACAACATGGGCAGCCTCGGCCCGGTGGCTGACGGTCTGTTCGCCTGGACGATCTTCATCGGCCTGCTCATCGGCGCTGCCGTCTGGCTGGGTAAGAAGGCCGCCTGATGTCCGATCTCACTCCCGACAAGGAAGCCTCAGTGACCCACGACGTCCAACCGGGCGCTACCGGCACCGATGTGGTTTCGCACGATCACGGCAACCTGCCCGATTCGTTCGACAACCCCGGCCTGCCGCCGCACATCCACCGGCACGGTGACACCGACGAGAAGGCCGCCAAGAGGTCCGAGACCCAGGTCGCGGCCATGTTCGGGCTGTCGATGCTGTTCACCGTCCTTTTCATCGTGGCCTACTTCGCCATCGACAAGGACGCCGTCATCACCTTGCCGCTGACCGGCCCGGTCATGGCCGTGCACACCGCGCTCGGTGTGACGCTGGGCTTCTCGGTGCTGTTCATCGGTCTTGGCGCTGTGCACTGGGCCAAGACCCTGATGTCGGACGAGGAGATCATCGAGGAGCGCCACCCGCTGCGCTCCGACGACGAAACCCGTGGCGCCGTCACCAAGATCCTCAGCGACGCCGGTGAATCCACCCAGATCACCCGTCGCCCGCTGATCAAGATGACCATGGGTGGCGCGCTCGGCCTGTTCGCCCTGCCCCTCGGTCTGCAACTCCTCGGCTCGATGGGCCCGCTGCCGCGCAACGACCTTGAGGTCACCCTGTGGGGTAAGCAGCTCAACGGTAAGAAGCGCCGGCTGATGCGCGACCCCGACGGCACGGCCATCCGGCTGTCCGATGTCACTCTCGGCTCGGTCTTCCACGTGCTGCCCGAAGGTGTCAACGACACCGAGCACCCGATGAACGAGAAGGCCAAGGCCTCGGTGATCCTGATCAGCCTCGATGAGGAGAAGATCCGGTCGCAGAAGCAGAAGGACTGGGGCCTGGGCGGCGTCGTCGCCTACTCCAAGATCTGCACCCACGTCGGATGCCCGGTGGGCCTCTACGAGCAGCAGACCCACCACCTGCTCTGCCCGTGCCACCAGTCCACCTTCGACCTCACGCAGGACTGCAAGGTCATCTTCGGTCCCGCCAAGCGTCCGCTGCCGCAGTTGAGGATCTCGGTTGACGACGAGGGCTACCTCGTTGCCGACGGTGACTTCGACGAAGCGGTCGGCCCGAGCTTCTGGGAGCTTGCATGAGTACCGCCTCAACCCGCCCCGCCGACGCATTGCGCGCGGACGACCGCACCGACGCCCCCAAGAAGGGCGGCGGCCCGGCTGGCGCCATCGGCAACTGGGTCGATGAGCGCACCGGAGCTGCTGGTGCGGCGAAGTTCCTCATGAAGAAGGTCTTCCCCGACCACTGGTCCTTCATGCTCGGCGAGATCGCGATGTACTCGATGATCGTCGTGCTGATCACCGGCACCTTCCTGACCTTCTGGTTCGTGCCGAGCATGGGCCACACGGTCTACGACGGCTCCTACGTGCCGCTGCGCGGTATTCCGATGTCGGAGGCCTTCGCCTCGACGGTCAACATCTCGATGGACATCCGAGGCGGTCTGCTGATCCGCCAGATGCACCACTGGGGCGCGCTGATCTTCGTCGTCTCGATCATGTTGCACATGTTCCGGGTGTTCTTCACCGGTGCATTCCGCAAGCCGCGTGAGATCAACTGGGTCATCGGCCTGCTGCTGTTCATGCTCGCGATGATCGAGGGCTTCGCCGGCTACTCGCTGCCGGACGATCTGCTGTCGGGCACCGGCATCCGTGCGGCGCAGGGCTTCATCCTCAGCGTGCCGGTGATCGGTTCCTACATCGCCTACGGCCTGTTCGGCGGCGGTTTCCCCGGTGAGGCGATCATCCCCCGACTGTTCACCGTGCACGTCCTGCTGCTGCCGGCCGCGCTGATCGGTCTGTTCACCGCGCACATCCTGCTGGTGATGGTGCACAAGCACACCCAGTTCCCCGGGCCCGGCCGCACCGAGAAGAACGTCGTCGGCTTCCCGTTGATGCCGGTCTACACGGCCAAGGCCGGTGGCTTCTTCTTCATCGTGTTCGGCATCATCGCGCTCATCTCGGGCCTGGTGACGATGAACCCGATCTGGGCCTACGGTCCGTACGAACCCACCCAGGTGACGGCTGGCTCGCAGCCCGACTGGTACATGGGCTTCGCAGACGGTGCATTGCGTCTGCTACCAGGCTTCTTGGAGTTCAACCTGCTGGGTCACACCTACAGCTTCAACGTCATGATCGGCGCAGTGCTGCTCATTCCGTTGATGTGGACCGCGATGGGCATCTACCCGTTCTTGGAGCGCTGGGTCACCGGCGACACCAAGGAGCACCACCTGCTTGACCGCCCGCGCAACGCGCCGACCCGTACCGGCATCGGAATGGCGTTCATCACCTTCTACTTCGTGCTTCTGTTCGCCTCCGGCAACGACCTCATGGCCATCAAGCTGCACATGTCGATCAACGACCTGACGTATTTCTTCCGGGTCTTCGTCTTCGTCGGGCCGCTCATCGCGTTCTGGGTCACCAAACGCATCTGCTTGAGCCTGCAGCGCCGCGACCGCGACCTGGTGCTGCACGGCCGCGAAACCGGACGCATCGTGCGTACCGCCGAGGGTCGCTTCTTCGAAGCACACGAGCCGATCGACGAGTACAAGCGCTGGCCGCTGGTGTCGTACATCTCGCACCGTCCGTTCGAGGCAGGTGCGGACGCCGACGCCAACGGGGTGCGCCGCAAGGCTGCCAAGGGTGAGAAGCTGCGGGCGAAGTTGTCACACTTCTACTTCGCCGACCGCATCGAGCCGGTCACCCCGCGTGAACTGGCTGAGGCCCACCACGACGACGACGCGCACGCGGCGGCGTTGGAGCAGGCTGCGATCGCCGGCACCAAGACCGACGAGTTCGGCCACTTCAAGGGTGCTGGTGCTGCCCAGCAGCTCGGTGACAACAGCGCCTACGCTCCCCGCGAGACCAGCGACACGCACTGATCCCGCACTGTCCTGACCACCGAACCGGCTGGCTGCTTTGATGAAGAGTGACGTGAATCCTGCGCTGCTCCAGGGCAACTGGCCGGTTCGGTGCGTCTGGGGAGGGTCCGGAGCCCGCTACGCGGCGCACGCCGCCACTACACCACTTCTCGCGGTGGTCGTTGACGTCTGCAGCTTCACCACCTGCGTCTCCATGGCCACCGATCGCGGCGCGTTGGTCTACCCCTACCGGTGGCACGACGCAGGAGCCGGCCACCTGGCGCAGCGCACGGGTGCGGTGCTGGCTGGGCACCGCGGACCCCGGAGCGTCGGCGATCCGCCCGGAGAACTGTCCCTCTCCCCCGCCTCGATCCTGGCGGCCGATCCTTTCAAGGCGCTGGTGCTTCCTTCGCCGAACGGCTCAACCATCAGCGCGGTGCTTGCCGAGACCGGTGCCGAGGTGGTCGCTGGCTGCTTGCGCAATGCCCGCGCGGTCGGCGAATACGCGGCAGAGCACCTCGCTCGCGGCGGTGAGGTGCTGGTCGTGCCCGCCGGCGAACGCTGGCCCGACGGCACGATGCGCGTCGCCAACGAGGACTTCTGGGGTGCCGGAGCCATCCTGTGCGGACTGCCGGCCGAGGCCCGCTCCCCGGAGGCCGAATCGGCCGTTGATGCATACCGCGCCGTCAAGCGATCGCTGGCCGGACGGTTGAAGACCGTCAGCAGCGGCCTGGAGCTCCTGGCCAAGGGGTACGGCGACGATCTCAACCTGATCGGCCAACTGAACGCCAGCAACGGCGTCCCGAAGCTGCGGGACGGCGCCTTCCAACCGACCAGGCAGCCCAGGCAACTGACGTGACTGCTGCGTTGAGCAGGGAGCAGTTCGAGGACGTCGTGGCGGACGCCCTGGACGAGATCCCGCAGGAGCTGCTCGACCGTCTCGACAACGTGGTCTTCCTCATCGAGGACGAACCCACCGATGAGCAGCGTCCCCCGCACGGAGACCTCCTCGGGCTGTACGTGGGCATCCCTCTTCCTGAGCGCCTCGACAGCTACCACTACGGTTCGATGCCCGACCGCATCTACCTGTTCCAGGGTCCACTCACGCGACACAGCCGTGATCGGGACAACCTCGTGGAACAGATCCGGGTGACCACCCTGCACGAGATCGGTCACTACTTCGGCATCGACGACGACCGGCTGCACGAACTCGGTTGGGGCTAGCAAGCCCCAACACCACGCGAAGAAGCCCCAGAACGATGCCTGGGGCTTCTTCGCGTGTGCTTGTTCAGATCAGACGGAGTTTTCGCCGCGGAAGAACTCGAAGGTCCAACCGATGACTGCGATCAGCAGCACCGGCACGGAGAAGATCACGAACCACCATCCGACGGCCGCACCGAACATCAGCAGTGCACAGGCGAAACCGAGAATGAGCGGCCACCACGAGTGGGGGGCGAAGAAACCGAAGTCGCCTTCGATCTCGGAGATTTCACCGTCCGGGTCGTCGTCCGGGCGCGGGTCGCTCTTCTTGCCCGACCAGCTCAGGAAGAAGCCGCACATGAAGAACAGGCCCGCGGTGAGCAGGAGCGCTGCGACTCCGACCGGCTCGATGCCACGGACATCGTTCATCGTCCAGAAGGTGTAGAGCAGGAAGACAAGGGTGATGAAGATTCCGACGCCGTAGAAGAGCCTTGCTTCTGTCTTCATCGCTGTGCGCCTTCCCGGCCGGCGGCGATGTCGGCCAGCACCTTGTCAGACGGACGCACCGTTGCTGGCGCGGCCTCGGGGTGGTTGAGGTCGAACGCCGGACGCTCGGAGCGGATCCGGGGGATCGAGTTGAAGTTGTGACGCGGTGGCGGGCAGGAGGTCGCCCACTCCAGCGATGCGCCGTAGCCCCACGGGTCGTCGGTCTCCACCAAGGGTGCGGTGCGCCAGGTCTTCCAGACGTTGTAGAAGAACGGCAGCATCGAGACACCCAGGATGAACGAACCTACCGTGGAGACCTGGTTCATGAACTGGAAGCCGTCCTCGGGTAGGTAGTCGGCGTAGCGGCGCGGCATACCGTCGACGCCCAGCCAGTGCTGGATGAGGAAGGTCATGTGGAAGCCGATGAACAACAGCCAGAAGTGGATCTTGCCCAGCGTCTCGTTGAGCATGCGTCCGGTGAGCTTGGGCCACCAGAAGTAGAAGCCGGCGAACATCGCGAAGACCACGGTGCCGAACACCACGTAGTGGAAGTGGGCCACCACGAAGTAGGAGTCGGTCAACGAGAAGTCGAGCGCCGGGCTGGCCAGGATGACACCGGTCAGACCACCGAACAGGAAGGTGACCAGGAAGCCGAGGGCCCACAACATGGGGGTCTCGAAGCTGATCGAGCCTCCCCACATCGTGCCGATCCAGTTGAAGAACTTCACACCGGTCGGCACCGCGATGAGCATGGTCATGACGGCGAAGAACGGCAGCAGCACCTGACCGGTGGCGTACATGTGGTGTGCCCACACGCTGACCGACAGTGCAGCGATCGCGATCGTCGCCATCACCAGCGACTTGTAACCGAAGATCGGCTTGCGGCTGAACACCGGAACGATCTCGGAAATGATGCCGAAGAACGGCAGCGCGATGATGTAGACCTCTGGGTGACCGAAGAACCAGAACATGTGTTGCCAGAGCATCGCTCCGCCAGTCTCCGGGGCAAAGATGTGTGCGCCGAAGACGCGGTCCATACCCAGGCCGAACATCGCGGCGGCAAGCACCGGGAAGACGACCAGCGCGAGGATCGAGGTGATCAGCACCGTCCAGACGAAGATCGGCATCCGGAACATCGTCATGCCCGGTGCGCGCATGCAGACGATCGTGGTGATGAAGTTGACCGAACCCAGGATCGTGCCGAAACCACCCAGTCCCAGACCGAAGATCCAGAGGTTTCCACCCAGACCCGGGCTGAAGGTGGAGTTGCTCAGCGGCGCGTAGGCGAACCAACCGAATGCGGCGGCACCCTGCGGCGTCAGGAAGCCGAAAACGGCGATGAGTCCGCCGAAAAGGTAGATCCAGTACGCGAACATGTTCAGGCGCGGGAAGGCGACATCGGGTGACCCGATCTGCAGCGGCACCAGCGCGTTGGCGAAGCCGGCGAACAGCGGCGTCGCGAACAACAGCAGCATGATCGTGCCGTGCATGGTGAACAGCTGGTTGAACTGCTCGGGGTTGTCGACCACGTTGAGACCGGGCTGCCAGAGCTCAGCACGGATCATCAGCGCGAGCGCGCCGCCGAGCAGGAAGAACGCCATCGAGCTGATGAAATAGAGGTTGCCGATGACCTTGTGGTCGGTGGAGGTGATCCACTTCACGACCGTGCGGCCGGGGTGGCGCTGGATCGGTGCGCGACCGCCGTCGCCGCCCACCTGGGCGCCGACCGGGGTGGTGGTAGCCATCAGTTGGTTCCTTCCACGACGTCGTCCTTGGTCAGGCCGGCCGGCAGGTACTGCTGCTCACCCGGCGCGAGGTTGGAGCCCTTGCGTGCCATGGAGTTGGACAGGAAGCCGGTGTTGCCCTTGGTACGCAACTGGTTGATGTGCTTGTTGTAGTCGTCCTGGCTGACGACCTTGACGTTGAACAGCATCTGCGAGTGGTAGGCGCCGCAGAGTTCGGCGCACTTGCCCTGGTAGGTGCCGATCTCGGTCGGGGTGACCTGGAACTTGTTGACCCGGCCCGGGATCATGTCCATCTTCTGCAGGAACTGGATGACCCAGAAGTTGTGGATGACGTCACGCGCGGTGAGCACGAACTCCACACGCTTGTTGACCGGGAGGTACAGCGTGGGGATGGTCTTCTCAGCGCCCGGCTTACCGTCCATGACGGCCTGCAGACCGGCGTCGTACACCTTGTCGTTGACGTAGTTGAAGTCCCAGCTCCACTGTTTGCCGACGACGTTGACGGTGACATCGGGCTTCTGCGAGGTGTCGAGCATCTTGTTCTCGACCTCGACGGTCTTACCGAAGAGCACGGCCACCATGAAGATCGGGACGACGGTGAAGAGAATTTCGATCGGCACGTGGTAGGCGACCTGCGGCGGAAGACCGGTGTCGGTCTTCTTGCGGCGGTAACGCGCCATGCACCAGAACATCAAGGCCCACACCACAACGCCGACTCCGAGAGCCCACGACCACGTGGCCACCCAGAAGTCGGTGATGTCGGGCGAGACCTCGGTGACGCCCCTGGGGAGGAAGCCGCGCTTCTGATACTCGGTGCACCCGGTCAGGAGCATCGCTGCTCCGCCGAGACCGACGGCACGGATCAGGTGCGTACGCATCCGCTGACGTGACGACCCCGCGACGGGGCTTCGATTGGTTCCAGGCACGCAGAAACCATATCCCAGCATTGTTCGTTCGCGCCTTCAGGGTGGCCGATCGGCCTGTCCTGTGACCCGATCGGAATGCGTTCCTCACCAGGGTGGGCGTTTCAGCGCAGGCCGGCCGGAATCGACTGGCGCAGTGCGACGTCGAGCCGTCGTCGGTAAGCACGCCTGGGCAGATCGCGCACGCCCTGCGTGCTTAGGTGTGGGGTGTTCCACTGGACGTCGATGATGCGGTCATGACCGTGGTCGTCGAAGACGATCCGGACCAGCTCCCACAGCGCGATCTTTCCGGCGTCCGTGCGGTGGTGGAACATCGACTCCCCCGCGAACAGACCGGCGATGCTGAGGCCGTAGAGCCCGCCGGCGAGGCCCTCGTCGTCCCACACCTCGACCGAATGTGCCCACCCGAGTTCGTGCAGGCGCCCGTAGGCCCGGGCGATCTGCGGGGTGATCCAGGCGCCATCCCGCTGCGGATCGGCGCAGGCTGACACGACCTGCTCGAAGGCGGCGTCGACCGTCACCTCGAACTTCGCGCGGCTGCGGCGCAACGACCGCGACACGTGGTGATCGCCGGCCAGCAACACGCCACGCACCTGCGGTGACCACCAACCCAGCGGTGGGGCGCCACCGTCACCCAGGCCCATCGGGAAGATGCCGTGGCGATATGCGCTGAGCAGCGTGCCGGGTTCGAGGTCGCCGCCGGCAATGACCAGATCGCCGGACATCGAGTCGACCTCGTCGGAATCGGCGAAACCGAAGTCGAAGCGGGATGGCGGCACCGGGGCGGGTGCGCGGCTGGGCACGCGCGGCCTCGTTCAGCCTCGACGCAGGTGCGGCTCGATCTCGCTGCGCGACTGGGCGCCGTACGCCTGCTCGAAACGGTCGAGGAACTCCCCTGCCTTCAGGTCGTACTCCTGGGTGCCGACGGTCTCGACGACGTACGTCGCGAGCATCGACCCGATCTCGGCACAGCGGCGCAGGTCGAGCTGCCACGCCAGCCCGCACAGGAACCCGGCGCGGAAGGCGTCGCCGACACCGGTGGGATCGACCTTGGCCCGCTCTCCTGCGACCGGCACTTCGATGGGCTCGGCGTTTTTGCGCAGCACCGCTGCGCCGTCCTTGCCCTTGGTCATGACCTGCACACCGACACGGTCGAGCACCTCGTCGGCGGACCAGCCAGTCTTCTGCTGCACCAGCTGCGCTTCGTACTCGTTGGTGAACAGGTAGGTCGCCCCGTCGATCAATTCACGGATGAGCGGACCATCACCGAAGGCCAACTGCTGCGAGGGGTCGGCGACGAACGAGATGCCCCTGGTGCGGCATTCACTGGTGTGGCGCCGCATGCCCTCGGGGTCGTTGGGGCCGACGAGCACCAGATCGAGTGCGCCCACGCGCGCCGCGACCGGGGCGAGTTCGATCTCGCGTGCCTCCGACATCGCGCCGGCGTAGAACGTGGCCATCTGCGCCATGTCGTCGTCGGTGGTGCAGACGAAGCGCGCGGTGTGCTTGGTCTCGGAGATGTGGATCGACTCGCAGTCGACGTCGTGGCGCTCGAGCCACGAGCGGTAGTCGTCGAAATCTTCGCCGACGGCGCCCACGAGGATGGGACGGACGCCGAGGTTGCCCATGCCGAACGCGATGTTGGCCGCCACGCCGCCCCGGCGGATCTGCAGGTCGTCGGCGAGGAAGCTGACGGAGATCTTGTCCAACTGCTCGACCACCAACGAATCGGCGAAGCGACCGCGGAAGGTCATGAGGTGATCGGTGGCGATGGACCCGGTGACGGCGATCTTCATGGGCGAAAACCTACCCGCGCCGCACGCAAAGGTGTCACCCGCCCATAGCCTGGCCGCGTGAATCTTCCTCGTGCGACCGCCCACGAAGTCAGCATCGATGCCCGCGGGCTGATCGAGTTCTTGGACGCAGCCGAACAGCAAGGCTGCGACCTCCATTCGCTCATGGTCTCCCGCGACGGTCAGGTGATCGCGCAGGGCTGGGCCGCTCCCTACTCCGGCGATCAGGTGCACCTGTTGTACTCGTGCAGCAAGATGGTCACCGCGACTGCCGTGGGGCTGCTCGTGGACGAAGGAAAGCTCGATCTGCGCGACCGGGTGCTCGACCGCCTGCCCTGGTGGCTGTTGAAGACAGACCGCTCACTCGTGCACGGCTGGTGGCAGGACGCCACGATCTCGCACTGCTTGTCAATGACCCTCGGTCACGACGACGACGCCTGGGGTCGGGCGACCGCCGGGGCGTTCGATGCCGCGTGGCAACCGGCGGACGTCGACTGGATCGATCTCATCCTGCGTACCGATCTCGACCACGAACCGGGGTCGACATTCGCCTACAACCAGGTGGCCACCTACCTGCTGTCGCGGGTGGTCTCGCACGTGAGCGGCCAGTCGCTGCTGGGCTACCTCAGACCCCGCCTCTTCGACCCGTTGGGTATCGGCGACGTCGCCACCCAGACAGATTCCGCCGGCAACGCCCTGGGTTTCACCGGCGTCCACGCCACCACTGAAACCTTGCTCAAGCTTGCTCAGCTCTACCTGAACGAGGGACGTTGGGAAGGCGCGCAACTGCTCTCGGCCGACTGGGTGCGCCGGGCTCGCACGCCATTCGGCCCCTCCAACCGCGACCCGGAGGCCGACCCGGACTGGGATCAGGGGTACGGCTTCAGCATCTGGAATGCACGCCACGGCTATCGCGGTGACGGTGCGTTCGGTCAGTTCGCGATCGTCCTGCCCCACCAGCGCATGGCGATCGCGATCACTGCGGAGACCGCCGACATGCAGCGCATCCTGGACCTGTTGTGGCAGCACGTCCTACCCGCGGTCGACCGTCCTGGTTCCGCCGACTCCGACGCACTGTTGGCCGAACGCCTGGGCTCGATGTCGCTGCTGCCGCCCCGTGACGAACGCTCCGACGTGCTCGGCGAGGTCGAAGAGGTGATCGCCGGGCGGGCCGGTCTGATCGAGCAGCGCCGTGATCCGTACGGGCGTTCTGGGCGCTTCCCCTCCCACTGGACCGGGCTGAGGCTGAACAGCACGGACGCAGGATGGACGGCGACCTTGGATTCAGCGGTCCTCGGCGGGTTCGGGATCACGATCGGCGCGGACGACTGGGCGACCAGCGAACTCGAATTCGGCGATCGAGGAACGCTCGCGCTGACCTCGCGCGGCGGCTGGGAGACCAGCGACCGCTTCGTGGCGGAGGTGGTGGCAATCCGTACGCCGCACCGGTTCCGTTTGATCCTCGATCGCAGCGGGTCGGAGCCGACCTTCGATCTGGTGTGGCGCTACTGCCCACTCACCGGGCCTGAACCCGCCGCACTTGCGGTGAAGGCTTGGGGCTGATCGAGCCCGAACATGCTGATGGCCCCCGGAGGATTCTCCGGGGGCCATCAGTGTCAGCAGTGGATGCGTCGGTCAGGAGAAGGAGTCTCCACACGCGCAGCTGCTGCCGGCGTTCGGGTTGTCGATGGTGAAGCCCTGCTTCTCGATGGTGTCGGCGAAGTCGATCGTCGCTTCGTCGAGGTACGGCGCGCTCATGCGGTCGACGACCACCTCGACACCGTCGAAGTCGCGCACCAGGTCGCCGTCGAGCGTGCGCTCGTCGAAGTAGAGCTGGTAGATCAGGCCGGAGCAACCGCCCGGCTGGACGCCGATGCGCAGACGCAGGTCGTCACGGCCTTCCTGCTCCAGCAGGCTCTTGACCTTGGCAGCGGCGACGTCGGTCAGGACGACACCGTGGGTCTGGGTGTCAGCGGCGCTCTGCGCGGCATTGCTGTCGATGCTCATGTCTCACGTTCCTTCGTGATCGTGCAGTGTGTGGCTGAACCTGTGCGGTCCAGGGGCGTCCGCCGGGTGCAACCAGGCGTCCTGCCGTTTTCTTCCCGGATGTGCGAACTCACCTAGCGTACGTCGTCGCGAGGAGCGGGCGTCCAGGTGCCTGCGACCCTGGCAGCCAACGACGTAAGTCCTGCACTGAGCTCGGCTGCGTCGACCTCGCCGCGGCGATTCCAGCCTGACTGCTGGATCGAGTAGGCACCTTGCAGACCCAGCGACATCTGTTCGCGTCGGCCGACGTGCACCTCGTCGGCGAGCACCACCACCGGTGTCGCACTGTGCGCGGCGATGCCGGTGACTTCGGCAGGGACGCTGTGTTCGAGCACGCGCCAGTCGAAGACTCCGGTGGCGGTCACGACCAACTGCGCGGACGCGACGTGCCCGGCCAGGTCAGTCGCCCGTGCGACATACGAAGGCCCGGGCGCCAGGTGGGCCCCGAGCGCACCGAGGATGAATCCGAGTCCGCCGGCTGCCCCCGCGCCCGGCTGTCGTTCCGGACGAATGTCCTTGCCCTGCAACAGGTCTCGCTTCGCGGGCAACGCCGCGCGAACGACGTCGAGCCACTCCCCCATGCGTTGTTCGGCGACTTGGGCCGACTCCTTGGTGATGCCGGCTTCCTCCACCGCGCTGTAGCAGGCGCCGTGGAATCCGAGCAGTTGCCGATCGGTGGCGACGACTGCCGTGACCCGCACGCCTTCGAGCCTGCGCGCTGCGTTCTGAAGTCCCTGTTCGTCAGCAGATCCGGCGAGCGTGGCCACCAGGCCACGCCCACCGTCCAACGGGCCGGTGGCGCCGAGGCCGATGACGAGTTCGGTGATGCCGTCGCCCAGCAGGTCGCGCACGGCGTGACCCAGTGCATCCGATCCGGACTCCACGGCATCGGCGACAGACGGGGCATCGAGCCATGCACGTGAGCCGTCACGGAACACCGGAACAGCGGTGTCGGTGCCGAGCAGAGTGACTCCAGGCGCGGCAGCTTCGGCCAACAGCTGCGCGGTGCCGAGCGAACCGTCGCCCTGCGGCAACTGCACCACCTCGACATGCGGGGCCACCTGCCTCCACCCGTCGGCGATCAGTGTCGTCGTCTCGATCGAGGTGAGGGCGCCGCATCGATCGGCGGCGACGAGTACACGCATGGGATCAGTGTTGCTCAGCGCAGCAGGCGCAACGCACCGAGTCCGACCATCGCGACAGCACACACCATCATCACCGACCACCACATCGCCGCCGGCAGCACGCTGATCGCTGCGAGCTGGTCGACATCGGAGCGTGCACGTCCCGGGCGACGCCGCGCCCGCCACAGGTCGATCATTCCCAGCGGACCGCTGATCAACAGGAAGGACGCCAGGGTTGCAGCGAGCGCGGAGCGCACCACGTCGGTGCCGAACCACGTGACCAGCCCGATGGTCACGCCGCTGATCAGCACCACCCACAAGCCGTGCACGTTGCGGATCTGCAGCAGCATCGCCGCGCAGAGCAGGGTCACGGCCCAGAGGTAGGCGTTCGACCAGCCTGCCGTCACGGCGAAGGCACCGGCCAGTCCGACCAGCGGCGGAGTGAGGTAGCCGGCCAGGAGGGTGGCGATCATTCCGGGGCCGGACGGCCGTCCACTGGAGACCGAGACACCGGAGGCGTCCGAATGCAACCGGATACCATGCAGCGAGCGGCCGCTCGCCAAGGCGACTAATGCGTGGCCGCCTTCGTGCAGCAGGGTCACCAGATGACGGGTGACCCTGCTGATCTCATGGACGAGCGCCGCTACCAGGGCGATCGCGAAGCATCCGATCAGCACCGCACGGTCGGGCGGAGTCGTCGCCGAAAGACGGTCGAGCAGATCGTTCACGCGCCTGGCGTTCGCACCAACAACTGACCGTCGTCACCCAGCATCGGGTTGTGCGCGACCGGCACCCGCTCGACCTCGGCGATCGCACCGGGCGCCGTGCCGTCGCCGTAGGGACGGCCGCCGAGGGACTCGCGTCCGTGCGCGGTGCCCCAGTCGAGCAACTCCGGGCCCTTGGGGACGATGCCGGTGGGGTTGATGTCGCGGTGCACCACGTAGTAGTGCTGCTTGATCTGCTCGAAGTCGACGGTGTCGCCGAAACCCGGAGTCTGGAACAGGTCACGTGCGTAGGCCCACAGCACCGGCATCTCGGTGAGCTTGCTGCGATTGCACTTGAAGTGGCCGTGGTAGACGGGGTCGAAGCGCACCAGCGTGGTGAACAGCCGCACGTCGGCCTCGGTGATGGTCTCGCCCATCAGATACCGCTGCCCCTCCAGTCGTTCACTCACCCAGTCGAGGGCGGTGAACAACCGGTCGTAGGCCTTGTCGTAGGACGACTGCTCGCCGGCGAAACCGCAGCGGTAGACGCCGTTGTTGATCTCGGTGTAGATGCGGCGCATGACCTCGTCCATCTCGGCCCGCAGGTGTTCGGGGTAGAGATCAGGTGCACCGTCGCGGTGGTGTTGCGTCCACTGCAGGCTGAAGTCGAGTGTCATGGGGGCGAAGTCGTTGGTGACAACCTTGCCGCTCTCCACCTCCACCACGGCCGGCACGGTGATGCCCCGTGGGTAGCCGGGCTGGCGCTTCTCGTAGGCGTCTTTGAGTTTCGCGATGCGCAGCACCGGGTCGACCTGTCCGGGGTCGAGGTCGAAGGTCCAACTGTCGGAGTCGTGGGTGGGGCCGGTCAGGCCCATGGAGAGGACGTCCTCCAGGCCGAGCAGACGGCGCACGATGATCGTGCGGTTGGCCCACGGGCAGGCGCGAGCCGCGACGAGGCGATAGCGGCCGGGTTCGACCGGCCAGTCCCCTGCGGCATCGGCCGTGATGCGGTCGTTGAGGTAGCGGGTGTCGCGTTCGTAGGACGCTTCGACGTAGCCCTTGTTCTTCTCGGTCATGAGGTGACCGCCTTTCCGAGTCGATCGAGCAGGAGCGCTTCAGCGAGGCAGACACGCTCGAACTCCGCCAGGTGCAGGCTTTCGTTGGCGCCGTGCGCGCGGCTGTCGGGATCTTCGACGCCGGTGACCAGGATCGCAGCCTGCGGGAACTTCTCTGCGAAAGCCGCCACGAACGGGATGGAGCCGCCGACACCGATGTCGACCGGCTCCTGCCCCTCCCACGCGTCGCGGAATGCGGAGCGGGTGATGTCGTAGACGGGACCCTGCGCGTCCGCGTTGAATCCCGCGCCCTCGTCGTCGAGGCTGACCTCGACCTGCGCACCCCACGGGGCGCTGTCGGTCAGGTGCTGCTTGAGCAACTCATAGGCGTGCTGCGGGTCTTCGTCTGCGGCGATCCGCATCGACACCTTGGCCCGCGCCGACGGCACCAGCGTGTTGGATGCGGTGTCGACGCTCGGGGCGTCGATACCGATGGTGGTGATGCTCGGCTTGGTCCACAGCCGCGACAGGATCGAGTCGGAGCCGATCGTCGAGACGCCATCGAGCAGTCCGCTCTCGAGTCGGAGCCGGGCCTCGTCGTAGTCCAGGTCAGCGGCGGTTCCCTGCGACAGACCATCGACGGCGACATTGCCGTCGGCGTCGTGCATGGTGGCCAGCACTCGCACCAGCGCGGTGATGGCATCGGGCACCGCACCGCCGTACATGCCGGAGTGAATGGCGTGGTCGAGCGTGCGCACCTGCACCACGACGCGGATCATGCCGCGCAAAGTGGTGGTGAGGGCCGGGACGCCGACCTCCCAGTTGGTGGAATCGGCGAGCACGATCGCATCGGCGGCCAAGAGGTCGCCGTGCTTGTCCAGCACCGTGGCCAGCGAATCGGAGCCGATCTCCTCCTCGCCTTCGACGAAGACGTTGACCCCGACCGGCGGTGTGCCGTCGTGGGCGCGCAGGGCCGCGAGGTGGGCCATGATGCCCGCCTTGTCGTCGGCCGCGCCGCGGCCGTAGAGGCGTCCGTCGCGTTCGGTCGGCTCGAAGGGCGGGGTGTGCCAGTCATCGTCCGCGCCGGGTGGTTGCACATCGTGATGGGCGTACAGCGTGATCGTCGGCGCACCGTCCGGCGCCGGGATACGACCGATCACAGCTGGCCGCCCGCCCTCGCGGACGATGCGCACGTCCATACCTTCTGCGCGCAGCAGCTGCGCCACCGCTTCGGCGCTGTCGTCGACATGCTTCTGGTCGAAGGAATCGAGTGACACGCTGGGGATGCGTGTCAGCGCCTCCAGGTCGGCCCGCACCTGGGGCATGAGTTCGTGGACGCGATGACGCAGGGTTTCGAGGCGATCGTTGCTCACGACACCACCGTAACCAGCCACACTTCGGCAGATCCGCGCGGCAACGTAGGATCAGGCCTCGTGTTCGGTCGCCGCAAAGAATCCGTAGAGCCCACCGTCGAAAACTTCGAAGTCGAGGAGACGACGGCGGTGCCCGGTGTGCCCCAGAAGAAGGGTCGCCCCACTCCGAAGCGACGCGACCAGGAAGCGGCCCGCCGCCAGCCCTTGGTGCCGGCCGATCGCGACGCCGCCAAGAAGCAGGCCAAGCAGGAGGCCCGCGCGCAGCGGCTGAAGTCGCGCGAGGCCTTCGCCCGCGGTGACGAGAACGCGCTGCCCAAGCGCGACCGCGGCCCGATCAAGCGTTTCATCCGCGACACCGTCGACAGTCGCTGGAACATCGGCGAAATCCTGCTGCCGCTCATGCTCATCGTGCTGGTCATGACCGTCGTCCCCAATCGCAGCTTCCAGATGGGCGCACTCGTCCTGGTCTGGGTCGTGATCGCGGTCGGAGTGATTGACTGCGTGCTGCTGTGGCGCCGGTTGAAGAAGCAGATTCGTGCGCGTTTCAACGAGGACCCGCCCAAGGGTTCGCGCTCGTACGCGATCATGCGTGCTTTCCAGATGCGCCTGTCGCGCATGCCGAAGCCGCAGGTCAAGCGCGGCGAAGCACCCCGCTGATCAGCTGCTGATTCTTTGTCCTGACAAACCCTTCCCGCCTCACGGCTCACGGCTGTAGGTTCGCGCTCAGATCGCCTCGATCAAGGCCGTCGGCGGCTCCCCCGCCACCGGCCATTACGGCGCGGCAAAGGCCGGAGTGGTCTCGCTGTCGAAGACCGCAGCCATCGAGATGCGCGACTACGGCGTCCGGGTCAATGCAGTGTGTCCGGGTTGGGTCGACACCGACATGGTCAATGACAACAAGTCGGCGCTGGAGGCGATCCTGCCGGTCTCCTTCGACGACTACATCGGCCATGTGCAAGGGCGCCTCGGCCATGTCGACGACATCGTCGGCGTGGTGTCGTTCCTGGCGTCCGACCGGTCGCGCTTCTCCTCCGGCTCGACCTATGTCGTGGACGGAGGCGCCACCTCACACCTGGTCTGAATCGCAGCCGACGGGGCCGACCGGACAAGATGGACTGCGTGAGCGAGTTCTTCTACTTGGTCGGCCCTCCGGCCGTCGGCAAGCTGACCATCGCCAGTGAATTGGCGCGCCGCGCCGACGCGATCGTGGTCGACAACCACCTCATCAGCGACCCCGTCTTCGTACCGATGGGCGTGCACCGCGGCGAGCCCATCGAACCGACAGATCAATTGCGGGCTCGCATTCTCGACGTGGTGCTGGAAGCAACAGTGGCAGCACACCCGCGATTCAGCCACGTCTTCACCCACTGGCTGACCGACGCCCCGGACAACGCTGCCCTGGTCGAGCGCCTACGCGGTGTCGCAGCGCAACGAGGGGCGAAGTTCGTGCCGGTGTGGTTGATCGCCGATCACGATGAACTGCTGAGCCGCGTCGGCAACCACGACCGAGCGAAGCGGGCGAAACTGCTCGACCCCTTGATCCTGCGGCAGCTGTTGGACCGTCCGTTATTGCCGCCGCCCGATGACGCGCTCCAACTCGACGTGACGACCCTGTCGCCGCAGCGGGCTGTCGATCGGATCCTTGATTCCCTAGGGTGACCGAACGCCGATTCAGCTGTCTGCCAACGACATCGGGCCGTAGACATCCACCTCGGCTTGTCGCAAGGTGACTGCCGTGACACCGGCGTCGGCGAGTTCCTGCCAGTGCTCGGCGAGCCAGGCTTCGGCCTCGGCCTGCGTGGGGAATCCAGCCGAGAAGCCCTGTCCGCCGCCTTCGTAGGCCCAGGTCCATTCGTTCATGCCGCCACGGTAATCCGCAGTCTCGACCCTCCGGTCGGTGGATGGACATTAGGGTGAGCGCGCAGGTCGTCAGCGGTGACGGCCCAGAGACAGGAGTACGCATGGACGCGCGCGAGGACATCCTCTCCCAGATCCCGATGGACCAGTTGGCCGCACAGGTCGGCGCCGACGAGAACACCACCCGTCAGGCCGCGGAGCAGCTCATCCCCACCCTGCTGGGCGGGCTGCAGGCGAACGCGTCCGACGAGCAGGGAGCAGCCTCGCTCTACGACGCGCTCGGCGAACACCAGGGTCAGGTCAAGTCGTTGGATGCCGTCGACACCCAGGACGGCCAGAAGATCGTCAGCCACGTGTTCGGCGCCCAGCAGGACGAGGTCGTGAACCGTATCGGTGGCCTCGAGGGCGGCGCGGGCAGCGACATCCTGAAGAAGCTGCTGCCGATCCTCGCCCCGATCGTGCTCAACTACCTCGCCGGCAAGGTGCTCGGTGGAGGCGCGGGACAGGCCGGCGGCCAGGCACCCGCCGGTGACGGCTCGTCCACCGGTCAGGGCACGGGTGGCCTCGGTGACATCCTGGGCGACCTGCTCGGCGGAATGGCCGGTGGCGCGGGTCAGGGCTCGGCGGACGGCCAGGGTGGCCTGCCCGGCGGACTCGGCGACATCCTCGGAGATCTGCTCGGCGGTGGCCGCAAGTAGTCGGTCGCACCTACGAAGAGCGGCGCCCTCCCGGCTCGGGAGGGCGCCGCTTTCATGTGTACGTCAGGCGAGGTCGGCCACGGCCTTGGCCACCGTGCGGGCGACCCGGTCGTCGAAGGCGCTCGGGACGATCTCCTCGGCGGTCGGGTGCTCCACCAGGGACGCAATCGCCTCAGCCGCCGCCACCTTCATGGCTTCGGTGATCTGCGGCGCCCCGGAGTCGAGCGCACCACGGAACAGGCCCGGGAAGGCAAGGACGTTGTTGATCTGGTTCGGGAAGTCCGACCGGCCGGTCGCCACGACAGCGGCGTACTTGTGCGCCACGGTCGGGTGCACCTCCGGGTCGGGGTTGGCCAGCGCGAAGATGATGCAGTTGTCGGCCATCTTGGCGACGTCGGCCTCAGGCACCGTGCCGCCCGACACACCGACATAGACATCGGCATCCAGCAGCGCGTCACCCAAGCCACCGCGCAGACCCAGAGGGTTGGTGGTGGAGGCGAGCTTGCGCTTGTGGTCGACGAGGTCGAGACGTTGTGGCTCGATGATGCCGCGCGAGTCGCAGACCACGACGTCCTTGATGCCGGCGCGGCCGAAGATGTTGGCGATCGCGACACCAGCCGCTCCCGCTCCCCCGACCACGACCCGCAGCGACGACAGCTCGCGCCCGACCACCTTCGCAGCATTGATCAGCGCAGCGAGCGCGACGATGGCGGTGCCGTGCTGGTCGTCGTGGAAGACCGGGATGTCGAGCCGCTCCTTGAGCTGGCGCTCGATCTCGAAGCAGCGCGGCGCTGAGATGTCCTCGAGGTTGATGCCGCCGTAGGTTGGAGCCAGCCGCACCACTGCCTCGACGATCTCCTCAACCGTGCCAGTCTCCAGGCAGACCGGCACGGAGTCGACATCGGCGAAGTGCTTGAACAGCACCGACTTGCCCTCCATCACCGGCAGTGCTGCGACGGGGCCGATGTCGCCGAGGCCGAGCACCGCCGTGCCGTCGGTGATCACGGCGACGGTGTTGCGCCGAGTGGTGTAGCGGAACGACAAGTCGGGGTCTTGGGCGATGGCGCGGCAGACGTCGGCGACGCCCGGGGTGTAGAGCAGAGCGAGGTCGGCGCGATCGCGCAACGGCTTGCTGGGCACCGATTCGAGCTTTCCGCCTTCGTGGGCGGCGAACACCGGGCCGGACGTGTCGGGCTTGTTTGCAGAATGAGTCATGGCAGACAGAGTCTCCACCTCCGAGAAATAGACCTGGCCACCTGGCGCGTCGGCGATTGGCTTTGTGCACCAGGAGAGTCGGATCGCCGGAGGGTGGCGGCGCACTTCCTGTGAATGATCGCGGAGGGTGCCCGCGAAATGTCGGGCCAGTGTGACACAGCGCGCAGAGCACTGTTCAGGCAACCCCGCCAGCTGGTCCACCCGTGTCGTCGGCAAGCTCGCGGCGCACGCGTGATGGCGGGCAACTAAGGTGTCGGGCAGACCCGGATCGGACTTTTCGAGGGTCGCTCGACCTGAGCGACGGATAGGTGAGGCGATGGCGACGACCTTGGTGCTCGGTGGCACACGCAGCGGAAAGACGCGCTATGCGCGGCGGCTGCTGCAAGCCAATCCTGCAGTCACCGTGCTGAACGCCGGTGGCCAGGACGCCACCGAAGGCAAGGCCACCCAGATCCACGGTCCACGCGAGCCCGTCCAGGCGTCCGACTGGACGCAGGTCGACACGAATGACCCCACCCGGGCGATCCTGCGCGCACGCACCCCCGTCCTCATCGACTGCCTCGGCACGTGGGTGGTCGCGCTGCTCAACGAGTGGAACAGCTGGGACGACCTCGACGGTTCCTTGGGCAAGGCCGAGGAGTCCGCGTACGAACTCGCCGCGCTGTGGTCGGATGCGCCCTACGACGCCGTCGCGGTCTCCCACGAGATCGGCATGTCACCGGTCCCGAGCAACCACCACTCACGCGTCTATCAGGACGTGTTGGGCAGAGTGAACTCCATCATCAGCGAGGCGAGCCAGCGCACCCACCTGGTGGTCGCCGGACGGGTGCTCGACCTGTCCGACGCACCCCTGGTGGGCTGAAGACTCGCCTCGCCGATCCTGATATTCGTCAGGCGGTCTCGACCTGGACGAACGGCGGCTTGACCACCTTCGCCTCGACGGCGCGACCCCGGACGTCGATGACGACCTCGGTGCCCTCGGCGACGTCGCGGTCGAGCAGCGCGAGCGCAATGCCCTGCTTCAAGGTCGGCGACATGGTGCCTGACGTGACCTCTCCGATGACCGTGCCGTCGGCGTTCTTCACCTCACAGTGGGAGCGCGGGATACCGCGTCCGGTCACGAGCAGGCCCCAGGTGAGGCGGTAGTCCTTGGCGGCCTTCTGCGCTTCGAGTGCGTCCTTGCCCCAGAACTGATCTTTCTTCCAGCCGACGGCCCAGCCCGAGCGGGCCATGTTCGGGGTGATGTCCATCGACAGGTCGTTGCCGTGCAGGGGGTAACCCATCTCGGTGCGCAGCGTGTCGCGCGAACCCAGACCACACGGCAGACCCTCGAAGGGCTCCATCGCTTCTACGAGGGCATCCCACAGGGCCGGGGTGTCTTCCCAGCGCGGCACGAGTTCGAAGCCCTTCTCGCCGGTGTAGCCCGAACGCAGCACGATGACCGGCTTACCGTTCCAGTCAGCTTCGGTGAACGACATGTACTCCATGTCGGTCGGCAGACCGAGCGCCTGCACCACCTCGACCGACTTGGGGCCTTGGACGGCGATGACGCCGTAGTCGGTGTGCTGATCGGTGATCGTGATGCCGTCCGGCAGGTCTTCATTCATCCGGCGCACCACCTCAGCGGTGTTAGCGGCGTTGGGCACCAGGAAGACCTTTTCGTCACTGTGTAGATAAAGGATGAGGTCGTCGACGACTCCGCCAGTGGCCTGGTCACAACACATGGTGTACTGCGCCTTCGGCGGTTCGATCTTGCGCAGATCGTTGGTGAAGCAACGGTTGACGAAGTCAGCCGCGCCCTCACCCTTCACCAAGGCCTTGCCCAGGTGGCTGACGTCGAAGATGCCCACTCGCTCACGCACCGCGGTGTGCTCACGCAGCACTCCACCGCCGGGGTATTCGATGGGCATCTCCCAGCCACCGAAGTCGGCCATCTTGGCGCCGAGCGCCTTGTGCCGATCGTGCAATGGGGAGGATTTCAGCGATGCATCAGTCATGGAGCCGAACCTACTAGGGCGCTCATGCGTATCCTCGCGGATGGGTAAACCCGACAGTAAACCGAGAGGACACGCACCCGTGACCACAGTGACCCTGACCGACCGATCTGCTGACAAAGTCTCCGCACCGGTGCTGGTGGTGATGACCCTGTCTGTCGACGGGAAGGCGGTTGTCTCCCCGGGCTGCGTCGACGCGCAGGTCGAGAGCGCCATCACCGAAGCACTCGCCACCCTCGGCGCAGCAGGCGCCGCGGACGAGGTGACCAAGCTCGCCGGTGTCGCCGGCACGAGCGGCCTGGTGGTCGCCGCCGGGTCGGGCCTGAAGACCGAGCCAACTGATGCGGACGCCGAAGCGGTGCGCCGCGCTGCCGGTTCAGCCGCACGCGCACTCAATGACGTCGCCCATGCGTCGTTCGGATTCCCCTGCACCACAACCGAACTGACGGTGGCTACCGTCGAAGGCCTGCTGTTCGGTGCGTACGAGTACACCGCCTACCGCGTCACCGGCCCGAAGCCGAAGCCGCTGGCGAAGGCGACCGTCGCCTCGACGGTGGCCAAGGCCTCCGGCACCAAGACCGGTGTCAAGCGCGCTCAGGTCGTGGCACAGGAGCAGGCGTGGGCCCGTGACCTGGTCAACCAGCCGCCGCTCGACCTCTACCCCGCCTCGTTCGCGGCCGACGTCAAGAAGCACTTCACCGGCACCGAGGTGAAGGTGCAGATCACCGACGAGAAGGCCCTGGCCCGACAGAACTGCGGCGGTCTGGTCGGCGTGGGACGCGGCTCGGCGCGTCCGCCGCGCCTGGTCACCCTCACCTACAAGCCGGCCAAGGCGAAGGCGCACATCGCGCTCGTGGGCAAGGGCATCACCTTCGACAGCGGCGGTCTGTGCATCAAGCCTGCTGACGGTATGAAGACGATGAAGTGCGACATGGCCGGTGCGGCGGCCGTGGCCGCGGCGACCGCAGCCATCGCGGCGCTCGACCTGCCGATCGCGGTCACCACCTACCTGTGCCTGGCCGAGAACCTCACCGGCTCCGACGCCCAGCGCCCGGGCGACGTGGTCACCATGCCGAACGGCAAGACGGTCGAGATCATCAACACCGACGCCGAGGGCCGCTTGGTGATGGCCGACGGGCTGGTGTTCGCCTCGAAGACCAACCCGGACGCCGTCATCGACGTGGCCACCCTGACCGGTGCGGCAGTGCTGTCGCTGGGTCAGCGCACTACCGCGGTGCTGTCGAACACCGACGCGCTGCGCGACGAGGTGCTGGCTGCAGCCGGCACGGCCGGTGAGGCGATGTGGCCGATCCCGCTGCTGGACGAGCTGCGTCCGTCCATGAAGTCGCAGGTGGCCGATGTGAAGCACACCGGTGAGCGCATGGGCGGCATGATCACCGCCGCGTTGTTCCTGCGGGAGTTCGTGGGCGAGAGTGCCGACGGCGAGCAACTGCCGTGGGCCCACCTCGACATCGCAGGCCCGGCCTTCAACGAAGCTGGCGCGTACGGCTACACCCCGGCCGGCGGCACCGGCCACGGCGTGCGCACGCTGGTCGCCCTGGCCGAGGCGCGCAGCTGAACCATTTCCTGCCATGAAGAACGGCGGCGCCCTGCATCTCGCAGGGCGCCGCCGTCGCGTTCAGACAAGGGTTCGGTGAATCATCCACCGCTCTTGCGGCGGAACATCTGCTGAGCACCTGAAGTCTCCGCGTCATGCGCTCCGGAGACCTTCGAATGTGCCGAGTGGTCGGACACGTCCCGTCCGCCGTGTGACTTCTTCCTATCCAGTGCCTCGCGGAACTTCGCCTTCATTTCCTCACTGGGCGTCGGCTTGTCGGATGACATGTGCACTCCTTCTGCTCGGCGGCTGATCGAGCCACTCTCGCACGAGTTGAACGCCCGATCCAGCGATATACCAACCAGTTGCGCACCACCTGCACACGCAATTCACGCCAGTGCCAAGATTGTCCGGAAGTCGGCGACCTCGGGCCGACCCTCAAGGCCTGCGAACGCAAGGAGCTGCACACCCATGGCGGAGCCGACCGACCCGACCTACGACATCGTGATCCTGGGCGGAGGCAGCGGCGGATACGCGTGCGCTCTGCGGGCAGCCCAGCTCGGCCTGTCGGTGGCGCTGGTGGAGAAGGACAAGCTCGGCGGCACCTGTCTGCACCGCGGCTGCATCCCCACCAAGGCCCTGTTGCACGCCGCCGAGGTGGCCGACTCCGCTCGCCACGGTGCGAAATTCGGCGTCAACAGCTCGCTCGAATCGATCGACATGGCGGGCGTGCACATGTACAAGGACGGTGTCGTCTCCCGACTGCACAAGGGCCTGCAGGGTCTGGTCGGCGCGGCCACGATCGAGTATGTCGAGGGCGAGGGCAAGCTCAGCTCCCCTACCACCGTCACGGTCGGTGACCGCGTGCTCACCGGCAAGAACATCGTCCTGGGCACCGGTTCCTACGCCAAGTCGATTCCCGGCCTCGAGCTCGGCCCCCGCATCATGACCAGCGACCAAGCGCTCGCGCTCGACTTCGTCCCCGAGAAGGTCGTGGTGCTCGGTGGCGGCGTCATCGGTGTCGAGTTCGCCTCGGTGTTCGCCTCGTTCGGTGCGCAGGTGACGATCGTGGAGGCGCTGCCCCGGTTGGTCGCGGCCGAGGACGAATCGATCTCCAAGCAGCTCGAGCGTGCCTTCAAGAAGCGCAAGATCACCGCCAAGACGGGGGTCAAGTTCGCCGGCGCCACCGCTTCGGACGACGGCGTCACCGTCACCCTCGAATCGGGCGACACCATCGAGGCCGACCTGCTGCTGGTGGCCGTCGGCCGCGGGCCCGTCACCGACGGCCTGGGCTACGAGGAAGCCGGCGTCACGCTCGACCGCGGATTCGTCACCACCGATGAGCGCTGCCGCACCAATGTGCAGTCGGTGCGCGCGGTCGGCGACATCGTCCCCGGTCTGCAACTGGCCCACCGTGGTTTTGCCCAGGGCATCTTCGTGGCCGAGGACATCGCCGGGCTCGAACCCACTCCGATCGAGGAGACCGGCATTCCGCGCGTCACCTACTGCGACCCGGAGATCGCCTCGGTCGGGCTCACTGAAGAGGCCGCCAAGGAGAAGTACGGTGAGGTGAGCACCTACGAATACAACCTGGGCGGCAACGGCAAGAGCCAGATCCTGCAGACGCAAGGGTCGGTGAAGTTGGTGCGGGCGGGGGACGGCGCGGTCGTCGGCGTCCACATGATCGGTGCGCGCATGGGCGAGCAGATCGGTGAAGCCCAGTTGATCGTCTGCTGGGAAGCTCTGCCGGACGACGTCGCATCTCTCATCCACGCACACCCCACCCAGAACGAGGCCTTGGGCGAGGCGCATCTTGCTCTGGCCGGTAAACCCCTCCATGCCCATGCATGAGATGAAAATGAACTTCAGCCACCCGAGCCACCCAAATCAAGGAGACTGCACCTATGTCTGAACGCGTGACGATGCCCGCACTTGGAGAATCCGTGACGGAAGGCACCGTCACCCGGTGGCTCAAGAGCGTCGGGGACGAGGTGGCTGTCGACGAGCCCTTACTGGAGGTCTCGACCGACAAGGTCGATACCGAGATCCCCTCGCCGGTTGCCGGCACCCTGCAGGAGATCCTCGTCGAGGAGGACGAGACCGTTCCGGTCGGCGCCGACCTCGCGGTGATCGGCGACGGCGCAGCTTCCTCCGACAGTGGCGACTCCGAGCCCAAGGCCGAAGAGGCCAAGGCTGAGGAGCCCAAGGCCGAAGAGCCCAAGGAAGAAGAGAAGCCCGAGCCCGAGCCCGAGTCCAAGGACGAAGAGCCCGCGCAGGAGAAGACGACCGAGAGCGACTCCTCTTCCGGTGGCGGCGAGGTGCAGGGCGGCGAAACGATCAAGATGCCGGCCCTGGGCGAATCGGTGACCGAAGGCACCATCACCCGCTGGCTCAAGGCCGAGGGTGACGACGTCGCCGTCGACGAGCCCCTGCTGGAGGTTTCGACCGACAAGGTCGACACCGAGGTGCCGTCGCCGGTTGCTGGCAAGCTCAGCAAGATCCTGGTGCAGGAGGACGAGACGGTGCCGGTCGGTGCCGACCTCGCCGTCGTCGGTGGCGAGGCTGCCCCAGCCAAGGAAGAGCCCAAGGCCGAAGAACCGAAGGCCGAGGAGCCGAAGGAAGAGCCCAAGGCTGAGGAGCCCAAGGCTGAGGCACCGAAGGAAGAGCCCAAGGAAGAAGCGAAGGAAGAGCCGAAGGCTCAGGAAAAGGTCGAAGAGGCTCCGGAGCCCGAGGCGAAGCAGGCAGCTGCACCCGCCCCGGCCGACACCGAGCCGAAGGCCGCGTCCAACTCCGCCGATTCCGGTTACGTCACGCCGCTGGTGCGCAAGCTGGCCCAGGAGGCAGGCGTCGACCTGTCGACGATCAAGGGCACCGGCGTCGGCGGTCGCATCCGCAAGCAGGATGTGCAGGCCGCGGCCGAAGCTGCGAAGGCACCGGAGCCGCCGGCCGCTCCCCAGGCTGAAGCTGCTCCGGCAGCGCCTGCTGCATCGTCGGCACCTGCTGCCCCGGCAGCTGTCTCGCCCAAGCGTGGCACCACCGAGAAGATGACCCGTATGCGCAAGCTCATCGCCTCGCGCATGGTGGAGTCGCTGCAGGTCTCGGCGCAGCTGACCACGGTGGTGGAGGTCGACGTCACCAAGATCGCGCGTCTGCGCGACAAGGCCAAGTCCGGCTTCCAGCAGCGTGAAGGCGTCAAGCTCAGCTTCATGCCGTTCTTCGCGCTCGCCGCGGTGGAGGCGCTCAAGGCCTACCCGGTGCTGAACTCCAGCGTGCAGGACGACTCGATCGTCTACCACCCGAGCGAGAACCTCGGCATCGCAGTCGACACCGAAAAGGGCCTGTTCGTGCCGGTCATCGCCAACGCCGGCGATCTGAACATCGCGGGTCTCTCCCGCAAGATCGCCGACTTGGCCGACCGCACGCGCACCAACAAGATCACCCCGGACGAGCTCGGTGGTGGCACGTTCACGCTGACCAACACCGGCAGCCGTGGTGCGTTGTTCGACACCCCGATCATCAACCAGCCGCAGGTCGGCATCCTCGGCACCGGTGCCGTGGTCAAGCGTGCGGTCGTGGTGCCTGACGGTGACGGCGGCGAGACCATCGCGATCCGCTCCATGGTCTACCTGGCCCTGAGCTACGACCACCGCATCGTCGACGGCGCGGACGCTGCTCGCTTCCTGACGCACATGAAGGCGCGTCTGGAAGAAGGCGCTTTCGAGGTCTGATCGACGAAGGTCAGCAAAGGCCCGCAGGTGGACGACCCAGTCGTCGACCTGCGGGCCTTCTGCGTCGGTTCATGACCACCGCTCGATCCGCCATTGTCCGTCGACCTTCACCAGGTCAAGCCGAACCCGCTGTGACACAGCCGGTTTCGTCACGGCGGCGGATGAGCCGACAGTTACGGCGTAGGACGGCCGGTTGATCGAAGCCTGCACGCTCATCCGATCACTGCCTGACTGGCTGACTGCCACCTGCCCGACGTCGAAGCGCAACCCGCGGTAGTCGATGCCGTCACGACGAGCCGTCATCAGCGACGCGCGGTCGGCCCGATCGGCCGCGGATCCGGGCGCTAGGGCGTGGGAGAGGAGCTGGGGGCTCCCCTGCTCCCACGCCCTGGCTCGGGCCGTCACCAGCGCGGTGACGACGGCTCGTGGTGTGACGACGGTCGGTTGCGAGGGGGCGGACGCAGCGGGTTTGACCCTCTTCGCGGAAGGCTGCTGGCTTGCCTGCGGCGACACGCCCACCAGGCTCCCCTGCGCCTGCGAGCTCGCCTGCGGTACGAGAGCCCACGCGCCCGCCGCGAGCACTGCAGTGGCCGCGCCGGCGGCAAGAGCCGGTTTCAACGACACCCGGTGCCGGGCGAGGAAGGCTGGGAAGCGGGTGCGCCGCAACGGCGCAGAGTCGTCCTCGTCCGAGGCTTCCTCGACCTTGCGCTCCCTGATCATCCTCCGCGTCAGGAGCGCACTGTCGTCCTGCACCTCGCTGCGTCGCGCGCCACGGCTTCCGGCCACGGGTGCGGGTTCCGGTGTGGCGCAACGCCACAACCGCAGCGCGAAGTCTCCGGCCGAAGGGCGCTCGTCGGCGTCGAAGGCCATCGCCTCCTCGATCAGCCTGGCCACACGCTCATCGACATGTGAGGCCGTTTCCACCAAGGCGCGACGGTCGAGATGCGGTGGCGGAGGGAAGCCGGTCACGCACGCCCAGCCGACCGCGCCGAGCGAGTAGACATCGCTGGCAGGGGTGGCGTGCTCGCCTGCCAGCACCTCCGGCGCCGCCCAGGCCTCAGTGGCCCAGGTGTGTTCGTCGTAGGTGCCGGCGACGCGGCTCACGCCGAGGTCTGCCAGGAGGGGTTTGCCCGAATCGGTGAAGAGCACATTGCCGGTGGAGATGTCGGCGTGCACGAGGCCGAGAGCATGCAGGTCGTGCAGGGTGCGGGCGATGGGGGTGAGCACGGTGACCAACTCCCCCGCGGTGAGAGTCTGACGCGAGGCGATGGCGTCGGCGAGCGAGCCGCCCTCGGCGAGGTCGAGCAGCAGCACCCGACGACCGTGTTCACCGGGCTCGTCGATCGCGTCGTGCAGCCGGATCACGTGGTCGTGGTCGATCCGGCGCAGCAGGTCTTCCTCGTCCTGGCAGACCTCGAGATGGCGGTGGATCAGCTTGGCCGCCAGGCGAACTCCGTCCGGTCGACGCACCACCCACACCTCACCGGTGCCGCCTGTGCCGAGGCGGTCGAGCACTTCGTGACCGGGGACGATCGGGGCTGTTCGGTGTCCATGGGGCCACGGTGCCACCGAACGCTCAGACGCAGCAGAAGTTATCCACAGGTACTGGTCAGGGGCCCTCCACCTGGGTGACCTGCCAGTTCTGCGCCGAACGTCGTGCCGCGTCGAGCACCCGGGCCACATGGACGCTGTCGCGCGGGTCGACCGGCATCTTCGCCTGCGGATCGTCGCTGTTCAGGGCATCGGCGACCTGCTCGTAGAAGGTGCGTTCCGGAGCCACCGTGGGAAGCGCTTCGCGGTCATCTGCGCGGCACAACCACCCGACATGACCAGCGGGGTTCTCGAACCCCGGCAGACCGTTCGGTTCGGCCTCGAACTCGGTCACGACGTACGCCGCCTTCGTCCCGCTCAGCCGCAGCCGTGGGCCGGGCACACCCGCGAGTGAGGTGGTCGACAAGTGCGACACCACCCCACCGGTGTGGCGGCACATCATGACCACCTCGTCCTCGGCAGCGGTGGTGTGAGATGCCATGGTCGCCACGACGCTGTCGACCGGGCCGAAGAGATCGACGGCGGAGTCGACCAGGTGCGCGCCGAGGTCGAGCAGTAGACCACCACCGTCCGCGGCGGAATCCTGCTCCCGCCAGCGAGCCTTCGGCTCGGGACGCCAACGCTCCCAACGGAACTCGTAACGCACCAGGTCGCCGAGCGAGCCGTCGGCCAGCAACTTCTTCGCGGCCAGGTGCGGGGTGTCCCAGCGTCTGTTCTGGAAAACAGTGAGCGGGCAGCCGGCCGCAGCGGCGGCGGCGACGGCCTGCTGCGCCGATGCGGCATCGGGCGTGATCGGCTTGTCGACCACGATCGGGACGGCGGCGGCAATCGCCGCGCGCAGATGGTCGACGTGCATGCCGGTCGGCGTCGCCAGCACGATCAGGTCGAGATCAGGCACCTGCAGCAATGCGTCAAGATCAGGGACGACCTGAGCCTGCGGCTCGTCGCTCTCCACCTCGGCCATGCGCTCTGGGTTGCTGGTCGAGACCGAAGCGATCTCGAAGCCGGCCGCCTTCAACTGCGGCCGATGGATGTGACGTCCTGCGAGGCCGTAACCGGCGAGTCCTACACGCATGGCGCCAACCTACATACTCACGCGTATCGAACCGGCGGCCTTTCGTCGATCGACCCGCCCTAGCCTGGACCGATGCAGATCGAACATGTCGGCTTCGACCCCGAGTTCGTCGACTACCAGCGAGCGTGGGAGCTGCAGCGGCAGGTGCACTCCGAGGTTGTCGACGGTTCACGCGAGGACACCGTGTTGTTGTTGGAACACGCGCGGGTCTACACGGCCGGCAAACGCACCGAACCGCACGAGCGGCCGTTCGACGGCACGCCGGTCGTCGACGTCGACCGGGGTGGCAAAATCACCTGGCACGGCCCGGGCCAACTCGTCGGCTACCCGATCGTGCGGTTGGGTGACCCGATCGATGTCGTGGCCTATGTGCGTCGCCTGGAGCAGATGATGATCGACGTCTGCACCGACCTCGGGCTCGACTCCGCCGGGCGTGTCGATGGCCGCAGCGGCGTGTGGTTTCCCGCCGGAGACGGCAAACCCGAGCGCAAGGTTGGGGCAATCGGCATCCGCGTCAGTCGTGATGTGACCATGCACGGCTTCGCGCTCAACTGTGACTGCGACCTGTCATGGGCCACGGCCATCGTGCCGTGCGGCATTCCGGACGCCGGGGTGACCACACTCAGCCAAGAACTCGGGCGCACGGTCACCGTGGCCGAGGTGTTGCCGTACGTGGAGAAGCGACTCGCCTCGATCCTCGGCTGAGCCACGGGACCGGGTCACCGGTCACAGACCGGCGTACGCCGTCTACTGCCTCCGTTTGTCTTCTCGGTCAGACCGCTGCCGGTGCTACGGAGCAGTACGGCGTTCCGGATCAACGACAAAACACCGGACGCGTAGGCTGGTGCGAACCATGTCGCCGCCGCTTGAGCGGGCGGCGTTGAATGTCGATCGAGGGAGCCGTTCGAGGATGACCGTCGCACCGGAGGGACGCCGCCTGCTTCGCGTCGAAGCACGCAACGCCGAGACACCGATCGAGCGCAAGCCGGAGTGGATCCGGACGACGGCCAAGATGGGTCCGGCCTACACCAAGCTGCATTCGATGGTGAAGAACGAGGGTCTGCACACCGTCTGTCAGGAAGCCGGCTGCCCCAACATCTTCGAGTGCTGGGAAGACCGCGAGGCCACCTTCCTCATCGGTGGTGACGTCTGCACCCGTCGCTGCGACTTCTGCGACATCGCCACCGGCCGCCCGACCGAGCTCGACATGGACGAACCACGCCGGGTGGCCGAGTCGGTGCAGCAGATGCAGTTGCGTTACGCGACGGTCACCGGTGTCGCCCGCGACGACCAGCCCGATGGTGCGGCGCGGTTGTACGCCGAGACGATCCGGCAGATCCACGCCCTCAACCCCAACACCGGCGTCGAGATCCTCCCGCCCGACTTCGGCGCCGAGCCTGACCTCGTCGGTCAGGTCTTCGAAGCACGTCCGGAGGTGTTCGCGCACAACCTCGAGACGGTGCCGCGCATCTTCAAGCGCATTCGTCCCGCCTTCACCTATGACAAGTCGTTGCGGGTGCTGTCGATGGCCAAGGACGCCGAACTGGTCACCAAGTCCAACCTCATCCTTGGCATGGGTGAGACGGACGAGGAGATCGAGCAGGCGCTGCGCGACCTGCATGAGGCCGGCTGCGACATCATCACGATCACCCAGTACCTACGTCCTTCCCCGTTGCACCACCCGATCGACCGCTGGGTCAAGCCGCAGGAGTTCGTGCACTGGTCTGACGTCGCCCGCGACCTCGGCTTCGTCGGGGTGATGGCCGGACCATTGGTGCGCTCCTCCTACCGTGCCGGACGCCTCTACACCCAGGCCATGGCGGCCTTGGGTCGCGAATTGCCGGAGCACCTGCACCACCTCGCACAGGCCGCTACCGAGCCGGCCCGCCAGGAGGCTTCTGCGCTCGTGGCGAAGCTGCAGACGCCAGTAGGCTGACGCCCATGTCCACATCCTCCGAGCAGGCGCCCACGAAGTCGCGCCGCACCCGCAAGCCCAAGGACCCGAACAAGCCGGGTCGGCTCAGCCAGATGAAGACCCTCTACCAAGGCGCCGTCAAGCAGAACCCGCGCATCCCGTTGTGGATGGCGCTCGGTTTCGCCGCCGGTTTCGTGCCATTCCTGCTTCTGGGGCTGTGGTGGGGTCACCCGATCTACCTGGGCTTCCTGGGTCTGATGGTCGGCATCCTGGTGGCGATGATCGTCTTCGGCCGACTGGCTGAGCGCGCTGCCTACGGTGCGCTGGACGGTCAGCCCGGCGCCAGCGGAGCAGCCCTGGGCGCACTGCGTCGCGGCTGGTTCGTGGAGCAGGAGCCGGTGGCTGCCGATGCCGGGCGGGCCCGCAACGTGCGTGACATGTCGTCAGCAGCGATGGTCTTCCGCGCGGTCGGACGTCCTGGTGTCGTGCTGATCGGCGAGGGCCCCAAGGGCGGCGCCTCCAAGCTGTTGACCTCCGAGCGCAAGCGCATCGAGCGTGTCGTCGGCCCGGAAGTGCCGATCACGATCTACCGCGTGGGCCAGGGCGATGACGCGATCCGCGTCGGTGAGCTCACCAAGCGCATGGGCAAGCTCGACAAGAAGCTGACCACCGCCGAAGTGTCGGCCGTCAACAAGCGTCTGCGGGCGCTGGGTGCCAGCCGGCCGCCGATCCCGGCAGGGATGGATCCGCGGAATGCGCGTCCCGACCGGCGCGGCATGCGCGGGCGGTAGGACGTCGTAGTCCGCTGACGCGGAACAGACAGAATGAAGTGGGTCTCTGCACATGCAGAGACCCACTTCATTGGTTCGGTGCGTGTCACCGCGTCCGCAGGATCATCGTTCGTGCGATGCGGTCGTGGAAGCCTCGGTTGTCCTTGTCCCAGATCACCGCGGGCAGCACGAGCGCAAGCAGCAGGGTGCGGATGACGATCTGGACGATGCTGGCCCGCTGACCGTCGACCGATAGCACGCGTAGGCCCATGAGTCGGTGTCCCATCGTGTAACCGAGGGTGCCGACGAGCAGGATGTTCTCGACGATGAACACCAGCAGTGGTTTGAAGCTGCCTGCGCCGGGCTCGCCCCAGCTGTACCGCAGCAGCCCGGCGGCGATGATCGAGCAGAGCGCCCAGTCGACGATGAGTGCAACGGCGCGCGGACCGGTCGTCGCGATGGAACCCGGGCCGTCCTTCGGCAGGCCGAGGTCCTTACCGGGGTAGTCGCCCGGGGCATGCTCACGCAGCGCGCCGGGGCCCTCGAGCCAGCTTCCTACGTCACGACGATCAACCACCCCTTGAGGGTATGCGAGGCGAGGGCCGTCCACGCAGGCGTGTCTCCTGCTCCGACACGTAACACCCACGAAACAAACTGCTCACGGTCGGGAAACGCGACACCGCTAAAGTCGGGTGCAGTCGGGTGGCACGGTACGTGCCCCGACGCTCATCCACGATGGAGGTTCAATGTTCAACAACGCCGATGAGGTCCTGAAGTTCATCAAGGACGAAGGCGTCGAGTTCGTCGATGTTCGATTCTGCGACCTGCCGGGCGTGATGCAGCACTTCAATGTGCCTGCCGCCACGTTCGACCACGACGCATTCGAGACCGGCCAGATGTTCGACGGCTCCTCGATCCGCGGGTTCCAGGCGATCCACGAGTCAGACATGAAGTTGATCCCCGACCCGCAGTCGGCCTACGTCGACCCGTTCCGTGAGCACAAGACGCTCATCATGAACTTCTCCATCGTCGACCCGTTCACCGGTGAGGCCTACAGCCGCGACCCGCGCAACATCGCCGCGAAGGCGGAGGCTTACCTGAAGTCGACCGGCATCGCCGACACCGCTTACTTCGGTGCCGAAGCGGAGTTCTACATCTTCGACGACGTCCGCTTCGCCACGAACGAGCACTCGGGCTACTACTTCATCGACTCCATCGAGGGTGCGTGGAACTCCGGTCGCGTCGAAGAGGGCGGCAACCTGGGTTACAAGCCGCGGGTCAAGGGTGGTTACTTCCCGGTGCCGCCGGTCGACCACATGGCTGACCTGCGCGACGAAATGTGCCTGCGGATGGCCGAGGTCGGCCTCAACGTCGAGCGTGCGCACCACGAGGTCGGCACCGCCGGTCAGCAGGAGATCAACTACACCTTCTCCACGCTGCTCGGCTCGGGCGACGACGTGATGAAGTTCAAGTACATCATCAAGAACACCGCCTTCCAGGCCGGCAAGACGGCGACCTTCATGCCGAAGCCGCTGTTCGGCGACAACGGTTCGGGTATGCACACCCACCAGTCGTTGTGGAAGGACGGCGAGCCGCTGTTCTACGACGAGAAGGGTTACGGCGGTCTGTCCGACCTTGCCCGTTGGTACATCGGTGGCCTGTTGAAGCACGCGCCGTCGCTGCTGGCCTTCACCAACCCGACGGTCAACTCCTACCACCGCCTGGTGCCGGGCTACGAGGCTCCGGTCAACCTGGTCTACTCGGCGCGCAACCGTTCGGCGTGCGTCCGCATCCCGATCGCGGGCACCTCCCCCAAGGCCAAGCGCATCGAGTTCCGCATCCCCGACCCGTCGGCCAACCCCTACCTCTCGTTCGCCGCACAGCTCATGGCCGGTCTGGACGGCATCAAGAACCGCATCGAGCCGCCGGAGCCGGTCGACAAGGACCTCTACGAGCTGCCGCCGGAGGAGCACGCGAACATCGAGCAGGTGCCCGGTTCGCTGCCCGAGGTGCTGGACGCCCTGGCGGCCGACCACGACTACCTCACCGAGGGCGGCGTGTTCACCGAGGACCTCATCGAGACCTGGATCGACTACAAGCGCCTCAACGAGGTCGACCCGATCCGTTTCCGTCCGCACCCCCACGAGTTCGAGATGTACTACGACCTGTGACCGAGTGAGCGGAGGTTGGCGGCGCTCGCGAAGCAGCCGCCAACCTCCGCTCCGTCCGCCTGAGTGGGCCGTGTCGCTCGTGAGAGCGGCCGGCTGCTCAGGCGGATTCTTGTTTCCGGATGGTGGACCGAGGTAGTGCGGGCCCGCTTCGCCAATCCATAATTTGTTGTTATGCGTATCGGCTTCCCGCGTGAGGTGAACGAGAAGGCAGCTCGCACCGTCGCCTCAGGTGTCGTGGTGCTGGCGGTCATCACGCTGGTCACCCGGTGGTCATGGCTGCCCGTGCTGATGGCCGCCGGCTTCGCACTTCGGGCGCTGTCGGGTCCGCGATACAGTCCGCTCGGTCGCCTGGCGGCCCAGGTGGTCGCTCCTCGACTGGGCGCCGCTGTTCTGGTGCCGGGCGCGCCGAAACGATTTGCCCAGACCATCGGGTTCGTTTTCACCGCGGCTGCTTCGATCGCCTGGCTCGGGCTTGGTTCGGCGTGCGTAGCTCTCAGCCTCATCGGCGTGCTACTGGTGTTCGCCTCGCTGGAGGCAGTGCTCGGATTCTGTGCCGGATGCTACGTGTTCAGCTGGCTGATGCACTGGGGACTGGTGCCCGCCGAGACCTGCCAGGCGTGTCACAACATCACTCTGCGAACCCAACAGTCGATCTGATTCCGAATCTGGGAGTTTCTGCGCGATACTCCCCGAATGGCTGCTTGTGTTTTCTGCGCGATCGTGCGGGACGAGGTCGACGCGCAGGTCGTGCACGAGACAGGGACGACGCTCGCCTTCCTCGACACCCGCCCGGTCTTCAAGGGACATGTGCTGGTGATTCCCCGCGAGCACATCAGCACGTTGCCTGACCTTCCAACGCATCTCCTCCCAGAGTTCTTCACCGAGGTGCAGCACATCGCGTCCACGATTCCGGCAGCGCTTGATGCTCAGGGTTCGTTCACCGCGATGAACACCGTGGTTTCTCAGTCGGTTCCGCACCTGCACTGTCATGTGGTACCCCGCACCAAGGGCGACGGTTTGCGCGGGTTCTTCTGGCCACGCACGAAATACGCCGACGGTGAAGCCGCCGAATACGCCGAGCGCCTGCGAGTTGCGCTCGCATGACGATCCTGATCGACCCGCCGTTCTGGCCGGCCTACGACCGCCTGTGGTCGCACTTGGTGAGCGACGCATCGTACGAGGAACTGCACGAATTCGCCCGCCGCACAGGGCTGCCCGAGCACCTGTTCGACGGCGATCACTACGACGTCCCGCAGGAGCGGTATGAGGCGGTGGTCTCCGCGGGCGCACAGGAGGTGTCCGGCAGCGACCTCATCCGACGGTTGATCGGCAGTGGCCTGCGCATTCGGGCCAGCGACCGCTGAGCTGCACCGAGTAGGGTTTGGCGACCCAGAAGGGTGCCCCATCTCGCATCGCTCCCCCGGCCTCGTCGCTGCCCTTCTCCTGACCGGATCGCTGACCGCCTGCTCCTCCGGCCGCGAGGGGTCCCCCGACGCCACGTCGAGCAGTCCGATCGTCGGTTCCATTTCCGGTGCAACGACGACTTCAGCTGCACCGAGCTCCTCCAGTGCGACCAAGCGGGTGCTCTCGGCAGCCGAACTCACGAGGGCAACACTGGCGCTGGCTGATCTGCCGCCTGGTTATGTCGAGGAGACACCTAGCTGTACTGACCCGGGACGTTAGGTACGGGCTCGGCTTGTCGGCGTGACATGAGGAAGACCTCCGAGTGAGGTGTGGAGCTGTCTAGGAACACACCCCTCACCACGGAGGTCTTCATGTCCCACGCTAACGCGCTGCTGACGCCGCGCGGTCGACTGTTGCTGGCTCGGTGCGTCGTTGAGGACGGATGGCCGCTACGGCGGGCAGCGGACCGGTTCAACGTGTCGGTCACGACCGCGAAGCGGTGGTCCGACCGGTACCGGGAGCAGGGGCCGGCCGGGATGAGCGACCGGTCCAGTCGGCCGGTCTCGTGCCCGCACCGGACGGTACGGCGTCGGGAACGGCGGGTGGTCGGGATGCGGGTCGCGCGGCGCTGGGGACCGGCGAGGATCGCGTACCACCTGGGGATGAACCCGGCCACGGTGCAGCGGATCCTGACCCGGTACGGGTGCCTGCGACTGTCGTGGACCGATCCCGCAACGGGGGTCCCGGTGAGGGCTCGACGCCGTCAAGTCGTGCGGTACGAGCGGGACGCGCCGGGAGACCTGGTCCATGTCGATGTCAAGAAACTCGGCCGGATCCCGATGGTGGCGGGCACCGGATCCACGGCCGATCAATCGGCGGTCGTAACTCCAGTGCGCACCGCGAGGCCGACCGGCCACGCACCGTCCACGGGCGCCCCAACCTGGGGTACGCGTTCTTGCACCACGCGGTAGACGACCACTCCCGCTACGTCTACTCCGAGATCCTGGCCGACGAGAAGAAGGAGACCGCGACCCAGTTCATGTCCCGGGCACTGGCGCACTTCGCCTCGATCGGGATCATCACGACCCGGGTGATGACGGACAACGGGGCCTGCTACCGCTCGAACGTGTTCGGGAAACTGTTGGCAGACAACGCCATCAAGCACAAACGGACCAAGCCGTACCGGCCACAGACCAACGGCAAGGTCGAACGGTTCAACCGCACCCTGCAAGAGGAATGGGCCTACGCCCGCCCGTACGCCAGCGAGACCGAACGCGTCGCCGCGTTCCCGGCCTTCCTGCACACCTACAATCACGACCGCGGCCACACCGCCCTCAAAGGCGACTCACCCGCCGACCGCGTACCCAACCTGGCGGGT